>CAZVIY010000020.1:0-43790 GCA_964627425.1 uncultured Gemmatimonadota bacterium
CCACCGTGATGGAGTGGCTGGCGTCCACCCGGGCCAGCTCCTCGATGGCGATGACCGACGCCAGCAGGTCCATCCCGGCGCCGCCGTACTCCTCGGGTATGGGGATGCCGAAGAGGCCCAGCTCCGCCATGGCGGCGGCGGTCTCCCACGGGAAGGCTTCCTTCTCGTCATACTCCGAAGCGACCGGCGCGATCTCGCTCTCCGCGAAGTCCCGCACCATGTCGCGCATCATCCTGTGATGGTCGTCCAGATAGGCGTCGTAGTCTTCCATCGCTCGTCCTGGCGTCCGTGTCCATTGCGTGTGTGCGGCCCGCCCCGGGCCGTGCCCCGAAAGCACATGCTATCCGTCGGGCCCGTCCTCTGAAACGGTCGGGACCGGCCGGCTGTTGCATGCCCTCCCGTCCGCGGGCCCCTGGTCCAGGCGCACCCGGCCCCTCGTCCGAGCCGGTCGCATCATCCGCACCGGTGGCGTCATCCACACCTGTCGCATCCGGCACACCGGGGGGACGTCTCGCCGAAGTACTTCGCGATGACCGCGCGGCGGCAGCGGCGGGCGCGGGCGTAGCGGACCACCGCCCGGAATCGGCGTCGGGCACGCCTTCGTCCGCGCCGCAGCCCGCGCCGGTCCAGCGACTCCAGGCGAGCCCCCGTCCGCTTCTCCAGGCGCCGGCCACCGGACCGGTGGCCCCCTTCTCGTAGAGAGACGAGGCCGTGGAGGGCCAGTACCCTGATGGCCCCTTCGCGCTCCGGTTCGCTCACCCGCCCGCGGAGGCGACGCCCCAGCTCCGCCTCTGTCAGGGGGCGGCCGTCGGCCAGGGCGTTCCACACCCGACGGACCGAGGAGGGACGGGGCCAGCTGCAGCGCCGGAGGATGGCGTGGAGGGAGGCGTCCCCCTCCAGCGGGATCAGCAGGCAGCGAGCCGGGTCGCCGTCGCGGCCCGCCCGGCCCGCTTCCTGGACGTATCCCTCCAGGGACGCCGGGCGACCCAGGTGGCACACCAGGCGGACGCCCGCGTGGTCCACTCCCATCCCGAACGCCGTGGTGGCACAGACGGCCCGCAGCTCCCGGCCCAGGAACCGCTCCTGCACCGCGCTCCGCTCCGCCGCGGCGAGTCCGGCGTGATAGGCCGCCGCGGGCAGCCCCCGTCGGCGGAGGTAGGCGGCCATCCGCTCCGTCCGGCGGCGGGTCCCGGCGTACACGATGGAGGCGCCCCGCGCACGCCTCACGGCCTCCGCCGCCCGGGAGGCCGCCGTGAGGAGGTCGGCGGACCCCGTCACCTCGTAACGCAGGTTGGGGCGATCCACCGGGGCCAGGACCTCCACCGGATCCCGCAGCCCGAGGGACGAGCGGACGTCGGCGCGGGTCCTCGGGGTGGCCGTGGCCGTGAAGGCGGCCACGGGCGGCCTGCCGATCCGGCGCAGGAAGGCGCCGATCCGCCGGTAGGCGGGGCGGAAGTCGTGGCCCCATTCGGAGATACAGTGGGCCTCGTCCACCACCACCCGTCCGGGCCGTGCTCCGGCCAGCCGCGAGGCGAAATCGTCGCTCCAGAGCCGCTCCGGGGAGACGTAGAGGAGCCGGAGGCGCCCGTCCGCGAGCGCCCTCCCGACGTCGCGCCGGGAGGACCGGCGGAGGGCGGAGTGGAGGGCGGCCGCGTCGATGCCCAGCGACCGGAGCTTCTCCACCTGGTCGTCCATGAGCGACACCAGGGGAGAGACCACCAGGGTGAGGCCGGGCAGGAGCAGGGCCGGGAGCTGGAAGCAGAGGGATTTCCCGGAGCCGGTGGGAAGGACGGCCAGGAGGTCCCGGCCGTCGAGCACGGCCCGGACGGCGGGCCGCTGCGCCGGCCGGAGGCGGCGATGGCCGAAGGTCTCCACCAGCGTCGTCCGGACCGCCTCCATCCCCGGGCGGGCGGCCGCCGTCCCGGCGGGCCGGCCCCTCTCCACCATGCCGTCCATGGACCGTTCCTGTGGGCGCCTCTCATGCCGCCGTCAACGGAGGCGGGCCGTTGAGCCCGGCGTGAGGGAGCGCCGAACCCTGCTCGAGCGATCCGGCTCCACGGCGGCACATCGGTGCCCGCCGGCCGGACGCGAGATCCAGCAGGAGAGGAGGACGGCGTGGGGTCTACGGCGCGAGCGCGGAGATGGCGGATGCTCCTGGACCTGGGGACCGGCGCCCTGCTGATGACGGCCCTGGCCGTGGTGATCCACGACCGGATCGTTCCCGAGCTGCGGCGCCGCGCCGAGGTGGAGGTCGGGGAGGAGCTCCCCGACGACCTCGACTACCGGCTCCTGGCCTCGAACGACACGGTGGCCGCCGCAGAGCCCGGCCCCGCCCTGCACCTGGTCTTCCAGTCCACCTGCCCGGCCTGTGCCCGGACGCTCCCGGGATGGCGCGAGATCCTGACGGCCCGTCCCGGCGTGCGGAGCTACGCCGTGGGCCTGGAAGAGGCCGATCCGGCCCTCGCCTACGTCCGGGAGCACCTCCCCGAGGCCCTGGCGGTCCGACCGGTCGCCGAGGCGGCCTTCCTCCGGCACCTGAAGATCCGCGTCGTTCCCACGACGCTGGTGACCGACGCCGGGGGACGGCTGGCGTGGCGGAAGGACGGAGTCCTGGCACGGGCCGACGTGGACGAGATCCTCGCCCTGCTGTCACCGGGCACCCGCGGGGACCGACCCCGCGGGACGACCATCCCCTGAACGGAGGAAAGAGCCATGAGACGTCTGCTCATCGCCATCATCGGAGCCAGCCTGGTCGCCGCCCCCGGCATGGGCCGCGCCCAGGACGCCGACGAACCGAAGGACGGAGGGGCCCTGTGCAGGGAGTACTGCGCGGAGAGGGCGGCGGAGCACTGCGACGACATCGATTCGTTCCGGTGCGGCGCCTACATCCTGGGCTGTCTCGCCGGCTGCAACCTGAAGCGGCTGTGACGGCCGTCCGACGATCCGCCATCCACCCCCGACCGGGAGGAAGGACCATGCGACGATTCATCCTCGCCCTGACCGCCCTGCTCGTGACGAGCTCCTCCGCCCCTCCGGCGGCCCCCGCCGCCGAGGGGGAAGGCCTCTGCCGGATCTACTGCGAGCTCTGGTACATCGGATGCCTGGCCACCGGCGGCCGGCTCGACAAGGAGCTGTGCCACGAGTGGTACCAGGGATGCAAGGACGGCTGCCGGGCGGAACTCGAGCCCCGCTGAGCCGAGCTCATCCCCCGCTCCCCCCGACGCGGCCGGCCCCCCGGTCCGCCGGTTCGGGGGTGGGGGGGAGCCCCCCGGGGTCGGCCGGCCCCGGCCCGAAGTCCACGGTGCGGAAGTAGGCGCGACGGTACACGTCCAGCCGGAGCAGCAGGCGGGGCCGGTAGGGAATGACGTCCCGGTTCACCGACGGCTCGGTGGGGTCGCCCAGGAATCGGAGCGCCGTGGGATCCAGCTCCAGCATCCGACGGAACGCTTCCTCGGCGTCGTCCTCGCGCTCGGCGAACAGCAGCGCCCGCCCCCGCTGCATCCAGGCGGCCGTGCTCCCGGGATCCAGCTCCAGCGCCGAATCGGCCAGGGCCGCGGCTTCCTCGTACCGGCCCGCCGCGACCCGGTCTCCGGCCCGTCGGGCCAGCTCCCGGCCACGAACGACGCTGAGCTGTTCTCCCAGGCGGTCCAGCGGCCGCGGATGGTCCTCCGCCTGGAGCCGGAGGCCGATGGACGCCACCGGGTCCTCACCCGCCGACGACCCGGCGACACCGGAGCCCCCCGGCTCCGGAGCGGCGATCCAGAGGGCCGCCGACCGGGCCGGGCGGAGGGCGGGCTCCCCCTGGAGGGCCGCCTCCAGGGCGGCGACGAGCCGACCCGGGAGGGGCTCTCCACCCTCCTCCCGGAGCGCCGAGATCATCCGATCCAGGGCGGCGGCCTCCCCCGGCTGGACGGCCACCGCCACGAAGCAGCCGTCGGCCAGGCGCCCGGTCCGCATCTCCACCGATCCCACGAACGAGCCCGCCCCGGCCTCCCCGGACTCGCAGTCCGGCGCCAGGACCGCCAGCTGCAGGGGGCCGGCCCCCTCGGCGGCGAGACGGACGGCGGCACCCGGCGCCCGGCCCTCCCGGAGTCCGGCCGCGGCGCGGGCGGTGGCACCCTCCCCTCCCCGACCGGCGGCGTGGAAGGCGGCCAGGCCGGAACTCACCCTGAGGCCCTCGGCCGCGGCCGCCGGGAGGCTGCTCGCCGCGACGGCCGCCAGCCGCTCCGTGGAGGCCTCCCAGACCAGGAGGGCGAAGCCGCTCTCCATCTCCATCTCCGCCTGCCCGGCCACGGGCCGGGGGGCCAGGAGCAGGACGCCGAGGGCCAGGGCCACGGCAGCGATCCCTCGCGGGGATCTCACGAGCTCTCCTCGGCCGCCCGGCGTCCGAACCGGAGGACCAGCGCCGCCACCACCAGCCCCAGACCGGCCCCCGCGGTGAACTCCGACTCGAGGACCTTGCCCACGAGCCAGAGAGCCCCGCCCCCGAGGCCCAGCCCCAGCTGGAGGCTCAGCCACCACTTCCGGGTCGACGGCACCGGATCGGTCACGAGGACGCCGCCCCGAGGCGCCGGTCGAGGCTCCCCTCCGAGGTGAGCTCCGCCCACTGGAAGACGGCCCCTGCCGTCAGGCCCCAGAGCAGGTGGAGGAGGAGGATCAGGAGGAAGGTCAGACCGCCCAGCTCCACACCCGCCCAGCCCTGGCCCCTGAGGAAGGGGTATTCCACCAGCAGGGCCCACAGGGCGGGGATGACGGCGAACCAGGCCCCGCGGCCCAGGGGCGATCGTCCGGGCACCCGGGGATAGAAGACCCCGAAGAGGATGCCCCACAGGGCCCCCGTCCACAGGCGCCGGCCGAGGCCCGGGAGACCGTCCCCGGCCCCGGCCCCCGCCTCGACGCCCAGGAGCTGGGTCGCGCCGATCCCGGTCACCGCCGCGGCGACCACGGCGACCACGGCCCCGCCGAGGAGCCCGCCCACCGGTCCCAGGGCGATTCGCTCGCTCAGGTTCAGGCGCCTCCGGGCCGTCGCCACGGGAACGTCCGTCCCGTCGTCCGGCTCCGCCCGGGTCCCGGAGTCCCCACCGGGATCCGTACCGGCGTCCGTACCGGAGGACGGACCGGCCGCGGAACGGCCGAATCCGAGTCCCGCCATGGCCAGGGCCCCCGTCCACAGGACGACCGCCGCCGCGGCACCGCGGGGCTCGCCGGAGAGGATCATCCAGCCTCCCACCAGGAGGAAGACCCCCGCCGCGGTCCCGCCGATGAGCTCCGCGCGGTCCCAACCCTCCCCGTCTCCGCGGGGGCCCTCTCGCATCTCCTCGGGATCTCCCGTCATCTCAGGCTCCGTCCTCCGCGTCCCTACGTCTCCGAACCATCGCCTTCCGAATCATCGATCTCCGGCTTCGACGCGCCGGAGCTCCCCTCCTCGGCCCGGCGGAGGGCGTAGCCCGCCACCGCCACCGGCGGGAGGAGCATGGCCATCAGCGCCACGTCCGGGGCGTCCGCCCGACTCGCCAGGCCCACAGCATAAGCCTCGGACGCGAGGAAGACACCGGCACCGACGAAGAGCAGATAGTGGCCGGCGGCTCCCTCCAGCCAGGCCAGGAGCCCTTCGCCCGGCCGGTACCGGCGGGCCGCGGCGTGGGCCAGGGCCCCGAAGGCGACGGCCACCAGGAGGAGCAGCTCTCCGCTCCACAGGCCTCCGGCCTCCCGGCCGGCCAGCCAGGCGGAGAGTCCGAACGCCCCGGTCGCCGCCAGCAGCGTCCCCGGCCCGGGCCCGACCTCCTCCGGCGTCCCCCGCTCCCGCGGGTCGCCCCCTGTCATCGATCGCCCCCCCTCATCGGTCCAGGAATCGGGCGATCCCCTCCCGGCAGTCGTCGGTCAGGCGGGCCAGGGCGTTCACCTCGGCCCCGGACCGGATGGCCGACTCGAAGTCCACGCCGTCCAGGTGGTACAGCAGCCGCTTGCTCAGCCGGAGGGCCGAGGCGCTGTTCTCCGCCAGGCCCGTCAGGAACTCGCCGGCCCGGGCCTCGAACTCGTCGGCGGGGAAGACCCGGTTCACCATGCCGTACTCCCGGGCGCGCTCGGCCCCGATGCGCTCCCCGGTGGCCACCAGCTCGAAGGCCCGTTTCTCGCCCACGGCCCTCCGCAGGATGGCCATGACCATGGCGGGCACGAAGCCGATGGACACTTCCGGATACCCGAACTCGGCGTCGGAGGCGGCCACCACCAGGTCGCACGCCGTGGCCAGGCCGCATCCTCCCGCCAGGGCCCGACCGGTGACCAGGGCCACCACCGGCGTGCCCATCCTCCGGATCCCGATGAACAGATCGCCCAGGGCGTCGGCGTCGGCGAGGTTCGCCATGATCCCCGCGTCCACGGCGTCCCGGATCTCCGCCAGGTCCGCCCCGGCGCAGAAGTCGGGGCCCGCGCCCTCCACGGCCACCACCGAGACGTCCTCGTCGGCCTCCGCCTCCCGGAGCGCGGAGCTCAGGGCGGCCACCAGCGCCGAGTTCAGGGCGTTGCGCCGCTCCGGCCGGTCCAGGGTGATCCGGGCCACGCCGACGTCCCCGTCGGACCGTACCCGCACCAGCCCCCCGTCGCCCGTGGATCGTTCTTCGGTCACGCTTCACCTCCCGGCACGGGGTGCTCCTCGGCGGCCGCCCGGAGGAGCTCCTCCGGGGCCTCGACCTCCATCCTCAGGATCGCCGCCCCGAACGTCTTGCCCTGGGCGTCCAGCATCAGCGAGCGCGTGCCCCCGCCGTCCAGGGAGCCGTGGAGCAGGAAGTTCAGGGCCCGGAGGTTCGGGAGCTCGAAGCGCTCCACCTCCCCCTCACACAGGTCGGAGAAGTGCTCCTTCACCCGCGAGGCGGTGACCTGCTCCCGGATCACCGGATAGAGCTCCGGCGTGTAGGCCACGAGGCCCACGTTCACGGTGTCGCCCTTGTCCCCCGAGCGGGCGAAGGCGACGCGCCTGAGCTGGACCTTCACGGGATGCCTCCTTCGCTCATCGGGCCCCTCCCTCGTGGAGCTCCACGGACAGCTCCGACTCCACGGGCTCCCGGTCCACGAGGGCCGGCCAGAACGCCATGATCTCCTGGACCCGGGGTCGGCCGCCGGCGAAGCCCGTGACCGTCGGGGGACCCGCCAGGATCAGCGGGGCCAGCTCCCGGGTGAACCGCTCCACCGGATCCCGCTCCACCGCCCGGACCCCCACCCGGAGCTGCACCTCGGGGAGCCCGGAGGGGTCGAAGCCGCCCCCCGCCGGACCGGCCCGGCCCTGAGCCGCTCCCGCCCCCACGAACTCGGTCCGAATCTCGTCGAAGGCCAAGCCCAGGTCGCCGAGGCGGGCCCGGAGGATCTCGTCGGCCCTGCGCGCCTTGTCCAGGGCCTCGGGCCAGGCGTAGGTGAGGGTGCCGGTGGCCTTGTAGCCGTCGTGGTAGGCCACCGAGACCTTGAGCCTCTCGGGGCCCGGACGCCCCTCCACGCCGGTGACCCGGACCCGGTCCTCCCCCTCCTCCTCCAGCCGGATGGTGGAGAAGTCGGCCACGCAGTCCGGGGTGATGTACTCCGTGGGATCGCCCATCTCGTAGACCAGCTGCTCGGTCACCGTGGCCCGGTTGACCCGGCCGTCCAGCCCCGGGTGCCTGGTCACCGTGAAGGAGCCGTCGGGCCGGGCCTCCACGATGGGGTAGCCCGGGCGGACCAGCTCCACGTCCCGCCAGCCGTACAGGGTGTTGCCGCCGGAGGCCTGGGCCCCGCACTCGTTGATGTGGCCCGCCACCACCCCCGCGGCCAGCCGGTCCCAGGCGTCGGCGGCCCACCCGAACTCGTGGATCAGGGGGGCGTAGGTGAGGGCCGTGTCGGTGGACCGGCCGGTGACCACCACGTCGGCGCCGCCCTCCAGGGCCTCCACGATGGGAGGGGCGCCCAGGTAGGCGTTGGCGCTCCTGACCCGGTCCCGGACCGCCGCCAGGGGCTCGCCGGTCTCCATGTTCCGGAGCTCGTGCCCCTCCTCCAGGAGGGCGTCGAGCCGGTCCAGCAGGCCGTCGCCCTTCACCACCCCGATGCGGAGGGGCCGCGGCAGGTCCACGCCCGCCAGCGCCTCCTGGAGGGCCGCCCGGCATGCGTCCGGGTTCACGCCCCCGGCGTTGGTGACCACCCGGACGTCACGGTCCAGGAGGTCCGGCGCCAGCTCCCGGATCAGGGGCACGAAGTCCCGGGCGTAGCCGGCCTCCGGGTCCCGGTCCCGCTGCTTCTGCATGATGGACATGGTGATCTCGGCCAGGTAGTCCATCATGAGGTAGTCCACCGGGCCGCTGCGGACCTGGAGCTTCGGCGCCTCCTGCCAGTCGCCCCAGAAGCCCTGGCCGGAGGCCACCCGGATCGTCCGGTCGGCGCTCATCGGCTCCCTCCCGTCACGCTTCGTCGCCCAGGGTGAAGGCGCCGATGTGGGGCGCCGGGTTGTTCAGGGCGCTCCGGAGCGCCAGGTCCAGGACCTCCCGGGTCTCCTCGGGCAGGATGATGGCGTCCACGAATCCCCGGGCGGCGGCGTAGCGGGCGTCCAGCTGGCGCTCGTACTCCTGGCGGGTCTCCTGGATGGCCTCCCGGATCTCCTGGTCCAGCTCCTCGCCGCTCTCCTTCGCCGCGTCCATCTTCGGACCGTAGACGGCCCGCACCGCCGACTCGCCCTCCATGACGCCCATGCGGCCCGTGGGCCAGCTGAAGATGAAGTCCGGGTCGAAGCCCTGCCCGGCCATGGCGTAGTAGCCGGCGCCGGAGGCGTGGTTCACCGTCAGCACGATCTTCGGCACCCGGGCGGTGGCCATGGACTCCACCATCCGGGCGCCGGCCCGGATGATCCCCGAATGCTCGGCCTCGGAGCCCACCATGAAGCCGCTCACGTCCTGCACGAAGAGCAGCGGCGTGTCGTGCCGATCGCAGACGTCCATGAAGTAGGAGACCTTCTCCGCCGTGTCCGCGTAAACGATCCCGCCGAACTTCGGCGCGCCCCCCCGCTCACGGTCGGAGAACATCCCCCGCCGGTTGGCGATGACGCCCACGGGTCGACCGTTCAGGCGGCTCACCGCGGTGAGCATCTCGGGGGCGTAGTCCTCCATGAACTCGTCGAACCGCCCCTCGTCCAGGATGGTCTCCAGCAGCGCCTCCATCTCGTAGGGCTGCCGGTGGTTCTCCGGGAGGATCTCGTAGGCCTCCCGGGGATCCCGGGCCGGCGGGACCGGATCCTCGGGCGCCGGACGACGGTCGGGGTCGGGGAGCTCGGCCACCAGGTCCCGGAGCCGGGAGATGCAGGCCCGGTCGTTGGGGTCCCGGTAATGGGCCACGCCGCTCAGCCGGGTATGGGCCTCGGCGCCGCCCAGGTCTCCGGCCTCCACCTCCTGTCCGGTGGCCCCCTTCACCAGGTTGGGGCCTCCCAGGCCCATGAAGCTGGTCCCCTCCACCATGACGATGACGTCCGACAGGGCCGGCAGGTAGGCGCCGCCGGCGATGCAGGGCCCCATGACCGCCGCCAGCTGCGGCACGTCCAGGTAGTGCCGCATGATGGAGTTGTAGTAGAAGATCCGGCTGGCGCCGTACTTCCCGGGGAAGACGCCTCCCTGGTGGGGCAGGTTCACGCCGGCGGAATCCACCAGGTAGATGATGGGGATCCGGCACCTCATGGCGATCTCCTGGGCCCGGAGGATCTTGGTGATGGTCTCGGGCCACCAGCTCCCGGCCTTCACGGTGGCGTCGTTGGCCACCACCACGACCTCCCGGCCCGAGATCTCGCCCAGCCCGGTGATCACCCCGGCCGCCGGGGCGTCCCCGTCGTACTGGTCGTACGCCATGAGCAGCCCGATCTCGAGGAAGCCGCCGCCGGGGTCCAGGAGCAGCTCCACCCGCTCCCGGGCGGTGAGCTTCCCCCTGTCGTGCTGCTTCTCGATCTTCTCGGGGCCGCCCCCCTTCCGGAGCCGGTCCTCCAGCTCGCGGAGCTCGGAGGCCAGCCGGCCCATGCGGGTGCTCTGGGAACCGGAGCTCACGTCGGGGGCCGCCTCACGCTCCGCCGTCCCGGTGCTCCTCGCACCACCGGCGGATGTACGCCACCGCCTCCTGGGTGTCCGTGCCGGGACCGAAGAGCCGGCCCACGCCCTGCTCCCGGAGCTCCTCCATGTCCTCCTCGGGGATGATCCCGCCGCCGGTGACCAGGACGTCCTCCAGGCCCTCCTCCTCCAGCTCCTCCAGGACCCGGGGGAACAGCGTCATGTGGGCGCCCGAGAGGACGGAGAGGGCCACCACGTCCACGTCCTCCTGGACCGCCGTGCTGGCGATCTCGGCCGGGGTCCGGTGGAGGCCCGTGTAGATGACCTCGAAGCCGGCGTCCCGGAGGGCCGCCGCCATGACCTTGGCGCCGCGGTCGTGCCCGTCGAGCCCCGGCTTGGCCACCAGGATCCGATATCGGCGCTCATCCATGGGATCGCTCCTCGTCCATCAGAAGGACACCGGCTCCTGGAACCGTCCGTAGACCTCCTCCAGCGTCTCCCTCATCTCGCCCAGGGTGGCGTAGGCCCGGACCGCGTCCAGCATGGGCGGCATGAGGTTCTCGTCCCGGCGGGCCGCCTCCTGGAGCCGGTCCAGGGTCCGTTCCACCTCGTCGTCGTCCCGACGCTCCCGGAGCTCGGCGAGCCTCCGCCGCTGCTTCTCGCCCGCCTCCTCGCCGATCTTCAGGACGTCGACCCGGTCCTCGTCGGACTCCTGGAACTCGTTCACGCCCACGATGACCCGATCGCCCCGCTCCACCTCGGCCTGGAAGCGGCGCGACGATTCGGCGATCCGGCCCTGGAAATAGCCGGACTCGATCCCGGCCACCACCCCGCCTATGTCGTCGATCTCCCGGAAGATCCGCTCCGCCTCCTCCTCCAGCTCGTCGGTGAGGGATTCCACGTAGTAGGAGCCGGCCAGGGGGTCGATGGTGTTGGCCACGCCCGTCTCGTAGGCCAGGATCTGCTGCGTCCGGAGCGCCACCCGGGCGGTGCGCTCGGTGGGGAGGGCCAGGGTCTCGTCCAGGGCGTTGGTGTGGAGAGACTGGGTCCCCCCGAGGACCGCGGCCAGCGCCTGGTAGGCCACCCGGGCCACGTTGTTCAGCGGCTGCTGGGCGGTGAGGGTGACGCCGGCCGTCTGGGCGTGAGTCCGGAGCCGCCAGCTCCTGGGGTCCTCGGCCCCGTACTCCTCGCGCATGTGCCGGGCCCAGATGCGGCGGGCCGCGCGGAACTTGGCGATCTCCTCGAAGAAGTCGTTGTGGACGTCCCAGAAGAAGGAGAGCCGGGGCGCGAACTCGTCGACGTCCAGGCCCCGGGCCATGCCCCGCTCCACGTAGGTGAACCCGTTCTTCAGGGTGAAGGCGAGCTCCTGGGCGGCGGTGGCGCCCGCCTCCCGGATGTGGTAGCCGGAGATGGAGATGGTGTTGAAGTTCGGCGCGTGGTCCGCGGACCACTCGAAGATGTCCGTGACGATCTTGAGCGCCGGCTCCGGGGGGAAGATCCAGGCGTGCTGGGCCATGAACTCCTTGAGGATGTCGTTCTGGATGGTGCCCCGGACCTCCTCCGGGGGCACCCCCTGCTTCTCGGCCGCCGCCAGGAGGAAGCAGTAGAGCATGATGGCCGGGCCGTTGATGGTCATGGAGACCGAGACCTCGTCCAGCGGGATCCCGTCGAACAGGACCTCCATGTCGGCCAGGCTGGAGATGGCCACACCGCACTTCCCCACCTCCCCCTCGGCGTGGGGATCGTCGGAGTCGTAGCCCATGAGGGTGGGGAAGTCGAAGGCCACGGACAGGCCCGTCTGTCCCCGGTCCAGGAGGTACTTGTACCGCTCGTTGGTCTCCTCGGCGGTGGCGAAGCCGGAGAACTGCCGCATGGTCCACAGCTTCGTCCGGTACATGCTGTGGTACGGGCCCCGGGTGAACGGGTACTCGCCCGGGAGCCCCACGTCGTCCACGTCATCGGCGTCCCGGCGGTCCAGGGGGGTGTAGAGGGGATCCACGTCCCTGCCGGAGACGGTGGTGAAGTCCACGTCGTCCCGTTTCGGGACGGAGTCGTAGGCCTCCTCCCAGCGCTCGAGGGCGCGCTCCAGGCGCTCCAGTTCGGCCCGACGCTCCTCGACCTCCCGGCGCAGGTCCTCCGGCGTCGCGACGTCGTCCATTACGCTGCTCATTGGCCTCTCCACCGCTGGTGGCGCGGGTCGCCGGATCCCGCCGGCGCCCCTGCAGTCCGTTCGTACCCCGGCGATCGGAACGGATCGATGCCCCGGGAACCCCTCTCAAGATACGACGGAAACCCGGGGGGCGTTCCGGAAGGGGCTGGGCGACTCACCCTCCGGCGATCCGGGCGGCCGCCCGATACGGGGAGAGCCCCTCGGCCTCCAGGAGCCGCCGTGCCTCCTCCCGACGCTCCTCCCAGAGGGCCCGGGCCTCCCGCTCCGCCCTCCGGAGGAGCACGGCCCGGGCCTGGCCCAGCCGGTGCTCCCGGCGGGCCTCCTCCAGCCGCCCCGTCTCGCGGAGCCACCCGTGGTGCCGGTCCAGGGCGTCGTCCAGCTCGTCCAGGCCGGTCCCCTCGGTGGCCACGCTCCGGAGGACCGGGACCTCCCAGGGCTCGGCCGGGGCCCCCGCGGCCCCGTGGTGGCCGGCGCCGGACGCCGGCGGACCAGAGCGGAGCCGGATCATCACCTGGAGCTCCCGGGCCAGCCGGTCGGCGCCCGACCGGTCGGCCTTGTTCACCACGAAGACGTCGGCGATCTCCATGATCCCCGCCTTCATGGTCTGGACGGCGTCGCCCGATTCCGGCACCAGCACCACCGCGGTGGTGTCCGCCGAATCGGCCACCTGGAGCTCGGCCTGCCCCACGCCCACCGTCTCCAGGAGGATGCGGTCGAATCCGAAGGCGTCCAGTAGATCCGCCGCCTCCCGGGTGGCCGTGGCCAGCCCGCCCGGGGCTCCGCGGCTGGCCATGGACCGGATGAACACCCCCTCGTCGGAGGCCAGCTCGCCCATCCGGATGCGGTCCCCCAGGAGGGCCCCGCCGGAGAACGGGCTGGTGGGATCCACCGCCAGCACGCCCACCGTCAGGTCCCGCTCCCGGAGCCGGCGGGCGAGCCCCGCGGTGAGGGTCGACTTCCCCGCTCCCGGCGGACCCGTGATCCCGATGCGACGGGCCCGCCCCACCGAGGGATGGAGGGCGTCCAGCACGGACTCGAAGCCCGCCGCCTCGTTCTCGATCAGCGAGATGCAGCGGGCCAGGGCCCGGGTCCGGCCGGCCCGGAACTCCTCCACCAGCTCCCGGTGGGACGGCGTCAGCTCCATGGCTCCCGCCCCCTACATGAGCAGGGCCGTGGCCAGGCCCAGCAGGAGGAAGAAGCCGGCCAGGTCGGTGAGGGTGGTGACGAAGATGGACGACGCCACCGCCGGATCCACGCCCATGCTCTCTAGGAGGATGGGGATGAAGGCCCCGGCGAAGGAGGCCACCACCAGGTTCCCCCACATGGACAGCATGACCACCAGCCCGAAGAGGGGGTCGACGACCAGGTAGAGGCCCGCCACGGCCACGAGGGCCCCGAGGACCGCCCCGTTCACCAGCCCCACCAGGATCTCCTTGCCCACCACCTGCCACCGCTCCGAGAGGGACTCGTCGGACACGGCGATCCGCCGCACCGTCACCGCCAGGGCCTGGGTCCCCGCGTTCCCCCCCATGCCGGCGATGACGGGCATGACCGCCGCCAGGATGGCCAGGCGCTCGATGGTCGCCTCGTAGTAGTACACCACGCTGGCGGCCACCGCCGCCGTGAGCAGGTTCACCACCAGCCACGGCAGCCGGCTCCGGATGGCGTCCCGGGTCCCCCCCCTCACGCGCTCCTCCTCGGAGACCGCGGCGAACCGGAGGATGTCCTCGGTGGTCTCGGCCTCGATGACGTCGATGACGTCGTCGAAGGTGATCCGGCCCACCAGGCGGTTCAGGGGATCCACCACGCCGATGGAGGCCAGGTTGTAGCGGGAGAGGATCCGTCCCACGTCCTCCTGGTCCATGTCCACCGGCACCACGGCCGGCGGATCCTCCACCCGGGACACGATGGGTTCGCCGGGTTCGGCCAGGACCAGGTCCTGGAGGGCCACGATGCCCCGGAGCTCCCGATCCGGATCCACCACGAAGATGTTGAAGAACTCCTCGTGCTCGTGCTCGGTGGCCTGGCGGCGGATCTCCTCGATGGCCTCGCCGCAGGAGAGGGTGGACGGGACCGCCACCATCTCCAGGGTCATGATCCCGCCGGCGGTGTCCTCGGGATACTCCAGGAGCTCCTGGATCTCCGAGGCGTCCTCCGTGTCCCTCAGCGTCGAGAGGACCCGGGCCTGGTCCTCGGGATCCAGCTCGCCGATGAGATCGGCGGCGTCGTCGTCGGCCAGCTCGCTGACCAGCTCGTCGATCCGCTCCGGGGACAGGTCGGCCAGGAGCTCCCCCGGCTCCTCGACCTCCTCCATCTCCGCCAGGGCCTCGGCGGCCACCGACGCCGGGAGCACCGAGAGGAGCCGGAGCTGGATCTCCTCCTCCAGGGCCTCCAGCACGTCGGCCACGTCGCTGGGATGGGCCCCCTCCAGGAACCGCCGGACCTCGTCCTCGCTGCCGTGGCGGAGGAGGTGCACCAGGTGTCTCCTCCGCCCGATCAGGTCGCCCTCCACCCGGCCGCCCGCCTCCGGGGCGCCTCCTCCCTCCGAGCTGCTCACCGCTCCTCCCCTCCTCCGTCCTCCGGTGCCCTCTCCTCGTCCGCTCCTCCGTCCGCCGGCGCCGGTCCCTGGCCCGGCGCCCCGATCGCCTCCTCGACCGGCACGGCATCTTCATGGAAGAGGCGCTCCAGGTCCAGCCCCCGCCGTCGGCCCTGGCCGCCGGGCAGGGCCGCCCCGGCGGAGATCACCAGCTGGAACCCGTCCTCCACGCTCATGGGCAGGGGCGTGAGGCCGTCGGTGGGCACCTGCATGAGGTAGCCGGTGGTGGGGTTCGGGAAGGTGGGGAGGAAGACGGTGACCATCTCCTTCCCCACCGGCCCCTCCATCTCCCGGGGGGCCCGGGCGGTGATGAACACCAGCGCGTAGCTCCCCGCCGAGGGGTACTCCATCATGGCGCACGCCTGGAAGAGCTTCTCGTCCCGATCCAGCACCGACTGGACCACCTGTGAGGCGGTGCCGTAGACCTTGCGCACCACCGGCACACGGGAGAGGAGGTCGTTCCAGCCGTAGAGGATCCTCCGGCCCAGCGCCCGGTGGGAGATCCACCCGATCAGCAGGAGGGCGATCAGGAGGACCAGGAGGCCCAGGCCGGGGACCGCCACCCCCAGCAGCGGGGGGAGGTACTGGCCGAGGATGGCGTCGAGCTCGCGGAAGGCCCACGCCAGGAGGAAGATGGTGACGCCCACCGGAGCGGCCACGATGAGGCCGGTGAGGAGGTAGCGCCGGACGGCGGCCAGCGCGGCCTTCACGGCGAGTCCTCCCGACCGACGGGCGTCTCCTCCCGCTCCAGCACCTCCCGCAGCAGGTCCTCCTGCATCCGGAACATCTCGCTCTCCTCGCGCCCCTCGCCCTCGGGATGCTCCCATCCCAGCACGTGGAGGACGCCGTGGATCACCAGCCGGAGGAGCTCGGTCGACGGCCGCAGGCCCCGCTCCTCGGCCTGCTCCCGGGCCACCTCCGGGCACACGTACACGTCGCCCAGGAGCACGGGCTCCCGCCCCAGGGGGAAGGCGATGACATCGGTGGGGCGGTCCCGGGAGAGGTGACGCCGGTTCATCGCCCGGATCTCCCGGCGGGACAGGCAGGTCACGGAGATCTCGGCCCCCGCCGGGGCGTCGTCCTCCGCCCCGGGATCGGCCCGCCGGAGCGTCAGGCGCACCGCCTCCGCCACCGCGTCACGGCAGCCGGAGGCGGCCGGCCATTCGTCGAACCGGTTCAGGTGGACGGTGGCCCGGGGAGCGCCACCCACCGCTCAGCCTCCGCCGTCGGCACCGTCCGGGGCGGCGGCGCCCGCCTCCGGGTCGCTCCCTTCGCCGCCCGGGGCCGGCCCCGGGTAGTCGATCCGGTGATGGTACATCCCGTTCAGGACACGGGAGAACTCGGTCTCGATCCGATCGATGTCCTGCAGGGTGAGGGGACACCGGTCGAGCTGCCCTTCCTCCATCCGGGCCGAGACGATGCTCTCCACCAGCTCCCGGATCCGCTCGGCGCTGGGCTCCTTGAGGGTCCGGGTGGTGGACTCCACCCCGTCGGCGAGCATGACCACCGCCGTCTCCTTGCTTCGCGGCTTCGGTCCCGGGTAGGCGAACCCGCCGGGATCCAGATCCAGCTCCGGCTCCTCCTGCCGGGCCTTTCGGAGAAAGTACACGATCTGCTGCGTCCCGTGGTGCTCCGCGATGAAGTCCCGGATCACCTCCGGGAGCCCCTCCTCCTCGGCCAGCCTGAGGCCCTCCCGCACGTGCTCCCGGATCACGGCGGCGCTCCGGGAGGGCTGGAGGCGGTCGTGGGGATTCCGTCCCCGGGGCTGGTTCTCGATGAAGTACTGGGGCCGGGTCATCTTGCCCACGTCGTGGTAGTAGCTCCCCACCCGGGCCAGGAGCGCGTTGGCCCCGATGGCCGAACACGCCGCCTCGGCCAGGTTGGCCACGTTCACCGAGTGGGCGTAGCTGCCCGGCGCCTCCCGGGAGAGGCGCCGCAGCAGGGGGCGGTTCAAGTCCGAGTACTCCAGCAGGGTCTGGTCGGTGGTGATCCCGGTGAGCTTCTCCAGCGCCGGCACCACGGCGCCCATGGCGAAGACGGTGCACGTGGTGGCGTTCACCGCCCCCCATCCGACGCCCGTGACCCAGTCGCCGAGGGAGAGGTACCGGAGCAGCGCCAGCGCTCCGCCCGCCAGGACGTATCCGCCGGTGATGGCGGCGATGAGGATCCAGCTCTGGGCCCGCCGGCGGATCCACGGCACGGCCAGCGCCCCCGCGGAGCCTCCGGCGAGCACCGTGAAGGGCACGCTGATCCCGACGAAGGGAGGCTGGCCCGCCAGGATGGCCGCCAGGAAGAACGCCGTGGCCACCCCCAGCAGTCCGTCGAACAGGGCCGCCACCACCAGGGCCGGAAACGCCGCGGGGATCAGCATCATGGGTGCGTCCGTCCCACCGATCCAGCTCGCCGCCGCCACCGCGGTGACCAGGGAGAGCAGGACGATGAGGAACCGGGGGACGTCGCGGTAGACCTCCTCCCTGTGGAATCGGAGCAGGAGCGCCAGGAGTCCCAGGAGGACCAGGGCGTAGAGGATGCTCCCCAGGCCCTCCAGCCACCGCTCCTCTCCCGTCCCGGACCGGTCCAGGAGCGCGTCCCGATAGGCCCGGAGCTTGGCCATCTCCTCTTCGCCCACCCGCTCGTGGGCCGCCACGATCCGCTCGCCCTCCAGGACCACCGTACGGGTCGCGTCCACGGCGCTCCTGGCCAGCTCCCGGGCCCGCTCCGTCTCGTCGGCCTCGTACCGGAGGCTCGGCTCCACCATCCGGACCAGCAGGGTCTGGTAGAGCCGGACCCCGGCGGAGGTCGAGTCCGGCAGGGGGCGGCTGGCGGCCCGCCGGTAGAAGTCGCCGAGGGTCAGGATCGAATCCCGGGGCATCGGCCGCTCCACCCCGTGCTCCCGGACGATCACCCGGTCGCCATCGGTCTCCCGGAGGGCGGAGGCCTGGGCCACCCCCTCGTCCAGGAGCTCCCGGAACGCCTCCAGGAGCTCGACGCGGAGCCAGCGGCGGTTCTCCTCCTCCCGGAGGTACGCGATCTGGGCCTCACCCGGATCGAGGCCCTGGCTCCGGAGCCAGTCCCGGAGCCCGGCGTCGACGGGATCCGACCCGGCCAGCGCGTCGTCGAGGCCGTCGAAGAAGCGCTCCACCCTGGCCACGGTGGAGTCCACGGCCGAACCGTCCCGGGTGAAGATGGGGGCCACCGACCGGGCGGCCTCCCGGCGCTCCTCCTCCAGCTGCTCGGAGGGCTTGTCCACGTCGAAGGGGATCTCGGCGATGACGTCCCGGGGCGCCACCATCCCCTCCTCCAGCAGGGCGAAGCTGGGGAGCGGCGACCTGGGGAAGAGGAGGAAGACGGCCACCGCCGCCAGGCCGACGGCGAGGACGCGGGTCCCGTGATGGGCCAGCAGCTCCCGCCAGTCCTCCTCCGGGACCCGGTTGACGGCCCGGAGGGCGTCGCGCCACCCCGTCCGTCCCGATCCCTCCTGGCTCACGGGCGGGCCCCGTCGGATGCGGGGCCCCTCATGGGCCCTTCTCGTCGCCCTCGCCCGTCGAATCCCCCGTATCCCCGGCGTACGCCCGGATGATGTCCTTCACCAGGCGGTGCCGCACCACGTCGGTCTCGTCGAGGTAGACGAACTCGATCCCCTCGATGGACCGGAGGATGGCCTCGATCTCCAGGAGCCCCGAGTCCTCGGGCCGGGTCAGGTCGATCTGCGTCTTGTCGCCGGTGATGACCGTCCGGGAGTTCGCGCCGAGCCGCGTGAGGAACATCTTCATCTGGGCCCGGGTGGCGTTCTGGGCCTCGTCCAGGATGAGGAAGGCGTCGGACAGCGTCCGACCCCGCATGTAGGCCAGGGGCGCGATCTCGATCACGTGCTCCTCGATGGCCCCCTGGACGCGCTCCGGCGGCATGATGTCCTCCAGGGCGTCGTAGAGGGGGCGGAGGTACGGATCCACCTTCTCCCGGATGTCGCCGGGGAGGAAGCCCAGCGCCTCGCCCGCCTCCACGGCGGGCCGGGTCAGGATGATCTTGCTCACCCGCTTCCGGTGGAGCATGTCCACCGCCATGGCCACCGCCAGGTACGTCTTCCCCGTGCCGGCCGGCCCCACGCCCACCGCGATGTCGTTGTGGCGGATGGCCCGGAGGTAGCGGCGCTGCCCCTCGGACTTGGGGCGGATCACCTGGTTGGCCCCCGGGAGCGTCACGGCGTCCTCGGCCTCGTCCAGGGGCTCGGCCCGGATCTCGCCCTCGGCGGCCCGCTGGAAGAGCCGCTCCACGTCCGAGGCCTCGAAGGGCTCCCGCTTCCGGGCCGCCTCGATCATCTTCTGCGCCACGGCCACCGCGCGTTCCACCTCGGCGGCGGGCCCGGAGAGGATGAGCTGGTCGCTCCGCAGGATGGCTCGACAGCCGGAGACGCGGGAGAGGGTCGTGAGGTTGGCGTCGTTCACCCCCGCCAGGAGGAGGGAGTCGGCGCCGTCCACCGAGAGCCGATGCTCCACCGTGGACTCCTCGGGGGCGGTCTCCTGGACTGAACTGTCGTTACCGATCTCGGTCGCCTCCGTCGCTGCGATGCGGCATCACTCGAGTCGGAGCCCCAGCTCCGCCAGCTCGTCGGGGTCCGCCGGAGACGGGGCCCGCTCCATGAGCCCCCGTCCCGCCGCCGTCTTCGGGAACGCGATGACGTCCCGGATCGACTCCGCCCCCACCATGAGCGCCACGACCCGATCCACCCCCACCGCGAACCCGCCGTGGGGGGGCACTCCGTACCGGAACGCCCGGAGCAGGAAGCCGAACTTCTCGTCCATCTCCTCCGGCTCGAGCCCCAGGACCGAGAAGACCGCCCGCTGGAGATCGGGCCGGTGGCACCGGATACTCCCGCTGCAGATCTCCGTTCCGTCGTACACGACGTCGTACGCCTCGCTCCCCACCTCCAGGGGGCGCTCCAGGATCTCCTCCGGATCGTCGGTGGCGGGCATGGTGAACGGATGGTGGCTCGGCACCGGCGCCCCCGTCTCGGGATCCCTGTGGAAGAGGGGGAAGTCGGTGATCCAGGCGAAGCGGCCGTCCTCCCCCACGGCGTCCAGGAGCTCCGCGCACCGGCGGCGGAGGGCGTCCAGGGCCGGTCCCGTCTCCCCGTCGGGCCCGGCCACCAGGAGCAGGAGGTCACCCTCCTCCAGGTCGGCGGCGGCCCGGAGCGCGCCGGCGGCCCCGTCCTCCACCGCCGCGGCGGCCGCCCCCCCGGACCAGCCGTTGGCCTCCAGCTTCAGCCACAGGACCCCCTTCGCGCCCCGGTCGAGCGCGAGCCCGTCCAGCTCGTCGAGGCGGCTCCGGGAGAGCTCGGCGCCCCCGGGGACCCGGAGGCCCCGGACGCGGCCGCCCGCCTCCACCGCCCCGTCGAAGATCCGGAACCCGATCCCCGTGAGCACCTCCGAGAGGTCCCGGATCTCCCAGGGGATCCGAAGGTCGGGCTTGTCCGTGCCGTACCGCTCCAGCGCCTCCTCGTGGGTGAGGACCGGGAAGGGGGTCTCGGGGCGGGGGGCGCCGGCCACCGTCCACATCTCGGCCAGCATCTCCTCGCAGACCGCCTTCACGTCGGATTCCCCCACGAAGGACATCTCGGCGTCGATCTGGGTGAACTCCGGCTGGCGGTCGGCCCGGAGGTCCTCGTCCCGGAGGCAACGGGCCACCTGGTAGTACCGATCGAGGCCGGAGGTCATGAGGATCTGCTTGTAGATCTGCGGCGACTGGGGGAGGGCGTAGACCTCTCCGGGATGCATGCGGCTGGGCACCAGGAAATCACGGGCTCCCTCGGGCGTCCGCCGGGTCAGGAACGGGGTCTCCACCTCCACGAAGCCCGAGGCCTCGAGGCTCCGGCGGGCCGCCGCCAGGGCCCGGTGGCGCACCATGAGGCTCCGCTGCATCTCGGGACGCCGGAGGTCCAGGTACCGGTGCTCCAGGCGGAGCTCCTCGGACGGGAGCTCCTCGGACGGCGGCTGGGCCACCAGGATGGGGAGCGGGTCGGCGGCCGAGAGCCTCCGGGCCTCCAGCACGTGGACCTCCACCGCCCCGGTGTCCATCTCGGGGTTCACCGCTTCCTCGGGACGGGCGGCCACCCGGCCGCGGACCCGGAGCACGTCCTCGGCGCTCAGCTCCTCGGCCAGGGCCAGGGCCTCCTCTCCGCTCCACTCGGGGCCGAAGGAGAGCTGGACCAGGCCCGCCCGGTCCCGGAGATCCACGAAGATCAGTCCCCCGAGGTCCCGGCGGCGGTGGACCCACCCGGCCAGGCGCACCTCCCGGCCCTCGTGGTCGGCGCGCAGCTCCCCGCAGCGGACGTCCCGGAGGGAGGTGGCGCCCTCCCGGATCGCGTCCCGGTCGGTGGTGCCGTGCCCCGCTTCGTCTCTCTCGCTCATTCGCTCCCGTCGCCTTCCGTCGATGATCGCTCGCGTTCGCTCCGGCCTCTCCGGAGCCAGAGGAAGAGGCCCAGGCCCGCGGCGAGGCCCACGGCGTCGGCGATCCAGTCCACCACGTCCGGCTCCCGGCCCACCCACGCCTGGATCGATTCGTTCAGCGCCGCGAACCCCGCGGCCGCCGCCACCGCCACGAACAGCGCTATCCCCGTGGACCGACCCGTACGGTGCAGGGCCCGGGCCACCGTCCAGCCCAGCCCCGAATACATGGCGGCGTGGACCAGCTTGTCCAGGTGCCGGATCGCCATGCTCGCCCGACCCGGCAGGGGCACGGTGGTGACCACCAGGATCCCCGCGGCCCACAGGAACACCGGGCCCCAGGCGTCCAGGACGTCCCTCGCCCCCCGTGGGCTCACGCGGCCTCGGCCTCGCCGATGGTCTGGATGAACGCCTCCGCGTCCCGGCAGTCGATCAGGCGATCCCGGAGCTCCTCCCGGCCCAGGAGCCGACTGAGGCGGCTGAGGGCCCGCACGTGGTCGCCGGCCGAGTCCACGGGGCCGGCCAGGAGGAAGACGAGCCGCACGGGACGGCCGTCCAGGGCGGCGAAATCCACCCCGCCCGGGACGGTCCCCGCGGCCAGGGCCAGCTCCGACACCACCGCGGTCCGGGCGTGCGGGAGGGCCACGCCCCCTCCGATGCCCGTGCTCAGGACGCCCTCCCGCTCCAGGACCGCATCGGCCAGCTCGTCGGTACGCCCTCCCCGGCCGACGCTCCGGGCGGTGACCTCGGCGAGCTCCCGGACCACCCCCTCCTTGTCCCGACTCCGCAGGGGCAGGACGATCCGCTCGGGGGTCAGGTGGGCCAGGAGGGTGAAACCGGATCTCACGAGTGCATCGGGGCAGGAGGTGGCTGGACGGGACGCGATGGGATGGGAGGAGAGGAGGAACGGGAGCGTACGGCCATGCGTACAAGCACGGCGAGTATATTCCACGTGACAGGCCGCGGCAACCGGCGTTCCCCCGCTCCTCCAGAGCCCCTTCCGAGCCCCTCATGAGCTCCGAACCGACCTCTCCAGCCCGGGAGGCACCACCGGACGCCCCGGCGGCGACGCCGGAGCCGGTGGAGCTGCTGGGGCTGGTCCCGGAGGAGGCCGCCGATCGACTCGCCTCGGCCCTGGAGGAGGCCGGGGAGCCGTCGTACCGCCTGGACCAGCTCACCCACTGGATGTACGAAAAGGGAGCCCGGGCCTTCGGGGAGATCACGACCCTGCCCACCGGGCTGCGGAGCTCCCTCGCGGCCCGGTTCTCCCTGACGCCCCTGGAGCCGACCTACACGGCCCGGTCGGACGACGGGACGGTGAAGCACCTGTGGGGGCTCGAGGACGGCGAGCAGGTGGAGTCGGTGCTGATCCCCACGGCGGACCGCCTCACCCTCTGCCTCTCCTCCCAGGCGGGCTGCGCCCTGGGCTGCCGCTTCTGCGCCACGGGACACTTCGGCTTCCAGCGCCAGCTCTCGGCGGGAGAGATCGTCGCCCAGTTCCGGGAGGCGAGCCTCTTCGCCCGGGAGGAGATGGGCCGGGAGATCACCAACGTGGTCTACATGGGGATGGGCGAGCCCATGGCGAACCTGGAGGCGGTCCTGACCTCCCTCCAGGTGCTGAACCGGGGCTTCGGGGTGGGGGCGCGGAAGATCACCGTGTCCACGGTGGGGCTGGTTCCGGGGATCCGTGCCCTGGCGCGACGGCCCGAAGCCTTCGGCCTGGCGGTCTCCCTCCACGCTCCCCGTCACGAGCTCCGGGCCGAGATCATGCCGGTGGAGAAGCGGTTCCCCCTCCCCGAGCTCATGGACGCGATCCGGGAGTACCAGGAGGCCAGGGGACGGCGCGTGAGCTTCGAGTACATCCTGATCCACGAGCTCAACGACACGCCCGAGCTGGCGGCGGAGCTGGCGGACCTCCTGGACGATCTCACCTGCTTCGTCAACCTGATCCCCTTCAACCCGATCCCGGACGTGGACTGGGAGCCCAGCGACCCGGAGCGGATCTCCCGGTTCGTCCGGGAACTCCACCGGCGGGGGATCAGCGCCGCCGTGCGCGAGCCCAGGGGCCGGGACATCGCCGCGGCGTGCGGCCAGCTCCGGCTGGAGAAGGGGAACTCGTCGGAGTCCGACGGAGACGCCTAGCAGCCGCTCCCGCCGGTCGGCGGGCCGCTACCCTCCTCCGCCTTCGTCGCCGTCGGCCGGAGCGCCCGATCCCAGGTCCGGGAGGCGTCCGGTCGCTCCGGAGAACCGATCCCGCCAGTCCTGGCCCAGCACCAGGGTGGCGTCCAGGAAGAGCTCGGGGGCCGGGTCCGAGGCCATGCTGTCCACCGCCAGCGCCCGGGCCAGGACCCGGGCGCCCCCGGTCTCCCCGTTCCGATCCACCACGTGGCTCACCCCGTGGTCGAAGTGGGAGGCGTTGCCGAAGTAGACCACGTCGAATCCCAGGTCCCGGATCCACCGGGCCACCCGCTCGGCTGCGCCGGGATCTCCCGCTCCGTTCAGCACCTCCACCCGGATGGCGGCCCGCCGGGACGCCGTGGAATCGGCCGACGCCGCCTCGCCCCCCGCCCCTCCCGCGGAACGGGACTCGAGCCAACCCACCACCGTGGACGCCGCCAGGACGGCCACCGCCAGGAAGATGGCCCCCACGATCCATCGGGAGAGGGACGTCGAGCGCCGGCGGCGGTAGGCCATCAGCGCCCGGAGCGGCGGGCGGTCTCCTCCGCCTGCTCCTCCAGCCGGGCGTTCCAGTAGGCCACCGTCTCCGGCAGGATCGCCCGCGGTACGGTGAGGAGATGCTCCAGTCGGCTCCGGATCACGGACAGGAGGACGCGGCGGGGGTCGCCCGGTACCCTGCTCCGGAGCGCCCGCCGCTCCTCCGGCTGGAAGTCCCTGCCGGGCTCCAGGTAGTCGGCCAGGTAGAGGTGGTCCCCCAGGTCGCCGAACGCCGGATGACCGGAGGTGTGGAAGCGGATGCTCCGCAGGAGCGGCTCGTCGTCCACCCCTTCCTCACGGAGCCTGGCGGCGCAGGCGGGGCCGTGGAGGGTCGCCGGGGGCCAGGCACGGTCCGGGTCCCCGTCCCCGACCCAGGGCGTCAGCTCCTCCAGATCCGCGTCGCGGAGCGCGTCGTGGAGCACGGCGGCGGCCCGCCAGCGCACGAGATCGTTCCCGGTCAGCCCCCGCCGCTCACCCCAGTCCTCCATGAGCCGGGCCATGCGCTCCAGGTGGCCCCGGCGATCGGGCGAGCAGCGCGCCCATGCCGGGAGCTCTCCCTTCCGTCCCGCGGCCCGAACGAGAGGATGCACCGGGGGGATCAGCCGTCGGCCCGGTCCGCCGGCCGGCACGGGGGGCCGTCCGTCCGGTGGATCCCGGCTGTGAAGGGCGTTCGTCGCATCGTCGTCCCGTCCCCGTGTTCGCCTCGTGGCGGAAGTCCGGCCGCTGGGGCCCCGGAGGCCCGCGCCGGGGCCCTCCGTCCTCCCGTCCTCAACCCCCGGGAGCGACCTCCGTCGCGTCCAGGCTCGACGGTCCGCCCAGGGGGGCGTTGTCGATGAGCCTCGTGTCGCCCATCCAGGCGGCCACGGCACACACCGCTTCCGGCGGGGCCGGGTGCGGTACGCCTTCGAGGCTCTCGGGATCCACCACCGCCACGTAGTCGACCTCGGCGCCCGCTCCCCGGAGGATCTCCTGGGCCCGGTCCACGAGGGCCGCCGGATCCCGCTCCCCTCCCCGATAGGCCCGGCGGACCGAGGCCAGGGCCCGGGCCAGGCAGGTGGCCCGCCGGCGCTCCCCCGGCGACAGGTACTCGTTGCGGGAGCTCACGGCGAGCCCGTCGTCCTCCCGGACGATGGGCGCCACCTCCACCCGCACCGGGAGGTCCAGATCGGAGACCATCCTGCGCACGAGGACCGACTGCTGGAAGTCCTTCCGGCCGAAGACGGCCACGTCGGGCTCCACGACGTGGAAGAGCTTGCACACCACGGTGAGCACACCGCGGAAGTGGCCGGGCCGGCTGGCGCCGTCGAGCCGGTCGCCCAGGGGGCCGGGAACCACCCACACCCCCGGCTCCCGGGGATACATCTCGGAGACCGATGGCGCGAAGATCCCGTCCACCCCCCGCTCCGCCGCCGCCTCCCGATCGCCCTCCAGGTCCCGCGGATACTCCTCGTAGTCCTCGTCGGGGCCGAACTGGGTGGGGTTCACGAAGACGGAGAGGTAGACGGCGTCGGCCAGCTCCCCGGCCCGGTCCACCAGGCTGAGGTGGCCCTCGTGGAGCGCGCCCATGGTGGGGACCAGGCCCACCCGGTCCCCCCGGTCCCTCCGGTCGCGGGAGCGGGCCCGCATGGCCTCCACGGTCCGGACGACGGGGATCCCGTCCCCCCGCCCGGCGCTCCCGGCCGTCATCCCGCGTACTCCTCCTCCTCGGAGGGATAGTCGCCCTCCTTCACGGCCCGGACGTACTCGCCGGCCGCCGCCTGGCTCGCGTCCCCCAGCTCGGCGAACCGGCGCAGGAACCGGGGCCGGAACCCCCGGTTCAGCCCGAGCATGTCGTGGAGCACCAGCACCTGCCCGTCCACCCGGGGCCCGGCGCCGATGCCGATGGTGGGGATCCCCAGGGACCGGGTGACCTCGCCGGCGAGATCCGACGGGACCATCTCCAGCACCAGGGAGAAGCAGCCCGCCTCCTCCAGGGCCCGGGCCCGGCGACGGATGGCCCCTGCCTCGGAGGGCTCCCGCCCCCGGACCCCGTAGCCGCCCATCTGGTGGACCGACTGGGGGGTGAGGCCCAGGTGTCCCATGACCGGGACCCCCGAGTCGGTGAGCGCCCGGACGGACGCCAGGGTCCGGTCGTCGGCCCCCTCCAGCTTCACGCCCTCCGCTCCCGTCTCCTTGAGGACCCGGATCCCGCTCCGGACGGCGTCCTCCACGCCCGCCTGATAGCTGCCGAAGGGGAGGTCCACCACCAGGAGGGTGTCCTCCAGCCCCCGCCGGACGGCCGCCCCGTGGTGGATCATCTCCTCCAGGGTCACGGGGAGGGTGGAGTCGTAGCCCAGCAGCACCTGTCCCACCGAATCCCCCACCAGGACCAGGTCCACCCCGGCGGCTTCCAGGATCCGGGCGAAGAGGTGGTCGTAGCAGGTGAGGACGGCGATGGGCTCGCCCCGCTCCTTCATGTCCCGGAGCTCGGTGATCCGGGCGGGGCCCCCGTCGCGGGAGCCCTTTTCCGTTCGTCCTTCCTGTGCCACGGTGCACTCCATGCCCGGTGAACGCGTACGTTGGGGGAGGGTCCCCGAGAGATCGCGGCGGTGGATCCACCGGGGCGAATATTGTCGATTCGCGGTCGGCGCACCAGACGACGGGAGAGGAGGGAGCCGGGGTGGCCATCGAGCACGATCCGCTGGGCGCCCGGGCCCTGGCCCGGGAGATCCGGGAGGGCTTCGGCGGGCGTCCGGTCCGTTCGGCGTGGCTGGACCGGGACCGTCGCCGGGGCGGCCTCCGGTTCGAAGGGGGCGCGGAGCTCCTCTTCCTCCTCCATCCCACCGCGGGCCACGTGCTGGCCGGCGAGGACCTCCCGCGGATCCCGGCCCGCAGGTCGCGGACGTTCCGGAAGGCCGAGCTGCTGGACGCCCGGGCGCCGGCCGACGAGCGGCTCCTGGAGCTGGACCTGGGGACGCCTCCCCACCCGCCGAACTGGCGGCTGGTGGCCGAGCTGCACACCAACCAGTGGAACCTGCTGATCCTGGACCTGCCCGAAGGGGAGATCGGCGAGGTGGCCTGGCCCCGGGAGCCGGGCGGACGGGTCCTCCGCCCCGGCGCGCGGTACCGGCCGCCGGCGGGCGAGCGGGAGGGGGCCGGGGAGCCGCTCCCCGGGGCCCGGTGGCGCGAGCTCCTGGAGGGAGGCGATCCCGGGGACCGGCGGGGCCGGCTCCTCCGGAACGTGGCGTGGACCAGCGGGATCAACGCCGAATGGCTGCTGGAGCCCTTCGAGGCGGCGGAGTTCGAAACCACGGAGGAGGAGGAGGAAGGGGGCGGCCGCGGCGACCCGGACCCGGCCGGGGCCGCGTACCGGCGCTACCGCTCCCTCCTGGAGGAAGCCGACGACGGGGAGGGCTCCGCGTGGCTCCTGCCGGGGGGCGACGGCCCTCCCCTCCCCTACGTGGCGCCCCTGGGCCGGGAGGAGGCGCGGCCGGTGGCCTCCCTGCTCCAGGGCATGCGCCGGTCGGCGGAGGCCGCGGGGCTGGTGGAGGCGATCCGGTCGGAGTCCCCCCTGGCGGGGGGCGGAGGGGACGGCGGCGAGGAGGGGCCCGAGGGGGAGGCCCCGTCGGAGGCCGACGCCGGGCTCCTGGAGATCCTGGACGCCCTGGAAGAGGAGGAGGAGCGGCTGGAGCGGCGCCGGGACGCCCTGAGGAGCGAGCTGGAAGGGGGAGCGGACCCCGAGGAGCTCCGGAGCGTCGGACACCTCCTCCTGACCCGGAAGGACCGGGTCCCCCGGGGAGCGTCGCGGGTCGAGCTGGAGGGCTTCGACGGCACCCCCCGGGAGGTGGAGCTGGACCCCAGGCTGGACGCCGCCGGGAACGCCCGGCGCTACTACGACCGCGCCGCCCGCCGGGAGCGGGCCCGGGAGCGGGTTCCGAAGGAGATCCGGCGCGCCGAGGACCGGGCCCGCCGCGTGTCCGAGGCCCGGGAGCGGCTCCGGGAAACGCTGCGGTCCGGGGCCGAGGTGGGGGAGGAGCGCCGGGAGGAGCTGTGGTCCCTGGCCGGGGGACGTCCCGGCGACGGCGGCGACGGCCCCGAGGAGGACCGGCTCCCCTACCGGGTCCTGCGGACGGCGAGCGGCCTGGAGGTCCGGGTGGGGCGATCGGCGAAGGACAACGAGGAGCTCACCTTCCACCACTCCTCGCCGGACGACATCTGGCTCCACGCCCGCCAGGTCCCCGGCTCCCACGTGATCCTCCGCTGGGGCCACCGGGAGGGGAATCCCCCCCGGAAGGACCTCCAGGAGGCCGCGGTGGCCGCCGCCACGAACAGCAAGGCCCGGCACAGCGGGACCGTGGGCGTCGACTGGACGCGGCGGAAATACGTTCGCAGCCCGCGAAAGTCCCCTCCGGGCGCCGTGATCCCCCAGCGGGCGAAGACCGTGTTCGTCAGCCCGAGCGAGAAGCTGGTGAAGACCATGGCCGCCCGGGAGGAGGACCGGCATCGGTAGCTTGAAGATCTGGATCGACGCCGACGCCGCCCCGAACGACGTGAAGGAGATCGTGTTCCGGGCCTCCGCCCGCCTCGAGCTCGAGACCGCGCTGGTGGCCAACCAGCCCCTCTCCACGCCCGCCAGCAACCCGCTGGTGGACTCCCTCCGGACCGCCGGAGTGGAGACGGGCGGTCCGAAGCCCTACGGACAGAGGGAGAAGCAGGAGTTCGCCAACGCGCTGGACCGGCTGCTCACGAAGCGCGCGGGGTAAACCCCACCCCGTGAACCGCCTCCGCCAGCTCCGCCGCCAGCTCCCGGAACGCCTCCTCGGAGCGCTCCAGCGCGTCGATGAGGGCGCTCCCCACCACCGCGCCGTCGGCCACGCGGGCCACCCTCCGGGCGTGCTCGGGCCGGGAGATCCCGAAGCCCACGGCCACCGGCAGGCCCGTCAGCTCCCGGAGCCCGGCCACCTCCTCCTCCAGGGTCTCGGTGAGCTCCGACCGGGCGCCGGTGACGCCCGTCCGGGCGATGTAGTAGAGGAACCCGGTGGCCCGGCCGGCGATCTCCGCGACCCGCGTGCGGTGGGTGGTGGGAGCCACCAGCCGGACCAGGTCCGGTCCGCCCGCCGCCAGCCGCTCCTCCAGCTCCGGATCCGAGCCCAGGGGGAGATCGGTGATCAGGATCCCGGCGACCCCCGCCTCCCGCGCCCGCTCCACGAAGCGATCCGGTCCCATGCGGAGGACCGGGTTCAGGTAGCTGAACAGGACGACCGGCGGGAGGTCCTCGGCCATCTCCTCCACCAGACGGAGGGCCGAGCGGAGGGTGGCGCCGCCCTCCAGCGCCGCCCAGCTCGCCCGCTGGATGGTGGGCCCGTCGGCCAGGGGATCGCTGAACGGCACGCCCAGCTCGATGACGTCGGCGCCGGCGTCGGCCAGGGCTTCCAGGAGGCGCGGGGTCGCCTCGAGGGAGGGATATCCGTGGGTGAGGAACGGGATGAACGCCCTGCGTCCCTCCTCCCGCCAGCGGGCGAAGGCGGAGCCCAGGGGGCTCCCGCTCACGTGGCGTCCCCGGCGTCGCTCCCGGGGGACACCGGCGTGTCCCGCCCCCGGCGCTCCTCCAGCACCCGGGCCACTTCCGCCACGTCCTTGTCGCCCCGGCCGCTCAGGCAGATCACCGCGTCCCTCCCCTCCCACCGCTCGGCCTCCATGGCCAGGCCCGCCACGGCGTGGGCGCTCTCCAGGGCCGGGATGATGCCCTCGGTCCGGCAGAGGAGCCTGAAGGCGTCCAGGGCCTGGCCGTCGGTGACCGACTCGTACCGGACGCGGCCCGAGTCCCTGAGGTGGGCGTGCTCCGGACCCACCCCGGGATAGTCCAGGCCCGCGGACACCGAGTGGGCCGGCCGGACCTGGCCGTCCTCGTCCTGGAGGAGGTAGCTGAGGGAGCCGTGGAGGACGCCCGGGCTCCCGGCGGCCAGGGGCGCCGAGTGGCGGCCGGTGTCCAGGCCCTCTCCGGCGGCCTCCACGCCCACCAGCTCCACGTCGTCGTCCCCGATGAAGGCCGTGAACATCCCGATGGCGTTGGAGCCGCCGCCCACGCAGGCGAACAGCCCGTCGGCCCCCACGCCCAGCGCCGCGAGCTGCTCCCGCGACTCGTCGCCGATCACCCGCTGGAAATCGCGCACCATCCGGGGATAGGGGTCGGGCCCCACCACCGACCCGATGACGTAGTGGGTGTCCTCCACGTTCGTCACCCAGTCGCGGATCGCCTCGTTGGTGGCGTCCTTGAGGGTCCGGGTGCCGGAGGAGACGGGCCGGACCTCCGCTCCCAGGAGCCGCATGCGCTCCACGTTCAGCGCCTGCCGGCGCATGTCCTCCTCGCCCATGTAGACCACGCACTCCAGGCCGAAGCGGGCGCAGGCGGTGGCGGTGGCCACGCCGTGCTGGCCCGCGCCGGTCTCGGCGATGATCCGGGTCTTCCCCATGCGCCGGGCCAGGAGCACCTGGCCCACCGTGTTGTTGATCTTGTGGGCCCCGGTGTGGTTCAGGTCCTCCCGCTTGAGCCACACGCGCACCCCGCCCAGGGCCTCGCCCAGGCGCGGCGCCTCGTGGAGGGGGGTGGGCCGGCCCACGTAGTCCCGGAGGATCTCCGAGAGCTCCCGGCGGAACCCGTCGTCGGCCGACGCCCCGGTGAGCGCCTCCCGGAGCTCCCCCAGCGCCGGGACCAGGGTCTCGGGGACGTAGCTCCCGCCGTAGGGGCCGTAGCGTCCCCCCCGGCCCTCCTCCCGGGTCGCCTCCTCGCTCACGAGTCCGCCGCCCCCGCCGCCGTCCCGGCCGCGGCCGACAGGGCCGCCGCCACGAAGGCGTGGATCAGGCCCGGATCCTTCACGCCGGGACGACGCTCCACGCCGCTGCTCACGTCCACCGCGTCGGGTCGGACGCGGCGCACCGCCCCGGCCACCGTGTCCGGCGTGAGCCCGCCCGCCAGGACCAGGGGCGGCCACGAATCCCGGCCCTCCAGCTCGTCGATCCATTCGTGGGGAAAGGCCGCGCCGACCCCTCCGGCGGCCTCGGGCGAGTGGCCCTCCACCAGGAGCGCGTCGGCGTGGTCCCGGTAGCGCCGGGCCCCCGCCACCAGCTCACCGGCCGACCGGGGTCGGAGGGCCTTCCACACGGTGAAGCCCCGGGAACGGAGCCGGCGGCAGGCCTCCGGCGGCTCGGAGCCGTGGAGCTGGAGCAGGTCCAGGCCCGCCCCGCGGGCCGCCTCCGCCACGGCGTCGGGCGTCCGGTCCACGAACACCCCCACCCCCGTCACGTCCAGGCCGGCCGAGAGGTGGCCCACGGCCGACGGATCCACGCGACGGGGACTCTCGGCCATCACGAAGCCCAGGTACCGGGCGCCGGCGCTCGCCGCCGCCTCGGCGTCCTCCCGCCGGGTGATCCCGCAGATCTTCACGTCCGCCACGCCGTCGACCCCCTCACCTTCGTCCTCCTCGCTCTCCCGGTGCTCCCGTTCCGCGCTCCGTCCGGGGCCGGCCCACCAGAGGCGTCAGGGCCTCCGAGGCCGGTCGGCCCATGAGAGCGGTACCCACGAGAACGGCGTCCGCTCCGGCCGCGCCCATCCGGTCCACGTCCTCCGGCCCCTGGATCCCGCTCTCCGCCACGGAGACCAGCTCCCGCGGGACCCGACCCACCAGGGCCTCGCTGCGATCCAGGTCCACGGCGAAGCTCTCCAGGTCCCGGGCGTTCACCCCGACGCACCGGGCGCCGGCCTCCACCGCCCTCTCCAGCTCCTGGCCGTCGTGGACCTCCACCAGGGCGTCCATCCCCAGCTCCCGGGCCGCACGCAGGAGGGCCCGCAGCCGGTCACCGTCCAGGGCCCGGACGATGAGCAGCACGGCGTCGGCCCCGGCCGCACGGGATTCCAGGAGCTGGACCGGATCCAGGAGGAAGTCCTTCCGGAGGACCGGCAGGTCCGCCGCACCGCGCGCCGCCCGCAGGTCGTCCAGCGACCCGCCGAAGCCCGGGCCGTCGGTGAGGACCGACATGGCCCGGGCCCCCGCCGCCCGGTAGGCGGCCGCCGTGGACGCCGGCTCGGCATCGGGAGCGATCTCGCCCGCCGACGGGGACCGCCGCTTGAACTCGGCGATCACCGACACCCGGTCCGCCGGAGTCCGCAGGTGCCGGAGGAAGCCCCGGGGGAGCGACGCCCGTCCGGCCGCCTCCTCCAGCTCGGATCGCCTCGGCCGCAGGGCGGCCACCTCGTCCCGCTTTCGCTCCAGGATCCGCTCCAGGAACACCTCGTCCCCTCCGCCTCGGGCGCCACCGCTCCACCGACGCGTCAACGTAGGGGCGGCCGGCGCCGCCCGCAGGCCCGCCTTGCGCTTCGGTTCCTCTTCGGGTACGTTCCCTTCGGTGTCCGTTCGGGTCCCGTCGGCGAACGCTCCGTCGGCCCCGACGGGGACCCCGGAGCTGGCCGCGAGAACGGGCGACCGCCGCCCGAGAGAGGGAGGGAGCACCATGGCGCTGACCCGAAGACAGAAGGAGATCCTCGATTTCATCGAGAGCTTCATCGAGGCGTGCGGATACTCGCCGAGCTTCGAGGAGATCGCCGAGTTCTTCGGCTACCGTTCCCTGGCGACGGTCCACGAGCACCTCTCCAACCTCGAGGAGAAGGGCTACATCCGGAAGAACTACAACGAGAGCCGCTCCATCGAGCTCCGGGAGCCCGGGAGCACCCCGGCGGAGCTCCCCCTTCTGGGGCTCGTGGCGGCGGGCGAGCCCATCGAGGCCGTGGAGGACACGGAGACCCTCGCCGTGCCGGAGGACATGGCCTCCGGGGGGAGGAACGAGCATTACGTCCTCCGGGTCCGCGGCGACTCGATGATCGACGAGCAGATCCGCGACGGCGACTACGTGGTGGTGGAGTCGCGGGAGACGGCCCACGACGGCGAGATGGTCATCGCCCTGGTGGACGGCGAGCGTGCCACCATGAAGAAGTTCTACCGCGAGGGGAACGGGAACGGACGGGGCCGGGTCCGGCTCCAGCCCGCCAACCAGGAGCTGGAGCCCATGCGATTCGAGCCCGACCGTATCGAGATCCAGGGCATCGTGGTGGGCGTCATCCGTAAGTACTGAACCGGGAGGACAGCATGCAGAGGGCCGACGAGCGGCGGAAGCGAGGCGGGAGGGCTTCTCGCCCGAACGGACATCGGGAAACGCCCACGGAGGGAAAGCGGCGGCTGTTCATGGCCGGGCGGGTGGACGGCGACGTCCAGCAGGTGCGGTTCGCGCCCTCCATCCGCGCCCCGATCCGGGGTCCCTGGTCCCTGGCCCTGGTGGTGACGGCCGGGTGAGAGGGGACGACGGGCCCGGACGTCCGTCGCCGGCCCTGGTCAATCCTCCGTGGTGGTCGGTCCTCCGCCGTGGTCAGTCCTCCGCGGTGGTGGCGCGCCGGAGCGCCTCGAGCAGGTCACGGCCGGCCCCCGACCTCATGACCCGACGGGCCAGCTCCACGCCGGCGGCCAGATTCTCGACGGCCCCGCCGACCCAGAGCGCCGCGCCGGCGTTGAGCGCCACGGCGGCGCGGGCGGCGAGCTCGCCGTCGCCCCGGAGCACCCGCTCCATGACGGCCAGGTTGTGCTCCGGGGAGCCGCCGGCCAGCCCCGCGGGAGCCAGGTCGCTCCAGCCGAACATGGACGGCCGGATCTCGAAGGCCTCGGACCTCCCGTCCTCGATCCAGATGCCCCGGGTCGTCCCCAGGGGGCTCAGCTCGTCCATCCCGGGCTCTCCGTGGACCACCAGGGCCCGCTGGTGGCCCAGGGACAGCAGGGCGCCGGCCACCAGCTCCATCAGCTCGGGATCGGCCACGCCCACCACCTGACGCCGGACCCGGGCCGGATTGGTCAGGGGACCCAGGAGGTTGAAGGCGGTGGGCATCCCCAGCTCCTCCCGCACCGACGCCACGTGACGCATGGCCGGGTGGAACGCCGGGGCGTACATGAAGACGAACCCCACGTCGTGGAAGACCTGGGCCAGGCGCTCCGGACCGAGCTCCAGGTCCACCCCCGCCGATTCCAGGACGTCCGCGCTCCCGCAGCGGCTGCTGTAGGAGCGGTTGCCGTGCTTGGCCACCGGCACGCCGGCGGCGGCGACCACCAGGGCCGAGACGGTGGAGATGTTGAAGGTGGTGAGCATCCCGCCGCCGGTCCCGCAGGTGTCCACCACCCCCTCCGAATCCACCGGGAGGGAGACCATGGCCTTCCGGAGCGCCCGCACCCCGCCGGCCACCTCCTCCGGTGTCTCCCCCCGGGTGGCGAGGGCGGTCAGGAAGGCGGCGATCTCCACGTCGCTCGCCTCGCCGGCCATGAGGCGGCCGAAGGCCTCCTCCGCCTCGCCGGCGGTCAGGATCCCCCCGGCGCTCACTCGTTCGGCGTAGTCTCTCACATCCATGGATACCTCTCCAACCTCGCTTCCGGCCCGATGTCGTTGACACCGCCGAGCGGCGTCGGCTAGCTTCGCGCCGTGGAGCAGAGGCGGGCGGCGCGATACCGCGCTACGGTACACTATGACGGAGCCGGGTTCCACGGCTGGCAGGTCCAGCCCCGCGTCCGGACCGTACAGGGCGTCCTGGAGGAGGCCCTGGACGAGATGGACGCCCGGGCGGGACGGGTGGTGGCCGCCGGCCGGACCGACCGCGGGGTCCACGCCACCGCCCAGGAGGTCGCCGTCGGGACCGGCTCCCGCCGCCCCCCGGGGGAGCTGCTCCGCGGGCTCAACGCCCTCCTCCCGGGCGAGGTGTGGGTGGAGACGCTGGCCGAATGCCCCGACGACTTCCACCCCCGCTTCGACGCCCGGGCCCGGCGGTACGAGTACCTGGTGGCGGGCCCGGCGGGATCCCGTCCCCTCCGGCGGAGCCGGACGTGGGAGCCGCGCCGGGGACCGGACCCTGAGAGCCTCGAGGAGATCGCCGCGGCCCTCCCCGGCCGCCGGTCCTTCGAGACCTTCGCCAAGTCCGGCCAGCCGGAGCGAGGCACCGAGTGCCACCTGACGGCGGCCCGCTGGGACGTCACCGCCCTGGGCGATCTCAGGTTCACGGTGGTGGCCGACCGGTTTCTCCACCGAATGGTCCGATACCTGGTGGCCACCATGGTGGAGGAGGCCACGGGGAGGCGCTCCCCCGGGGAGACCGCACGGCTCCTGGACGACCCGGAGGCCGGACGGCCCCCGTCGCCGGCGCCGCCGGAAGGGCTCTATCTCACCGGGGTACGCTTCGAGGACGGATGGAACCGTCCCCCGGGGATCCCCGGCGTCGCGCCGGCCGGAACCGCCCCCCCGCGGGAGCACCCCGGATCACCTCCCCGAGACCTCACGCCGCCGAACACGTGACCTCGTCGAGCGAAGAAGGCCGGACCGACCGGCAGGCCCCCGGCTCCCCGGCGTCCCGCGGCGGACGGAGCCGACCCGCCGTCCGGGCGGCCGTCGCCCTGCTCGCCCTCGTGGCCCTGGGCGCGGGGGGCGCCGCGGTCGTGCTGCCGGACGGATCGGAAGCTCCGCCGACCCCGGCGGGGGAGGCCGGCGAGGACGGATCGCGGGCGGCCGCGACGGGAGCGGCGCAGGAGGGAGAGCCCGCCGACCAGCGGCTCACGCCCGTGGTGGCCGCCGCCCGCCGGGTGCTCCCGTCGGTGGTGAGCGTGAACGTGGTGCGCCGGGAGGAGGTCCGCCGCGGGATCTTCGACTTCTGGGTCCCCCGGGGCTACGAGCGCACGGTCCGGAGCCTGGGCTCCGGGTTCGTCATCGACGAGGACGGCTACCTCCTCACCAACCAGCACGTGGTGCGGGGCGCGGTGGAGGTGGTGGTGGCCGACCGGGAGGGCCGGAGCTGGGAGGCGGAGATCGTCGGCACCGACGAGCTCACCGACATCGCGGTCCTCCGGATCCCGGCCGGCGAAGTCCCTCCGGCCGAGCTCGGCACCTCCTCCGACCTCATGGTGGGCGAGCCGGCCATCGCCGTGGGCAGCCCCTACGGCTACCTCCTCTCGAACCCCGAGCCCACGGTGACGGCGGGGGTGATCTCCGGCGTGGGACGGGACATCCGGCCGGGACGGAGCGGCGAGGCCCTCTACGCCGACATGATCCAGACCGACGCCTCCATCAACCCGGGGAACTCCGGGGGGCCGCTGGTGAACGTCCTCGGCCGGGTGGTGGGCGTGAACTCGTCCATCTTCTCCCCCTCGCCGGAGTCGGGCTCGGTGGGACTCGGCTTCGCCATCCCCATCGATCGGGCCGTGAGGCTCGCCCGGGAGATCAGGACCCACGGCAGGATCCGTCGGCCGTGGGTCGGGATGGACCTCCGGCAGGGCGACGGGAGCGGCTCCGGCGGCGGCGGACCCCGGCAGGGGGGCGCCCTCGTGGTGGAGCGGGTGGCCGACGCCTCGCCGGCCCACGCGGCGGGGCTCAGGCCCGGCGACGTGGTCGTCTCCGCCGGCGGCGAGGCGGTCCGCTCGCCCCTGGATTGGGAGATCCGCCTGCTGGAGTCCGGGGTGGGCTCGACCCTCCCGATCCGCTATCGTCGCGACGGCGAGGTCCGGTCGGCGACCCTCCCGATCCGGGAGCTCCCGTCGGAGCGGGCCGAGCGCATCGAGGTGCTCCGGGGACTGGAGATGGTCACCGTAACGCCGAGCATCGCCCAGGAGAGGGACCTGCCGTTCCGGGAGGGCGCCCTCATCGTGGAGGTGAGCGATCGGGTCCGCTCCGCCACCGACCTCCGGCGGGGAGACGTCATCGTGGGGATGAACCGGCAGCGCATCCGGACCGCCGAGGAGGCGGCGGAGGCCTTCCGGGACCTGGCGGGCCGCGGCGCCGCGCTGGTCCAGCTCTACCGGGACGGCTCGCTTCGGACGCGAACCTTGTACATTCGGTGACGCCGGAGCCGTCGGAGGCCGGAACTCCGCCGACCGTGCCCGGGCACCGCGACGCTGAGAGAGGAGAGGAGATGGGACCAGGACCAGCGAAGGGGCGGGCTCCGGCGGCGCGGGCGGGCCGGTGAGCGAGACCGGGTATCCCCATCCGCTCATCGAACGATACGCCTCCCCGGAGATGGCGGCGCTCTTCTCGCCGCGGGCCAAGGCCCGATCCTGGCGGGAGCTCTGGGTGGCCCTGGCCGAAGCGCAGAGGGAGCTGGGGGTGGAGATCCCCGACGGGGCCCTGGACGCCCTCCGGGAGGCCCGGGACGAGATCGACCTGGACCGGATCGCCGAGCTCGAGTCCGAGCTCCGGCACGACGTCATGGCCCACGTCCGCCATTTCGGGGAGGTGGCCCCCGAGGGCCGGGGGTACATCCACCTGGGCGCCACCAGCGCGTTCGTGGGGGACAACGCCGACCTCCTCCGCCACAGGGAGGGGCTCCGGCTCGTCCGCCGGAGGATCCTGGCCTCGCTGGCCGAGCTGGCCGACTTCGCCCGCGAGCACCGGGACGAGGCCACGCTGGGGTACACCCACTTCCAGCCGGCCCAGCCCACCACGGTGGGAAAGCGGGCCTGCCTCTGGATGCAGGACCTCCTCCTGGACCTGGAGCAGGTGGAGGCCGTCCTGGGCGAGCTGCGGCTCCGTGGCGCCCGGGGGACCACCGGCACCGAGGCCAGCTTCCTGGAGCTCTTCGACGGTGACGGGGGGCGGGTGGACCGGCTGAACGAGCTCCTGGCGGAGAAGTTCGGCTTCCCGGGCACCTACGACGTGGTGGGACAGACCTATCCCCGGAAGGTGGACCAGCGATGCCTCGGGGTCCTGGCGGGGCTGGGGGCCAGCGCCGGCCGCTTCGGCAACGACATGCGCCTCCTCCAGGGACTGGGGGAGATGGAGGAGCCCTTCGGCGAGCGACAGGTGGGATCCTCGGCCATGCCGTACAAGCGGAACCCCATGCGGTCGGAACGGATCTGCGCCCTGGCCCGTCACCTGTGCGCCCTGGAGGTGGACGCGGCCTGGACGGCTTCGGTGCAGTGGCTGGAGCGGTCCCTGGACGACTCGGCCAACCGCCGGATCTCCCTCCCGGAGGCCTACCTGACCGCCGACGCGGTGCTGCAGCTCGTGCAGAACGTGGCCCGGGGGCTGGTGGTCCACGGCCCGGTCATCGCCCGGCGCATGGACCGGCATCTCCCCTTCCTCCTCACCGAGCGGATCCTGGTGGAGGGCGTCCGCCGGGGAGGCGACCGTCAGGAGCTCCACGAGCGGATCCGGGGGCACGCCATGGAGGCCCGACGGCGCATGGACCGGGGCGCCGGGGAGAACGACTTCCTCCGTCGGGTGGCAGAGGACCGGGGGATCCCCCTGGACCGGGAGGCCCTGGACGGGCTGGCGGAGCCGGCGGGGCTCGTGGGCCGCGCACCCCGGCAGGTGGACCGCTTCCTGGAGCGGCGTGTCCGTCCGGTCCTGGAGGACGCGGAGATCGACGACGTGGCCGCCGAGCTGAGGGTGTGATGGGAGCCGGACGCCGGGGAGTCCTGGAGGAGAGCGACCTCCCCTTCCCCCTGCTCCACAGGGGGAAGGTCCGGGAGCTCTACGAGCTGGACGAGTACGTGCTCCTGCTGGCCTCCGACCGGATCAGCGCCTACGACTGCGTCCTCCCGGACCCCATCCCCCTGAAGGGCGAGGTCCTCACCCAGCTCTCCCGGTTCTGGTTCCGGAGGACGGAGGGGGTCGTCCACAACCACATGGTGAGCGCCGAACCCGACGAGATGATCCGGCTGGCGCCGGAGCTGGAAGAGACGCGGGACCGATGGGCCTGGCGCTCCATGCTGGTGCGACGGGCCACCCCCTATCCGGTGGAGTGGGTGGTCCGCGGCTACCTGGCCGGATCGGCGTGGCGCGAGTACCGGGGGCGCGGCGCCGTGGTGGAGCACGACCTGCCCCCGGGGCTGGAGGAGTCGGAGGAGCTCCCCGAGCCCCTGTTCACGCCCGCCACCAAGGCCGAGGAGGGGCACGACGAGAACATCTCCTTCGAGGAGCTCTCCGACCGGGTGGGCCGGAAGCTGGCCGTCCACCTCCGGGACAGGAGCCTGGCCCTGTACCGGGCCGCCCGACGGCACGCCCGGGAGGAGGGCATCCTCCTGGCGGACACGAAGTTCGAGTTCGGCTTCACCTCGACGGGCGAGATCCTCCTCATCGACGAGGTCCTCACCCCGGACTCCTCGAGGTTCTGGCCCGCCGACCGCTACGCGCCGGGACGGAGCCAGCCCTCGCTGGACAAGCAGCCGGTACGCGACCACCTGGACGGGCTGGTGGAGGAGGGCCGGTGGAACCGCGAGCCGCCGGCCCCTAGCTTGCCCGCCGAGGTCGTCGAAGCCACCACACGCCGCTACCTCCAGGTGTTCCGGCAGCTCACCGGCCGGGAGCTGCCCTCCCTTCACGACGAGGACGCATGAGCGCCCAGGACCCGATCCACGACGTCGAGATCCGGATCACGCCCCGGGAGGGGATCCTGGATCCGGAGGGGGAGACCATCGCCCGTGCCCTGGCCGAGCTGGGATACCGGGGCGTGGAAGAGGTCCGGGCGGGACGCCTCGTCAGGCTCCGGGTCCGGGGATCCGACGCGTCCGACGTCCTGGAGAGGGTCCGGGAGATGTGTCGGGAGCTCATCGCCAACCCGGTGATCGAGGACTTCGAGGTCCGGATCGGGGACGGGGAGGACTCGGCGGCGTGAGGTTCGGCATCGTCCGCTTCCCCGGCTCCAACAGCGACGTGGACTGCCACCGGGCGGTGACCGAGGGATTGGGTCGGGAGGCCGTCTACCTCTGGCACCGCGACCACGACCTGGCGGGCAGCGACGTGATCCTCCTCCCCGGCGGGTTCAGCTACGGCGACCACCTCCGGGCCGGCGCCATCGCCCGGTTCAGCCCCATCATGCGGGAGGTGGCCGAGTTCGCCGAGGCCGGCGGCCCGGTCCTGGGGATCTGCAACGGGTTCCAGGTCCTGTGCGAGGCCCGGCTCCTCCCCGGCGCCCTCACCCGGAACCGGGACCTCCGCTTCCGGAGCCACGAGGTCCACGTCCGGGTCGAGAGCCGGGGGACCGCCTTCACCGGGGCCATGGATACGGGCCGCGTCCTCCGGCTCCCGGTGGCCCACGGCGAGGGGCGCTACGTGGCCGACCGGGAGACCCTGGATCGCCTCGAGGAGGAGGGCCGGGTCGTGCTCCGGTACTGCGACCCCGCCGGTCGGCCCGCCGGGGAAGCCAACCCCAACGGATCGCTCCGGGACATCGCGGGGATCGCCAACCCCGCCGGCAACGTGGTGGGGGTCATGCCCCACCCCGAGCGGGCGACCCTGGAGTACCTGGGCTCGACCGACGGGCTCGGGTTCTTCGAATCGGTCCTGGAGCGGGCTCCCGCGGCCGCCGGGGAGAGGCCATGACCGGCGACGGCTCCCCGACGGCGGGTTCCACCACCGGGGCGCGGACCGACGGAGGCGAGGCCGACGGCGTGGCGCCCCGACCCGGCGATCCGCCCCTCACCGAGGAGCTCGTGGAGGAGCACGGCCTCACGGACGAGGAGTACCGGCTGGTGCTGGAGATCCTGGGCCGGGAGCCCAGCTTCACGGAGCTCGGCGTGTTCAGCGCCATGTGGTCGGAGCACTGCGGCTACAAGAACTCGAAGCCGCTCCTGCGGACCCTCCCCACCGACGGCCCCCGGGTGGCCCAGGGGCCGGGGGAGAACGCCGGGGTGGTGGACGTGGGAGACGGCTGGGGCGTGGCCTTCAAGATCGAGTCCCACAACCACCCCTCGGCCGTGGAGCCCTACCAGGGCGCGGCCACCGGCGCCGGCGGCATCCTCCGGGACGTGTTCACCATGGGCGCCCGACCGGTGGCCCTCTTCGACAGCCTCCGCTTCGGGAGCCTGGACTCGCCGCGCTCCCGCTACCTGCTGGACGGCGTGGTGCGGGGGGTGGGCGACTACGGAAACTGCGTGGGGGTGCCCACCCTGGGCGGCGAGACGGTCTTCGACCCGGTCTACGAGAAGAATCCCCTGGTGAACGTCATGTGCCTCGGGCTCCTGCCCCTGGACCGTCTCATCCGGGGCCGGGCCGAGGGGACCGGAAACGCGGTGATGGCCGTGGGCGCGCGCACCGGCCGGGACGGGATCCACGGGGCCACCTTCGCCTCGGAGGAGCTCTCCGAGGAGACGGCGGAGAGCCGACCCCAGGTCCAGGTGGGCGATCCGTTCACCGAGAAGCTCCTCCTCGAGGCGAGCCTGGAGCTCATCGAGCGGGACCTGCTGGTGGGCATCCAGGACATGGGCGCCGCCGGGCTCACCTCCAGCGCCACCGAGATGGCCGCGCGGAGCGGCTCGGGCATCGAGATCGACGTGACCCGGGTCCCCACCCGGGAGCCGGAGATGACCCCGTACGAGATCCTGCTCTCCGAGTCCCAGGAGCGCATGCTGGTGGTGGCCCGCCCCGGCCGGGAGTCGGAGGTCCGGGAGGTGCTGGCGCGCTGGGAGCTGGAGGCCGCCACCATCGGCCGCGTCACCGACGACGGCCTCTTCCGGGTCACCGAGGGGGAGCGGGTGGTGACCGAGATCCCCGTCCCTCCCCTGGTGGACGAGGTGCCAGAGTACACGCGGGAAGGGGTGGAGGCGTCGGAGATCCGGGAGCGCCGGGAGCGGGACGTGTCCCGATACGGCGCCCTGGAGGACGACGCGGCGGTGGAGGAGGCGCTGCTGGCGATCCTGGACTCGCCGTCGGTGGCGAACCGGGAGTGGATCCACCGGCAGTACGACACCACGGTGGGGACCCTCACGGCCTCCGGCCCGGGAGGCGACGCCGCGGTGATCCGCCTCGACGGGACGCGGCGGGGCGTGGCCGCCACCGTGGACGGAAACGGCCGCTACGTGTACCTGGACCCTCGCCGGGGCGCCCGGATCGCCGTGGCCGAGGCCGCGCGCAACGTGGCCTGCGTCGGCGCCCGCCCCCTGGCGGTGACCAACTGCCTGAACTTCGGCAACCCCCTGGGCCCGGCGGTCTACCACCAGCTCGCCGAGGCGGTGGCCGGCCTGGGCGACGCGTGCCGGGCCCTGGGGACGCCGGTGACCGGCGGGAACGTCTCCCTGTACAACGAGACCCCTGCCGGACCCATCTATCCGACGCCGGTGGTGGGCATGGTCGGCGTGCTGGAGGAGCTGGACCGGCGGGTGCCGTCGGCCTTCCGGTCGCCGGGCGACGAGATCTGGCTCGTGGGGTCCTCCCGGGAGGAGATCGGCGGGTCGGAATACCTGGCCGTCTGCCACGACCAGGTGGCGGGGCGGCCGCCCATCCTCGACCTGGACGCGGCCGCCCGGCTGGTGGAGCTGCTGGTGGAGGGAGCGTCCCGGGGCCTGTTCCGCTCGGCCCACGACCCGTCCGACGGCGGTCTGGCCGTGGCCCTGGCCGAGTCCGCCGTCCTGGCTCGACCGGCGGCCCTCGGTGTAGAAGTCGTCGTGCCGGCAGAGACGGCGGATCTCTCCCCCGCCGCCGCCTTCTTCGGCGAGTCCCAGAACCGGGTCGTCCTCTCGCTGGAGGCCGGCCGTGGGGAGGAGCTCCGGGCCCTGGCCGAGGAGCACGGCCTCCCCGCGGTCCCGCTGGGAGAGGTGGGGGAGCCCGGGGGGCGTTTCCGACTGTCCGCGGCGGGGCGGACCGTGGACCTCCCCGTGGACCGGGTCCGGGAGGTCTACGACCGGGCGCTGCCCCGGCGGATGGAGGACCAGGCGGGCCTCACCACCTGAGCGAACGATCGCGATGCGCGGCCCATCCTCTACGCACCCATGACGCGACAGCACATCGAGGCCACCGTCCCATGAGCCGTTCCCTGCCCCTCGTCGACACGCGCACCGTCCCCCGGGACCCCGATCCCCCGCCGGTCCGGGACGGGGACTCCCTGGGAGAGGAGTGCGGCGTGTTCGCCGTCAGCGGCTCCCCCGACGCCGCCAAGCTCACCTTCATGGGGCTCTACGCCCTCCAGCACCGGGGGCAGGAGTCCGCCGGCATCGTCGCCGTGGACGAGGAGGCCCGGGCCCGGAGCCGCCGTGGCATGGGCCAGGTGAGCGAGGTGTTCGGCCGGGAGGAGATCGACCACCTGGCGGGCGACGTGGCAGTGGGCCACGTCCGCTACTCCACCGCCGGCACCTCGGATCTCCGCAACGCCCAGCCCGTGCTGGTGGACTACCGGCACGGGGCCATGTCGCTGGCCCACAACGGGAACATCACCAACGCCATGGAGATCCGGGACCGCCTCACCTCGGAGGGGGCCATCTTCCAGACCGACAGCGACTCCGAGGTGATCATCCACCTGGTGGCCCGCTCCCGGCGGGAGGACGAGGCCCAGCAGGTGGACGACGCCCTCTCCCAGCTCGAGGGGGCCTTCTCCCTGGTCCTGAGCATCGGGGACACCGTCTACGCGGCCCGGGACCCCCGGGGCTTCCGCCCCCTGATGCTGGGCCGCCTGGACGGCGCCACGGTGGTGGCGTCGGAGACCTGCGCCTTCGACATCATCGGCGCCGAGTACGTCCGCGACGTGGAACCGGGCGAGGTCCTCCGGATCCGCGGCGGCCAGGTCGAGGAGCTCCGCCCCCTGGCCCCCCAGACGCCCGCTCCCTGCCTCTTCGAGCTGGTGTACTTCTCCCGGCCGGACTCCCAGATCTGGGGCTGCAGCGTGGACCGGGCCCGCCGGGAGTTCGGCCGGCAGCTCGCCCGCGAGCATCCCGTGGACGCCGACTGCGTCTTCTCCGTCCCCGACTCCTCCAACTCCGCGGCCCTGGGATACTCCGAGGAGTCCGACATCCCCTTCGAGCTCGCCCTCATCCGGAACCACTACGTGGGCCGGACCTTCATCAACC
>CAZVIY010000021.1:0-33718 GCA_964627425.1 uncultured Gemmatimonadota bacterium
TCGTGCTGCTGCGCCGCTGGGACGGGGTGGAGGCGGTCTTCGCGGCGGGCGACGTCTCCCACGCTCCGGAGGTGGGGGCGGCCGCCGTCCTGGGCACGGGGATCCTGTACGTGGGCTACAACTTGGCCGTCTACCCGGCGGTGCTCTTCACCCTCCACCGGCAGGAGAGCCGGCGGGAGACGGCCGCCGCGGCGCTCCTCTCCGGCCTCCTCATGACGCTCCCCTTCGGCCTCACCTACCTCTGTCTCATGGGCTTCTATCCCTCGGCCGAGGTCCTGGACGCGCCGGTCCCGTGGCTCCCCATGCTCCGGGAGACGGGCGGCCGGGCCGTGGTGGTGGTGTTCGGCGCGGTCATGGGGTGGACGCTCCTGGAGACCAGCGTGGGCATGATCCACGCGATCGTGGACCGCATCGACGCGGACCTGGAGCGGACGGGGATCGGCGGCCTCACGCCGCTCCAGAGCGGTCTCCTGGGGGCGGGCATCCTGACGGCGGCGGCGCTGCTGTCCCGGGTGGGGATCATCGAGCTGGTGGCGAAGGGCTACGCCGCCATGGGCTACGCCTTCATCGCGCTCTTCGCCCTCCCCCTGCTCACCGTGGGGGCGTGGAAGGTGTGGAGGGCCGGGTGACTCAGGCCGCCCTCTCCTCCAGGGTGCCGAAGACCTCGTCCACCTGCTCCCACCCCATGGTCATGAGGAAGGTGTTGTTCCTTCCGTAGGACTTCTCGCCCAGGATGTAGAAATCGGGCTCGGGGTTCTCGAGGGATTCGACGCCGTGGCTCTCCTGGTCCAGGCAGTCGGCGGAATCGGAGGCCAGGAGCTCGGCCGCCAGGTTCATGGGCCCGCAGGTGGCGTAGCACTCGTGGACCTGGAGCTGGCGGTAGAGGGTGTGGTCGCCCACGTATCCGGTGAGGGAGACGACGTGGTCCACCTCCACCGCTCCCGCGGCCCCGGTCCCGGCCTCCGGCGCGCCGCTCCGACGGCGGAGCTCGGCCCGGACCCGTCCGTTCCGGCGGCCGAGCCGGTCCACCACCACGCCCCGGTGGACCCGGAGGCCGGGGGGAGGATCGGTGGCCAGTTCCTCGGCCCGGGCCGTGAGGCGGTCGCGCTCCGGGAGGGGATCGTCGTCCACCCGGTACCAGCCCGGGTCCTCGGAGCGGAGGGCCCAGTGGAGGGTGGTCCCGCTGCGGCCCTCCAGGAGACGCCTCAGGTCGCGGGCGGCCGTCTGGGCCGAATGACCGGCGCCCACCAGGAGCAGCTCCCGGCCCGCCCACTCCTCGGGCCGGCCGGCCACGTCGGGGACGTGGCGGAGGATCCGGTCCTCCACGTCGCGCTCCCCCGGGGCCGGGATCCCGCCGTCGCCCAGGGCGTTCGGGTTCCCGTAGGTGCCGGTGCAGTCCAGGACCACGTCGGCCCCGGCGATTTCCTCGCCCCCGTCCCCGGTCCGGAGGAGGAGGCGGAAGGGACGGCGCCGGCGGGCGTCGTCCCCGATGGCCTCGTGCTTCAGCAGGCCCTCCCGGCCCACGGAGACCACCCGCGTCTCCAGGCGGAGCCCGGCGGCCACCTCCGGGAGCCTCGCCACGGGCTCCAGCACCCGGTCCACGAGCTCGTCCCCCGTGGGGCACTCCTCGCCCTCCGGGACCGGGCGGCCCGCCGCCGAGAGGCGCTCCCTCATCCGGGGGGAGGCGTTCATGGACCAGGGGGAGAAGAGGCGCACGTGCCCCCAGCGGCGGACGTGGGAGGCCGGGGCGGACCCCGCCTCGTAGACCGTGAACGGCCAGCCGCGCTCGGCCGCCGCCAGCGCCGCGTCCAGCCCCACGGGCCCCGCGCCCAGGATGGCGAGACGGGGGGCGTCCGCGCGCCGGCCCGTCTCACTCGATGTCGCAGTGCGGTCGTCCATGCTCCGGCCTCCGGCTCTGGGTGTGCGCCGTCGTTCTACGATCCCGGATGCGGCCTCCGGGCGGTCCGCCGCCGTTTCCGCGACCGCCGGAGCGATCCGGCGGCGGCCCTCCCGGGTAAATGTAATGCGACGTGGACGGCCGGTGTTCCCGGAGCGCGGAGCGACGGATCCGGCGTCCGAATTCTCGAAGAAATGATTGCTCCGGCCTGCGGTCTGAATTATACTTGTCTTCCCATAGACGACGCGTGTACCTGGAGGCGACGGGATGATCACGGGCGCTGGCATGTTCCGGTCGGGCGTTCCTGCGGTGGTCGGCCTGGCCGCCGTGGCGCTGGCGGCGCCTTCCGGCGTCCCGGCCCAGGAGGCGCCCCCCGCCTGCGAGTCGCCGGAGTGCTGCCGGGAGGCGGACGGCGCCGAGCTGCACGGCCGGGTCCTGACGGCCGAGGGCGGACAGCCCGTGGCCGGCGCGACCGTCGAGGTCCGGGTCACGGCGCCGCCGGAGGAGGGGAGGCCTTCGACGGTGGAGGTGCAGACCGACACCGCGGGCGCCTACCGGCTGTGTGGCCTCCCGACGCCGGCCCGGGTCGAGGCCCGGGCCTCCCGGTCCGGCGCCACCAGCCGGTCCGTGGCTTTCGATCTGGGAGGGCCGGACCGGCTGGAGCTGAGCTTCGAGATCCGCGGCGTGCCCGCGGGCCTGGACTCCCTGGAGCGGGCTGCGGCCGCTTCCAGGGAGGCTTCCGCGTCTGGCCGGATCGTGGGCTGGATCCGGGACGCCGGGACCGGCGAACCGGTGGCCGAGGCGGCGCTGACCCTGGAGCCGTCGGGGCGTCGGGCCCTCACCGACGGCAAGGGGCGGTTCGAGATTCCGGAGGCGCCGGCGGGCCAGGGGGAGCTGACCATCCACCACATCGGCTACGGCGACCGGACGGTGGACGTGGACGTCCCCCCGGAGCTCACGGTGAGCCTGGACATCGAGCTCCCGCCGGAGGCGGTGGAGCTGGAGCCCATCGACGTGAGGGTGGAGTCGACGGTCCGGGATCCCTACTTGGAGGACCGGGGCTACTACGAGCGAAAGCGGCGAGGCGATCTCCTCGGGATGGGCGAGTTCCTGGACGGCCGGGATATCCAGATCAGGGGCGCCCAGGCGTCTCACGTCCTGAGCACGATGCCGGGGCTTCGGACGATGAGCGGGCAGTACAACGGTTTCGTGCATTTCAACCGGTACAAAGTGTCTCTTCACGGCGGCCCGTGCCTGCCGGCGATCTACCTGGACGGCCGCAAGATCGTCGGGTCGGCCGTCGTGGGCGGTAGTGGAGGCTTGATGGATTTCGGCGATTATCAGAAACGGGTGGGTGGGCGCCGCGGTCTCAATACCCTCGTTGCACCGGCCAGCCTGGCAGCCGTCGAGGTCTACAAGGGGGCTGCGTCCACGGCCGGCGAGTTCCAGGGGAGCGATTCCCGCTGCGGCGTGATCGCCCTGTGGACGAAGCACGGACCGGACCCGGAGTCCGCGGGACGGCCATGAGCTCCTCCCCTGGCATGTGGGGTCGATTCGGGCGCTCCCTCGGGCGCCACCGCACCATGGCTCGACGCGCCGCCCTCGCCCTCGCGGGAGCCGGTGTCCTCCTGGCCCTCTCGGGTCGCGCGGTCTCCCCTCTCCCGGCCCAGTCGGTCCGGGGGACGGTGACAGACGCCCGGAGCGGGGAGCCGGTGGCCGGGGCCTTCGTCTCCCTGCACCCGGTCCCGGACGGGGCCCGGGCCGACGGCACGCTGAGCGGCGGCCAGGGCCAGTACGCGCTCACGGCGCCCGGCCCGGGCCGCTACCGGATCCGGGTGGAGCGGATCGGCTACGAAACGTGGACCTCGGAGCCGTTCGAGCTGGCGGCCGAGGAGACGCTCACCCGCGCACTGGAGATCGGGGTCCAGGCGGTGGAGCTCGAGGGGCTCACGGTGGCGGTGACCGGCGGCTGCCAGGAGGATCCCGAGGAGGCCTCGGCGGTGGGCCGGATCTGGCGTGAGATCCGCAAGGCGCTGGAGCCGGCGGCGTGGGCCGAGCGGGAGGACCGCTACCGGTTCCGGATCGTGCGCTACCAGCGGACGGTGGCGCCGGGCTCGGGGCGGGTGGTGGAATCCCGCACGTGGCCGGAAGAGGAGGTCCGGGGCCGCCCGTTCCGGAGCCCCCCGGTGGAGCGGCTGGTGAAGGAGGGCTTCCGGCAGACCGAGGACGACACGACGTACTTCTACGGGCCGGATGCCGAGGTGCTGGTCTCCGACGCCTTCGCCGCCGACCACTGCTTCGAGATCGCCTCCGGGGACCAGGCGCCGGAGCCGGAGCTGGTGGGCCTCTCCTTCCGCCCCATCGAGTACTGGGGCTCGGTGGACGTGGAGGGCACGTTCTGGCTGAGCACCGACCCGGTGCGGCTGCGGGAGCTGCGGTTCGGCTACACGGGGCTCTCCCCGGACCTGCCGCAGGGGGAGCTGGGCGGCCGGATCGGCTATCGCAGGCTCCCCGACGGGGGCTGGATCGTGGAGGACTGGCGGCTCCGGATGCCGCGGACGGTCCGGCAGCACATGGCGACCACCGGGGCCATGGCCCGGTGGTTCCGGGGCGACCGCACCCGAACCCGGCTGGCCGCCATCGTGGAGACCGGCGGCCGGGTGGTCCGGGCGGCGGGCCCGGAGGGGGAGGCCCGCTACGCCGAGGGGACGGCGGCGGTGCAGGGGATCGCCACGGACAGCCTGGGCGGCGGGGGCCCCCTGGAGGGTGCCCGGATCGAGGTGGAGGGCACCGGGATCTGGACGAGGAGCGACTCGGCGGGCTCGTTCCGCCTGGCCCGGGTGCCGGCGGGGACTCACCGGATCGTGGCCTCGGTCCCGGAGCTGGAGCTGGCGGGACTGGAGCTTCCCTCCACCGACCTGGTGGTCCGGGAGGACGGCCGCTACTTCGTGGACCTGTCCACGCCCTCGCCGGAGACGGTCCGGGAGCGGGTGTGCGGTCCGGAGGAGGGCGTCGGGGGGAACGCCGGGGTGGAGCCGGTGGCCCTGGTGGGACGGGTGACGGGTCCCGACGGGACGCCCGTGCCCGACGCTCGGGTCACGGCCGCATGGTCCCGGCAGTCCATCGTGGTGCGGGCCGAGGGGGAGGCTCAGGTCTCCCGGACGCCCACGAACCGGGAGGTCCGGGCCGGCCCGGACGGCGGCTACCTCGTCTGCGGGCTCCCCGGCGGGACGGGCGTCACGCTGGAGGCCGAAGCCACGGTCGAGGGGGAGGAGGAAGAACCGGGGGCGACGCTCCGCGGGGAGGCCTCCCTGGAGCTCCCGGTCGAGGGGCTGGCCCGCCAGGATCTGGTCCTGGGCGGCGGGCAGGAGAACAGCTCCATCTTCGAGCTGGAGAACTGACGAGCCGGACGTGGAGCCGATCCTGGTCCACGAGCTGGAGCGGTGAGGGACGGCGTCAGGGCATCGTCGCCCGGCCGATGGTGTTGGTGTCCGCGCCGAACCAGATCTCGTTCGCCGGCGCGTAGTGGTACATGTGGCGGATGGTGCCGCCCCGGCTGGGGACCTCGGTCACGCTGAAGAACTCCCCGGTCTCCGGCTCGAAGCCGACGAAGAGGTTCGGGTCCAGGCCGGTCTCCACGAACCAGATCCGGTCCTGACCGTCCACGGCCATGCCGTACGGCCGGGCTTCGCTCCCCGACGGCGTCCGCCACTCGGTGAACTCGCCGCTGGCGGGATCGTACCGGCCCAGGTAGCCCTGGGAGTAGTCCACGTACCAGACGTTCCCGTCGGAGGTCAGGCCGAGACGCCGGGGGTTCGCGTCCTCCCGGGGCAGCTCGATCTCGGTGAGCTCGAAGGTCTCCGGGTCCACGGTGGCCAGCTTGTTCGTGCCCAGCAGGGCGATCCACGGTCGGCCCGCGTCGTCCACCTTGATGCCGTAGGGACGGGCGCCGGAGGTGGGGACCTCCACCAGGCGGACGTCGCCCGAGGGTCGATCCAGCCTGCCCACGAAGTTCCCGCCCTGGACGGTGAACCAGATGTCACCGGCCTCGTTGAAGACGAGGGTGTGAGGATCCCGTGCACGGTCGTCCGGCATGGGATGCCTGGTGATCTCCCCGGTCGCCGGGTCCAGCTCGCCGATGTGGGCGGCCCGGTTCCCGGCGTACCAGACGGTGCCGTCCTCGTCCACGATCAGGTTGTGGGGCCCCGTGCCGTCGGCCAGGTCGTAGCGCTCGAACTCCCCGGTCTCGGGATCGAGGTAGGCGACGTAGTGGGCTCGCTGTCCCACGAACCAGACCCGTGAGCGATCCCGGACGTAGGGGTCCCGGGGCCGGGTGCCCTCCCACGGCACGTCCCACTCGCGGATGTCGATGGGGTTCTTCTCGGCGGGGGCCGTCGCTTCCTCCGCGGCCGTCGCGTCCCCGGCGGCCGGGGCCTGACCCTCGACGGCTCCCGCGCCCACCAGCAGGACGCCTCCGGCCACGAGCACGGCCGCGGCGCCGACGAATCCGGTGATGCTCCTGGCAGTCATCTCCGTGCCTCCCGTTGCGAGGCGATCCCACGGTCCACTCCCCCGGCTCACCACATCCTGACGGAGACCTCGTCGGGGCCGTCCAGCGCGTGGACCACCTGTCCCCGGGGCATGGACTGCAAGGCTGAGACCAGCTTCGAGGACTCGAACCGGCCGGTCTCCCGGTCGTAGGCACGGAGCACGGCCCGGGCCGTGGCGAAGGAGAGCTGGACGTCGACCTCCGTATCGCTCCCGTCCCGGACGCGCACGCGGAGGACGTCGTCCTCTCGGGAGACGCGGACGTGCTCGTCTCGGTCGGTCACCTCCACGTAGACCGCGTCGCCGGCCTCCCGGAGGGCGTCGACGACCCGCTCGGCGTGGGGCAGATACCGCTCCATCTCGGGAGCCTCCAGGAACCTGGCCTCCTCGGGCGCGAAGAGCAGGGCGCCCTGGGCCAGGGCCAGCGGCACCGGCGCGACGATGCGGTGGCCGCCGGCCTCCCGGACGTCCACCAGGACCACGGAGCGCTGGGTGAGGGTCCACCCCGCCACCATCAGCGGGAGCAGGGCGACCAGTGCGATCTTCTTCGTCATGGCGTTCTCCTCGTCCCGGAACGTCGCTCGCTCGCTCGCCTCAGGTCCCCTGCGTGCTCCGGTCGTCGATCCAGATGCGGACCTGCGTCTCGTCGTCCCGGACGCGCACCAGCTCGCCGTGCCCGCTCCGGATCAGCTCTCGCATGGCCGCCGCCAGGTCCAGGCTCTCGCCCTCGGTGCCCAGGACGGCGTCCACCAACCTCACGGGCATCTCGACGCGGACGGTCTCCTCGTCACCCTCGTTCACGTGGACCAGGACCCGGTCGCCGCGCCGGACGACCCGGATGTGCTCGCCGTCTTCCCGGACCTCCACCAGGTCCGTGTCCCCGGCGTCACGGAGCTCACGCCACATACGGCGGATGTCCTCCAGGCTGACGTCCTCGTGGGACTCCCAGTCGATCCGGCCCGCCTCGAGGGCCTCCTTCCCGGCGATCTCCGCCGCCACTTCGGCGAGGGAGACGGGGAGATTGACGCGCACCTTCTTTCCGTCGGCCTCGTCCACGCTGACGTGGATCCAGCTCCCGGATGCCGCCGCGTCCGCCTCCGGCGCCTGCGCCTGGAGCGTGCCGGCGGACACGGCCAGGAGCCCCGCCGCGACCGTCGCCAGAATTGCTTTCCTCATGGGTCGATCCTCCTCGGGTGTACCGGTTCGTCGGTCGTCGGCGACGGCCCGTCCGGCCGCCGCTCGGTCCACACTACGGGAGGTCCCGGCGCCCGGTTTCAGCCGGAGCGCCGGCCCGGCCCGGGTCCGGACGAGCGGTACCGTCCGGCGGAGCCGTTCGTTAGACTCGAACGGAGTTCCCGTTCGTCCCCGGACCCGGTACCCGCGCCACAGGAGTCCTCGATGATCCCGAACGCCGCCACCGGACGCCGCTCCTTCGGCTTCTCGGAGCGCATCGAGAAGCTGAAGGCCCTCCTGTCCCATCTGAGCAGCCTGTGGCGGGAGCCGTCGCTTCGCCCTCCCATGCTCCGGCTGTTCGTGGCGCGGACCCTGTTCTACCTGGCCCCGGGGATCGCCCTCTTCCTGGCGGCCGGCGGGCGCTACGTCGGCGCCGCCGTGGTGGCCGTGGCCGCCGTCCTCCTCCGGGGGCCGCTCCTGATCTACGATGCGTTCCAGCAGGGCCGGCTGGCCCACCTCTTCGCCGCGTACTCCAGGGGCACCCCGTCAGACGCGGCCGGAGCCAAACGGGCCATCGACGGGAAGGGCGGACGGCTGCTCTTCGTGTCGTTCCTGGAGTGGATGGAGCGGCGGCTCCAGAGCAAGGATTCGGAGGATTCCGGGATCCTGGGCGCCATCCTGGGGGCCGTGGTCGGTGAGATCCTGGACGTGGCCGGGGCCTACCTCCTCCCGGCGGTGGTCGTCGACGACGTGCGGATCAGGGACAGCGTGGACGAGCTCAGGGAGCTCCGGGACCACGTCCCCACCACGCTGGTGGCGTCGGTGGGCTTCGACGCGGTGACCTCGCTGCTCTCCAGGTTCTTCTGGGGGCCGGTGACGGTCCTCTTCCTGGCGGTGGTGGTGGGGGTCGTGATCCAGGTGGTGACCCTGGGCACGGGCCTCCTGGTCCTGGGGATCGCGGCGCTCCTGCTGGCGGCCCCGCTGGCGGCGCTCCAGGCGCTCCGGGAGTCGGCGAAGGCGGTGTACTTCACGGCCCTCTACATGCTGGTGGCCCACCCCGACGAGGTGTCCGGAGACCGGGAGGGCTCGCTGCAGGGACTGGTGGAGCTCCAGTCCGCCGGCAACGGGGAGTCGTCTCCGGCCGCGGGCGGGGAGCCCGGGCCCGAGGGCGCGCCGGCGTAGGGCGGGCTCTCGGCGGCGGCTCGACACCCATGACGGAGTCCCCTTGACGGGCCTGGAGCTCCTCCCGGCGGGGCCGTACGTCCACTCGCCCCTGAGCGTGGCCGTCCTGGGCACGTCGGTGGTGGTGGCGGCCCTGGGCGTCTACCCCCTGGTCCGGCGGGAGGCCCTCCAGGAGAGCCTGTTCTTCTTCCTCCTGTGCCTGGCCATCGCCATCTGGCTCTTCGGGTTCGGCTGGACCTACGCCTCGACCGATCCCGACCGGGCCATGCGCTGGATCCGGCTCGCCTACCTGGGGATCCCCCTCATCCCGGCGGCGCTGTTCACCGTGGCCGTCCACACCCTGGGCGTGGCGGATCGCCGCCGGTGGCATCTGGGGGTCCTCTGGTTCGGGGCCGCCGTCTTCGTGGTCCTGAGCGTGGGGACGGACGTCGTGATCACCGGGGTGCGCCGGTTCTCGTGGGGCTATTATCCCCAGTACGCACCGGCGGGAGGCGTCTTCGTCGTCTTCGTGGCCGCCGGCATCGGGGCGTCGCTGCGCGAGTACTGGCGCCGGTATCGGGAGGCCCGCCGGCCCGAGGAGCGGGCCCGGGCGCGGCTGTACCTGCTGGCCTTCGGGGCGGGGAGCATGGCGGTGCTGGACTTCCTGCCCTGCTACGGGATCGACGTCTATCCCGGCGGATACCTGGCCATCCTCCTCATGGCGATCCTCATGGGATACACCCTGCGCGGATATCGTCTCACGGAGCTCACGCCGGCCTTCGCCGCTGGCCGGATCCTGAGCACCATCGGCGACCCGGTGCTGGTCTGCGACCGGGAGGGCAGGATCCGACTGGTCAACGAGGCGGTGACCGCGATCCTGGGGTATCCGGAGGACGAGCTGCTGGGGGGACGGTTCCGGCGGCTCATACGGGACGGCTCCGGCGGGCCGTCGGCGTGGTCGGAGGTCCTGGAGAGGGAGTCGCTGACCGACGAGGAGCTGATCCTGGTCGATCGCGAGGACCGGTCGGTTCCGGTGAGCATCTCCTCGTCGGCCGTGAGGGACTCCGACGGTCGGCGGGTGGGCACGGCCGTCGTGGCCCGCGACATCCGGGACCGGAAGGAGCTGGAAGAGCAGCTCCGGCACCAGGCCCTCCACGATCCCCTCACCGGCCTGGCCAACCGGGCCCTGTTCGAGGATCGTCTCCGGCAGATGCTCCGGATGGAGCGGCGGCGCGAGGAGGGGGAGGTCGGGGTGCTGTACCTGGACCTGGATCGGTTCAAGACCATCAACGACACCTACGGGCACCCCGCCGGCGACGAGGTGCTCCAGGAGGTGGCCGGACGGCTGCAGGAAGCCGTTCGGGAGGCCGACACCGTGGCCCGTCTCGGCGGCGACGAGTTCGCCGTGGCCCTCGGAGCGCTCGACGACGACGCGCCGGTGGAGGAGGGGCGCCGGGTGGGGCGACGGGTCGTCGAGGCGGTGGGCGAGCCCCTGCCGGTGGACGGCGGGGAGTTCACCCTCTCCTGCAGCGTCGGCCTGGCCACCAGCGGCGGCGACGACGGGCTCGGTGCCGGGGAGCTGATCCGACGCGCCGACCTGGCCATGTATCACGTGAAGTCGGGGCTCCACGGCCAGGTGGGCACCTTCGAGCCGAGGCTGAAGGAGGCGGCCGACCGGCGCCTCCGCATCGAGCGGGACCTGGAGGGGGCGGCCGCCCGCGAAGAGCTCCGACTGGTGTACCACCCGGTGATGGATCTCGTGGCGGGAGGCGTGGCGGCCCTGGAGGCCCTCCTCCGCTGGGAGCATCCGGAGCTCGGCCGCCTGGGCCCGGGAGAGTTCATCCGGCTCGCCGAGGAGACCGGCGAGATCGTCCCGTTCGGGCGCTGGACCCTCCGTGAGGCCTGCCGTCAGATGCGGCGCTGGCGGGAGGCGATCCCGGGGGGCGGGGATCTCCGGATCATGGTCAACGTGTCCGAGGCCGAGATCACCGACGGGGAGTACGCCGGGACGGTGAGGGACGCGCTCTCGGAGACCGGCCTCCCCCCGGACGCCCTGGAGCTGGAGGTCACCGAGCGGATGGTCACCGGAGATACCGAGACGCTGGACGATACGCTGCAGGCCATCCGGAAGCTGGGGGTCCACGTGTCCGTCGACGACTTCGGTACCGGGACCTCGTCGCTCCAGATGGTCCGTCGACTGCACCTGGACGGCCTGAAGATCGATCGCAGCTTCGTCCATCGCGTGGCCCAGGACGACCGCGGGCGGCGCTTCATCCGGTCCATCCTCGATCTGGCCCGGGACCTGGACCTGACGGTCATCGCCGAGGGAGTGGAGGAGGCCGACGATCTCGGCATCCTGCGCGAGATGGAGATCGACCGGGCCCAGGGCTTCCTCTGGACCGAGCCCCTGTCGGCGACCGAGGTTCCGGACTTCCTGACCGGGCCCGGGGCGTCGGCGGGCGGGGGCCCCCCGTGGGCGAGCTGATCGCTGCCACGGCCCGACCCGCCGTGTTCCTGGCGGCCGGCGTGGTGATCCTGGGGACGGCGATCTACGTCATGGTCCGGGGGAGGGCCCTCCGCCCCCGGCTCTCCTTCTTCCAGGTGGCCCTGGCCACGGCGCTCTACGTGGTGGTGGCGGGGACGCTCCTGGAGCCCGGACGCTCGCCCGAGACGCTCCGGGCTTCGGGCGACCTGCTCCTGCTCCTGGGCCTGCTCATGGCCACGACCCTCTACCAGCTCGTGACCCACGGGCTGGGCTTCGGCCCCGCGGCCTCGGGGCCACGGGAGCGTCGCCAGGGAGTGATCCTGTTGTGGGGGATCTCCGCCGCGGTGGCGCTGCTGGTGGCCGGGGGCGAGCTCCGGCTCGTCCGCTCGGTGGCTCCCGCCGGGGAACGGGATCCGCTCCTGGCGCTCCACCCGGAGGCCGTGCCCGTGATGGTGGCCGTGGGAGCGGGATTTCTCGGGGCGTGTATGGCGGCGGGGCGGAGCTGGTGGCGGTCCATGTCACGGGTCCGCCGGCACCGGGCGGCCGCGACGCTGGCGGGCGTGGCCATGGCTGGACTCCTTCCGGTGGCCCTCCACCTGACGGGGCTCGGACCCTGGGGACGGGTCGCGGGGCTGGCCGGCGCCACCGGAGGGGTGGTGCTGATGGGCGCAGTGGCGCGGCTCGAGCCCCTGGGCGCGCAGCTCGTATCCCCCCTTACGGCGGCCGTCCTCCAGTCGACCCGCGGCCCGGCCCTGGTCGCCGGAGGCGACGGAAAGATCGGGGCGGCGAACGACGCGTTCCTCGAGGCCTTCGACCGCCGCTCCCGGGACCTGGTGGGGGAGTCCCTCGAGGACCTGGTGGACGACGCCACGGGCTCGAAGCTCCCCCTGGCCGAGTTGAGCCTGGACGACGACGAGAGCGGGCGGGACGTCCGGGTCCGGGCCGGGGACGGCGAGCTCGTGCGGGCGAGGGTCGTGGCGTGCGCCCTGGGCCACACCGACGGCGACGCGCTCCCCTCCCTCTATCTCTTCCTCCCGAAGCCCCGGCAGGGACGCTCCACCGCCGTCACCGGGCCGGTGGACCGGGCGGTTCGCCACGAGTTCCGGGCCAGCGTCCCGGCGCTCGCCGTGGCGGACCTGAACGACGGCCGTCTCCTGGACGTGAACGACCAGTTCCTCCACCTGAGCGGCTACGGTCGGGGGGAGCTGGTGGGCCGTCGGCCCGAGGAGATGGACCTGCTGGTGGGCGGGGATCGGTGGGGACAGCTCCTCCGGGCCACAGGGGAGAGAGGAGGCGTGGAGGCCATGGAGGTGGAGGTCCGCCGCGGGGGCGGAGGGGTGAAGCACGCCGAGTTCCACGGGGCGCGGCTGTCCACCGACGAAGGGGAGCGGGCCCTGCTGCTGGCCCGGGACGTGACGGCCCGGAAGCGGGTGGAGGAGGAGCTCCGGGACGAGGTCCTCTACGACGCGCTCACCGGACTGCCCAACCGTGTCCTCTTCCGGGAACAGCTCGATCACGCCCTCCAGCGTGCCCAGCGCCTGCGACACAGGGTGGGCGTGCTCCTCATCGATCTGAAGGGCTTGAGGGAGGTGAACGAGGCCCACGGGCGCGCCGCCGGGGACCAGCTCCTGGCCGGGGTGGCCTGGCGGCTGTACGAGTGCTTCCGGCAGATGGACATGCTGTGCCGATACGGAGGCGACGAGTTCCTGGTGCTCCTGGAGGACCTGGAGGGCCCGGACGCCGCCGCCGCCGCGGCCGACCGGTTCCGCCGCTACCTGGAGACGCCCTTCCGGCTGGAGCGGGACGTGGAGGTCCGGGCCGAAGCCACGGTGGGTGTCGCGGTGAGCGTTCCCGGTCAGACGGAGCCGGACGATCTGATCCGGTGGGCCGATGCCGCCATGTACCGGGCCAAGCGCCGGGGCGAGAGCCCGATCCACGTCTACGACCCCGAGCACGACGCGGGCGAGATGGAGCGCCTCTCACGGGCCGACGATCTCCGTCAGGCCATCGAGAAGACCGAGTTGACGCTGTTGTACCAGCCGCTGATCTCCCTCTCCACCGGACGGATCGTCGGGGCGGAGGCGCTGGTCCGGTGGCCGCGGCCCGACGGCGAGCTCCGGGCCCCCGACCGGTTCCTTCCCCTGGCCGAGGAGACGGGCCTCATCGTGCCCATGAGCGACTGGGTGTTCCGGGAGGCGGCCCGCAGGGCGATGGGCTGGCGGGAGCTCCTGCCGGGGTTCCGGATGAGCGTGAACGTGGCGGCCCAGCATTTCCGGGAACCGGCGCTCCGGGACACGCTGGAGGAGATCCTGGAGGCGACGGGGCTGCCGGCCGGGGCCCTCGAGCTGGAGATCACCGAGAGCGCCGCGCTGCGCGACGACCGCGCCATCTCCCGCCTCCGGGAGCTGGGCGTCCGGGTGGCGGTGGACGACTTCGGCACCGGGTACTCGTCGCTGGAGTACATCCGCGGCCTGGGGGTGGACGGGGTGAAGATCGATCGGGTCTTCGTGGGCTCGGTGGACGAGGACGAGAAGGACCAGGCCATCGTGCGGGCCGTGCTCCTCATGGCCGAGGCCTTCGACCTGGACGTCACCGCCGAGGGGATCGAGACGGCGGAGCAGCTGGCGTGGCTGCGGGAGGCGGAGTGCGACGTGGGCCAGGGCTTCTACTTCTCCCCGCCCGTCCCGCCCGAGGAGTTCGAGGCGCTGCTGGAGGAGGATGTCGACGGCTCCGCTCAGTAGCCTCCGCCGAGGTCCCGCCGGAGGCCGCGGCGAGCGCTGCCCGGTCAGGGGGCCGGGCGCCTGCTCAGCCGCCAGGCCGGCGGAAGCTCCCGGGCCACCAGCAGGAGGGCGCCCGCCGCGTAGGCCGCCGACGCCACGCCGGCCAGGACCCTGCTCCCGGTGAGCGCCCCCGCCGCCAGCGCCGGGGCGCCGGCGGCCAGGAGGACCGCTCCCGCGGCGGCCAGCCGCCCCCGGGCGTGCGAGTCCCGGTCCTCCGGGCCCCGGCTCGGCTCCCGGGCCGCACGGGCCGCGAGGCCGACGATCCGCCCCTGGAGGCCGAGGGCGAAGAGCGCCAGCCCTCCGGGGACGAGGAGGAGTCCGTAGGCGGTGACGGGGCCCGCCGCCGGGCGCCCGCCCGCCAGGATCAGGGCGCCGGAGGTGGCCGCCAGGCCCAGGACCGCGAGCCCCGCGACCGCGAGGCCCATGTCCGCGCCGGCCGGCCGGCTCCGTCCCCGGAGGTGCAGGAGCCCCTGCACCGCGAACGCCAGGGCGCCGGCGGCCAGCGCCCATAGGCCCGGACGGATGGCCCCCGCGGGCAGGAGGTGCTCGCTGGCCACCAGCAGCGTCGCCCCCACGGCGGTGAGCCCCGCCGCGGCCCGGCCGGCGGAGACGCCCACCTCGCGGCTCCCCAGGAACCGGGGGAGCAGGCGATGGCCGGCGCCGATCATGGCCAGGAGCACCCAGCCCCCGGCGGCCAGGTGGACGTGGACGACCAGCACCGGGTAGCGGCTCCCCCCGAGGATCCCCTCCGCCAGGTTCACGGCCAGCAGGAGTCCCAGGACCCAGCCCGCCAGGAGGAAGAGGCCGGAGCCGGCCAGGCACCACCAGGTGAGGTCCCGCCGCGGCGCCCGGGAGAGACCGGCCCAGAGGTTCACGGCGTAGAGGAGCGCCCCGGCGCCCAGCGCCCCCGCGCCGAACAGGTGGGCCGCCGGCCGGGAGGCCGCCATCCCGGCCGCGAAGGCGGCGGTCCCCGAGGTCCAGGCGGCGAAGGAGACGTAGCCGAGCCCCTCCCACCGGAGTCGGGTCCCCGGCGCCTCCGGGAGGAGGCGGATCGAGGCGCCCATGACGGAAGTGCCGATGGTGCCCAGCGTCAGGAGGTGGAGGGCGGCGATCACCCCCGGCGCCGAGAAGGTGCCGGCGGCCAGGGCCGGCGCCTGCCACGCCAGGCCCGCCGCTCCGGCCGCGAGGAAGACCAGGGCCGCGGTGAAGTGGAGGGCGGCGAGGCGGATCGGGGGAACGTCGTCGTCGGCCGTCATGGCCTTATACTAATCGGTGGAGCGGCGCCCGGCCCGACGGGCGGAACACGTGGCGGCAGCGGAGGAGCGCAGGGTGAGCGACGGGGAGGACGGCGGCCGGCCCGAGGAGATCTGGCCCGACGAGGGTCCGGGCGAGGAGGTCCCCGACGACCACGACTACGAACCCCACTTCTCCCGGGTCCGGCGGGAGATGCAGGAGCTGGCGGAGCGGCTGGACGCCGTCGTCGAGCGCAGCCGCCAGGCTGCAGATCCGTCGCCCCGCCGCCGGTCGATCCTGGAGCGTGCCCTGGAGATCCGGGAGGAGATGGAGCGCCTCACCGACGAGAGCGGGGTCCGGCTCGGGGTGGGGCACATGCGGCTCCGGCGCCGCGTCCAGCTCCTGGAGATCCGGCTCCGGGAGCTGGAGGGGGGGATCAGCGAGCCGGGAGGTCCGGACGCCTGAGGGGCACCTCCGCCGTCCCCGTCTCGTCGGTCCTGGCGTAGAGCTCGTGGAGGAGTCCCAGCCGGCCCGATTCGAAGGCGTGGGCCGAGCCGGCCATGTAGAGGCGCCAGATCCGGGCGGTGGACTCGCCCACCCGCTCCACGGCCTCCTCCCAGCGGTCCTCGAGCCGGCGCACCCAGCGCCGGAGGGTCTCGGCGTGGTGCTCCCGGAAGTTGTCGGCGCTCCGCAGCTCGAAGCCGGCGGCCTCGGCCGGTCCCACCCGCTCGGCGGGCGCCACCAGCTCGTCGTCGGGGACGACGTACTCCTGGACGAAGCTGCGCCGCCGGAGGCCCAGCCCGTCCCGGAGTCGGGCCGTGGGGCCGGGGGGAGGGCCCGGGTCGACGACGCCCACGCTGAGGAAGAGGCCGCCGGGCCGGAGGACGTCGTGGACCGCCCGGTAGTACTCCTCCATCCCTGACCGGCCCACCTGCTCCACGGTGCCGACGCTCACCGCCCGGTCGTAGACCCGGTCGTCGGGGAGCTCCCGGTAGTCGCGGACCAGGATCCGGCACCGGTCCTCGAGCCCCGCCTCGGCCACGTCCCGACGGGCCCGGTCGGCCTGCTCGGCGTTCGCCGTCACCCCGGTGGCCCGGACGCCGTACTCCAGACAGGCGTAGCGCACGAGCCCGCCCCAGCCGCAGCCCACGTCCAGCAGCTCGTCGCCCCGGGCCAGGCCCAGCTTCCGACAGATCAGGTCCAGCTTCGCCTCCTGGGCCCGCTCCAGGGACTCCTGGCCGGTGGGGAAGTAGGCGCAGGAATCCTGCATCCAGGGATCGAGCCACAGGGCGTAGAACTCGTTCCCCGGGTCGCGGTGGTGGCGGACGGCGGCGGCGTCGCGCTCCGACGTGGGGCGCCGCCGCTCCGGGAGGTCGGGCCGGGGCAGGGCCAGGAGGTCACCCAGGAGCCTGGCCGACCGCAGGGGGCTGGGGCTCCGGTCCAGGACGTCCTCCCGGAACCGCCGGACGGCGGCCTCCAGGTCGCCCTCCACCTCCACCAGGCCGTGGACGTACGCCTCGCCGGCCGTCCGCTCGGTGGGCGGGAGGAGCGCGGCCCGCAGGGCTCCGGGGTCCCGGAGGACCAGGACGAACTCGGGACGGCCGGGGTTTCCGATCTCACGGCCCGACGGCAGCCGGACCCGGAAGAGCCAGGTGTCGTCGTGGCCGAAGAGCCGCTCGAGGATCCGTCGGCTCCGTCGGTCGGCGCCGTCGAGCTCGACCGGATCGGGCATCGTTCAGCCGCCGGCGCCGGGGATGCCGCTCACCTTCTGGAGCCACTCGCCACCGTCCACCACGAAGATGGCCCCGGTGATCCAGTCGCCGCCGGGGGAGCAGAGATAGGTGACCATCCGACCGATGTCCCGCGGGCGGCCCAGGCGGCCCAGGGGGATGGCTGCCTCGGCAAAGCCCGGGCCGTGGCGGGCGGGTCCGGCGTCCTCCGGGCCGTCGGCGCCGCCCGAGGCGTCACCGCCCTCGCCGCTCCCGGATCCGTCCCCCATCCCGAAGGCCTCCTTCACCCCTTCGGTGGGGATGGGCCCCGGCGCCACGGCGTTCACCCGGATCCCGTGCTCCGCCCACTCCAGGGCCAGGGTGCGGGTGAGGGCGTCCACGCCGGCCTTGGCGGCGGTGGCGTGGGCCATGTTCGGCCACCCCCGGTAGTGGAGGGTCATGGAGACGCTCACGATCCGCCCCCAGCCGGCGTCCCGCATGTGGGGGAAGGCGGCCCGGGAGCAGTAGAAGGTGCCGTCCAGGTCCGTCTCCACCACCGCCCGCCAGCCGCCCGGGGAGAGCTCCTCGGCGGGGCAGTAGAAGTTGCCCGCGGCGTTGTTCACCAGCACGTGGAGGCCGCCCAGCTCCCCGGCGACCCGGTCCACGGTCTCCTCCACGGCCTCCGGCTCCCGTACGTTCGTGGTGAGGGGTAGGATCGTCCCGCCGGTCTCTTCCTCCAGCTCGGCGGCGGCCTCCTCCAGCTTCTCCAGGTCGCGGCTGGCGATGGCCACCCGGGCCCCCGCCGAGGCGAGCTCCCGGGCGATGCCGTAGCCGATGCCGCTCCCCCCGCCGGTGACCAGGGCGACGCGGCCGTCCAGCAGGCCGGGGGCGAAGATCCGGGTCATGGGCTCCTCCTCGGATGGACGAAGGGTGGGCGACCGGTCTCCCGCGTCCAGGGTCGTGCTACCTTGAGGGTCATGGCGTCTCGGCTCGCGTGCCAGGGTGGGGCCCGGCCGACGGGCGAGCAAGGGGCCGGCCGCCGGGGGGCGGGGCACGCGGGAGCGGGAACTCTCCACGCCCTCGGCGCATCGCACAGGTGGAGGCCGGAGGTCGACCGGAGCGACCGGGACCGGCAGGACAGGAAGGGGACGCGCGTCCCGAAGGGGGAGACATCCAGGAGGAACCGGAGTCGGCCTGGTTCGAGGAGGAGGTCGTGGGGCTCCTCCCCGACCTCCTGAGCGCCGCCCGCTACATGGCCCACGACCGGGCCGAGGCGGAGGACGTGGTGGCCGAGGCGGTGGCCAGGGCGTGGGAGCGTCGGGACGACCTCCGGGAGCGGGACCGATTCCGAGGGTGGATCTTCCGCATCCTCAGGAACTGCCACCTCGCCCGTCGCCGCAGGAGGGACCGGCGGCCGGAGGAGGTCCCGCTGCCCGGGGAGGGCGAGGACGAGCCGTCTTTCTCCCTGTTCGAGAAGCTCCACCGGCCCTTCCTCCTCTGGTGGGGGAATCCCGAGAAGCAGTTCCTGGACAGATTGCTCCGGGAGGACCTGGAGCGGGCCGTGGAGGCTCTTCCCGAGCACTACCGGCTCCCGGTCGTCCTGGCGGACATCCACGGCTTCACCTACGAGGAGATCGCCGAGATCATCGACGCGCCCGTCGGCACCGTCCGATCGCGGCTCTCCCGCGGCCGGGACCGGCTGCAGGAGGTCCTGTGGGAGCACGCCGAGGATCGGGGCCTGACCCCTTCGAGCGGAGAAGCGAACCAATGACCGAAACGCCACGGGAAATCGAATGCGAGGAGGCCCTCCGGCGGCTGGCCGAGTACCTGGACGGCGAGCTGGGGGAGCGGGAGGGCGCCCGTGTCCGGCGTCACCTGGAGACGTGCCGGAGCTGCTGGTCGCGGGCCGAGTTCGAGCGGCGGCTGCGGACGCGGCTGACCGAGCTACGGGAAGGAGAGGTGTCCGACGAGTTCGAGGAGCGGATCCGGCGGCTCATCGGACGGTTCGGGTCGGCCTCGTGAGAAGGGCCGGCCCCGGCACGTGCCTCGGCCGCTGCGAGGCCGGGGTGCGGCGCCGCCGGATCTCCTGAGCCACGAATCCCCGGGAGGAGAGGAGCATGGTCGTCATCACTTCGGACCAGCGGGACGTGATCTTCGACGCCGTCCGGGACATGTACTCGGAGCTGGCCCGGTTTCCGGAACGGCCCTACCACTTCCCGCACGGACGCCGGGCGTGCGAGTTCGAGGGATATCCCGACGAGCTGCTCGACCCGCTCCCGGAGGAGGCCGTGGCCTCGTACGCCGGGGTGGGCTTCCCCTTCCGGGCGGAGGTGATCCGCGAGGGGGACGTGGTGCTCGACGTCGGGTCGGGCTCGGGCACCGACGCCCTCATCGCCAGCGTCCTCACCGGTCCGGACGGGGAGGTGGTGGGCCTGGACATGACCGAGGCCATGCGGGAGAGCCTGCGGGAGAACGCGGAGCGCATGGGCGCGGACAACGTCCGGACCCTGGACGGGAACGCCGAGTCGATCCCACTGCCCGACGCCTCGGTGGACGTGGTGACCAGCAACGGGGTGCTGAACCTGGTGCCCGACAAGCCGGTGGCGGTGGAGGAGATCGCCCGGGTGCTCCGGCCCGGCGGCCGGGTGCAGGTGGCGGACATCGTCCTGGCCGAGACGCCCTCCGACGCGTGCCGGAGCAAGCCCGAGCTGTGGGCGGAGTGCATCGTGGGCGCCACCCGGGAGGAGGAGTACCTGGGCGCCTTCCGGGAGGCGGGCTTCCGGGGCGTGGAGGTCCTCTCCCGGCTGGACTACTTCGCCCGGAGCCCCTCGGAGGAGACCCGGGATCTGGCGGCGTCCCTGGGGGCGGAGTCCATCGTCTTCCGGGGACGCAAGCCGTGACCCGCGGCCGCCCATCCCGACACCTGCGACCCTCACCTGGAGGAACCACATGATATCCGAGGAGAACCGGCTGCCGGTCTCGCTGCTCTGTCTCCGTATCGGCGTGTTCGTGGTCATGGCGCTCTGGAGCGTGGACAAGCTCGTCAACCCGGAGCACGCGGCAGGGGTCTTCGAGACCTTCTATCTGATCGGAGGCCTGGGGCCCGGGGCCATGGCGACCATCGGGGCCGTCCAGCTCCTGGTCGAGCTGGCCTTCGTCGCGGGCCTGTTCCGCACCTTCACCTACGGATTCGTGCTGATCACGCACCTCATTTCCACGCTGGCCAGCTGGCCGGGCTACCTGGAGCCGTTCGACCACCTGCTCTGGTTCGCCGCCTGGCCCATGCTGGCGGCCTGCATCGCCCTCTTCCTGCTCCGCGACCGGGACACGCTCTGGTCGGCCGACGAGGCGCTACGGGGCGGCCGCTCGCCCGCGGCGGCGGAGGGCGGAGGTGGATACGGATGATCGCGGACGAAGCGAACCCGACGAACCCAGGAGGGAGGATCCCATGAGCACACGACAGCCCGTCGACGTCGACCGCCTCCGCGGAGAGATCCAGGACAAGTACGGCGAGGTGGCCCGGGAGCCCACCGGCGAATACCACTTCCACACGGGAGCCGACGCCCTGGACCACCTGGGCTATCCATCGGATCTGGTGGACGGGCTCCCCGACCACGCGGTCCAGGCCTTCTCCGGGGTCGCCAACGTGTTCCACTGGGGCCTGCCCGAGCCCGGCGAGCGGGTGGTGGACGTGGGCTCCGGCGCCGGCACCGACTGCCTGATCGCCGGCCGGGCCGTCGGACCGGAGGGCGCGGTCGTGGGCGTGGACATGAACCCGGAGATGCTGGACCGGGCCCGGGGTGCGGCCTCCGAAGCCGGCCTGGGGCACGTGGAGTTCCACCGGGGCCTCGCCGAGGACATGCCGGTGGAGGACGGATGGGCCGATCGGGTCATCTCCAACGGCGTGCTCAACCTCGTACCGGACAAGCCCGCGGCCTACCGGGAGATCGCCCGTGTCCTCCGGCCGGGCGGATGGCTCCAGGTGAGCGACATCTGCGTGGAGAAGGAGGTCCCCGAGGGGGCGAAGGCCGACGTCGACCTCTGGACCGCGTGAATCGCGGGAGCCCTGCCGTGTGCAGGGTGGCGAGAGGTGATCGAGGCGGTCGGCCTGGTGGGCGTGGAGTTCGGCCCGGCCACCGACACGTTCGAGGGCGCCGGCGGCGAGGAGAGCGCCCGGCAGTTCGGGACGCTGGGCTATCCCATCCGGGCGCGAAAGCCGGGAGGAGACGGGTGAGCGGAGGCTGACCATCGGGTCCGTGGGGGACGGGACGGTCCCCCCTCCCGGTGCCCATCCGCTGGCGCCGGGGGCCTGGGGTCGCCAGTTTTTTCACAGTCGGATCGTGGCAGACGCCCCGTACCGCGGTACGTCCCAGGCTTGCTCACCCCCGTCCCGAAAGGCCCGCTCATGAAGATCGACTTCACCGAACGCGAGCTCCGGATGATGAACATCCTCTGGGAGGAGGGCTCGGCGACGGTGAGGGAGGCGAAGGAGATCCTGGACGACGACCTCATGTACACCAGCATCCTCACCGTCTACCAGACGCTGGAGGAGAAAGGCTACGCCCGGCACGAGAAGGAGGGCCGAGCCTACCGGTACTACCCGGAGGTGGAGCGCGAGGACGCGGAGAGGAGCGCCCTGGACTACGTGATGGAGCGCCTGTTCAGGGGATCTCCCGAGCGGCTGCTCGTCCGTCTGGTCGAGAGGGAACCGCTGCCCCCGAAAAGGCTCGAGCGGCTGCGGCGCATCCTGGAGGAGGCGAGCTCCGAGGACGGTTGAGGACGGCTGAGTAGGTAGGGGGCGCCGTGTCCGACCTCGTCGTCTGGTTCTGCTACGCCAACCTTGTGGCGCTCGTGGCAGGGGCGGCCGGGTGGGCGGCGGAGCGGGGGCTCCAGGCCCTGAGGCGGCCGGTGCGGTTCGCGTGGGCGGGGGCCATACTCCTCTCGGTCCTCGTCCCGGTGGGAGCCTTCCTCGCGGGCGACCAGCTCGTGACGCTGGCCGGACTGTCGTCGGTGGACGGGAAGGTGGCCGACGGCCTGCTGGCGCTCTCCGGGGGCGAGGTGACCTACAGCGCCTCGAAGGGCTACGCGCTGGCGGCCGACCCGGCGCCCTGGATCGCCGGCTTCTGGCTGGCGGCCTCCGGTCTGGCCGTGGCGTGGCTGGCCTGGTCCACACGCATCCTCAGCGCCGCCCGGGAGAAGTGGGAGGAGTCGGAGGCCGACGAGGGTCCCTACTACCTGACGCCCTCCCTGGGACCCGGCGTGCTGGGGGTGATCCGACAGCGCATCCTCCTGCCCCGGTGGGCGCTGGCGCTGGAGCCGGAGGAGCGGGAGCTGATCTGGACCCATGAGGCCGAGCACGTCCGCGCCGGCGACAACCGGCTGCTGGCCTCCGCGCTGGCCGTGCTGGTGGTCGTGCCCTGGGTGCTGCCCCTGTGGTGGCAGTTTCGCCGGCTGGAGCTGGCCTGTGAGATGGATTGCGACCGCCGGGTGCTGGAGCGATGCGGGGACCGGAAAGGCTATGGACAGCTCTTGATCCGGGTGGCCTCCGGATCGGCGCTCCTGCCCATGGCGTCGTTCTCCATCGGCCGGAGCTCGCTTGAGCACCGGATCCGGGCGATCGTCCGGGCCGACGCCGGGGATCGGGGCGGTGGCTCCCTGCGTGCGGCCGCGTCGGGAGTCCTCCTGGCCGGGCTGCTCGCCTCCGCGCTGGCCGTGCCCGTTCCGGCCACGGCGACGAACTGGAGCCTGATGCCGCTTCCGAACGAATCTCTCATCGGGTCGCTCGATCCGCCCCTCCAGGAATACGACGAACACCCGGAGCTCCTCAATTCCTCCGAGGTGGAGGAGTACTTCCGACGACGGTATCCCCCGGAGCTGAAGGTTCGGGGGGACGGTGGGAAGGTGGGGGTGCTCGTCCACGTCACGGAGCGGGGAACTGTCGACCAGGTCCGCATGGACCTGCCGAGTCCCCATGTGCAATTGAATCACCTGGCCAAGACCGTTGCTTCAAAGCGGCGGTACCGCCCTGCTCGCTTGGACGGCACGCCGGTCGGGGTCTGGCTCTACATACCCATGGAGTATCCGCCCGGACGTTAGGCGAAGTTCATGACGTAGGCCTTGGAGATCTACCTCCATGGAGACGGAGTGCCGGCGTTAGCAAGGGAGCATTGGCTCTACAATACTACGGCGGCCCTCATCGGGCCGAGCGGTGGTGAGGCCGGGGGGGCGTCACGATGAACTGTTCGCACTCGTTACGAAAATGAGATACATGTGAGTGCGTTGAGGGCGTCTACCCCGACCAGGTGGTGAGGATGGAGGGCCGAGGCTGGAACGAACTCCGCTGGCTCCTGGTGCTCCCAGCGGCGGTGGCCGCCGCGGTACTCGCCCAGCTGGGACTCGCCGGTGCCGTGGTCACCGCCGGGTTCCTACCGGTTCTCCGTCGAAGGTGGATCGGGGGATAGGGAAAAGCATCCTGCGCCCGCCTCCCGTCGGTGAGTCGCCAGGGGAGGTACCCCGCGAGTATCAGCGCGGACCGAGAGGCCCAACGAAGTGCTCGGTCCTGCCGGTGTGGAAGGCCGTGCTCGCGACCGTTCTCCTCTGGATCGCCGTCCCGCCGGTCGCCGGAGGGCAGGTCGCCGAGCCGTCGGCCGCGGACTCGACCGGCTACATCATCGGCCACGTACAGGACGACGCCACGGGACTGTCGGTTCCCGCGGCCGTGGTCACCCTTCCGGGACTCGGGCGCCGAACACTGACGAACGTCTCCGGGCGCTTCGAGTTCGCCGACGTCCCGCCCGGCACCCACCTGCTCCGCGTTCGCCACATCCGGTACGGGACCCGGGAGGTGGAGGTCACCCTGGAGCCGGGCGAGGAGATCGGGGTCGAGCTGGCCTTCGCGCCCCGTGCGATCGAGCTCGAGCCCCTGGAGGTCTCCGTCGAGGCCCTCAACCCGGACCTCGTGGGCACGGGCTTCTACCGCCGCAAGATGTCGGGTATCCGGGGGTTCTTCGCCGGCGAAGACTTCACGAACGGGGCCGCCTGGTCCTACAGGACCATCAGGGAAGCGGTGACCCAGACGCGGGAGGTCCGCATCAACATGGTGGGCGGGAACAGGTGCGTCGGCCCCATCCTGCTGAACGGCCGGCCGTACGAGCCCGGCTACGTTAGAGAGTATTTCCGGGACCTGGCGGGGGTGGAGATCTACGCCCCGGGCGACGTCCCCCCGGATCTCCTCGAGAGCCTGGAGGCCTACCGGAAGGTGACCAACGAAATGCCCCGCCACCCGGCGGCCGGGGACGGCGACGACATCCACCGGATGAAGATGAGGATTCGGCGCTGCGGGGTCATCCTCCTGTGGACGGACCGGGACGGGGAGGTGTTCGGGGAGGAGGAGGGGTGAGGAGGGTGCCTGCGCCGGACTCCAGGTCACGTCGTTCCGCGACGTGACGGGCGGAGAGTGTCGGGAGGTCGAGCTCCGCGGCACGTGGAGCCTTCACGACGCGCATCCGGAGGGCCTGCTCCTGAAGACCTCCGATCCCTATCCGTCCGTGAAGGTCGTGGACTGGTCCTGGTTCGAGGCGCAGCTCACGCCGGTGGCGTGTGGTTCGTGAGAAGGGGAATCCGGGACCGCTTCCTCCAGGTGCTGCCGGGAAGCTTCGGTTGGTAGCCCACCGTCCGGGAGAGTACGTTACGGGAGTATACGCTGTGCGTAGGCGCGCTCGCTTCCAGATCCGGGAACTCGATGCGTGGTGAACGGGTTCGGGCCAGCCTCCGACTGGTGGTGGTCCGGGGCACGGATCCGCCAGCGCGGAACATCGTGCGGGTCGAGCGCACCGTGGAGGTGGTGGACGAGAGGGCGGCGTCTCGAGCAGAAGAGAGGAGACTGGACCCATGAAGACGATGGCCAGGTTCGTTCGGATCGAGAGCGTCGCCGCGGCGGCGTTGCTGCTGAGCCTCGGAGTCGCGGGCTGCGGCCAGGAGGGGACGCCGACGTGGAGCGTCTCGCCGGAGCCGAGCCTGGAGATCGGCCAGGTCTCGGGAGAGGAGGCCTACCTCTTCCAGGCCGTGCAGAACGCCCGCTTCCTGCCGGACGGCCGGATCGTGATGGCCGACGGGGGCCAGGGCGCGGTCCGGGTCTTCGGTCCCGACGGCGAGTTCCGCCACGCCATCGGCGGAAGCGGGGAGGGACCCGGGGAGTTCCGACGGGTGGACGGGATGTGGCTCACCTCGGACGGCCGGATCGGAGTCTGGGACGCCGCGCTCCAGCGCCTCTCCACCTTCACGCCGGACGGGGAGCACGAGAGCACGACACCGCTCCTGGCCGAGCGGCAGGACGTGCCCGGCAACCTGGAGGCCTTCCTGGGCGTCTTCGACGACGGCGACCTGCTCCTGGCTTCGCTGGCCGGGATGCGGCCGGGCGACCCGGGGGTGGTCCCGGACCGCTGGATCCTGCTCCGGTTCGGCGTCGGCGGGGGCCTGGAGGCCCGCCTGGGCGAGATCCGGGGCATGCGCCGGGCGGGTGGTCAGCCGGTGCCGTTCACCCCGCTTCCCCACGTCGCCGTCCACGGGGATTCGATCTTCCTCTCCGACGGCTACGGAGCCGAGCTCGCCGTGCTCGACCGGGACGGAGAGCGGATGGAGACCGTCGACTTCCCGTCCGTCGACACCGCAGGCGAGGAGGCGTGGGCCGCCTTCGAGGCGGAGCTCACCGAGCGGGGAGAGGAGGGTCTGCTGGAGCGGCTGGCCGAGCTCCCGGGGAGGGACCGCGTTCCCCAGGTGGCCGGCCTCCTGGTGGACGACGGGGGCCGCCTGTGGGTCAAGAGCTACGACCCGGCCGTCGACGCCCTCTACGTCAAGGAGGGAAACGCCCTCCGTACCGGGACGGGAGGCACCTGGCGGGTGATCCGCCGGGACGGGACGGTCGTGGCCCGCGTCCCCATGCCCGACGGCGTCGCGCCCCTGCAGATTCAGGAGAACCGGATCCTGGGGCTCTCCCGGGACGACCTGGGGGTGGAGCGGATCGTGGTGCACGCCCTCGAGCGGTGAGCGCCGCGGGGGTGGACCGCGTTCACACCTTTTCAGCGGGCGGAGAGGACCTGGGCTCCGGGGGCGGGTGGTAGCGGTCTACGTGCCAGAACGTCACATAGACGAGCTCCCACTCGTCCCTCATCGGAGGCAGCCAGGAGCCCTCCCGGGGACACGATCCGGTAGGTCCCGGGGCGCCGGAACACCGGGACGCCGACCAGGGACACCTTGATGCGCCGACTCCTCGACCATTCAGATCGTTACCGAACCGCGGCGGCCGTGGTTGGCGTGGGTAAGTCGAGCGGCCGCCGGGCGGGTGACGTGGAGCGTGATGAACCGAAGAATGCTCCTCCGATGACGCTAGCTTCCGCTTTCGAAGTCGGGCGTCCGCTGAGGCCCTTTCTCACGAACCTCCTCATTCTCGGGGCGGCCCTCACCGCCTGCGGCTCGCCGGTCCAGCCGGATCAGCCGGACGTCACCGTGTCCACCGAGCGCCATGTCTTCGAGATCGATCCCGAGACCGGTTCGGCCGCGGTGGCATTCGAGATCGCGAACCATGGGAGCCAGACCGTCTACGTGCCTCGCTGCAGTGACCGCGTCGTAGCGGTGGTGGATCGGAGGGAAGGGGGCGATTGGCGGAACTGGACCAGCGGTGTCTGCCCCGCAGTTCGGGACCAGAGCCCTCTGGTCCTGGAGCCCGGCGAGACCGCGCGGAGCGAGCGTCCGGTGACGGAGGTCGGCCGGTACCGGCTCCGGATTCCGGTTCGCGGACGGCCCGACGGCCGGGCCGAGGAGACGCTCGTCTCGAACGACTTTCAGGTGGAGTGAGCGGGAGCGGTCTCGTGGCCTCGGCCGAGCCGAGGGGGCGAACGGCCGCACTCCTCGCCCTGGTAGCCGGGTCGATGATCGTGGGGTGCGAGGAGAGTGGGAACTCCTCGGGCGTGACTCGCCGCGACAGCGCCGGGATCGAGATCGTCGCGGCCACCCTTCGCGACAACGACACGCTCGCCCGTCTCGGGGAGCCCGTCCTGGAGATTGGGCGGGTGCAGGGACCCGAGGCGCACCAGCTGCACGACGTCCGATCTGCCCTCCGGCTGTCCACCGGTGGGATCGTCGTCGCGAACGGGGGTACGAACCAGCTTCGGTTCTACGCCTCCGACGGGACCCATCTCCACTCGAGTCCCGGCACAGGTGAAGGCCCGGGAGAATTCACCGGCCTCATGGGGGCAGTCCGGCTCCCCGGTGACTCGGTGGTGGCCTACAGCCGCTTCGGCGACCGGATGTCCCTCTTCGCTCCGGACGGGCGATTCGTTCGCGACCTGCACCTCTCCATTCCCGATGCCCAGGCCCTGGCAGTCAGGGGCGGCTTTCCGAACGGGGACGTGATCGTGAGCGGCTTGCTGGGGGACTGGTCCAGCAGCGCGCTGGAGACGGGCCTGCACCACGGCCGGGAGGTCTGGGCCACGTTCGATGGGGAGGGCGAGCTCCGAGACATCCTGGGACGCTATCCCTGGGCCCGGGGCGCGCTCTACCAGTACCATGGCCAGGGAGGGTGGGGAACCCAGATGATCCTGACCTTTCCCGGCATCACGGCCTTCGCCCTCGCCGGTACTCGTCTCTTCATCGGCGACGGCCGGAGCCCCGAGGTGCGGAGCCTCACACCGGACGGTGCGGTCGAGCGCATCCTTCGGTGGGATGTTCGGCCCCCTCGGCTCACCGGCGACTTCGTCACGAGCTTCCGGCATTCGCTGCTCTCGCAGCGCGAGGATCCCGTCTGGCGCAGACGGTACGAGGAGGCGCTCGAGGCCCTGCCGTTCCCGGACTCGCTGCCCGTGTTCGACGACCTCGCGGCAAGCCCCGGTGGCGAGCTCTGGGTGGAGGAGTTCTCCCCGCGCCATGCGAGCGAGCCGGAGGCGTGGTGGGCCTTCGGTCCCGACGGTCGTTTTTTGGGACGAGTGACGATGCCCCGGGGCTTCGAGCTCACCCAGGTCGGTGAAGATTTCGTGCTGGGCATCCATACCGACGAGCTGGACGTGGAGCGGGTGAGGCTGTACCGGCGACCATCGCTGGAATGATTTCGCTACGCCCGTCGCACGGCGGGACACTGCTCGTCGTCGCGGCGACAATCGCTGTGTCTCCCGAGGGAGCAAGTGGACAGGAGGGCACCATCGCGGGCCGCGTCGTCGACGAGTCAACCGGAGCACCGGTGGCGTCCGCCACGATCACGCTCCCGCCGTCGGATCGGTCCACGGTGACCAACGCCCGGGGCAACTTCCGGTTCACCGACGTGCCGGCGGGCGAGTACGATCTCGAGATCCGGCACATCCGATACGGCACCCGCACCGTATCGATCGAAGTCCTCCCCGGTAGAACGCTCACGCGGACGTTCCGTCTCACCCCGGAGGCCATCGAGGTCGAGCCGCTGGAGGTTACGGTCTATCATCCCGACCTGGTGGGAACCGGTTTCTACGAGCGGAGGAACGACGGCCGCGGGGGCCACTTCATGACGCTGGAGACGCTGGAGCAGCCCCGCTACGAGCAGAAGAGCCTGGACCAGATCCTCGGTGCGACCAAGGAGGCCATGTTTCGCGGGGTGGGCTCCGGCGGCTGTGTGCGCTACTTCCTGGACGGCCGTCCGCTGCGTCGGTACGGGCTATCCCCCGAGGAGGTCTATTCGTTCAACGTGGCCGGCATCGAGGTACTCGGCCCGGGCGAAGCGCCGCTGGAGTATTACCGGGGCGACGTCGATCCGACGAAGTGCTCGGTGGTCCTGGTGTGGCGGGAGGGGTGATGAGGCGGTCTCTCTCGTGGAGGTCGACCAACGGACCCTCACCGACGTTTCCGTGGAAGCGTCAACAGCGGCGCATCCGCGGAGGCGTCAACACCCCAGAGGCGTTGATGGCGGGGGACGTTGATCCCCGGGCCCGAACTCTGACCCTGCTCCTGGCTGCCGCGGCCGCGGCCCGAGGACCGTGAGCAGCTCGCCGGTCCGGAGGCGGGTCATCCGCCTCGTTTTTCGGCTGACTATGGTGTGTCGGGCACCATGTACCGATAGGGCCGCTCCGGAGTCCCGCGTCCCTCACATAGTCCTGTCGGATACGGAATGGAGCGTATAATTTAGGGGCCCGATCGGCCAGAGGCGTGCAAAGCTCGTGGTGTGAAGGCGGGATGCGCTGATGGGTAATTTCAGAGACGGGACCCGTGATCGTAACTTGCTCCCGGTGCTCCTCGCGGGCCTCCTCCTCTGTTTGCCGGGCGCCGTCTCCGCCCAGGACACGATCGCCGCCGGAGACACGGCGGCCCTCCGGGACACGTCGCCCGCCGCCGACACGATCTCCGAGGTGGCCCCCGAGCACTGGCCCCGGGTCATGGGCCGGCTCACCGACGCCACGACTGGAGAGCCCATCGCCGGGGCCACCCTCCGGCTGGCCGAGCTCGACGTCTCCGCGGTGAGCGGCAGCGGGGGCCGCTTCGTCCTCCCCCGGGTGCCGCCGGGGACCCACGAGATGGAGATCCGGCACGTAGGCTATGGGACCCGCACGGTGGGCGTCACCGTCCGGGCCGACGTCACGACCCGCCTGCAGCTCCGGCTCGAGCCGGAGGCGGTGGAGGTGGAGCCCATCGAGGTCCGGGTGGAGTTCCGGCCCGAGTACCTGCAGGACGAGGGCTTCTACGAACGGATGGAACGTGGATGGGGCAACTACGTCGATCCGGAGCACGCGGACGAGCTGTTCGGATCCACGGTCAAGTTCGACGGCCGGGGAGACCTCCTGGAGGTCGTGAGCGCCGAGTTCTCCATGCCTACCCGGACAATCTCGCGCCGCGGACTGTGCGCTAAGCCGGAGGGATGGGCGGTGTTCGTGGATGGTCGCCCCGAATCTCGCTTCGGCCTCCTGCAGCAGCTCCGGGGCGAGGAGATCGGCGCGATCGAGGTCTATCCCCACGGACACGGGGTGCCGGCGTGGGCCATGACTCCGGGGTGCGGGGTCATCGTGGTCTGGACGGAGCGGTGGTGAGGTGACGGGGGGGACAGGTGGGGTATTCCGTGCACACCTGAGACGAGTCGAGCGAGGCCCTCCAGCTCCGGGTCGGCCGCGCCTGGCCCGGCGGAATCGAGCTCGCGCTGGGTGCTGGCCTCCGGTATTCGATGGGTGGGCCGGAGGCGCTCAACCTGGGGAAGATCTTCAGGTGCTGCCCCCCGGTACGCCGGGCTCTCCGTGTTCGATCCCAGCGGGGAGGTCTACGAGCGGTGAAGGCTGAGGCGTCCGATTCGGGGTCAGTCCACGATCCGGAACCTCACCACCCGGGGCACGTCCAGCTCGTCCACCTGGACGCCCCACACGTGGGTCCCGGTGGCGTCGTGGAGGATGACGGGCTCCGGGGCCTCTATCTGCGCGAGCCAGCGGCTCTCGGAATCCAGGACGTCCCACGTTCGGTAGCCCTCCGCGACCTCGCGGACCGCGGTCCAGCGCTGGATCCAGATCCAGCCGTTTCTGGCCACGAAGCCCTCGGGTCGGCCGTAGGGGCCCACGCTGAGCAGCGGGGCCGGCGGGAGGTACTCCGGGTCGGCGGGAACGGCATTCTTCAGCGCCTCCAGAGCCGCCCGTCTCGACGGGAAGGCGTTCAGGTCCTCGACGAGACGGGTGATCAGACCGTCGAGCTTCTCGATCCAGGCCTCCCAGAGCTCGCCGGACATCTTCACCGGCCGGAAGGGGATCGAGTCGCTCCAGAGGGGCTCGCCGGCGGCTCCGACGGTTCGCACCCGATAGAAGCCCGGGTCGTCGCCCGTGGGAAAGGGACGCTCGACCACGATCAGCCGGTCGCGGGGCCCGTCATCGACCACCACGGGGTCGTCGCACAGGTGGTTGACGGAGAAGGCGCTCCCGTCGTCGCCGAACCTCAGCGCGAGGCGCTCGCAGCGCGTCCGGTAGGGCAGGAGCGTGTCGATTGCCGGGGCCGAGGGCCCGTCGATCCTCAGCCTCACGTACCGGCCGTCGACGCCCCGGACCGTCTCCGGGCCCCACGGCTCGCTCCGGTAGGCCAGGTAGATCGGAGCTCCGTCACGGAGGAGACCGAGGGGCATCCGCCCTCCGAGCTCCGTCTCGACCGCAGGGGGCGGGGAAGGGGAGCCCAGGTAGGAGAGCTCTCTCCGGTCGAAGAGGATCAGCCGGTCGCTGCCGGAGTCGGCGACCCACAGCGTATCGCCGACCAGGCCAACCCGTCGGGGAGAGGCGAATTCCCCCGGTCCCTCCCCTTCCCGTCCGACGGCCCCGACGAGCTCGCCGTCGGGGGAGAACGCGAGCACCCGGTAGAGCCGCGCGGCCAGCACGTAGGCGCGGCCGTCCGCCGCGACCGCGATGTCCCGGACCGAGGTGAGACCGAGCGAGTCCGGCAACCGGTAGGTGAGATCCGGCTCCAGCGTCCAGCGGGCCGGTGGCTCCGGGCCGGGACGGGCCTCGGAGCCCATCGAGGCACTCCCGCTCCCGTCCCCCCCGGGCCCGCTGCATCCGGCCCCAACGGCTACCGTGAGGACCGAAAATGCCACCAGCGCTCCACGAATCCCGGCATCCATCCTTCTTGACCGCCCGAGCCGGAGGTGTAGGTTCATGTCGTACTAGAATACTACGTTGTCGTCCGACGGCCGGGAAGCGTCCCGGCGCTCTGACGGGAGGACGCCATGCTGCTCCGACGTGTTTCTCTCTGCCTCCCGGTCCTCGCATCCCTCGCGATGGCCGCTCCTTCTCCGGCCTCCGCGCAGGAGCCGATTCCTCCATGTGCCGACCGTGAGGGCGGGAGCGTCGTCCTGGGCACCGTCTCCGATCGGGACACTGGCGAGCCGGTGACGGAGGCGATCCTTCGGGTCCTGCCCCTGGGCTGCGGAACCCTGACCGACGGCGAGGGCCGCTTCCGGATCGACGGGCTGCCGGCCGGTGAGTACGAGCTCCGGATCCGGCACGTGGGCTTCGGCGAGCGGACCGTCTCCCTGGACGTCCCCGGCGACCGGACGGTGGACCTGGCGATCCGCCTCCCGCCGGAGGCCATCGAGGTGGAGGAGATCCGGGTGGAGGTGGAGCGTACGGTCCGGGTGCCCTACCTGGAGCACCGGGGGTTTTACCACCGGATGGAGCGGGACTGGGGCCAGTTCTTCGATCCCCTGTTCTTCGAGCGGAATCACGTGGTGGACATGCGCCACCTGCTCTCCCGGGTGCACGGGTTCCAGATGGTGAGCGGCTTCATCGAGAACCGACGAGCCCCAGGCTGCGGCCGGCGGAATCCGTTCGGGGGTCGGAGCGAGAAGAGCTATCCCATGGTCTACCTGGACGGCCACCCCGTCGGAAACGTGATGACGACGAAGACCCTCAACAGCTTCGTGAGCCCGGCGGACATCGGCGCGGTGGAGGTCTACCGGAGCCCCTCCGAGACCGCACCCGACTTCATCGACAGCCGGGCCCGGTGCGGCGTGATCGTCATCTGGACCAAGCGGTGGCTCGCCTCCGACCTGACGGGCCCGTGAGGCGGCACCCGACACCAGCTCTCCTGTTCGTCGCCTCGATGATGGTGGTCGGGTGTGATGGGGAAGGCTCCGACGGGTACGCGCCCACCGTCCGCGACAGCGCCGGCGTGGCGATCGTGGAGAATCCGGCGGAGGCGGTGGAGGCGGCGCCGGAGTGGAGCATGTCGCCCGAGCCGATCCTGGACGTGGGGGTGGTGGAGGGCGACTCCGCCTATCAGCTGGACGACGTGACGGACGCCCTGCGGCTCTCCGACGGGAGCGTGGCCGTGGCCGACGGCGGGAGCTCGGAGATCCGGGTCTACGGGCCCGACGGCCGGTTCCGGTTCGCGGCGGGCGGCCCCGGCGAGGGCCCCGGGGAGTTCCGGTGGCTCTCGGCGCTGTACCGGATGGCCGGTGACTCGCTGCTCGCCTACGATAGCCGACTCCTTCGGGTCTCGGTCTTCGCTCCCGGCGGCGCGTTCGTCCGCTCCCGGCTCCTCGAGACGGAGGGCGGCGGTCGGACCGTCCTGGTCTCCCGGCTCGCCGACGGGACGATGGTCGTCCACGAGAACCAGCGGGTCGTCGATCCTCCGGAGACCGGCGTCCACCAGATCCCCCGGACGTACCTCCTGCTCTCGCCCGCCGGCACCACCGACAGCCTCACCACGTTGCCGGGGGGGCAGCAGCATCTCTACGCCGAAGGGGGCGGGCTCTACGTCTCGTCGCTCCCCTTCGGCGTCGAGGACCACGTCACCGCGGAGCGGCGGCACGTCTACGCCGGGAACAGCGCCCGGTTCGAGGTCCGGAAGTACGCGGCCGACAGCCGCCTGGAGCGACGGATCCGGGTCGCTCGCCCCCCGACACCCGTCACCGAGGAGGACGTGGAGCGCATGCTCGACGCACGGACCGCACCCGCGCCGGACGAAAACGCCGCGCGGGAGATGAGGAACCGGATCCGGGAGATGGAGCTGCCGGAGACCATGCCGGCCTTCGAGGAGCTGGAGGTCGACGCCGCGGGCCATCTCTGGGTCCGCGAGTACGTTCCCCGGGGGACGGAGTCGAACGACTGGATCGTCTTCGGTCCGGAGGGAGCGGTGACGGGGACCGTCTCCCTCCCCGCCCGCTTCGAGCCCCTGGAGATCGGCGAGGACTACGTCCTGGGCCGCTGGCGGGACGAGCTCGACGTGGAGCACGTCCGGATGTACGAGCTCCGCC
>CAZVIY010000022.1:0-31898 GCA_964627425.1 uncultured Gemmatimonadota bacterium
TCGATCACGCCCCGGGCCTCGCCCGGTCTCTCCTCTCCCTCCCGCTCCGCTTTTCCCGACGGGACCCTGTGCCGTGTCGCGCCCACGTGCGCGGCCGACGGCTCTCGGGCCCCTTCATGGCCCCCGGGACGTCCCGGGGGCTTTTTTGCGTGGGATGGGTCGGTGGAGCGGCGGAGGGAAGAGATCCGCCCGCACGGACATACGAACGGAGGTGGGACGCGACGTGTCGATCGAGGCTGCCTGGACGCTCCTGATCATCGCCATCGCCCTGGCGGCGCTGGTCCGGGAGTACATGAGCCCGGACCTGGTCACCCTGGGTGCCCTGGGCGTGCTGGTGGTCACCGGGGTGGTGGACCTGGAGTCCGCGCTCATGGGATTCGCCAACCCCACCCTGCTGGCCATCGCGAGCCTGTTCGTGGTGGCCGCGGGGCTCCGCGCCACCGGCGTGCTGGACCGGGCCACCCAGGCGCTCCTGGGCGTGAGCAGCGATCTGGGCCGTGCCCTCTTCCGCCTCACCAGCGTCACCGGCGTGGGCTCGGCGTTCCTGAGCAACACGTCGGTCATCGCCATGGGCATGCCCGCCGTGGTGAAGTGGGCCCGGAGCCGCGGGATCTCGCCGTCGAAGCTCCTGATCCCCCTGTCCTTCGCCTCCATCCTGGGGGGGACCAGCACCCTCCTGGGGACCTCCACGAACCTGGTGGCCGACGGACTCCTCCGGTCCCACGGCTTCCCGGGCCTCGGCTTCTTCGAGCTCGCCGCCGTGGGCGTCCCGGTCCTCGTCCTGGGCGTCGTCTACCTGGTGTTCGTGGCGCCCCGCCTGCTGCCGGACCGGCCGGACGTGGTGACGCAGCGCCAGCAGGCCGAGAGCGAGGAGGTGGAGATGCGGGTGGAGTCGTCCTCGCCCCTGGTGGGCCGCCGCGTCCGTGAGATGGAAGGGAAGCGGTGGCAGGAGGAGATGGGCGTGGAGTTCGTCCGGGCCGAGCGGCGGCGCCCGGTGGCGGAGCCGGTCCGCCGCGGCGAGAAGCTCCAGGAGGGCGACCGTCTCACCCTCCGGGGGGAGGAGACGGAGGAGGTCGTGGAGCGGGCGAACCGGCTGGGGATGCATCAGGTGGAGGCCGACGAGCGGCCGCCGCTGGACTGGGAGGAGGAGGAGTTCGAGGCCCGGGAGGCGGTGATCCCCGAGGGGTCGACCCTGGTGGGGGAGACGCTGGAGGAGACCAACTTCCGGAACCGCTACCGGGCCAACGTCACCGGGGTCGTGCGCAACGGGGCGTACGTGAAGGGGCCGCTCAACGAGATCGCCTTCCGCCCCGGCGACTGCCTGCTCCTGGAGGGGCGGCCGGGCTTCACCGAGGCGTTCCAGGACGTGACGGAGTTCGTCCTGGTGGAGCGGGTCGACGAGGTCGAAGAGGAGGAGGCCGCCGAGGAGCCGGAGCGGCCGATCCTCGCCCTGGTCGTCCTGGCGGCGGTGGTGGTGCTCTCGATCCTGGAGGTCATGCACATCTCGCTGGCGGCGCTGTTCGGCGGCCTGGCCATGGTGGGCCTGGGCCTGCTGACGCCGGCGGAGGCGCGGCGCTCGGTGGACTGGTCGGTCCTCATCGTCATCGGCGCCGCCCTGGGCCTGGCCACCGCCGTGGAGGCCAGCGGGGCGGCCGACGTCGTGGCCCGGGCCCTGGTGGACGCCGGGTCGGTCCTCGGGCCCATGGGCGTGCTGGGGGCGACGGTGTTGGCCACCATGCTCTTCACGGTGGTCATCACGAACAACGCGGTGGTGGCCCTCATGTTTCCCATCGGCCTCGCCGCCGCCGCCGCCCAGGGCGTGGATCCCCGTCCCTTCGTGGTGGCCGTCACCGTGTCGGCCTCCATCTCCCTCGTCACGCCCCTGGGCTACCAGACCAACCTCATGGTCTACGGCCCGGGCGGGTACCGGTTCTCCGACTTCTTCCGGGTGGGCTTCCCCCTGCAGCTGGCCACCGCCGTGGTGATCCTCGCGGTGGTACCGGTGGTGTGGCCCTTCTGAGGGGAGGGGCTCAGGAGGGGAAGGATCGGTCCACGGCCCGCCGGAGCGACCGCACCACGGCGGCCGGGTCGCCGGCGTCCATGACGGCCCCGAGGACGGCCACGCCGGCGCCCTGCCGGGCCACGGCTCCGGCGTTCTCCGGCGTGATCCCGCCGATCCCCACCCCCGGGAGGCCGGCGGCCTCGAGGACCCGGCCCACGCGCTCCGGCCCGACGGACTCGCCGGCGGCCTCGGGCTTGGAGGTCGTGCCGTAGACCGCCCCCACGCCCAGGTAGTCGGCGCCCGCCCCGGCGGCGCGCCGCGCCTCGTCGGCGCGGTCGGTGGAGTATCCGATGACGAATCCCGGAGGGACCCGGGCCCTGAGCGGGCCCACCGGGACGTCCCCGGGTCCCAGGTGGACCCCGTCGGCCCCGGCGGCCAGGGCCACCTCGGGCCGGTCGTTGACCAGGAAGAGGGCTCCGTGTCTCCGGCACGCCGACCGGAGCTCCCTGGCCGTGGCCAGCAGCGCCCCCGCGTCGGCCTCCTCGTCCCGGAGCTCCACCGCCGTGGCACCGGCGGTCAGCGTCTCCCGGACCACCCGGGTCAGGGGCCGGCCGCAGGCGGGCGAGGGCCGGGTCACCACCATGACCTTCAGCCGCCGGGCGAGCTCCCGGGGGTCGGTTCGGCCCACCGCGGCCCGCCGGGCGCTCAGCGCCGCCGGGGGCGGCCGGACTCGCGGATCTGGCGCCGGGCCCGGTTGTGCGCCTCCAGGGTCCGGGTGAAGACGTGGGAGCCGTCGGGCCGGGCCACGAAGAAGAGGTAGGGCACGTCGGCGGGCTCCAGGACCGCCCGGAGCGAGGCCTCGCCGGGCGAGGCGATGGGGCCCGGCGGCAGGCCGACGTGCGTGTAGGTGTTGTACGGGTCGTCGGCCACCTGATCGATGTGCCGGTAGAGGAGCGGCTCCCGGGGCTCGCCCAGGGCGAACTGGACGGTGGGATCGGCCTCCAGGCGCATGCCCCGGTCCAGGCGGTTGCGGTAGACGCCGGCGATGACAGGGCGCTCCTCCGGGACCCGTGCCTCCTCCTCCACGATGGAGGCCAGGGTCACCACCTCGGCCTCGGAGAGCCCCAGCGAGTCCGCGAGGGCCCGCTCGCTCTCGCCCCAGAAGCTCCGGTACCGGGCGACCATGGTGGCCAGGATCGACCGGGGACCGACCCCCCGGGCGAAGCGGTAGGTCTCGGGGAAGAGGTATCCCTCGAGGGTGGGGCCCGGCACCCCCAGCTCCCGAGCCACGGCCGAGTCCCGGGCCAGGGCCAGGACCGAATCCACGGGCACGCCGGAGAGCTCGGCCACGCGGGGGGCGATCTCCCGCACGCCGAAGCCCGGCGGGACGGTGAGGGGCTCCGTGGCCACGGCTCCCCGGCGGAGGATGGACGTGATCTCCTCCCACCCGGCGCCGGCCCGGATCCGGTAGGTCCCGGCCTTGAGCTCGTCGGCAGCCCCCCGGAACCGGAGGTACAAGGAGAAGAGGGTCGGGTGGTCCACCAGCCCGCTCGCCCGGGCCGAGTCGGCCACCGCGCCGACGCCGGCACCCCGGGGCACCTCCAGGGTGAGGGTCCCGGCGGACGGTCCCTCGGCGCCGGAGGGGGGCTCCAGGGATCCCGGGCTCCCGCACGCTCCCAGGAGGAGAGCGGCGAGCAGCGCCGCCGACCACCCGGTCGCCCACGAACCGACCGCCCGCGATCCGGCCGCGCGGGGCCCGGCTTCCCGACGCCTCCCGCCGGTCACCGTCGGATCTCCTCCCCTTCTTCTTCTCCCTCGTCCCGGTCCTCCCCCTGGTCCTCCAGCGGCTCCAGGGTCCGGCCGCCCCCCGACCCGTCGAGCCAGCCCTGGAGGATCACCGCCGCCGCGGTGGGATCCAGCCGTCCCTTCCGACGCCGCCGGCTCCGGCGGGGCTCCGCCTCCAGCAGCATCCGGGAGGCCCGGGCCGAGGAGAGCCGTTCGTCCCACTCCTCCACCGGGAGGCCGGTCCGCGCCGCCAGCCGTCCCCCGAACGCCCGGACCTCCCGGGCCATCTCTCCAGGCGAGCCGTCCATGTCCAGGGGGAGGCCGAGCACGACCCGCGCCGGCCCGATCTCGCCGATGGCCCGGAGCAGCTCCTCGGGAGGACGGTCCGGCGGGGGGGCGTTGGCCACCACCGAGTGGGGGGTGGCGAGCACCCGTCCGGGATCGGACACCGCCAGCCCGATCCGGCGGCGGCCGTAGTCCAGGGCCAGGACCCGTCCCCGGTCCCCGGAGCGGGACTCCGCCGGGCCCTCGGTCACGGCCGCCGGCTCTCCGGCGTCCGGTGGCCGGAGACCGCCTCGGCCAGGCCGGTCCCCTCCGTCAGCCGGCGCCGTACCTCCCGCAGCCGGCCTCCCGATCCCAGGAGGAAGCGGCAGGCGTCCCCGTCTGCCAGGGCAGCGCAGCGGACTTCCAGGACCGCCACCGGCTCGCCCGCCGCCCGGGTCAGGAGCCCGCCGATCCAGCCGGTGGCGAAGTGACAGCCCCCCCGGGCCGTCCCGCGGCCTCCCGGCCCGCCGGTGAGGGCCACCGATCCGATCCCGGGGGCCAGGACGGAGTACTCCGGACGGCCCAGCCCCGCCGACGCCGCCACCCGCCGGACCTCCTCCCAGAACGCCTCGGGCGACGCCTCGGCCCCGCCGTCCAGGGTGGCGAAGAGGGCCTCGCCGGCCAGGCGACCCGATTCCCTCAGGGCCGCCCGGCCCGAGGGCCCGGCCCGGCCGAGCCCGCCGGCCAGGGCCTGGAAGGCACGCCCGGGCAGGGAGAGGCCGTCCTCCCACGGAGGGGAGGTCGGCCCGGACGACGGGGACGGGGGTTCGCTGGAGACGGACGGGTCCATGGCGACCTCTAATACCGGGGTGAGGTCGCCTCGGTCCCGGGGGCCCGCCGGTCCGGCCGGGGGTACACCTCTTGCACCCACGAGGACCCACGCGTCGCCACGTCTGACGACGGAATCCACCATTCGGGAGCGGGGTCTACCATGTCGACCAACTTCGACTCACAGGATCTGGCCGTCTTCGCCGCGGGCGTCACCCTCGGGGCCGCCATCGGCGCCAGCGTGGGGCTGCTCTTCGCGCCCCGGAGCGGCCGCCGGACGCGGGGGAAGATCCGCCGGACCGCAGAGGACCTGACGGAGCAGGCCGAGGAGAAGATGCGCCACGCCACGAAGGACGCGCGCCGTGCGATGCGGGAGGCCGAGAGGAAGGCACGCCCCTCGTCGTGATCGCCGCCGAGGTCATCCGGAGGAAGCGCGACGGCGGGGAGCTGGAGCGGGACGAGCTGAGGCGGTTCCTCGGCGCCTACATGGAGGGGGAGGTGGCGGACTATCAGATGTCCGCGTTCCTCATGTCGGTCTTCTTCCGGGGCCTCACCGGCCGGGAGCTCGCCGTCCTCACGGAGTCCATGGTGGCGTCGGGGACCCGGCTGGACTTCTCCGGCGGCCCCGCCCCGGCGGTGGACAAGCACTCCACCGGCGGGGTGGGCGACACGGTCTCCCTCGTCCTGGCCCCCCTCCTGGCGGAGGCCGGGCTCCGGGTACCCATGATGTCGGGGCGGGGCCTGGGACACACCGGAGGCACCCTGGACAAGCTCGAGTCCATCCCGGGCTTCCGGACCGATCTCGGCCTGGCGGAATTCCGGGAGGTCCTGGAGGGTGTGGGATGTGCCATGATCGGGCCCACCGAGGACATCGCGCCCCTGGACGGCCGGCTCTACGGCCTGCGGGACGTGACGGGGACCGTCGAGTCGGTCCCGCTCATCGCCTCGAGCATCGTCTCCAAGAAGGTCGCCGAGGGCATCGAGGTCCTGGTCCTGGACGTGAAGTTCGGTCGGGGGGCCTTCATGCCGGAGCGGGAGAGGGCCCGGGAGCTGGCCGGGAGCCTGGTGGCCCTGGCGGGGCAGATGGGGCTCGAGGCCCGGGCCCTCCTCACCGACATGGACTTTCCCCTGGGCCGCTGCGTGGGCAACGCCCTGGAGGTCCGGGAGGCCGTGCGCTGCCTCCGGGGCGACGGGAGCGGAGACCTCCGGGAGGTCACGGTGGCCCTGGCCGCCGAGGCGCTGGTGGCCGCCGGACGCTCCGGCGACCGGGACGAGGCCCGCCGCCGCCTCGACGACCTCCTGGACTCGGGCGCGGCGGCCCGCCGCTTCGCCCTCCTGGTGGAGCGTCAGGGCGGGGATCCCGGCGTGGTGGACGACCCCGACCTCCTTCCGTCGGCGCCGGTCCGTCGCGTGATGGAGGCTCCCGGATCCGGGTGGGTGGAGGGCCTGGACGCCCGGGAGGTGGGCATGACCGCCGTGGAGCTGGGGGCCGGTCGCCGGACGATGGGCGAGGCCGTGGACCCGGCCGTGGGCCTGGTGATCCGGTGCGGTCGAGGCCTCCGGGTGGAGGCCGGGACGCCCCTGGTGGAGATCCACGCCCGGGACCGGGAATCGGCCGGGAACGCGGCCCGGCGGCTGCGCTCGGCCCTGGAGCTCGCTCCCGAGCCGGTGGAGCCCCCGCCGGGGAGGGTGGCGGAGCGGGTAGCCGACGGGTGAGCCGGAGCGGCTGACCGACGGCCGACGTCCGGTCAGCGCCGGTCCAGCGTGTCGGGGTCGAGCCCCCGGCCCTCCTCCCAGGGGCCGTGGAGGGAGCACCCTTCCACCGGCTCCGTCCCCGGGAGGTAGTATTCCACGTAGACTTCCTCCGGCGGGCACCAGGGGGTCGAGAGCATCCCCGACTCCCGGTCCACCTCCCGGCTCACCACGTCGTCGGGCCGCTCCCACGCGTCGCCGTCGGGGGACGGGCGGTCCCGGTAATACCTGCGGAGGACCTCGGCCACCACCGGGGCGGCGTCGACCCCTCCCTGGGCGCCGGGCCGGATGCGCGCCGGCTCGTCGAACCCCACCCACGTGGCCGCGAGGATGTCGGGAGTGAAGCCCACGAACCAGGCGTTCGTCGCCTCGTTGGTGGTCCCGGTCTTCCCGGCCGCCGGGACGGCCCGTGGGAGCCCCCTGGCCCGGACCACGGCTCCGGTCCCCCGGTCCACCACGTCCCGGAGGATCGAGAGCATGATCCAGGCGGTGGAGGGATCCAGGACCCGCTCCCGCTCCGGCGACCGCTCCCACAGGACCTCTCCCGCGCCGTCCTCCACCCGCCGGATGGGGTGAGGGGAGACCCGCTCCCCCAGGGTGGCGAAGGTGGTGTAGGCCTCGGCCACCTGCAGGGGGATCACCGAGGCCGCCCCGATGGAGACCGAGGGGACCCGGGGCACCGGGGTCCGGATGCCCATGCGCTCCGCGTACTGGGCCACGGTCTCGTAGCCCACCCGCTCGCCGAGCTTCACGGCCACCACGTTGATGGATCGGTAGAGGGCCTCCCGGAGGGTCACCGGGCCGTGGAACTCGCCGGTGAAGTTCCGGGGGGCGTACAGGGTGCCGTCCGGCAGGGGCACCTCCACCGGCGTGTCGTAGATGATCTCCGAGGCCGGGATCTCGCTCGCGATGGCGGCCGTGTACACGAAGGGCTTGAAGACGGAGCCCGGCTGTCGTCTCGCCTGGGTCATCCGGTCGAACTCGGAGTCGCGGAAGTCACGTCCCCCGATGAGGGTGAGGACCTCCCCGGTCCGGGGATCCATGGCCAGGAACCCGCCCTGCAGGTACGGCATCCGGTTGCCCGACAGCCGCTCCTCCGGCCAGTTCCGGGTCTCCTCGTAGGCGGGGGCCCGGAACCCGGCCCGGCCCTCGATCCAGCGGAGCTGGGCCCGGAGGGCGCTGTCCGCGGCGGCGTGGACCTCGGGACGGAACGTGGTGTGGACCCGGAATCCCGCCGAGTAGATCTCCATCCCGTACCTGTCCATGAGGATCCGGCGGACCCACTCCACGAAGTACGGGGCCCGGCTGGAGCCGGACGTCCCGGTCCGGACGCCCAGGGGATGGGCCTTGGCGGCGGCGGCCTGGGCCCGGGTGATCTTCCCCTGGGAGGCCATGAGCTCCAGGACCACGTTGCGCCGACCCAGGGCCCGCTCGGGGTGTCGGATGGGCGAGTACGTGGCCGGCGCCCGGGGGAGGGCGGCCAGCAGTGCCGCCTGGGGCAGGCTGAGCTCCCGCGCGGGACGACCGAAATAATAATGTGAGGCGCTCTGGATGCCGTAGTGGCCGTCGCCGAAGTTGATCTGGTTCAGGTAGGCCTGGAGGATCTCCTCCTTCGTGTACACCGCCTCCAGGGACAGCGCCACCCGCATCTCCTTGAGCTTGCGTCGGATGCTCAGCACGCGCCGGTTCACCGACTCGGAGAACATGTTGCCGGCGAGCTGCTGGGTGATGGTGCTTCCTCCCGGAGCGTCGTATCCCTCCATCAGGAAGGCGAGCCCGGCGCGGAACGTGCGGACCAGGTCGATCCCCCCGTGGCTCCAGAACCGGTGGTCCTCCACGGCCACGAAGGCGGCGGGCACGTGGGGGGGCAGGGAGTCCAGGGGCACCACGGTGCGGCGCTCCACGGCGAATTCCGCCAGCAGGGACCCGTCGGCGGCGTAGACGGCGGTGGCCTCCTTCGCCTGGAAGGCGTGGATCTGGGCCACCGAGGGGCAGTCGCGGCAGATGGTCGTCCACGTGCCCCAGACCAGGCCGCCGGCGAACGCCACGGCCGCCAGGGCCCCGCCCGCCACCATGGCGCGGGTCCGTCGCCCGGCCGCGTTCCAGCGACGGCGCAGGGCCCGGGCGGCACGCCGGAGGGTATCCGGGGTCGTCATCGGGTCACCGGCGGGCGTCCGTGTGGGCGGTCTGGGCGGTCTGGTGGCTCACGCGTGGTCTCGGACGAAGGCGGCAGATGGGACCCTGACGGGCTCGAACGCGAAAGATACGGGACCGTCCCCCGCTCCGTGGACCGGAGGACGGTCGAGCCTGACGCCGAGTGCGAACCGCCCGGGACGCGTCGTCCGCGGGCTCGACGAGGAACATAATACGGTAGGCCCATGGCAAAGTTTCCCCCCGTCGCAGAGCAGATGGACAGGATCCTCCGCGGGACCGAGGAGGTGGTCCCCGCCGAGGAGCTCGAGGAGAAGCTGACCCGATCCCGGACCTCGGGGGAGCCCCTGGTGGTGAAGCAGGGCTTCGACCCCACCCGCCCCGACCTCCACGTGGGCCACGCGGTGTCGCTGAAGAAGCTCCGGGACTTCCAGGAGCTGGGCCATCGGGTGGTCTTCGTCATCGGCGACTACACGGCGCGGATCGGGGATCCCTCGGGCCGGGACACCACCCGGCCGGTGCTGAGCGAGGCCGAGATCGAGGAGAACCTCTCCACCTACCGGGAGCAGGTGTTCCAGGTCCTGGACCCCGAGGACACCCGCATCCGGCGGAACGGGACCTGGCTCTCGGAGCTGGACCTGGCCGACGTCCTCGCCCTGACCGGGACCTACACCGTGGCCCGGATGCTGGAGCGGGACGACTTCGCGGCGCGGTACGACCGGGGGGAGCCCATCACCATCGCCGAGTTCCTCTACCCCATGATGCAGGCCTACGACTCCATCGAGCTGGCCGCCGACGTGGAGCTGGGCGGCACCGACCAGCGGTTCAACCTCCTGCTGGGACGTACGCTCCAGGAGAAGGCGGGCCAGTCCCCCCAGGTCTGCGTCATCATGCCGCTGCTCCGCGGCACCGACGGGGCCCGGAAGATGTCCAAGAGCTACGACAACTACGTGGGCCTGGCCATGGAGGCCGGGGAGATCTTCGGCCGCACCATGTCCATTCCCGACGAGCTCCTCACGGAGTGGATCCGTCTGGCCTCCTCGGCCACCGGCCGGGAGCTGGAGGAACGGCTCGAGCAGGCGTCCGGGGATCCGCTGGCCGCGAAGCGGTGGCTGGCCGGCGACCTGGTGCGCCAGTACCGGGGCGACGCGGCCGCGGCGGAGGCCCGGGAGGCCTTCGACCGGATCCACAGGGAGGGAGGGATCCCGGAGGACGTGCCGGAGGTCCGGGCCGACGCCGATCCGGACTCGGGGACCCTGTGGATCGGCTATGCCCTGCAGGAGGCGGACCTGGCGGGCTCCACCTCGGAGGCGATCCGACTCCTGGAGCAGGGAGGGGTCCGGGTGGAGGGTGCGGTGGTGGAGGACCGGGACCTCCAGCTCGAGCCCGGCGAGCACCTGCTCCAGCGAGGGAAGCGGGGCTTCGCGCGCCTGGTGGTGACGGATCCCGGGTGAGCGCGGGCCCCCCGTGGAGGGCGTCGGCGAGGCATGGCCGGGGTGTCACACTCGGTCCACCCCAGTCGTTCACAGGACGACCGCGGGAGAGGACCGGGGCCGGCCCGAATGCCTCGTCAGAGGCGCACGGCCGGCCCCTCCGGTCCGACCTCCCGGGGGCCATACGGAACTTGACGCGCCGCGTAGACGGGTTTAGGCTACGCGGCCGGTGGCGAAACCGCCGCCTCGGGTACAGTGCGAGCCGTCGACGGCCATTGCTGAGCCGGTCGGGGGCCGCAGGAGTCACCTCTCACTTGCCGACAGGAGGGTGATCGATGCTGTCAGCGCTCAAAGGAAGAATGACGCGCGCTCTGGGCGCGGGGGCCGTTGCGGCGGCCTTCGGGCTGTTCCTGGGCGCGTCCCCCGCACTGGCCCAGGACGGGGCCGTCGCGGGTCAGGTCGTGGACGGACAGACCCTGGAGCCCATCGCGGGCGCCCAGGTGTTCGTCGAGGGCACCCAGCTCGGTGAGCTCACCAACCAGGAGGGACGCTACCGGATCACCGGCGTCCCCGTCGGCCAGCAGACCGTGGCCGTCCAGCTCATCGGCTACACCCGCACCACCCAGACCGTCTCGGTCTCCGCGGGCGAGGTGGCCACCGCCGACTTCGAGCTGGAGCAGACGGCCCTGAAGCTCCAGGAGGTCGTGGTCACGGGAGTCGCCGGGGAGACGCCCCAGGTGAAGCTCCCCTTCTCGGTCTCCTCGGTGAGCGCTGACGAGGCACCGGTGCCCAGCGCCAACGCGGGCACCCTGATCCAGGGCAAGATCGCCGGCGCCCAGGTCGTACAGGGCAGCGGACAGCCCGGTGACGAGGCCTCCATCATGCTCCGGGGCGCCACCAGCATCGACGCCTCCGGGCGGAGCCAGGCTCCGCTCATCGTGGTGGACGGCGTGATCATGGGGCGGAACGCGAGCCTGGCCAACATCAACGCCCTGGACATCAAGAACATCGAGGTCGTGAAGGGCGCGGCGGCCGCCTCGCTCTACGGGTCCCGCGCGCAGAACGGCGTGATCCAGATCACGACCCAGCGCGGCTCGGAGATGGATCAGACCCAGTTCGACCTGACCGTCCGCGGTGAGGGAGGGATGGGCCAGCTGGCCGGCAGCATCGACCTGGCCAGGTTCCACGACCTCCGGGTGAATCCCAACATCAGCCAGACCCAGCGCGAGCAGGGTCTCCTCTACCTCGACTCCGACGGGGACCCGGCCACCTTCACCGGGGCGGGGGCCGAGGTGGAGCAGGGGATGCAGGGGACCCGGACCACCTGGATGCAGTTCCAGGACAATCCGTATCCCGAGGAGCAGCTCTTCGACCAGGTGGACCGCTTCTTCGACCCGGGTGAGAGCCTGTCCCTCTATGCAGCCGGCGCCGGCCGCTTCGGCGACACGAACTTCCGGGTCTCGGCCGAGCAGTACTCCCAGGAGGGCATCCTTCCCTTCAAGGAGGGCTACGACCGGAAGAACGTCCGGGTGAACCTGGACAACAGTCCCGGCGAGGACTGGGACCTGTCGGTGAGCGCCTTCTACTCGTCGAGCACCCAGGACGAGGAGGACGGGGGCGCCTTCTTCTCGCTCACCTTCATGCCTCCGAACGTGGACCTCTGGGAGATCGCCTTCCGGGACTGCGAGGCGATCGGGGACCCGACGTGCAACGCGGACGTCCCGCGCTCCCAGGAGGTCAACCCGATCTACGACCTCTTCATCGAGGACCAGGGCGACGCCCGGCAGCGGGTCATGGGAAGCGGATCGCTCCGCTGGAGCCCGGCCCAGTGGCTCGAGATGGAGGGGACCTTCTCCTACGACCGGACGGACCTGGATCAGCGGGAGTTCTTCCCGGAGGACTGGCAGACCACCGAGAGCCGCCGTCCGGGCAGCCTGTCCATGTCGCGTAGCCTGGACGAGACCATCAACGCCTACTTCCGTGCGACGGCCACCAAGGCGTTCATGGACGGCGACCTGACCACCCGGACCAAGATCCAGGCCATCGCCGAGGAGGAGGAGTCCGAGTTCGTCAGCGCCAGCGGGAACGACTTCGCGGTCCTGGGCGTGCCGAGCCTCGGGAACCTCACCAGCGGCCAGAGCATCAACAGCGGCCAGAGCGAGATCCGGTCCATGGGTTACTACCTGATCACGGCCCTGGACTACAAGGGGAAGTACATCCTGGACGGGCTGGTCCGCCGGGACGGGAGCTCCCTCTTCGGCGCGCAGCAGCGCTGGCACAACTACTTCCGGGTGAGCGGCGCCTGGAGGCTGGGACAGGAGGACTGGTGGCCGCTGGCCAACTCGGTCCCCGAGTTCAAGCTCCGCGGCTCCTACGGAACGGCGGGAGCGCGGCCGAACTTCAGCGCCCAGTACGAGACGTACTCCGTGTCGTCCGGCGGGACGGTGAGCCCGTCCACGCTCGGGAACTCGAACCTGAAGCCCGAGCTCGCCAAGGAGCAGGAGTACGGGCTGAACGCCGTGCTCTTCGACAGGGTGAGCCTGGACGTCACCTACGCCATCTCCAACGTGGAGGACCAGATCCTCCAGATCCCCCTGGCCGGCTACTTCGGCTTCAGCAGCCAGTGGCGTAACGCCGGGGAGCTGCGTTCGGAGAGCTGGGAGGTGGGCATCAACAGCTCCATCGTCGAGAAGGCGGACATGAGCTGGAACATGCAGCTCAACTGGTCCACCACCGAGTCGACCATCGAGGAGCTGGACGTGCCGCCCTACCAGTGGGGTCCCAAGAACGCGTTCTTCAACCGCGAGGGCGAGATCCTCGGGACGTTCTACGGGACCCGATGGGCCTCGAGCTGCGCTGACCTGCCCTCCGACGCGCAGGCGCAGTGCGACCAGTTCGAGGTGAACGACGACGGGTACCTGGTCTGGGTCGGCCAGGGGAACTCCTTCCGCGACGGATTCTCCAAGGGCCTGTGGGGCACCGACGGTACGGTGGCCGGCGACACCTACGTCTGGGGATCGCCCATCGCGGGCCAGAACGAGGACGGGGAGACCTTCCTCCGGATGGGGAACACCACGCCGGACTACAACGTGAGCCTCTCCAGCAACTTCAACTGGAAGGGACTCCAGGTGTACGGCCTCCTGGACGCGTCCATCGGCCAGGACACGTACAACCAGACGGTACAGTGGTCGTTCCGTGAGACGCGCCACGCCGAGGCGGACATGTTCGGTGTGGACGACGGCCTCAAGAAGCCCGTGGCCTACGCCCGGCACCTGTACCACGTGAACGCCGTGAACGACCACTTCGTGGAGAATGGATCGTACCTCAAGCTCCGCGAGCTGAGCCTCAGCTACAGCCTGAACCAGTCACTGACGCAGAGCCTCTTCGGCAGCGTCGTGGACCGGGTGCAGCTGAGCGTCATCGGACGGAATCTCATCACCTGGGACGACGACTACCGGGGCTACGACCCCGAGGTCGGCTTCAGCGGCGGCGACGCCGGCGCGGCGGCGATCAACCGGGTGGATTCATACCAGTATCCGAACTTCCGCGAGGTCACCGGTGCGGTGCAGGTCGTCTTCTGACGGCCTGCCCCCGGTGGTTCCCGGAGAGGCGCGGAGCTAAGTCGTAATCAACGAGACGAGGTAGACAGATGAGATTCGAAACCATGAGAAAGGTCGCGCTCGCCGGGACGCTGGGGCTCCTGGTGGCCTTCACCGGGGCGTGCGACGACCTGGCCGTCGAGAACCTCAACGCCCCGGACCGGGATCGGGCCCTGGCGACGCCCGGCGACGTGGCGTCGCTGATCGGCGGAGCCTACCGGAGCTACTTCTACACCGTGCAGGGCTTCGGCTTCAGCGGCAGCGCCATGGCGTCGCACTCCGACCACATCTCCTCCTCCTGGGGGAACGCCGGGTTCCAGGACTTCGGTAAGGAGCCCCGGATCCCCATCAACAACCAGCCGAGCTACAGTTACGCCTACACCGTGGAGTCGGCGTGGTACAGCCTCTACGGGGCCATCGTGGCGGCCTCCGACGGCCTCCGGGCCATGGAGAACGTGCCCGAGGTGGGCGATGCGCTGACCGAGAGGGAGCGGGCGTTCGGCAAGTTCATGCAGGGCCTGAGCATGAGCTACCTGGGCCTCCAGTACGACAAGGGCTTCGTGGTCGACGAGACCACGGACCTGGAGGTGGAGCAGGAGTTCGTGGACTACCAGACCCTGTCCGATGCGGGCCTCTCCCGCATGCAGGAGGCCCTGGACATCGCCAGCTCGAACAGCTTCACGCTGGACGAGAACTGGATCAACGGCCGTGCGCTCAGCAGCGCCGAGTTCGCCCGGTATATCAACGGGCTCATGGCACGCCACAAGGCCTCCGTCCCGCGGAGTCCCGACGAGGCGTCGTCGGTGGACTGGGGCGCGGTGATCGACCACGTGGACAACGCCATCGAGTCGGACTTCACCGTGCGGGGCGAGTCGGACTTCTCCTGGTGGAGCGGTATCAAGACGTACGGCGGGACGTACGAGGGCTTCACCCGCGCGGACTACCGGCGCATCGGCCCGGCCGAGACGGGTGACCAATACGAGCAGTGGGAGGCCACGCCGCCGGAGCAGCGCGACGACTTCGACTTCGACAGCCCGGACCAGCGCATCGTGAACGGAGGACTGGGTGAGATGCTCGCCCAGGGCGCCTACATCTGGAACGCCGGTCAATCTCCGTTCCCCGCGGCGCGCGGCACCTACTACTTCTCGAACTACGCCGACGGACGGTACTGGGCTGAGAAGTACAACGCCTACCCGGGGACCTTCGACGGGCCCATCCTGATGATGAGCAAGGCGGAGATGGACCTGCTGAAGGCCGAGGCCTACATCAGGAACGGTCAGCCGGGGCAGGCGGTGCCGATCATCAATGCCACCCGGACGACCAACGGTGGGCTCCCGCCGGTGGACGAGGGCGGGACCACCCAGGGGCCGGGTGACTGCGTGCCCCAGCTCGCCGACGGCAGCTGCGGCGACCTCATGGAGGCGCTCAAGCACGAGAAGCGCATGGAGATGTACATGGTCTCCGCCGGACGACCCTACTTCGACGCCCGGCGCTGGGGCGATCTCCTCAGCGGATCGGCGCTCCAGTTCCCGGTTCCGGGATCGGAGCTGCAGGTGCTGCAGGAGGAGATCTACACCTTTGGCGGTGGCGGCGAGTGGTCCGCACCGAGCGCGGCTCCGCTGCCCGGACCGAACGCCGACAGGGAGACCCTGCTCGAGCGGGTCCAGTTCAGCCTCGACGGGCTGCTGAGACAGCAGGAGTCGTTCTCCGAGCGGCCGAACACGACCAAGCAGTAGCGCTGGCCGAGTCGCGCTTCGGCTGAGATCGCGCGGAGCCTCATCGCGAGGCTCCGCCGGAGACAGGGAAGGCCGTCACGGGTTGTCCGTGGCGGCCTTTTCTGTATGTGTAGGGGGTACCCATCGAGGGGCAGGGACGGATGCGAGCACTCGGCGCCTTTCAGTGGATCCTCGGTGAGCGGGGGGAGGGAGCGGCATGGAGGAGGCCAGGATCGACGGCGGGGAGACCGGCGTGGCGGTGGGCATGGGCTCCAACCAGGGGGATCGCAGGGGCCATCTGGCCCGGGCGGCGGAGGACCTGGAACGCCGGTTCGGAATCGCCCGGTCCTCGGGAGTCTACGCGTCGGAGCCGTCGGGGCCGGATCTCACGGGGGAGTTCCTGAACCGGTGCGTCACCCTTCGCCAGGCCCCGGGTCCCCGGGATCTCCTGGAGGCTCTCCTGGAGGCCGAGGCCCGCGCTGGGCGGCCGGCCGCGGGCCCGGCCCGGGCCGGGGACCGGCCGCTGGACCTGGACCTGCTCCTCTACCGGGACCGTCGGATCCGGAGACCCGGGCTCGTGGTGCCCCATCCCCGGATGCTCGAGCGTCCCTTCGTGATGATTCCGCTTCGTGAGGTGGCGGCCGGGTGGATCGTCCCCGGCACGGGCCGTTCGGTGGCCAGCCTGGCTGCCGAGCTGGACGGAGGCCGAGTGAGACGGCTGGAGGGGGCAGGGTCCAGCCTTGCCCCCGAGGCGAGGCGGCCGTGAGCGCCCGAGGGTCGACCGGCGCGCTCATCCTGGCGGTCGGCGTGGCGGCCGGATGGGGCCTCCCGGGGTGCGGCGGGGGTGAGGCCGGCGGGGCGGCCGCGGATACGATGGAAGTGGTGGCCTCGCCGGACACGGCCCTCTCCCGGGTGGCCGGCGAGCTCCTGCCGGAGGCGGAGCGGATCAGCGGGCTCGAGGCGGTGGCTCCCATGGCGCTGGCCCGGCGGTCCCGGGACGAGCTGGCCGGATACCTGGAAGGTCAGCTCGACGAGCAGCTGCCGCGGGGAAGGGCGCAGCGGCTGGCGGCGGCCTATCGGCGATTGGGCCTCCTGCCGGACACCCTTCAGCTCCGGCCCTTCCTCCGGGAGCTCTACATGGAGCAGGTGGCCGGGTACTACGACCCGGCCGCCGATACCCTCTTCGTCATGGAGGGTGCAGAGGGAGAGAGGCTCCGGACGGTGCTGATCCACGAGCTGGTCCATGCGCTCCAGGACCAGCGGGTGGACCTGGACTCCATCGGTCGGGCCCTCGACGAGGAGAACGACCGGAGCACGGCCTTCCAGGCGGCGGTGGAGGGGCACGCCATGTACGTGATGACCGAGTGGCAGGTGGGCCAGGTCACCGGGGAGCGGGTGGACCTGACCCGCATGCCCGGGCTCATGGAGCGTATCCGCGAATCCACCGCGGGGGGCGCCGCGGGAGCGGCCATGCCCACCTTCGAGTCCGCCCCCCGGATCCTCCGTGAGACGCTCATCTTCCCGTACATCGAGGGGATGGGTCTGATGCTCCATATCTGGGGGGAGCGGTCCGGCCGGCCGGCGCCGTTCGGAGATCTTCTCCCGCTCTCCACCGAGCAGGTGCTCCATCCCGACAAGCTCGCCGGCGCCGACGCGGATCGTCCCACGCGGGTGTCGGTGGACGGCCTCCCGGAGGGGTGGGAGGAGCTGTACAGCGACGATCTCGGGGAGCTGGAGTTCGGCATCCTCCTGGCCGAGGGCCTGGGGGACGCCGATCGCGCCGGCCGGCTCGCGGCCGGATGGGACGGCGACCTCCTCACGCTGGCGCGGAACGACGAGGGCGGGGAGGCACTCACCTGGATCGCGGTGTGGGATTCCGAGGCCGGTGCCGACTCGGCGGCGTCGGGGCTGGAGGAGGCGATGGAGGGTCGCTACGGCGAGGGATCGGGGCGCCGGATTCGGATCCGTCGGCAGCCGCTGGAGGGCCGGCCGGGGGTCGTGATGGTGGACTTCCCGGCGGACGCCGATGCCGGTCCCTGGCTCGGGCTGTCCCAGCGGGCTCGCCTGATGGAGGTTGGCGGGTGAGGGTCGGGTCACCGCCCCCGGCGTGAAGGGATCCGGGAGGGCGGACGGGGCCGAGGTCGAGGTGCGGGTGCCTTCCACCGGTCCGGGGGGCTACCGGGTGGAGGTGGCCCGGGGCGTCCTCGCGGAGCTGGGGGACCGGTGTCGGGAGCACACGGGGGCCGAGCGGTACGCGGTGATCGCCGACGCGCGGGTGGCCGATCTGTACGGCCAGCGGGCTCTGGAGAGCCTCCGGGAGGGCGGGGCCAGGGCGACCCTCTTCGGCTTTCCCGAGGGCGAGGCGAGCAAGAACCGGCGGACCTGGGCCGAGCTCCAGGACCGGATGCTCGAGGAGGGCCTGGGCCGGGACGCTGCCGTGGTCGCCGTCGGCGGGGGCGTCACGGGCGACCTGGCGGGTTTCGTGGCGGCCACCTACATGCGGGGCCTCCCGCTGGTCCAGGTCCCCACCAGCGTCCTGGCCATGGTGGACAGCTCGGTGGGGGGGAAGGTGGGAGTGAACACGGATCGGGGGAAGAACCTGGTGGGTGCCTTCCACCACCCCCGGCACGTGGCGGCCGATCCCGAGGTCCTGGAGACGCTGGACCCCCGTCACCTCAGGGCGGGTCTGGCGGAGGCCGTGAAGACGGCGGCCATCGCCGACGCGGACTTCCTGGATTGGATGGAGGCGGAGCGGGACGCCCTGGCCGCGGGGGAGCCCGCCGCCCTGGAGGAGGTCATCCACCGGTCCGTGGCCATCAAGGCCGGGGTGGTGGGTCGGGATCCCGAGGAGCGGGGGGAGCGGGCGGTCCTCAATTTCGGCCACACGGTGGGCCACGGCCTGGAGGCGGCCAGCGGCTACGGGGCGCTCCACGGCGAGGCCGTGGCCCTGGGCATGCGACTGGAGGCTCGTCTGGGGGAGGCCCTGGGGACCACCCGCCAGGGCACGGCCCGCCGGCTGGACCGCCTCCTCCGATCGCTGGGACTGGCGGGTGGGCGGGGCGAAGACGTGCTGGCCGGCGTGGCGCTGGAGGACGTGATGGAGACCATGGAACGGGACAAGAAGGGCCGCCGGGGGCGGATCCGGGTGGTCCTGCTGGAGGAGCCCGGGCGCGTTGCCCGGGGCGCGGGAGGCAGCTATACCCATGCCGTGGACGGGGAGCGGCTGGCCGGCTGGCTCGAGGACGCGCTCTCCAGGGCATGTCAGGAGTAGGACGCGGGATGGACGAGGGAACGGGACACCACGAGACGGTGGCGGGCCTCCTGCGCCGGCAGGCCGAAGGGCGGCGGGATGCTCCGCTCCTCCGATCCGGCGACCGGGAGTGGTCGTACGGGGAGGTGCAGCGGGCCGCCAGGGACCTGGCGGCCGGGCTGGCCGGCCTGGGCGTGGAGCCCGGTGACAGGATCGCCCTGGACCTCCCCAACTGGCCGGAGGCGGTGGTCACGGTCTTCGCCGCCGCCGAGCTCGGGGCCGTCCTCGTCCCCCTGAACCCGGGCTACGCCCCTCGGGAGCTGCAGTTCATGCTCCGGAACTCGGAGGCCACGGTGGTGGTGGCACCGGAGCGCCACGGTGGCACGGACTACCTGGAGCTGTTCGAGTCCCTCCTGGTGGAGCTGCCGGCGCTCCAGTACCTGGTCACGGTGGGCGAGGAGGACCTCTGGTACGACGACAGGATCTTCCAGTTCGAGGAGCTGGTCTCCAGCGGCCGGGGGAAGGGCCTTCCCGAGGAGACGGCGTCCGCCGGGGATCCCTGCGCCATCCTGTATACGCCGGGCACCACGGGGAAGCCCAAGGGCGTGGTGCTCACCCACGACAACCTCGTTCGGACGGCCAGGGTCACGGGGGAGACGCTCGGACTGGTGCCCGAGGACGTGGTGCTCTGCGCCGTTCCCCTCTTCCAGATCTTCGGGCTGGGCGCGGCGCTCATGACCGGGATCACCGCCGGCGCGGCCCTCGTGCTCCAGGAACGGTTCCGGCCGGACGAGGCTCTCGAACTCGTGGAGCGCCACGGGGTAACGGTCTATCATGGCGTCCCGACGATGTTCGTGATGACCCTTCGGCAGCCCGATATCGAGGAGCGTGATCTCGGAGCTCTCCGGACGGGCATCGTCGCCGGAGCGCCCGTGGGTCGGGATCTGATCGACGAGGCACGCCGGAAGCTGGCCGAGGGGCTGGAGATCGCCTACGGTCTGACCGAGACGTCTCCCACGGTGGCCATGACCCGGCGGGACGATCCCGCCGACGTGCGGTCCGAGACGGTGGGGCGGCCGGTGGACGGGGTGGACGTCCGTATCCTGGACGAGGAGGGCGACGCCCTCCCCGCCGGGCAGGAGGGCGAGGTGGGCGTCCGTGGCTTCAACGTCATGGACGGGTACTTTCGCCAGCCGGGTGAGACCAGGCGGGCCTTCACGGAGGACGGATTCCTCCGTACGGGTGACCTGGCGATCCAGGACGAGGACGGATACCTCCGGATCGTGGGCCGCAGGAGCGACGTGATCCTGCGGGGTGGCTACGGCGTGCATCCCCAGGAGGTGGAGGATCACCTCCGGTCCCACCCCGCCGTGCTGGACGCGGTGGTGGTGGGCGTGCCCAACGAGGTGTTGGGCGAGCTGGTGTGCGCCTGCGTCCAGCCGGTGGAGGGCGCGCTCATCAGCGAGGACGAGGTCCGGGATTACTGTGAGTCCGCGCTGGCGGAGTACAAGGTCCCGGACCTGGTACGATTCATGGAGGAGCTCCCGCGGACCCCGGGCGGCAAGCCCAGGCGCGGAGAGCTCACCCGTCTGGTGGAGGGTGAATAGACGAGACCCCTCGAATCATCCCCTTCGGCACTGCCGGAGGCGAGATCGAGGGGCCTCTCGCTCGCCCCGACGGGACGAACAGACGAATTCCTGACATCAATCAGAGGCGAGAGGCAATGGTGAACGACAGCTACAACCGTGCGCCGCACACGAAGAGCACCGAGGGCTGGGGGAAGAGCTCCCCCAACGCGGCGCTCTTCATCGATTTCGACAACGTGACCATGGGGGTCCGCTCCAACCTGGGGCAGGAGCTCCGCAACCTCCTGAACTCGGACATCATCCGGGGGAAGGTCGCCGTCCAGAGGGCCTACGCCGACTGGCGGAGGTATCCCCAGTACGTCGTCCCCCTCTCCGAGGCGTCCATCGATCTCATCTACGCCCCGGCCTACGGGTCGTCGAAGAAGAACGCCACCGACATCCGGCTCGCCATCGACGCCCTGGAGGTGGTCTTCACCCGGCCGGAGATCGGCACGTACATCCTGCTGTCCGGGGATTCGGACTTCTCCAGCCTGGTCCTGAAGCTGAAGGAGTACGGCAAGTACGTCATCGGCGTGGGGATGCAGGAGTCCTCCTCCGAGCTCCTGGTCCAGAACTGCGACGAGTACTACAGCTACAACGCCCTCTCGGGCCTCGTCTCCGCCGAGGAGGTGAGCACCGAGCGGCACGATCCCTGGGAGCTGGCGGAGAAGGCCATCGAGAAGATGGAGAGCCGGAACGACGTCATGCGCTCCGACCGGCTCAAGCAGGTCATGCTGGAGCTGGATTCGAGCTTCGACGAGAAGGACCTGGGCTACACCAAGTTCAACCGGTTCCTCACGGAGGCGAGCTCCAAGGGCATCCTCCAGCTCCGTCGGATCGGGAACGGCCAGTACGAGGTGGCGTCGGCGGGAGGCTCCACGGGAGGCTCCACGGCGAGCCCCACCGAGGCCGAGCCCTCCTCCGACCGCTCCTCCTCCGCTCCGAGCGGGAACGGCCGGGGCGGCCGCCGGAAGCGGAGCTCGGGAGGCGACGGCGGGGGCGGAGGGCGACCCAGGCCGAAGCCGCCCGAGCCCATCGCGGGCGCCGATTCCCTGAAGGAGGCCTACGATCTCCTCCGGGACGTGGTGAAGGAGCTGGCCGAGGGTGACGGCTCGGTGCGGGACTCCGAGGTGAAGCGTCGGATGCTCGAGCGCGACGGGGAGTTCGACGAGGCCACGCTGGGCTTCAGCAAGTTCAGCCGCTTCCTCCGTCAGGCCCACGACGAGGGCGTGGTCACCCTCGACAAGGGCGACGAGGGGAACTACTTCCTCCGGGGCGTGGGGACCGGCCAGGAGGCCGGGGACGCCGCGACGCCCGGCTCGTCCAGTTCGTCCAGTTCGTCCCGGTCGTCCGGCCGGTCCGGGTCGCCGACCGGGGCAGGGGCCGGGGCCGGCGGCGGGGACGCCGCGACGCCCGCGGCCGAGCCGGAGACGGCCGAGGAAGGCGGAGGGTCCGACGAGTCCCCCGGCCGCCGACCCAGCCCGCTGAGCCGACGCGGGCGACGGGGTGGGAGCCGGTCCCGGGACGACGGGGGCGACGGAGGCGACGAGAAGGTCGTCCCCGGGCCCGCCTCGGCCGCCGACCGGCAGGAGCCCTCCGGCCGAGAGGAGCCCGCCGACCAGGAGGAACCCGCCGAGGAGGCGCCGGAGGCTCCGGCGCCGGAGCGTTCCGCCTCGACGCGGCGCGGGCTGGGCCGGTTCCGTCGCGGGAGCAGGAAAGGCTCCCGGGCCGAGGACGGCGGGTCGGGTCCCGAGATCCCCATGCTCGGGAACGTGGCCGGCTCCTCGTCCGGCTCCTCCTCCGGTTCCCCGGCCGGCGCCGCCGCCGGGTCGGGGTCGGGTGCGGACCGGGAGGCCGGCGGCCCGGGGGAGGAGCGGCCGGACGGGCCTTCCACCGACGAGCTGGTGGAGCACATGTCCCGGAACTATCCCGGGGTGGGAGAGCGGACGGCCCGGGCGCTGGTCCAGGAGTTCGGCGACCGGACCCTCGACGTGATCGACCGGGAGCCCGGCCGGGTGAAGGAGCTCCTCCCGAGCCACCGGGCGGAGGCGGTCCTGGACGCCCGGTCCGAGGAGCGGGACGCAGCCGCCGGGTGACGGCCGAGTCCCGGGCCGGGGTTTCCGGGCACGAAGCGCTGGGCCCGGACTTCTACTCCCGTCCCGCGCGGACCGTGGCCCGTGACCTCCTGGGCCGGCGCCTGGTGTCCCGATGCGGCGACCGGCTCACCGCCGGCCGCATCGTGGAGACGGAGGCGTACACCGGCCCCGACGATCCCGCGAGTCACGCCGCCGAGCGGATCGGGCGCACCGAGCGGAACGATCCCCTCTTCGGCCCGCCCGGCACCGCCTACGTCCACCTGAACTACGGCATCCACTGGTGCCTCAACGCGGTCACCGACGCCGAGGGGGTGCCCGCGGGGGTCCTGATCCGGGCGCTGGAGCCCACCGCCGGCCTGGACGCCATGCGGGAGCGACGCGAGCACGAGGAGCTCACCAGCGGGCCGGCTCGCCTCACCGAGGCCCTGGCGGTGGGCCCGGAGCTGCAGCGGCATCGGCTGGACCGGCCGCCCCTCTGGATCGAGGCGGGGACGCCCGTCCCCGAGGAGGCCGTGACGCGAACCCCCCGGATCGGCATCAGCCGTGCCGTGGATCGTGAGCTCCGCTTCCTGGACCGGCGGAGCCGCTGGGCTTCCGGGAGGCCGTCATAGACTACGGCGCCCTCTCCCTCCTGCCCCCCCTCATGGCCATCGGGCTGGCCATCTGGTCGCGGCAGGTGTACCTGTCGCTGGCCGCCGGGGTCTGGCTCGGTTGGATCGTGGAGGCCGGCTGGAACCCCGCCGCCGGCTTCGCCCGGGCGGTGGAGGCCACGGTTCGGGTGGGGGGCGATCCGGGCAACCTGCAGGTGCTGATGTTCACCTTCGGCATCGGGGCCCTCATCGCCGTGGTCCGTGCCAACGGGGGGATCCGCGGGTTCGTGGAGTGGCTCGAGCGGCGGCGCTGGGTTACCAGCGGCCGCAGGGCCCAGCTCCTGGCGTGGGTCACCGGGCTGGTCATCTTCATCGAATCCAACATCACGATCCTGGTGGCGGGCTCGGTGGCCCGACCCCTCTTCGACCGGTTCCGGGTGTCCCGGGAGAAGCTGGCCTACCTGGTGGATTCCACGTCGGCGCCGGTCTGCATCCTCATCCCGTTCAACGCCTGGGGGGCCTACGTGCTGAGCCTGCTGGCGGGCCTGGGGGTGGAGCAGCCCGTGTCCGTGTTCGTGGGGAGCATGCCCCTGAACTTCTACGCCCTGGGCGCCATCGTCCTGGCCGGGATCACGGTCCTCACGGGGCTCGACCTGGGCCCCATGGCCCGGGCCGAGGCCCGGACCCGGGAGGGGAAGCTCCACTGGGATCACGCCTCCGCCCTGGCCGATCCCGACGACCTGGCCCCCGCGCCGGATGAGGACATGGCCCACCGGCCCGTGAACATGCTGCTCCCGGTGGCCGTCATGGTGGCCACCATGCCCCTGGGGATGTACGTGACCGGGGGAGGGGAGCTGGCCGAAGGGTCGGGGGCCACCTCGGTCCTGTGGGCCGTCCTCGCCGGGCTCGCCGCGGCCTGGATCCTCTCGGCGGGCCAGGGACTGCTGGAGGTGGACGAGCTGAGCGACGTGAGCCTGAAGGGGGCCGGGGGGCTCACCGGCATGGCGGCGGTGCTGCTGCTGGCCCTCACCCTGGGCGACGTGACCCGGGTCCTGGGGACCGGGGAGTACGTGGCCGGGGCCGTGACCGGGGCGCTCCATCCCGCGGCGATCCTCCCCCTGACCTTCGTCGTCGCCGGCGGGATCGCCTTCGCCACCGGCAGCAGCTGGGGGACCTTCGCCATCATGCTCCCGGTGGCGGTGCCCCTGGCGTCGGCGGGCCTGGCCCTTCCGGCGCTGCTGGCCGCCACCCTGTCGGGAGGGATCTTCGGCGATCACTGCTCGCCCATCAGCGACACGACCATCATCTCCTCCATGGCGTCGGCGTCCGATCACATCGAGCACGTCCGGACCCAGCTGCCCTACGCCATGACCGCGGGCGCCGCCGCAGCCGCCGGGTTCGCGCTGGTGGGCCTGCTGGGATGACGAGCCCCGGATGGCTCTCGGTCCTGGCCTTCGCGGTCGTGGTGGGTCTGGCCGGCCTGGCCGGCGTGCTCCTGGTGCACCGCTACGAGGAGTGGGCCCGCCGCCACACCGGCGAGCTCATCACCTTCGCCAGCGGCCTCCTGGTGGCCGGCTCCCTGCTGCACGTCCTCCGTCGCGCGGTGGCCATGGGCGGGATCGAGACGGCCACGACCTGGGCCCTGGTGGCCTTCGTGGTGCTGTATGTGGCCGAGAACCATTTCCTGCCCCACCCCCACGCGCGGGCCGAGCCCCACGGCGACGGCCACCGGCATACCGCCGGGCCGGCCGCCGTGGTGGGGCTCGGCCTCCACTCGGTCCTGGACGGGGTGGCGGTGGGCGCCGGGTTCTCGGCGAGCTTCCTGACGGGCGGCGTGATCGTGGCCCTGGTGGTCTCCCACAAGGTCCCGGTGGGCATCGCCTCCATGGGCGCCCTCTACCACAGCGGCGCGAGCCGGCGGGACGCCGTCCGGTACAGCTCCCTGGTGGCGCTCCTCACCCCGGCCTTCGTGATCCTCACCTACGCCTTCCTCCGGGAGGCCTCGCCGGGCCTCCTGGCAGGGATCATCGCGGCCGCCGGGGGATCCTTCCTGTACGTGGGGGCCGCCGACCTCCTCCCCGAGGGACAGGCCACGGGGAGCGTGCGCAACACCGTGCTCTTCCTGGCCGGAGCCGCGGTCATGGTGGCGGTCCTCGTGCTGGGCCATTGACGGGATTTGCCGGGCAGCGTATCGTTTCGGCGGGTGCGGGGTTCGTGTTTTGAACCAACACTTCGAAGAGACGTCTCTGATCTCTCCGTGGACGTCACGCCCCTCGAGGGACGGCGAAAACCGGGGAGGATGGACCATCGTAGAGAAACGGCTTCAAAAAATTCCCTCGCGTCCGGGCGGGGCGGTCCAACGGCCGTCCCGCCTTTTGCTTTTGGTCCCGGGGCGGCGACGAGCCCGTGATCCGAAGGGAGGGACATCCATGACGGAATCCACGAGCCAGGGGCCCAGGGTCCGGGTCACCCGCCACCTGCATTTCTCCGCCGGCCACCGACTCCACCGGCCGGAGCTCACCGACGAGGAGAACCGCGAGCTCTACGGTCCCTGCAGCAATCCCTCGGGCCATGGCCACAACTACGACCTGGAGGTCACGGTGGAGGGTCGGGTGGATCCCGGCACGGGCTTCGTCATCGATCTCAGCCGCCTGAAGGAGCTGGTGCGCGGGAGGGTGGTGGAGGACGTGGATCACGCGAACCTGAACGTGGACGTTCCCTGGATGGAGGGGCGAGTGCCGACCACCGAGAACCTGGCGGTGGCCATCTGGAACCGGCTCGAGGGGCGGCTGGACGGCGCCGAGCTGGTGTCGGTGAAGCTCTGGGAGACGGACCGGAACGTGGTGGAGTACCGCGGTGAGTGACCGCGGGGAGGACCGGAAGGACCGGAGGGACCGGTCGGAGGTCTCCCTGGAGGACGCCACCATGGAGGAGCTGGTGGAGGAGCAGCTCCGGCGCATGGGCGAGGACCCGGATCGGGAGAGCCTGAGGGCCACGCCGCGCCGGGTGGGGGAGTCCCTGGACTTCCTGACCCGCGGCTACGAGATGTCGGTGGAGGAGGCCATCGGCGACGGGATCTTCGACGAGTCCCACGACAGCATGGTGCTGGTGAAGGACATCGAGATCTACTCCCTCTGCGAGCACCACCTCCTGCCGTTCTTCGGCAAGGCCCACGTGGCCTACATCCCCGACGGGCGGATCCTGGGTCTGAGCAAGGTGCCCCGGGTGGTGGACGTCTTCGCCCGTCGCCTCCAGATCCAGGAGCGGCTCACCGAACAGGTGGCCCAGGCGATCCAGGACGCCCTGGAGCCCAGGGGGGTGGGGGTGGTGGTGGAGGCCTATCACCTCTGCATGATGATGCGGGGGGTGGAGAAGCAGAACAGCAAGACCATCACCAGCGCCGTCCGGGGCAACTTCCGAAGCGATCCCCGGACGCGGGACGAGTTCCTGGGCCTGGTGCTCTCCCCGCAGTTCATCTCCTGACGCCGGTGGGCGACGGCGGTCCCTGGGCGCTGGTGACCGGTGCCAGCCGGGGGATCGGCCGGGCCGTGGCCCTGCGCCTGGCCGACGACGGCCTCCGGGTCCTCGCGGCCGCCCGTGGGGGCGAGGAGCTGGAGGCCGTGGCCGAGGCGTGCGGGACGCCCCCCGCCCTGGCCGCCGATCTCTCCCGGGAAGAGGACGTGGCGTCGCTGGCCCGGGAGGCGACCCGGCGGGCGGAGGGAGCGCCCGCGCTGCTGGTGAACGTCGCCGGGATCTTCGACCTGGCGCCGGTGGAGGAGACCTCCACGGAGGTCTTCGACGCCCACCTGGCGGTGAACCTCCGCGCGCCCTTCCTCCTGGTCCGCCGGTTCCTCCCGGAGCTCCGGGAGCGGGGGCGGGGCCACCTGGTCCACCTGGGATCGGTGGCCGGACGCCGGGCCCTCCCGGGCAACGCGGCGTACGGCTCCTCGAAGTTCGGACTCCGGGGGCTCCACCGGATCCTCCGGGAGGAGCTCCGGGGCAGCGGCGTGTGCTCCACCCTGGTGGAGCCGGGCCCGGTGGACACCGACGCGTGGGATCCCCTGGAGGGGCGTCTGGGCCGGGACCTCCCGCCCCGGGAAGCCATGCTCGACCCCGGGCAGGTGGCCGAGGCGGTGGCCTCGGCCGTCCGCTGGGGCCCCCTGGGACGCGGCGGGAGCCCCGACGTCATCTCCCTCGCGGCGGGGTGAGCCGGCGTGTACGTCGAGCTGAGCGAGGTCCTCGTCTGCCCGTCCTGCGGCCCCGACGCCAACGTGGTGCTGGCGGTGGACGAGCGGGACGGCCGCTGGGTCCGATCGGGCACCCTGGCCTGCGCCCGGTGCGACGCCCGGTATCCGGTCCGCGGGGGGAGGCTGGACCTGAGGCCGTCGGGGGAACGGGAGCCGGCGTCCGGCCCGGGGCCCGATCCGTCCGGGCCCTCCGATCCGGAGGAGGTGGCCGTGGAGGTGGCCGCCCTCCTGGAGCTCCAGCGCCGGGGCGGGGCGGTGCTCCTGGGCCCCGGCCTCGCCCCGGCGGCTCCCCGGATCGCCTCGCTGGCCGAACGGGCTGCGATCCTGTGCCTGGCCGCGCCCGGCCCCGCCGGCCGCGGGCCCGGCTCCGCCGCCGACGGGCCCGCCCCGCCGGAGGGGGAGGACCGCGTCACCCGGATCGTGACCTCCCCGGCCGCGGGGCTGCCGGTCCGGGAGCGGCGCCTGGCCGGGGTCGTCCTCTGGTCTCCCGACCCGGACCGGGTGGAGGAGGCGGCGAGGGCGCTGGGCGCCGGCGGCCGGCTGGTGGGGCTCCGGCCCTCCCCGGAGGCCCGGCGCGCGGCGGAGGGGCTGGATCTGGAGGTGCTGGCGTCCGAGTCCCGGGCGGTGGTCGTCTCCCGGCCGGCCTGAGCCGCTCCCGTCGCCCTCCTCCCGCCCCCGCGAGCGCGTTGCAGGCTCCGGTGACCCCGCCTACCTTGCCTCGACATGCGCCTCGACACCCGAGCCTTCGGAATCGCCTGCGGCCTCGTGACGGCGCTGGCCGTCTTCGGACTCACGATCCTCTGGCTCGTGGCCCGTCGAGATCCGGCGGCCCTGGAGCTCCTGGAGGGGGTGCTGTTCGGGTACTCCGTCACGGTGGGCGGGGCCTTCGTGGGAGCCCTCTGGGCCTACGTCTACGGGTTTCTGGGAGGGGCCCTCCTCTCCTTCGTGTACAACGTGGCCGCGGCCCCGCCGGCGCCTCCCCCCGGCGACCGGGCCGGAGGATGAACCCCAGGTCGTCCGAGGAGATCGTCTGATGGCGTGGTGGAAGTTCTGGTCCGACGAACAGGAGGAGGAGAGCCCGGACTACTACCGGGAGGGCGTCGACCTGGCCCGCCAGGAGCGCTATCACGAGGCCCTCACGTCCTTTCGCCTGGCCCGGCGGGAGGATCCCGACGACGTGGCTCCCCTGGAGCAGATCGGCGTGGTCTACACCCGGATCGGCATGACCGACGAGGCCATCAAGGCCTACCGTCAGGTGCTGGAGGAGGAGCCGGACAGCCCGGCGGCCCACTACGGCCTGGCCTTCCTGATGCGGAAGCGGGGCCGCCGGGAGGAGGCCGCCGAGCACCTGGAGGCGTTCCTGGCCAGGGAGCCGGACGGCCCCGACGCCCGGGAGCACGTCCAGCACGCCCGGGAGGTGCTGGCCCGGCTCCGGGGAGGCGAAGACGGCGAGGACGGGGAGGGGCCCGATCCCTCCCACGGACCCGATCGCCCTCCCGAGCCGGGGAGCTGATCGGTGCCCCGCTACGTCTCCGGCCCCCCGGCCGACCTGGATCCCGGCACCCTGGTGGACCTCTACTACCACGGGCTCCGTGCCCATCCCGGGCAGCGGGAGTTCCGGGTGCGCCGTCCCGACGGCACCTGGGAGTCCGTGTCCCGGCCCGAGGCGGCGGAGCGGATCGCGGCCCTGGCCACGGGGCTGAAGGGGCTGGGCTACGAGCGCGGGGACCGGATCGGGATCATCTGCCACACCCGGCTGGAGTGGGCGCTGGCGGACTGGGCCATGATCCTGGCCGGGCTCGTGAGCGTGCCGGTGTATCCCTCGCTCCCGCCGGAACAGGTCCTCCACGTGCTGGGCGACGCCGGGGCCCGCGCGGTCTTCGTGGAGGATCCCGAGCAGGCGGCCAAGGTCCGGGAGGTGGCCGGCGACCTCGACGGGCTGGACCGGATGGTCATGGTGGAGGGCGAGCCGGAGCCCGTGGACGGGGTGGAGATCCTGCCCTTGTCCGACGTCGTCCGGCGGGGGGAGGAGAGCGACGGCGGCGGGAACCTGGAGGCGTACGCCCGCCGTACCGAGCCGGACGACCTGGCCACCCTCATCTACACCTCCGGGACCACCGGCCGGCCGAAGGGCGTGATGCTCAGCCATCACAACCTCTACAGCAACGCCGTGCTCTCCACCCGGGTCTTCCCCCTCCAGGCCGACGACCTGGCCCTGGCCTGGCTCCCCCTCTCCCACGTGTTCGAGCGGGCCGCCGGCCACTACATGATGTGGTACCGGGGCGTCTCGGTGGCCTTCGCCGAGTCGGTGGACACGGTGGCCCGGGACATCTCCGAGGTCCGGCCCACGGTGATGACGGGGATCCCTCGCCTGTACGAGAAGCTCCAGGCCCGCACCGCCCGGGCCGCCCGCGAGGCCGGCGGGCTCACGGAGATGATCTTCCGCTGGGCCTCCCGGGTGGGGAAGCGGCGGGTGGAGCGGGAGCAGGCGGGCGGCCGGGCCGGGCCCTGGCTCCGGCTCCAGCACGCCGTGGCCGACCGGCTGGTCTTCTCCCGGCTCCGGGAGCGCCTGGGCGGGAGGCTCCGGCTCATGGTGAGCGGGGGAGCGCCCCTGTCCACCGAGGTGGCCGCGTTTCTCCACGGGGCGGGGCTCCCCGTGCTCGAGGGATACGGCCTCACCGAGACCTCCCCGGTGCTGACCATCAATCCGCCGGATCGCCCCCGGCTGGGCACCGTGGGACCGCCGATCCCGGGGACGGAGCTCTCCATCGCCGACGACGGGGAGATCCTGGCCCGGGGACCCCAGGTCATGCAGGGCTACTACGGGCAGGAGGAGGCCACCCGGGAGGCGCTGGACGAGGACGGGTGGCTCCGTACCGGGGACGTGGGCGAGCTCGACGAGGAGGGCTATCTCCGCATCACCGATCGGAAGAAGGAGATCATCGTCACCTCGGGCGGGAAGAACCTGGCGCCGCAGCCCGTGGAGAAGGCCATCGAGCGCTCGCCCCTGGTGGAGCACGCGGTGCTGATCGGCGACCGGCGGCGCTTCGTCATGGTCGTGCTGGTCCCGGAGCCCGAGGCGGCGCGATCCTGGTGCGAGGAGAAGGGTATCGGGCTCACCGGGGGCGACCGGGAGGAGCTGGCCGACGTGCCGGAGCTCCGGGAGCGTCTGGAGCGCGTGGTGGAGCGCCGGACCCGGGAGTTCGCGGACTACGAGCGACCCAAGAAGGTCCTGGTGGTGGCCGGTCCCTTCACCGTGGAGAACGGGATCCTCACGCCCACCCAGAAGGTGAAGCGGCGTGAGGTGGAGGATCGCTACCGCGCCGCCATCGACGAGATCTATCGTACCGCGAAGGATCCGGAGGAGGACGCGGCGTGAGGTCCGAGGTGAAGGTGGTGCTGATGACGGGGCCGGACCCGGAGACGCTGCGTGAGCTCGGCCGCCGGCTGGTGACGGATCGGCTGGCGGCCTGCGTGAACGTGGTGGACGGGGTGCGGTCCATCTACCGGTGGAAGGGAGAGGTGGAGTCGGACGACGAGTCGCTGGCCTTCGTGAAGACCACCGCCGCCCGGATGGACGAGCTGGAGCGCAGGATCGGGGAGCTGCATCCCTACGAGGAGCCGGAGGTGGTGGCCCTGGACGTGTCGGGCGGCTCGAGCTCGTACCTGGACTGGGTCGCCGGCGCCGTGGAGCGGCGCTCCTGATGGCGGGCGACGGGGAGCTCCCGGGGGGCGAGGGCGAGCCGGGGCTCCAGGGGGCGCCCGACGAGGACGACGGCGGAGGCTCCGACCTCTACCAGCGCGCCCGGGAGCGGGTGGATCGGGGGGAGCTGGAGGAGGCAGCCCGGCTCTACCAGGAGCTCCTGGTGCAGGAGCCCGACAACCTGCGGGCCCGGAACAACCTGGGCTACGTCTACGACCGGATGGGCGAGCCCGAGCGGGCCCTGGAGGAGTACCGGCAGGCCCTGGAGCTCGACCCCCAGGATCCCCAGCTCCTCACCAACATCGGCGCCCTCCTCGGGGCGGTGGGCCGCTACGACGAGGCGGAGGAGGAGCTGGAGCGGGCCATCAAGCTCCAGCCCGACGCCGCCGACCCCCGGCTGAACCTGGGCCTGGTCTACTATCGGAAGGGGCTGTACGCCGAGGCGGCCCGTGAGCTGGAGGACGCCGTGGAGCGCGAGCCGGACCAGGGGACCGCCTGGTTCTATCTCGGCGAGTCCTACAATCGGCTCGGCCGGGTGGACGACGCCATGGAGGCGCTGGAGAAGGCCGTCCACCACCAGCCCGGCAACGCCCGGGCCTACTACACCATGGGTATCCTGTACGATCGCAAGAAGCAGCCCGAGCGGGCTGCAGCCATGTATCGGAAGTCCCGGGAGGTTTCCCCGAAATGAAGCTCCATACACAGATCACCATCGCGCTGGTGGCCGGGGCCGCGGCCGGCCTGGTGGCCAACCTGGGGAACCTGGGCTGGATGGTGACGGGCCTGGAGGCCATCGAGCCGGCGGGCCGGGCCTGGATCAAGCTCATCACCATGGTGGTGATCCCCCTGGTGGTGGCC
>CAZVIY010000023.1:0-28365 GCA_964627425.1 uncultured Gemmatimonadota bacterium
GGCCGCTGGCGGGACGAGCTCGACGTGGAGCACGTCCGGATGTACGAGCTCCGCCGGGAGCGCGGGGCCGGGGCCTCCTCTGCGGGGGAGCGGCAGTGACGCCCGGAGGCGGAGACGTGCCCCGCGGCGGAGGCGCCGCACGGACGCATCAGGCACCCCTTCTTCTCGCTCTCTTCGCGCCCGTTACCGCGTTCCTGGCGGTCGGATGCGGGCCGGACGGGGAGATGGGGGGCTGGACCACCGAGGTGGACACCCTGGCCGACGGTACCGTCCAGGTCGTGAACCAGCCTCCCGGCGAGGACCCGCGGCCCACCTGGCGCCTGGAGGAGGACCTCCGGATCGGCGCGGTGGAGGGCGGGGGACCCGCGACCTTCGGAGAGCTCAAGGGACTGGCGGTCACGGGGAACGGACGGATCGCCGTGCTGGACGCCCAGGCCCGGGAGATTCGCGTCTTCTCCCGCGACGGCGCCCATCTCGCCACCCACGGCGGCCAGGGCTCCGGCCCGGGCGAGCTCTCCGAGCCCTACGGCCTCATGCTCGGCCCCGAGGGCCGTCTCTGGGTGCCGGACAACTCGGCGAACCGGATGTCCGTCTTCGATCCGGACTCCGGGTTCGTGGACTCCTGGCCGTTCCCGGTCCTCCTCTACGGCTACATCTGGGGCGGGGCCATGATGGAGGACGGCCGGGTGTGGAAGCCCTCCCTCACCAGGAACGCGCGCCGGGATCTCGTCCTCCGGGTCTACGGGCCGGAGATGACGCTGGAAGACTCGCTGCCGCTCGCGCCCCGTCCGGAGGTCGACCCCGAGGATCGTCCCGCCGCGTTCTACTACGAGGCGCCGGACGGGAGCAGGAGGGGATTCCGCGGTGTCCCCTGGTATCCACGGGGGGACCGGGTGCTGGATCCCAGCGGCGTGATCTGGTCCACCGACGCGGGGAATCCCGCCTACCGGATCAAGCGGTGGACGCCAGGTCGCGACACTACGCGGGTGATCGAGACCCGGCGGCCGCTCGTCCCGGTGACCGACGCCGAGCGCGACTCGGCCATCGACGCGATCCGGGAGGACCTCCGGCCGTACAACGCGGCCGACCAGGACTGGTCGAAGATCCCCGAGGTCAAGCCCGCCGTGACGGCGATGTTCGTGGCCGAAGACGGGCGGATCTGGGTCCGGTTCTCTCATCCCGAGGCCGATTCCCTCGTGGCCTACGACGTCTACGAGCGGGACGGGCGTCTGGTCGGGACGGCCATGGGTGCCCTGGATCCCCAGGACGACCCGGATCCGGTGGTCCGGGGGGAGAGGATGTGGGCCGTGGTCACCGACGAGCTGGGGGTGGACCACGTGGTCCGGGCGCGGATCGTCCCGGCGGAGGAGGGCGGGAACCGGTGAGGGGCCGGTGTCGTACGGGCAACCGTTCTTGTCCCCGGATCGTCCAACGGGATGGTGCGATCAGAGAGGCCGCCCGGCCCGGAGCCGCCGGTTCTCCCTCCCGGACCCCCCTGAGCCGGAGCATCGGATGACTCCACCCATCGCCCGATCCCCCTTCCGCCCCTACGGACCGCGTCGCCCCCGGACGCTCCTCCTCCCCCTCACCGTTTCCGTCTTCGCGCTCATTCCCTTCCTCTCTGCCTGCGGCTCCGCCGAGACCGACCCCGGGGACATCGCCGCCGAGTGGCGCGCCGAGCGGGACACGGTCGGCGACACCGTCACGGTCCGCACGGTGTCGGGGAGCGTCTGGGGCGACACGGCCCGTCTCGTGGAGGAGCTCCGGATCGGGCGCCTGGAGGGCCCGCCGGAGGAGACCTTCGGCGCGATCCGGGGGCTGGCGGTGGGCCCGGACGGGACCATCTACGTGGTGGACCGGCAGGTGCCGGCGCTCCGGGTCTACGGCCCGGACGGGCAGTATCTTCGGACCGTCGGCGGCGAGGGGAGCGGTCCCGGGGAGTACGAGCAGCCCGACGGAGGGATCGCCCTCCTCCCCGACGGACGGATCCTCCTGCGGGATCCTGCGAACGGCCGTATCAGCGTCTACGCTGGCGACGGGACCTTCCTGGAGAGCTGGCGCATCCGCGGCGGGCGTTTCACCAGCCGGCCCATGTACGTGGACACGGCGGGCCACATCTACCACATGATGTTTGAGATCGGAGACGAGGGGACCGACTACTGGCTCCTCCGATTCTCCGGTGATGGGGAGCGGGCCGACAGCCTACACGTGGACCGGTGGCAGGTGGATGGAGCCATCCTGGAGGCCCGCTTCGAGCAGGGTGACAGCCGGTCCATCAGCCGGGGTTACGTGCCCTTCACCCCGCGGGGGACCTGGACCTTCAGTCCCCACGGATACCTGGTGGGAGGGGTCTCTTCCGCCTACGAGGTGGAGCTGATGCGCCGGGACGGTCCCGTTCTACGTATCGGACGGACCGCCGAGCCGGCCCCGGTCCTCGCCGGGGAGAAGGCGAACCGACGGGACCGGACCACGGCGTCCATGCGGAACACGGACCCCAACTGGACCTGGAACGGTCCCGCCATTCCCGACACGAAGCCGGCGTACCGGAGCCTGATGGCCGACGAGGACGGCCGGATCTGGGTCCGGCGTCACGTTTCGGCCGAGCCCATTCCGGAGGAGGAGATCGAGGTGCCCGACGATCCCGACGCTCCGCCGCCGGTGCGGTGGCGGGAGCCGGTGATCTACGACGTCTTCGAACCGGACGGACGGTATCTCGGGCCGGTCCGGGCACCCGAGGGCTACGACACGAATCCCCAGCCCGTGATCCGCGGCGACAGGGTGTGGGCAGTGGCCACAGACGAGCTGCACGTGCAGTACGTGGTGCGGTACCGGCTGGAGGTGGGCGGCGGATGATGCGGGACGTCCTGGTCCTGCTCCCGTGCCTCGCCCTCTTCGGGGCGGGCTGCGGAAACGCCGATCCGGGAGCCGGTGAGGGTTCGGCGGACGGGGCCGGCGTCACCACCCGGGTCGACACGTCCGGAGAGGGGACCGTCCACGTGCGCAACTCCGGCGCTCCCCCCCGCTGGCGTCTGCGGCTCACGGCGGAGGTCGGCCAGGTGGGCGGGATGGGCGAGGCCTCCCCGGCGGAGTTCGGCCGGGTGAGCTCGGTGGCGCTGGCCCCCGACGGCCGGATCCTGGTGGCCGACGCCGACGCTCGGGAAATCCGCGTCTTCGGCCCCGGCGGCGAGTTCCTGGAGCGCTGGGGCCGGCCCGGCGAGGGGCCGGGCGAGTTCGGCTCTCTCTATTCCCTGGGCTGGATCGGCGACACGCTGGCCGTCCTGGATCCAGGGGCGGGGCGGATCGGGCTCTTCGACGACGGGGGACGCTGGCTGGGCCAGCACGCCTATCCCGGCGGCGTCTCGGGTTCGTCGTCGCTGATCCGGTTCCATCCCGCGGGGGAGGGCGCCGTCTACGCCTTCTGGCTCGAGGCAGTCGATGGGGAGCTCCAGCGGCGGTTCCGGCGGTACACGGGCTCCGGACCCGCGGGGACGCTCCCGTGGCTCGACAGGCCGGGCGATGCCCCCGCCTCCAGCGTCACCTGCCCCCGCCCCGACCGGGGGATTTCCTTCTTCGAGATCCCCTTCGCCCCGAGCTGGATCCAGGCGCCGGCGCCCGACGGCTGGGTCGCCGCGGCCTGGACCGCCGACTACCGCATCTCTTTCGTGGATCCCGGAGGCGACACCGTCCGGACGGTGGGTCGTGAATACGAGGGCGTGTCGGTGACGGAGGAGGCCTGGGAGGAGGCCCTGGAGGACTACCGGGCCTTCCGGGAGGAGTGGCCGGGCGTCGACTGCGACCCGGAGATGCCGGGGAAACCCGACGCCCGCCCGCCGGTGGGGGACCTCTTCTTCGACCGCTCGGGACGGCTCTGGGTGGAGGCCGTCGGGGCCGACGGACCCCGGTGGGACGTGTTCGATGCCGAGGGCCGTCTGGTGGGGGAGATGGAGGCGCCCTCTCGCCTCGATCGGGTCCCCGCGTACGTTGGAGGGGGTAGGGTGGCCGTGGTGGCTGCGGGGGGCCTGGACGTGGAGCGTGTCCGGGTCTACGAGATCGAGCGAGGAGAGTGAGGAAATGAAGAACGCGGAGAATCTCCGGCCACGAGACCTTCCGAGCCCGGCGACCGCGGCCGAGAACCACGCCCGGGTCTTGCCGGTTTCCCTGGTCTTCGTCGTCCTCGCCGGCACGGCGGCCTGCGGCGGAGCGGACGGCGGGACGGACGTCGTCCGCCGCGACTCCGCCGGCGTGGAGATCGTGGAGAACCCGGGGATCGAGCGGGCCCTGGAGTGGAGCTTCGAGCGTGTGGCGACGCTCGGCGGCGAGATGGAGGGCCCGGAGTCGTTCACCTCGGTGAACCCGGCGGGTATAGCGACGGACGCGGTCGGGAACCTCTACGTGCTGGATGCCGACGCCTTCCGGGTGGTGGTCTTCGACGGCACGCTCGAGGCCGTCAGGACGCTGGGGAGCGAGGGGGAGGGGCCCGGTGAGCTGGCCGGCCCGTTGGGCCTGGACGTGAGTCCGGAGGGCGAGGTCGCCGTCTTCGATTTCCGGAAGGGCGGCCTGGTTCGCTGGAGCCCGGACGGCGAGCCGCTCCCCCTGGAACGGCCGAACGTTCCTTTCGTGTCAGGATTCGAGCGGACGCCCCGGGGTCTGCTCTTCGTTTCGAGGGGTGGTCTCCCGGGCCAGCGGGATCCGTCGCTTCGTCGGCTGGTCTATCTCACCGAGGGGGACACGGTGGAGCTCGCCACCCGACAGGTACAGAGCTCCGGGTCGATCCATCTCGAGAGCTGCGGGATCGGATTCACGGGGATGGGGCCCGTCCTGGAGGCAGGGCTGAACTGGACGTACAGCGACGCTACGGATCGGATCGCGGTGGCCGCCGACGTATCCTATGTGATCGACGTCTACGAGGGATCGGACAGGATCAGGAGCCTCCGCCGTGCCGTGGATCCGCGGCCGGTGACCGAGGAGATGGCCCGCCGGGAGCTGGGCGAGGGGATGCAGGTCAGCGTCGGGGGAGGAGCCCCCCGGACGTGCGAGGCGGAAGAGGTGCTGGAGAAACGCGGCGTCGCCTCGCACCTTCAGGCCGTAGACGCCCTCCGGTTCGCGCCCGACGGGTCGCTCTGGGCGGTCCGCGGCCACGTGGACGGCGAGGAGCCCGCCATCGACGTCTTCGACCCGGACGGGGCCTACGTGGGCACACTCCCGCCGGGCACCCCCGTGCCGATCCTCTTCCTGCCCGACGGCCGCCTGGTGGCCGTGGAGACGGACGACCTGGAGGTGGATCGGCTGGTGGTCTACGAGGTGGACCGGTCGCCGGGGGGGCAGGAAGGATGAATGGCGAGAAGGGGCCAGCGACGTCGCCCGGGCTTGAGGAGAGAATGACGGAGGTGGTTACGCTGGCCGAGCGGATGGCCCGGCCCGGCCATGGTTGCCGGGCGATTCCACGGGTCACGCGTTCGACGTGTTCGAGGAAGTGGCCGCCCTCCGTAGCGAAAGGCACGACATGAACGAGGCAGGGGGAATCCCCATGAAGACCCGTCACCTGGTCACCGCCGTCGTGGTGCTCGTCGCCTTCGGACTGCTGGGCGGCATCGTCTGGCGCCTGCAGGGGACCGGCGAGGAGAACGAGGGCGAGGAGCTCTCGGCCACGGCCGACTCCGTGAAGCAGGAGCTCACCTCCACGGCCGCCTCGGAGGCCTTTGCCGCCGACGTGGCGGTCCAGGTGGACGGCGCGCCCGTCCGCCGGGACACCTTCGTCCTCTGGGTGAACGCCGAGGGCGAGGCCTCGCCGGTCCGCCGGGTGGCCTTCCAGGCCGAGGTGGACGGGCCGGTGCTGGAGGTGCCGGTGGAGCGCGGGGACCGGGTCGGAGAGGGGGACCTCCTGGTGCGCGTCGACCCCACGGCCTACGAGCTGGACGTCCGCGAGGCCCAAGCGAACCTGGAGAAGGCGCAGGCGGACTTCGAGTCGCGGGTCCTCTACGACGAGCAGATCGCCGATTCCGCCCTCCGGGCCGAGCGGCGCCGGCAGGCCCGGATCCGGAGTGGCGTGGCCGCCGCCGAGGTGGCCCTGGAGCGGGCCGAGGCCGAGCTGGCGAAGACCGAGGTCCGGGCGCCCTTTCCGGGCCGGGTGGCGGACCTGGCGGTGACCGAAGGGAGCCGGGTGCGCCAGGGCGATTCGCTCGTGAGCGTCCTGGACCTGAGCCGGGTGGAGGTGGAGGTGGAGGTGCTGGAGACGGCTCTGCCGGCGGTGGAGCCGGGCCGACGGGCCACGGCCCGCTTCTCCGCCTTCCCCCGCGACACGTTCCAGGGCCAGGTGGTGGCCGTGAACCCCAGGGTGGACCCCTCCTCCAACACCGCCCGCGTACTGGTCCGCCTTCGCAACCCGGGCGCCCGGATCGTTCCCGGGATGCACGCCGAGGTGAAGGTGGCGGGCCGCCTGCACGAGAACCGGACCTTCGTTCCCCGGGAGGCCGTGGTGGAGCGGGACCGCCGGGAGGTGGTCTTCGTCTTCCAGCCCGAGTCCGAGGGCTCCGCAATGGGCCGGGCGCAGTGGCAGTACGTGAACACGGGGCTGGAGAGCGACCAGTACGTGGAGATCGCCCCGCCGGAGGACGACGGACAGGCGAGCCCCGAGGAGCTCGCCGGGGCGGTCGTTCTGGTGGACGGACACACCACCCTCACCCACGACGCCCGGGTCCGGCTCACCAATGCCGACGATCTGGCGGCGCCTCCGGGTGGGGGGACGCAGTGAGGGAGCCAGCGATGAATGGGCGGGAGGTGAAGGGGCCGGCGGTGATCGGGCGGCCGGTGCTCGGGGCGCTCCTCGGGCTCGGCGTCCTCCTCGCCTCGGGAGTGCCTCCGGAGGCCGAGGCGGCCCACATCGGGCAGCAGGCTCGAGGGCAGTCGGAACGGGAGGAGGTGGACCGAGAAGAGGTGCCGGCCCGAACGGCCGCCCCCGCCCCCGGCGACACCCTCACCCTGGGCGAGGCCATCGAGACGGCCCTGGGCGAGGCGCCGGACGTGACCTCGGCCCGGGCCGGGCTCTCGGCCGCCGAGGCGGGGCGCTGGGCCGACTGGGGTGCCTTCCTCCCGAACGCCAGCGCGAGCGTGAGCTTCAGCCGCTCCGACTTCACCACCTTCACCTTCGTTTCCCCGGAGGGCGTCTCCCGACGGCTGGACGAGCCCGTGGAGAGCACCTCGAAGGGCGTCTCCCAGGGCCTCTCCTTCGGCTGGACGATCCTGGACGGAGGACGGAGGATCGCGGGCCTGAAGGCGGGCGCACGGCAGGTGGACGCGGCGGCCCACCGGCTGGACCTGACGGAGCGGACCACGGTGGCGTCCGTGAAGCGGGCCTACGTGGAGGCCCGGAAGCAGGAACGGCTGGCGGAGCTGGCCCGGGAGCAGCTCGAGGCCCGGAGGCAGGACCTGGAGGTGACCCGGGAGCGCTACCGGATGGCCGCGGTGGGCCGGTCGGACCTGCTGGGGGCGGAGCTGGAGGTGGAGGAGGCGCGCCTCGGGCTCCTGGAGGCCCGGGACGCCGCCCGGACCGCGCGGCGGGAGCTCCGGCTCCGGATGGGGCTGGAGCCGACGTCGGGGTCGGAGGAGGCCGGACCGGCGCTGGCCGGGGTGCCCGATCCCCCCGACGCCTCGGCGCTCGACCCGGCGGCGCTGGTGCGTCGGGCGCTGGAGGAGAACCCCGAGCTCGCCGCCCTGCAGGCCGAGGCGGCCGCGGCCTCGGCCAACCTGTGGGGCGCCCGGGCCCAGTACCTGCCGACCATCAGCGTGGGCTTCAACCTGAGCAGGTCGGAGAGCCTGGGCCCCGAGGGCGACCTCTTCGTGTTCGATCCCCGGAACCGGGGCCGGAGCTTCAGCATTCAGGCATCGTGGGACCTCTTCTCAGGGTTCCAGCGGCGGGAGGCCACGGCCCAGGCCTCGGCCAGCCTGACCCGGGCCCGGGCCGAGCGCACCCGACGCCAATTGCAGCTGGAGAAGGAGGTCCGCGACGCGGTGGCGGGGATCCGCCGGCGGGCGGAGCGCCTGGAGATCCTGCGGCGCCGGGCGGACCTGGCCAGACAGCGGCTGGAGCTGGCCCGAGAGCAGTACCGCCTGGGAACCTTCGACTACCTCCAGCTCCAGAACGCCACCCGCCAGCTCAGCACCGCCGAGGAGCAGCTCCTCCGCGAGCGCTACGACTACATGGTCGCCTGGGCCGACCTGGAGGAGCGGGTCGGCGGCGTCCGCTGATCCCGTGGAGACCGGACGGGGGACGGGGGCGCTGGATGACGACGCCGGACGCGCGAGGCTGATCTGATGGCCCTCCCCGACCTCTCGCTCCGTCGTCCCGTGGCCACGGCCATGACGCTCCTGGCCGTGGCCATGCTCGGGGTGGTCTCCTTCGCGCGGCTCCCGGTGAACCTCCTGCCGGACGTGGCCTTCCCCACGCTGGCGGTCTGGACCGAGTACCCGGACGCGGGGCCGGCCGAGGTGGAGCGCTTCGTGACCCGGGACCTGGAGGAGACGCTCAGCCGGGCACCCGGCGTGCTCGAGGTGAGCTCGAGCTCCCGGGAGGGCCAGTCCCTGGTGCGGCTCCGCTTCGCCTGGGGCACGGACATGGAGTTCGCCGCCCTGGACGTGCGGGAGAAGCTGGAGAACGCCCGGGCGGGGCTCCCGGAGGCCGCGGGCCGGCCCACCATCCTCCGGACCGATCCCTCCAGCGAGCCCATCATGACCCTGGCGGTCACCGGTGCCGACCCCCTGGAGCTGGCGAACCTCTCCGAGGCGGTCTTCAAGCGGCGGCTGGAGCAGCTCGACGGGGTGGCCCTGGCGGCGGTCACCGGGGGACCCCGGCGGGAGATCCACGTGACGGTGAACCCCGAGCTCCTGGCCACCTACGGCGTGCGGATCGACCAGGTCACGGCGGCGCTGGACCGGGCCAACTACAGCGCGCCCGGAGGCCAGATCCGGCGCGGCCGCTTCTACTACAGCCTCCGCACCCAGGGGGAGTTCCAGGAGCTGGCCGACGTGCGCCAGGTGGTGGTGGCGCGCCCCTCGGAATCGGGAGACGGCGGGGCGGTCCGGCTGGGCGACGTGGCCGACGTGACCCGGGGGATGGCCGAGCGGACGAGCCTGGCCCGCTACGGCGGCGAGCCGGCGGTGGGCCTCCAGATCTACAAGGAGTCGGCGGGGAACACGGTCCGGGTGGCCGAGCGGGTGGAGGAGGCCCTGGGGCAGCTCCGGGCCGAGTTCTCCGGGCTGGAGCTCAGCGTGGCCCGGAGCCAGGCGGAGTTCATCCGGAACGCCATCTCCGGGGTGGCCCAGGCCCTGATCCTGGGGGGTCTGCTGGCCTTCCTCGTGCTCTTCCTCTTCCTGCGGGACCCCCGATATCCGGTGGCCGTGGGGCTCTCCATCCCCATCTCGGTGCTGGCCGCCTTCGGGCTGCTCTACCTGTTCGACGTGAGCCTGAACGTCATGTCCCTGGGCGGGCTGGCCCTGGGCGTGGGGATGCTGGTGGACAACTCCATCGTGGTGCTGGAGAACGTCTTCCGGCACCGGGACGAGGAGGGACGGGCGCCGGTGGAGGCGAGCGCCGTGGGGGCCCGGGAGGTGACGGCCGCCATCACCGCCTCCACGCTGACCACCATCGCCGTGTTCGGGCCGGTGCTGTACGTGGAGGGGGTGGCGGGGGCGCTGTTCCGCGACCTCTCCCTGGCGGTGGCCTTTTCCCTGGCCGCCTCCCTGGGCGTGGCCCTCACCCTGCTCCCGGTGGTGGCGGCCCGGCTCGCCGGGGCGCTGGGGGGCGGCGGGGCGGACGGCGGGCCGTCGGGCGGAGGCCGGCCGCGGGGCGAGATGCCGGACACGAGGGGACCGGAGGGTGGGATGTCGCATGGAAGGGGCTCCCCGGACGCTCCGCCGGAGCCCCCCGCCGGATCCGGCTCCCCCGATGGGTGGCCCGGCCGGGCGCTCTCCACCGCGCGGGGCCTCGGCCGGCGGGCCCGTCGCTGGCTCCGGGCGGCGCGGGACCGGGCTCGCCGGAGCGTGGGCTACGTGGCCGAGTCGGTTCGGCTCACCGCCCGGGACGTGGGCGGGGCCCTCTCGGCGGCGGGAAGCCGCCTGTTCGGGCCGTTCCTCCGGGCCTTCGACCGGCGCTTCCGGCGCTTCACCGTCCGCTACGAGGAGGCCCTGGAGTGGGCGCTGGACCACCGGGGGACGGTGGTGCTCCTGGCGGCGGGCTCGCTGGTGGTGGCCGGGCTCCTGGTGGCGGCCCTCCCCCAGAGCCTCATGCCCCGGGTGGACGAGGGCCAGTTCCGGGTGGACCTGGAGCTGCCGGCGGGCACGCCCCTCTCGGTGACCGACGACGCGGCGGGGCGCATCGAGGACCTGCTCCTGGAGACCGACGGAGTGGAGGCGGTCTTCGCCCGGGTGGGCCGGGCCGGCGGCGACGGCGCGGCCGCGGCGGCCGAGCTCACCGGCCTGAACCAGGCCTCACTGGAGGTGCGACTCGCCCCCGGCGCCGACCCCGCCCACGAGGTGGCCGCCGACCTCCGGGAGCGTCTCCCGGGGAGCGGCGTGGACCCGAGGCACGTGACCGTGCGGACGGGCCGGGCCACCTCCCTGGGCCAGGCGCTGGCCCTCACCGACGCCGACCTGGCGGTGAGCGTCCAGGGCGAGGACCTGGACCGGCTGTTCGCCGTGGCCGACTCGGCCCGGGAGCGGCTGGCGGCCACGGGCGCCCTGGCCGACGTCCGGGTGGACATCCAGCGGACCCAGCCCATCCTGGAGGTGGAGGTGCTCCGGGAGCAGGTGGCCCGCCACGACCTGACGGTGAACGAGGTGGCCGACGCCATCGAGGCCTACCTCCGGGGTGAGCGCACCGACCGGCCGTTCACCGAGTTCGCCGAGCAGGTGGACATCCGGGTCCGGCTCCCCGCCAGCGAGCGCCAGGAGCTCTCCGAGGTGCTCTCCCTCACCGTGGGCGGGGTGCCGGTGGAGCAGCTCGTGGAGGTGCGGCGCACCTACGGCCCCGTGGAGATCCGCCGCCAGGCGCAGGCCCGGACCGTCCGGGTGCTGGCCTCCTCCCGGGGGGCGGGGCTCGAGGAGGCGGTGGACGAGGCCCAAACGGCGCTGGCCGGCCTGGACGTGCCGTCGCTGGTCTCGGTCCAGGTGGGCGGGGCGAACGAGCAGATGCGGGAGAGCTTCCGGTCGCTGCTCTTCGCCTTCGGGCTCGCCCTCTTCCTGGTCTACCTGATCCTGTCGGCCCAGTTCGAGTCGCTGCGGCAGCCCTTCGTCATCCTGGCCGCGGTGCCGCTGGCGGCGGTGGGGGCGGTGCTGGCCCTGGCCGCGGCGGGTGACGGGGTGAACGTCATGAGCGGCATCGGGGTGCTGGTCCTGGTGGGGATCGTGGTGAACGACGCCATCATCAAGGTGGACTTCATCAACCAGCGCCGGGACGAGGGCCTGGGGCTCCGGGAGGCGCTGGTGGAGGCCGGCCGGCTGCGGCTCCGGCCCATCCTCATGACCACGGTGACAACGGTCTTCGGGCTCCTGCCCATGGCCCTGGGCTGGGGCGCCGGGGCGGACCTCCGCTCGCCGCTGGCCGTGGCGGTGATCGGCGGCCTCATCTCGGCCACCGTGCTCACGCTGGTGGTGGTGCCGGTGATCTACTCCCTGGTGGCGGCCCGGGGGGAGTCGCTGTGATCGACCTCTCGGTGAAGCGGCCGGTGGCCACGGCCGCTCTCTACGTGGCGCTCCTGGCCCTGGGCGCCTACAGCTTCCGCCTCATCCCGGTGGAGCTGCTTCCCGACGTGGAGTATCCCCGGGTCACCGTGACGGCCCGGTGGGCCGGCGCCTCGCCCGAGGCCATGGAGGCCTTCGTCACCGCGCCCCTGGAGGCCGCGGCCCAGCAGGTGAGCGGCGTGGACAGCGTGGCCTCGGTCTCACGAGCCGACCCCCGGGGCACGGGCTCCAGCGCCTCCATCACTGTGCGCTTCACCCCGGAGACCCGGATGGAGTTCGCCCGGCTGGAGCTGGCCGAGCGTGTGGCGGCGCTGCGGCCGGAGCTCCCGCCGGGGGTCCGCCCCTCGGTGGAGCCCTACGTGCCCGAGGAGTTCGCCCGGGAGAGCCGGGAGCTCCTCTCCTGGCGCTTCCACGGCCCGTACACCGACGACCGGCTCGCCCAGATGGCCGAGGAGGAGGTGCGGCCCGCGCTCCGGGCCGTGGACGGGGTCTCCCAGGTGAGCGTCCGGGGCGGCGAGGAGCGGGAGATCGCGGTGGTCCTGGACCGGGGCCGGATGGAAGAGATGGGGCTTACCTCCTACGAGGTCTTCCAGCGGCTCTCGGAGCTCTCCGAGCCCCGGCCCGCCGGGTCGGTGGAGCTCTCGGGCCGCCAGATGGCGCTCTCCGTCCAGACCCGGGCCGCCGACGTGGCCGAGCTCCGGGAGCTGGTGGTGGCCTCCCGCCCCGCCGGGCTGGTGCGGCTCTCCGACGTGGCCCGGGTGGTGGACCACGCCGCCGAGCCCACCTCCTACCACCGGATCGACGGCCGGCCCGCCGTGACGCTGGGCCTCTTCCGGCAGCCGGGCACCAACGCCATCGACGTGGCCGACCGGGCCCGGTCGGCCATGGACTCCCTGGCGACGACCCTCCCGCCGGAGCTGGGGGTGGAGCTGGACCAGGACCGGAGCGAGGACATCCGGGCCCAGCTCACCGACCTCCGGCTCCGGGCCCTGGCCGCCGCGGTGGTCATCTTCCTGGTGCTCCTCCTCTTCCTCCGGTCCCTGTCGGCGGTGCTGGTGGTGTTCGCCACCATCGGCTTCAGCGTGCTCATCGCGGTGAACTTCCTCTACCTGGGCGGCTTCACGCTCAACGTCCTCACCCTGGCGGGCCTGGCCTGGGGGTTCGGGCTGGTGGTGGACAACGGGATCGTGGTCATGGAGAACGTGGACCGCCACCGCGGCCTGGGGAAGGACCGGACCCGGGCGGCGGTGGACGGCGCGCGGCAGGTGGCGCTCCCGGTGGTGGCGGCCACGGCCACCACGGCCATCGTCCTGGTGCCCTTCCTCTTCCTCCAGGGCGAGCTCCGGGACTACTACGTGCCCCTGGCCTGGGCGGTGGGCTTCTCCATCCTGGCCAGCGTCTTCGTGGCCTTCACCTTCGTGCCGTCCATGACGGCACGGCTGGGCGGAGCTGCGGGGGACGAGGGCGAGGGCGGCGGGACGGTCGGAGGTGGCGACGCCGACGCGGAGCCCTTCTACGTCCGGGGCTATCGGGCCGTGCTGAACTTCGCCCTGGACCATCCCGTCGTGGTGGTGCTGGTCTGCGCCGGGGCCCTGGCCGGGAGCTGGCACCTGTTCGACACCCACGTGAGCCGGGGCGTGCGCTGGTCCAGCTTCTGGGGGGAGCGCACCTACATCGACATCCAGATCGAGTACCCCCGGGGCGCGGGTCTGGAGCGCACGGACGGGCTGGCCCGGGAGTTCGAGGCCAAGCTGGCCACCATCCCTGAGGTCGAGCGCTTCGAGACCACGGTCCAGCCCCAGGCGGCGCGGATCACGGTCACCTTTCCCGACGAGCTGGAGACCACCCAGGTGCCGGTGGCCATCAAGGAGCAGATGGTGGCCTACAGCTACGGCTTCTCCGGCGCCGACGTCCGGGTCTACGGCTTCGGGCCCAGCTTCTACGGCGGGGGCGGCGGCGCGCCCAACTACTCGGTGGACGTCCTGGGCTACAACTACCTGAAGGTCCAGGAGATCGCCGAGGACCTGGGCGACCGGCTGGAGCGGTTCAGCCGGGTCCGGGACGTGAACCCCAACGCCACGGGCCGCTTCGGCTCCCGGGAGCGGGAGTACGAGTTCTTCCTCACCGTGGACCGGGACGCCCTGGCGGCCTATCCGCTGAGCGTGGAGGAGCTGCTCTCCCACGTCTCCGCCAACGTCCGGGGATCCATCACCGGGCCCCGGCTCCGCCTGGGGGGCGAGGAGGTGCCCTACAGCGTGAAGCTCTCCGGCTACCGGGAGTTCGACTTCCAGCAGCTTCGGGAGCTCCGGGTGCCGATCCCGGGAGGAGGCGGGAGCTCGGCCGGGGGAAGCGGCGGCGGAGCGGGGCAGGGGACGGGCGCCGCGGGCCGCCGGGTCGTCCGGCTGGGAGACGTTGCCTCGGTGGAGCCCCGGACCGTGCTGTCGCGCATCGAGCGGGAGAACCAGCAGTACCGGCGGGCGGTGGCCTGGGAGTTCCGGGGCCCGAGAAAGCTGGGCGACCTGGTCCGGGACGCGGCGGTGGAGGCCAGCGACCTCCCGCCGGGCTACGAGATCCGGACCGACGAGGGCTTCCAGTGGAGCGACGAGGAGCAGACCCAGGTCTGGCTGGCGGTGGTCTTCGCCGTGCTCCTGGTCTACATGATGACGGCGGCGCTCTTCGAGTCGCTCATGGCGCCGCTGGTGGTGCTCCTGACGCTTCCGCTCGCGCTGATCGGGGTGTTCCTCATCTTCTTCTACGCGAACGCCACCTTCACGCGGACCGCCTACATCGGCGCCATCATGATGGGCGGGATCGTGGTCAACAACGCCATCCTCATCGTCTACCACGTGGGCGAGCTGCGGGAGCGGCTCCCCGACCGGGAGGCCATCGTCCAGGGCACCCTGGAGCGGGTGCGACCCATCCTCATGACCACCCTCACCACCGTGTTCGGCCTGCTCCCGCTGGTACTCTTCGCCGCCCACCAGGACGAGAACATCTGGAACGCCCTGGCGCTGGCCACCATCGGCGGGCTGCTCTCCAGCACGGTGTTCGTGCTGGTGGCCATACCGGTGGCCTACCAGTGGCTGGTGGCGCGGGGGTGAGGGTGGTGGGCCGGTTGATCCGCGCGGCGGCCGTGGTGGGCGCCGCCGCCGCTGTCGGGGCGATGACGGCCTGTGGCTCCCTGGGGGAGGACGACCCGGCGCGCGGGAGCGTGACCGTGGACACCGTGGCCGGCGTGCCACACGTGGTGAGCGCGGGCCCCGGCGAGTGGCCGGAGGGAGGCGCCCGGGAGGTGGATGCCGAGTCAGCCGTGCGGATCGGCGAGGTGGACGGCGAGGATCCGTACGTCTTCGGGCGGGTCGCCGGCGTGACCGTGGGCGAGGACGGCCGGATCTACGTCGGGGATACCCAGGCGCTGGAGGTCCGCGTCTTCTCTCCCGGGGGCGAGTTCCTCACCCGCTTCGGCCGGGAGGGCGAGGGGCCCGGGGAGTTCACCAACATCAGCGGCGTGGGCCGGGCGCCCGAGGGGATCGCCGTCCTGGACGGCCGACAGGCGCGGGTCACGGTCTTCCGGCCGGACGGCGAGGTCGTCCGGACGATCCGCCTGGAGCGGCGGTACATGGTCTTCGAGTACGGGGCGCTCATGCGCTTCGACCGCGAGGGACGCTTCTACGACCGGGCGCGACTCTCCAGCGCGCCGATGATCGACAGCGCCGGGGTCGTCGTTTATTCGTCCAAGGGGGAGCCCGTCGACACGGTCCAGGTGGCGGTGATCGAGCAGGACCACCTGGTCGTGGAGCGAGGGGGCGTGCCCCGCATGTCCTTTCCCCGACCGTTCACCGCCCGTCCGTCGCTGACCGTGGGGCCCGACGGCCGCATCTACTTCGCCCGCGGCGGCGACTACCGGGTCACGGTCCTCTCCCCCGAGGGCGACACGATCCGCGTCGTCCGGCGTCCCGTGGAGCCGCGTCCCGTCACGGCGGCGGAGCGTGACTCGGCGCTCGAGGTGGTGGAGGGACGCTACCGGGATGCGGCCGGAGAGCCGCCGCCGGGAGGGGTGGATCTGCCTGACGTGAAGCCGGTGATCGCCGACCTGGAGGTGGACGATCGGGGCTACCTGTGGGTCATGCTCCAGCCCGACCCGGGCGCCCCCCGGGTCGAATGGGCCGTCCACGACCCCGAGGGGCGGTATCTGGGGTCCGTGGACCTTCCCCGGATGGCGGTGCGTCAGATCGGCGATGATTTCGTGGCCGGGGTGGAGACCGGGGAGCTGGACGTCCAGCGGGTCGTCGTGTATCCGTTGGAGCGGCGGTAGGGTCCGGGCCCGGGCCCCTCGCCCTCGGGCCTGATCGGACCCTCGCCCTTTCGATCAGCGCCGCGGACCTCTCAACGCCGCATCAATCTCAACGAGGGGCGTTTCACGTGAACCGTCTTTCCGTCATCCCGTTGAGAGGGGCGGCCGCTCGGGGTATTGAGACGGCGGATCCGCCGGGCCGTGCAGGGGGCTCGGTCCGAATTCGGGACTCACGATCGGTCGTCTGAGACACCATCGTTCCTCGGGTGTGGGGAAGCGGATCCGGGGTCGCGGCGGCTCTCCGGTTTTCTTCCGCCAGCCAATCTGTTCGGAATATACCTCGCGGGATCAACGCTCCCTCAGGGATGCGTTGCCTTTTTCCCATCTCACCTTCACGGCGCCCAAGCCGCCGCCCGATGGCTACCCGGCAGATCCCGAGACCGTGGGCGAGCACCTGCGAAAGGCCCGAATGGATCGGGGGTTATGGCAGAAGGAGGTAGCCGCCGTGATCGGCGTGAATCCGTCCACCATCAAGAACTGGGAGCAGGGCCACACGGAGCCGGCGCTCCGGCACTGGCCGGCTCTGATTGGGTTCCTGGGCTACCTCCCGTTCGAGGTCGGCGACACCCTGCCGGAGCGGATCCGCGCTTACCGGAAGATCCACGGCCTCTCGAAGCGGCGATTGGCCGATCGGCTCGGCGTAGACGACAGCACCGTGTGGCGATGGGAAAGCGGGGAAACGGCACCGCATCCGGAGGGACGAACCGAATTTGAAGAACTCCTCGCGTCCCGTCCGGCGCCGGCCGAATAGAGGTCTACCCGCTACTCGACCGAGCTCCTGAGCATGGAGGAGATTCCCAGCTCACTTCCCAGGTGGCGCGGCAGCGGTACTCGGCACCGCAGCGGTCCCGGAGGAGGGAGCTGAGGTTGCCGGCGAATCAGACTAGGGAGCGCGGTGGGCTAAGCGGAAGCAGGCATCAGCAACCCGTCCGATTCATCCGGGAGAGCGGGCAGGAGATCTCCTCCCAGTCGCCCCAGTCCAGGTTCCGGTAGGGATTCGCCCGGCGCCACGTCCAGACGTAAATGGCGCCGCACCTGCCGACACTGGCCGGCCCGGCACCGGCGTTAATAATCCCTGATCCCGCTGCATCCGTGGGTCCCCGATAGATCTCCACCGCCGCGGCGGCCGTCCCCGGAAGGTCGAGGGGGCCTTTCCATATACGGTCGTCCACGAAAACGGGCATCTGACAGTTGTACCGAGTGTTGATGATTTTGTACTTTCCACCAAAATGGCTCCGCTCGGTCCGGATACCCGGAGCGCGTCGGAAGAGGTGCGCCAGTCGAATCGACGGCCACTTGGTCATGTACTGGGGCCCGAAGAAGTGTCCGGACGTGATCGCCCGCCGCCGGTAGAAGCCTTCCTCCACCAGCCTCGGCAGCCGGATCTCGCCCTCCACCGTCACCCGGAGCTCCTCCATCTCGAAGGCCTCGGGATCGAGACGGAGGGTGAGCCCCAGCGCCTGGTTCTCGGGCACGTAAATGGGCACCTCCTGGGATCGGTAGCCCAGGTGCTCCAGGCGGAGCACGTGCTCCCCGGCCGGGACGTCCTCGAAGATAAAGGTGCCGCCACCGCTCGACGTGGCATGCCGGTTAAGGTCCTCCAGGAAGAGGTGGACGTCGGACACCGGACGCCGCGTGTCTCCCTCCAGCACCCGCCCCGACAGCCGGGTCCGTGACTCGGGGCCCTCCACCTCGACCTTCAGGGTGTCCACCTCCACCGCCTCCGGCGTGAGCACCACTCTCACACGGGCGTCGGCCCCGGGCCGGACCTCCACCTCCCGCTCGGCGTCGCCGTAGCTGATGTGGCTCACCCGCAGGGTGTGCCGGCCGGCGGGGACGCCGGTGAGCACGAAGCGGCCGTCGGAGCCGGTCAGCGCGCCGGCGCTCCCGTCGGCCAGCGTCACCATGGCCGAGGCCACCGGCTGGAAGGATCCCTCCTCAACGACCCGTCCGACGATTGTTCCTGGCATTTGCCCAAGTGCCGGGCGGGCGGAGAAAGAAGCCGCACAAAGAAGAGCAACCGGTGCGAAGCACCACTTTAACAACAACCGATTTCGATTCATTGGTATTCTCATTCTCATCGACACTTTACGGCTCTACCATATTGGTCCGTCTAGTACCTTTGCGGCGAGGTTAGCACCGGGGTGGAACGCGCTGGAATTGGTATTTGGTTCGGCAGAGCGTGAAGGAGGTGAAGGCATGATGCCTCCACCTCCCGTCAGCAATTCTTTTCCGTAAATTGCTTCTACCCTAGTACGTTACTCCACGATACAATCCGGAGGACAGCTGTGTGTATCCTCACACTCGCCGGTGGTGCAAGAGTCTCCGTCCTGGGACAGGTTACATTCCCAGGTGTTCGTAGTTGATCTGCACTCGTAGAGCGTGCACTCCGGCTCCTCTGGATCACAGTTCGTTGTAAAACACTGTGCGTACGGACAGTTGTGAGTAGCCACCGCTGTTGTCGGCTGAAGCATCTCGCCGGCGACCAGCCCGAGACCGACAACGAGAAGAGCGCCGAGAATCCTGGCCGTCCATTTTTGAAGCGAGTGAGCCATTCTTTGCTCCGTTGGCTGAGGGTGGTCGAAGAAAGTGTTGGTGGGTAGTTGGCCTTTTCAGTGTAATCTATAAGTTTCCGTCATCAGGATCCGGGAACGGACACGCCCGATTCGGCCCAGTCGACGATCTCTGCCAGTCCTCTCTTCACGAGAATCCGTCGTGGGCCCTCTTCAGCGTAGAGGAGGGGATCGGTGCTGTCCCGTGGAGCCACCAGGTATCTCTCGTAGACGAGGATCTGTGGGGTCGAGGGACTCACCTCCCGATCGGACCAGAGATACTCGAGGGCAAGGGTGTTCGCCCAGTTGTAGCCGGAAGAGATCTCGTCGAAGCGCCCGAAGTTCTCCAGGTGCTCGAGCCCGGCCTCCGCTTGCCAGTCCAGGGCCACGCCCACGGCCTTGAAGGACATGCCTTGCTTCTCGGCCTGCTCGGCCAGCCGGACCTTGATCCGCTCGACGGCATCGGGGAGGGACGCGTCTTCCGACCAGACGCACTGGGAGTTGCCCACATAAACCATGAGGATCTGCGGGCCGGCCACACGACGGTAGGCCGGCAGGTAGCGGCCGTCATCGGCCGTTGCTCCAGGTGTGGGCTCGACCGAGAGGGCCACATCGTATCTCACGGACAGCCAGACGCCGACCAGGAACAGGAGCGTGCCGACGGCGACGGTCAGTCCACGCCTCAGCCAACGCCGTCGATCGTCCGTTGATGTCATCATCGATCATTCACCGGTGCATTGGGTTGGGTTGTCACGGGTTCACCCCTGCGGTGCTGCCGATGCCCTGATTGACCACCGTAAGCCTCGGAAACGGATCGGTCCGGGCCGTGATGATCTGATGATCGTCCCAGGCGAGGATCCGAGACCTGGGCCCGACCGACACGGGGCGGCCGTCCTGCGGATTAAGGGCGTAAGTAGCGAGGTCGCGACCGCGGCGCGCGGATCTTCCGCCACCTCCAACGCTGGCGACCTGGAGCAGGAGGCTCGCTTCGTTCCCGGACGCTACGAGTCCCGAGATCAGGTGGTGTCCGCCGTCGGGCATCCGGAAGATCGACCCGCCCGCAGGCGTCACCCGCAGATCCGGGGGACGGAAGCCCTGGAGGCGGACCGTCCACCGTTTCACCCCGTCCAGCGAGTACGCGCGCACCAGCGGGAGGAGCCTCGGGGCCAGCACCACACGACCGGTCGACGAAACGCAGGCCAGCGAGCCGCGGGAGAGCTGGTGCCGGACGATGCGGTTCGTGGTCCGGTAGAGTCGACCGAAGGACCGAAGAGCAGCTCCCTCGCGGTCGTATACGTGGAGCAGCCGCTCCCCCCCCGGACGGGTCCCGTGGACCACGATCCGGTTCCCGAGCACGCAGGCGTCGAGGATCTCCAGCCCGAAATCCAGCTCATCGGCGAAGCGAAGGGTATCTCCGGACGGCAGGAACCGGACGACCCGCCCGGTGGCCCCAAAGATATAGACGGCGTCCTCATGGTCGTCCGCCGCGACCGCCCGGGGATGGAGGAGCTCGCCCGGCCCCGGCCCCGGCCCTCCAACGGTCTGGATCCAGGCTCCCGAGGTGTCGAAGACGCGGAGGTCCCGGGCCTGTGCGTCCAGCACCAACAGTCGGCCCCTGGCGTCCCGTGTCACGTCCTGGATCCGGCCGAAGACCTCGGCCTCCGGCGGCCCCTCCAGCCGGCCGATGACCATGGCCGGATCCGTCGAGCCCATCGCTTCCCTTTCGCCCCCGGCTCCCCGGAGCGGATCGTCAGGGACAGGGGCCGGAGCGACCGGGAGCTCCACATCGGCGCTCGACCCACCGACGATCCGGACGGGGTCGGGATGCCGCGGGCCGTCGGCCGGCGGCCCGCCGGAGCATGCCGCCGCGAGCAGGAGACCGGCGAAGGGGAGCGACCGCCCGGCGGGGGGACCAAGGATGGTGGAGGGGAGGCCGGGTCGTTCCACCCTCTCTGGATCGATTCGAGGAGGCATCGGTTCTCCCTGTCGAGCCGCACCGAACTCGGATTCCCGTCCCTTGCCTGGACTCTAAACTGCTATAATCTACATATCTATCAAGGATAAAGTGTCTCAATATCCGACAGGATGTCTCAGTCTCATGGCGTCGAAGCACGCGACGCCAGGCGGGAATGACAGGAGAGGGTCGCACCGACCGGCAAACACGGGAGACGGCATGGCCGAGGCGACGGGCAGAGGATCCTCCGCCTCCGGGGAGACAACCGTCCAGGTGTATGCGCGGTCCCCGGCCCTCGCGGACCGGATCGCCCGGAGCCTGGCCGAGGTGGCTGACGTCCGGGTGGTCCGCAAGTGGCGACAGCTCCTCTCCGGTCCTGATCGGGGAGCCAGCGTCGTGTTCGGAGCGGCGAGCCCCCCGGATTCCTCGGTGGCCCGGCGACTCACCGCCATCCGCACGGCCCGGCGACGCTCGGCGCTGATCCTGGTATCGCCGCGGAATCCGGATGCGGTACGGAGGGTGTCGGGCGTTCGGATCGACGCCGTCATCTGGCTCGACGAGGTCGAGGAAAGGCTCGCGGCCTCGGTCCGGAAAGCCCATCGTCTGACGCCCCTCCGCCGGCTCGCCGCTGCCATATCGGAGAGTCGGGGAATCCCGATCCCGCTCCGGGATGCCCTGCTCCTGGCGTGTCGTCCGTCGGGGCCCGTCCGCAGCGTCGGCGAGCTCTCGAAGGCGGTGGACCGGGATCGTCGGACCCTCTCCCGGCAGTGGAGGACCTTCGTGGGGAGCGGACATCGCCTCACCTTGCAGACACTGCTGGGCTGGCTCACCCTGCTCAAGGCGGTGGGAGGGAAGTCCCCCGCCCGAAGCTGGGAGGCAGTGGCCCGCGACACGGGAGTGAGCATCCGCACGATTCGGCGGCTCTCGCGTCGCCACACCAGCGAGCCGCTCTCTCGCTGGGAGGGCCGGGAGCCCGAGCTGCTATTCCGACGCCTCCTCGAGACCGACGGCGGCGAGGCCCTGGCGCGGGCGCTCGGGGAGCCCGAGTCCGGAGCCGATCCCCTGATCTGATGTCGGTTCGGACATCTGTCGGTCGTGCCCGTCACCCAGAGGGGCTCCCGACCCGAGGGGAGCTTATGGAGCCCGAAGCTCCGCCCTCACCCCCGGTACCGGAGCGCCTCGGCCACGTGGGCCGGGCCGATCCGGTCGGCCCCGGCCAGGTCGGCCACCGTCCGCGACACCCGGAGGACCCGGTGGCAGCCCCGGGCGCTCAGGGCGAACCGTCCGGCCGCCCGCTCCAGGATCGTCTCCGCCGCCGGCTCCAGGGGGCAGAGCCGGCCCAGCAGCTTCGGGCCGATCCCGGCGTTGGTCCGGGGGGCGCCCTCCCCCGCCGCCTCCCGGAGCCGGCGCGCGCTCCGTTCCCGGAGCTCGGCCACCCGCTCCCGGACCCGGGCGCTGGACTCGCCCCGCGGGGCGTGGCGCAGCTCCCGCCAGTCCGGCGAGGTCACGTCCACCCGGAGGTCCACCCGGTCCACCAGGGCCCCGCTGATCCGGGCCCGGTAGCGACGCACGTCGCCGGGATCGCAGGTGCAGCGCTCCGCGTCGGCGCCGGCGTAGCCGCAGGGGCAGGGGTTCATGGCCGCCACCAGGGTGAAGCGCGCGGGATACTCCGTGGCGAACCCCGAGCGGACCAGCCCGATCCTGCTGTGATCGGGCGGAAGTGAAAGTTTTGTGATTGGCGGAGGTTGCGGTATTGCGCCGATCGATAAAGAGAGGTTGATGCCGCGCCGGCCACCCAATAAGTATGGTTATTGGCAGTTCGACCCGCCAAAAAGTATATATATTGGCGGCTCGACCCACCAAACACCATGCTTACTGGAGACATAATGCGCCCAACGGACATCGATACGGAACTCGTCCACGCCAACCCCTGGTGGAGGGATGTCGAAACGTGGGTTCAGCGGGACGTGCAGCTGCAGGACGTCCGACGCTCGCCATTCACGTACCGGCCGCAGCCGCTCGACGCCCTGAAGCGGGGCGGCCTATACATCCTGCGTGGCCCACGACGCGTCGGAAAATCGACGGCCCTCAAGCAGCATATCCGCGAGCGGCTCGAGGAGGGGCATCCTCCGCGGCAGATCCTGCACGTGTCCGTCGAGGGGCGAAGCGCTCAAGACGTGACCGATATCGTTCGCCGGGGGGCCGAGGAGTTCCTCGAGGGAGAGCCCGGCCAACGGATCTGGCTGCTCGACGAGATCACCGGGGTGCAGGGCGCGTGGCCGGCAGCCATCAAACGCCTCCGGGATCACCATCTTGGCTTCGCCAACGACACGGTCGTCCTGACTGGCTCTTCCTCGGCCGGGTTCGACGAGGCCCGAAAGCTATTCGGTGGGCGGCGTGGCGGGGCTTCTGACAGCGAGCGGGTTCTGTTCCAGATGCCCTTCACGGAGGTGTTGAAGGCGCGCGGCTCGTCCCTCCCGCCCTCCCCGCGCCTATCGGTCGGCGAGCTCGAGGATCCAGCGCGGCTGGGCGAGGCGATCTCGGAGGTTCGTCCCTGGGTGTCGGAGCTGGTCGAGGGCTGGGAGGACTATCTCCAGATCGGAGGGTATCCGCAGGCCGTTTCCGCAATGGTAGCAAGCGCCGGTTCCGCCGACGGGCTCGCCGAGGCCCTCTGGGATGTCGTGCATGGAGACGCGTTCGCGGACGCGAGTATGACGCAGACCCAAACACAGATGCTTCTCCGTCGAATCAGCGTCTCTGTGGGCTCTCTGCTTTCCGAGCGGTCGGTGGCCGATCACATCAACCTCGGCCGCGATGCAACGAAGCGACGGCTGGACGCGCTCCGACGCTCCTTCCTGGCTTTTCCCGTGTCCCGGGAACAGGGGCTGTCCCCCAAGGAGAGGTCGCAGGCGAAGTGGTATTTCACGGATCCGCTACTGGCACGCCTGGCCGCGCATCGTGGGGCGGGCCAGCCCCCGGATAGGGCGGTGCTGTCCGAACAGCAGGTTGGGCTGGCGCTCCTCCGCTTGCTGGAGCGAAAGGAGTCCGGCGCGGCCATCGAGCACAATCGGCTACTCTACTACAGGTCCGCGACGGGAGCTGAAATTGACTTCATGTCGCCGGATGTCCCGAACGCCTGCATCGAGTCGAAGTACGTGGATAGCGGATGGGGACGTGCGTTCCAGACCATCGAAGCCTCCGGCCGATCGATCGGGCTGGTGGCGACCCGATCCGGCCTTGAGCAATGGGACGGTGGATGGGCCCTCCCGGCCGGGGTCCTGGTGTATCTTTTAGGGGCCTGATGACGTCGAGCGGATAGACCACCCTGTTCACGCTATCACACCTGCGATTGTCGGTCACGAAGCGATCGACACATTCCCCCAGACCTGGCCACAGAGCCTCGTTGCATCGTCATGGTTTCCCAGAACTTCCGCCTAACACAGAACTTTTTCTTCTGCCCGATCACATCCTGCCCTCCTCCAGGGGCTGGCGGAGGGCCTTCAGCACTCCCCGGCGGAACTCGGGGAGCTCGTCCAGGAAGAGCACGCCCCGGCGGGCCAGGGAGACCCGGCGGCTCCCGGCCGTCCCGCCTCCCACGTTGGCCGACCCCGCATCAAGAGAGTATGTTTTTCGACACGGATGCACCCTCACCAGGGGAGAAACGCCCATGCCCACGCAGACTCACGTAGAGCGTCTCGTCGATCTCCTAGACCCTGACCTGAACGTCTTTCTGAACACGTCCGCCGACGACGCGGTCGAGGCCCTCGCCTCGGGTGACCCGAACCGGGTTCGCGCCATCGACGGGCAGTTCGCCCTGGTCCACAAGGAGGGCCGAAAAGTCCGGCTGGCCCGGACTATCGGGCGCCCCATGCGATACTTCCTGGCCAAGCGTGCCGAGGGACCGTGCCTCGTCGTGGCCGAGCGGATGGGCGAGATCAGGGAGTTCCTCCGGGCGGAGGACCTGGAGGAGCAGTTCCATCCATCGTACACCCGCATGGTGCCCGCACATTACGTCGTGGAGATCGAACTCGTCGGCTGCCCGGATCCGACGCCCGATTACATCCGGTACTTCGATCCGGACGGGGGCGAGCTCGAACCCGACCTCGACGCCATCGGCGACGCCTACGTCGACGCGCTGGCCACGGAGTGCCGCCGTTGGCTGGACCGGATCGATCCCCGGGCACCCATCGGCGTTCTCTTCTCGGGCGGGGTGGACAGCGGAGCTCTCTTCCTGCTGCTGTACCACCTGCTCCTGGAGCGCGGCGCCTCGCCGGCGCGTCTCAAGGCGTTTACCCTCTCCGTCGACGGCGGAGCGGACGTGGAGCAGGCCTTCACCTTCCTGGACGAGCTCGGTCTGTCCATGTTCCTGGAGGTGATCGAGGTCGATCCCCCGGAGATCGACTACCGCGAGGCCATCGCAGTCATCGAGGACTACAAGCCGCTGGACGTGCAGGCGGCGGCCATGACCCTGGCGCTGTGTCGGGGGATTCGGGAGCGGTACCCGGACTGGACCTATCTCGTGGACGGCGACGGGGCCGACGAGAACCTGAAGGACTACCCCATCGAAGAAAACCCGGAGCTCACCATCCGCAGCGTCCTCGGCAACCAGATGCTCTACCAGGAAGGATGGGGCGTGGACGCCGTGAAGCACTCCCTCACGTACTCCGGCGGTCAGAGCCGCGGCCACGTCCGCTCCTACATGCCCGGCCGGGTCGAGGGCTTCCGGTCGTTCAGCCCGTACTCCCTCCCGAATGTGATCGAGGTGGCCGAGAACATTCCGTTCGTGGAGCTCACGGGCTGGGAACCGGAGCGGCTCTACCGACTGAAGGGTGAGGTCGTGCGACGGGGGATCTCGGCACACACCGGGCACCAGATGCCGGTCTTCGAGAAACGGCGGTTTCAGCACGGCGCGGTGGGCGAGTCCGACTTCGAGCGACTCTTCCCTGACGAGGAAACGGCCTACCGCAGCGCCTTCTCGGAAATCTATGCCTGAGACCCTCCCCCGCTACGGCGACCGGGAGATCCTCGCCGCCCGGTCCGAGAAGGAGCCCGTCGACCCCTGGGAACCCTACGCGTACCTGAGCGAGGAGGAGCGCAGCGCTGCTGGAGCGGTGGAGTCCGTCTCCACCATCTTCCTGACCAACCGGGAGTGCCCGTTCCGTTGCCTCATGTGTGACCTCTGGAAGTACACCACCGACCGGACCGTGCCGGAGGGGGCCGTGCCGGCACAGATCGACCACGCCCTGGAGCGACTTCCCCCGGCCCCGCATGTCAAGCTCTACAACAGCGGTAACTTCTTCGACCGCCGTGCCTATCCACCGTCCGACCGGCCGGCCATCGCGGAACGGGTGGCCGGGTTCGACACGGTGATCGTCGAGAACCATCCGAAGCTATGCGGAGAGGCGTGCGTGGAGTTCCATGAGCGCCTCCCGGGTGAGCTCGAGATCGCCCTCGGCCTCGAGACCGCCCATCCGGAGGTCCTGGAGCGGCTGAACAAGCGGATGACGCGGGACGACTTTCGCCGGGCCGTGGGCTTCCTGCGCGAGCGAGGCATTCAGTCCCGAGCATTCATCCTCCTCCGCCCTCCCTACATGGACGAGGCGGAGGGGGTGGAGTGGGCCCTCCGCTCCATCGAGTTCGCCTTCGAGGCGGGTGTCCGGTGCTGCGCCGTGGTCCCCACTCGCTTCGGGAACGGCATCCTCGACGAGCTCGCGAGACAGGGACACTTCCAGCCTCCCTCCGTGGAGTCGATGGAAGCCGTCCTCGAGGAGGGGATCCGGATGAATCGGGGCCGGGTATTCGTCGACCTGTGGGACCTGGAGCGCTTCCAGGAGTGCGAAGTGTGCGCGCGGGAGCGTCGGGAGCGGCTCCGTCGAATGAATCTCACCCAGGAGGTCCAGCCTCCCGTGTCGTGCCGCTGTCGGAATGGTCCGGGGTGACCGAACTGGAGGTGGACGTGGCGGTGCTGGGCTCCGGACCCGGCGGAACGCTCACGGCCCTCCTGCTCGATCGGATCGGCCTCCGGGTGGCGGTCTTCGACCAGGCGGTCCACCCCCGGTTCGCCATCGGGGAGTCGTCCACCCCGACGGGCAATCTGATTCTCCGGGACCTGGCCGACCGCTACGATCTCCCGTGGCTCCGCCCCCTCAGCGCGTACGGTTCCTGGCAGGAGGCCTATCCTCAGGTGGTCGTGGGCCGGAAGCGCGGATTCAGCTACTTCCGCCATCGCCCGCAGCGTCCCTACAGACCCCATCCCGACCACCGGAACGAGCTCCTGGTGGCGGCGAGCAGCGATCCCTACCGGTCGGACACCCACTGGCTCCGGGCCGAGGTGGACGCCTATCTGGCCGGTAGGGTACGGGGGGGCGGCATCCCTCTGCTGGAGCGAACCCGGATCACGGACGTCGAGCGCGAGGAGCGTTGGGCTCTCCGGGCTCGGCAGGAGGACGAAACCGTTCGGTGTGCGGCGGAGTTCGTCGTGGACGCCACCGGCGCGGGAGGGGTACTGCAGGCCGAGGGTTTCACCGAACCGGCCCGGAGGCCCCTGGCCACCCGTACCCGGACCCTGTTCACCCATCTCCGCGGCCTCGATCGCTGGCGAGACGCCGTGGCCCGCAGGGGCGGCCGGACCGAGGATCACCCGTTCCCCTGCGACGAAGCGGCGGTCCATCACGTGCTCGAGGAGGGATGGATCTGGGAATTCCGATTCAACGACGGCCGAACCAGCGTGGGGCTGGTGCTGGACGCTGAGAAGTATCCCCCGGAGCCGGACCTCCCCCCTGACCGGGAATGGCGACGTCACCTCCGGCGCTACCCTTACCTGGGAGCCCGATTCGTCGGAGCGCAGAGGGCAGACCCACCGGGCCGGATCGTCCGGAGCGGGCAGCTGCAGCGGCTCGTCCGACGATCCGCCGGGCCGGGATGGGCTCTCCTTCCCTTCACGGCCGGCTTCGTCGACCCCCTGCACAGCACGGGGATCGCGCACACCATGAGCGGCATCGAGAGGCTGGTGGGGATCCTGGAGACTCACGGAACTTCGCCCCCGCCGGAGGCCCTGGATCGATACAGCCGGGAGCTGGAGGTGGAGCTCAGATTCATCGACGATCTGGTGGGGGCCTGTTACCGAGCCCTCCCCTCCTTTCGTGCCTGGGTAGCGAGCACCAAGCTCTACTTTGCCGCGGCGACCAGCTACGAGCGACGGCGCCTCGCCGTCCGCGGCCGTCCGCGAAATGCGTTGGGATTCCTGTGTGCCCGCGACGACGGGCTGAGGAACGTCGCCCGTGAGGCGTGCGAGCGCCTCGCCTCCTGGCCGCCGTCCGGCCCTCCGCCGGAGGAGGCGGTGGCGCGGTACGAAGGGTTCATCGAGGAGGCGCTCCGGCCCTACGACGAGGTCGGGCTCTTCGATCCGGCGGTGCCCCGCATGTACCCCCACACCGCCGTCCCCGCGTAGACCACCTCGCGGTGCGTCTCCCCTCACCCCCGGTACCGGAGGGCCTCGGCCACGTGGGCCGGGCCGATCCGGTCGACGCCACCGTAGCCGCAGGGGCACCACCGCGGCGTTCCCGCCGGCCCCTTGACATATCAGTATTATAAAAGTAATATGTACGGGCGTCGGAGGGTGGATGTCTCGCTCGGGAGGACCGCATGACCGTCTCGTTCACGGATCGGGAGCTGGACCTCATGGCCGTGCTCTGGGAGCGCGGCTCGGGCACGGTGAGGGAGGTCAAGGAGTCCCTCCAGGACGACCTGGCCTACACCACCGTCCTCACCAC
>CAZVIY010000024.1:0-27835 GCA_964627425.1 uncultured Gemmatimonadota bacterium
ACCGCCGACACCCGCATTTTCAGTGCGGTGCTCTACCAGCCTGAGCTACCCAGCCGCCCCGCACGCCGCCGTCGCCGCGCTCCCGCCGGTCTCCAGCTCCGGGGGCGGGATTCGAACCCGCGACCTAGTGGTTAACAGCCACCCGCTCTGCCACTGAGCTACCCCGGAAGGAATACAGCGGCCTGCAAAAAAAGCCCCGCCTGCCGAAGGCAAGGCGGGGATTCGGGCAAGTAGCGGGGGCAGGATTTGAACCTGCGACCTTCGGGTTATGAGCCCGACGAGCTACCAGACTGCTCCACCCCGCACCGATTCGGGACCGGGGATCATATGCGCAGCCCCCGGGACTGTCAAGACGGTGTCGCCGCGCCGGCCGGATCGTCGAAGACGGGCTCGCGCCCCGCCCGGACGCCCGGTTCTTGCGGCCCCGTTGCGTTCTGGCATATGCACACGCACACGGAAGGTTCCACCCCCCTGCCGGACTCCGTCCGCCGCCGCCTGGGCGCCGTCCTCGGCCCCCGGGGGATCATCGACGACCGGGACCGCCTGGTGCCCTACGAGTCCGACGCCCTGGCCACCGAGCGGGGCATTCCCCGGGCCGCCCTCTTCCCCCGGAACGAGGACGAGCTCGCCGCCGCCCTGATCGTGCTCCACGGCGCCGGGATCCCCTTCGTGCCCCGGGGCTCCGGGACCGGCCTCTCCGGCGGCGCGGTGGCCCGGGACGCCGTCCTCGTCTGCACGAACCGCATGGACCGGATCCTCGAGGTGGACCCCGGGGGCCGGCGGGCGGTGGTGGAGCCCGGCGTGGTCACCGACCGGATCACCGAGGCCGCCGCCCCCCACGGCCTGCGCTATCTCCCGGATCCCGCGAGCGGCAGCGTGAGCAGCATCGGCGGGAACGTGGCCGAGAACGCCGGCGGTCCCCACTGCCTGAAGCACGGCGTCACGACGGACCACGTGAGCCGGCTCCGGCTCGTCCTCCCCCACGGCCGGCGGATCACCCTGGACCGGGGCCAGGGCGGGGGGCTGGACCTCGCGGGGCTGGTCGTGGGCTCGGAGGGCACCCTGGGCGTGGTGAGCCGGATCGAGGTGCGGCTCGCCCCCGGCCCGGAGGAGATCCGGGCCGCCCTGGGGCTGTTCGACGACATCGCCGACGCGGGCCGCGCCGTGACCGGGATCCTCGAGGCGGGGATCGTGCCCGTGGCCCTGGAGCTGGTGGACGGCGCCACGCTCCGGGTGGTGGAGGAGTCACGCTTCGCCGCGGGGCTCCCCACCGACGTGGGGGCCGCGCTCCTGGTGGAGAGCGAGGGCTCCCCGGCCGCGGCGGAGGCGGAGATCCGGGGCGCCGCCCGGGTGCTCCGATCCTGCGGCGCCCGATCGGTGGAGATAGCCGAGGACGAGGACGCCCGGGCCCGGCTGTGGCACGCCAGGAAGAAGGCCTACGGCGCGCTGGGACGGCTGGCGCCGGACATCTTCGTGCAGGACGCCGCCGTGCCCCGCTCGACCCTTCCGGAGCTCCTGCCCCGGATCGAGGAGATCGCCCGCCGGCACGACGTCCGGCTGGTGAACTTCTTCCACGCCGGCGACGGGAACCTCCACCCGAACCTGGTCTTCGACCGCCGCGACCCGGAGCAGGTCCGTCGGGTGGAGGCCGCCGGCGCCGAGATCATGGGGCTGTGCGTGGATGCCGGCGGGACCATCACCGGCGAGCACGGCGTGGGGCTGGACAAGAAGGGCTACATGCGGCTGATCTACGGGCCGGGGGAGCTGGCGGCCTTCCGGCGCATCCGGCGGGCCTTCGACCCGGAGGAGCTCTGCAACCCGGACAAGGTGATCCCCGAGGCCACGGAGGAAGAGGAGGAGAGGGAGGACGAGGAGGAGGACGGACCGTCGAGCCGGGAGGGCGGCTCGGGGGCGGCTTCGGAAGCGGCTCCCGAGGCCCCTCCCGGAGCTCCCACCGACGCGGACGGATCCGAGAGGGAGATCCACCACCGGCCCCGGGACCTGGTGGTGAGCGCCCCGGGCCACGTGGGACTGGACCGGCTGATGGGCGCCGTCGCCGGGAGCGAGCAGTGGCTCCCGCCGGCCGTCGGACGCGGCGACCTCACCGTGGACCAGCTCGTGGCCCGGGCCCCGGCCGGCCCCCACGACGCCGCCCACGGGGGGCTGAGCCGGCACCTCCTGGAGGTCCGGGTGGAGGCCCCGGACGGACGGCGCTACCGCTGGGGCCGTCCGGTGGTGAAGAACGTGGCCGGCTACGACCTCCCCCGGCTCCTGGTCGGCCACCGGGGGCGGCTGGGACGGGTCCTGGAGGCCACCTTCCGGCTCTGGCCCCTCCCGGAGGCCCACCGGACGCTCCGGCTGGAGCCCGCCCTGGAGGCCCTCGAGGCCCTGGCCGCGGTGCCGCCGGAGCGGGACGTCCTGCCGGAGGGATGCCTGTGGAGGGACGCCGGAGCTGAAGCCGGAGCGAACGCCGGGGGCGACGGACCGGAGCAGGGAGAGCTCCGGCTGGTCCTGGCCGGGTCCTCTCCTGGCGTGGAGGAGCGGGCCGAGCGCCTGGCCGAGTGGGCCTCCGGCCACGGCCTCGAGACGACCGGGGCGGCCCGGCCGGCCGGGTTCGGGGGGGAGGACGCGGACGGACCGGCGGACGGTGCGGACCACGGGGAGGAGGGAGCCACCGCCGACCCGTTCGGCCTGCGCTCCGCGGGCCCCCCGGCAGGGCGGGCCCGGGCCGTCCTGCGCGCCCGCCCCGGCGACCCTTATCTTGCCGATGCCGTACGCCGGATCCGACGCTGGCGGCGGGAGGAGGATCCGGGGTGGGCGGCGCTCGAGGCGTACCCGGGGACCGGGGTCCTCCGGATCGTCCTGGACCGGGGAGCCGACGAAGGGGCGGACGCCGGGGGGGACGGCGACCTCGCGGCCCGGGTGGAGGCCCTGATCTCGCGCCTCCCGGACGCCCCCTGGCGGCTGGAGCACGGCCCCGACGCCGCCGACGGGCCGGTGCGGGAGCGACGGAGCCCGCGGGCGAGGGAGCTGGAGGAGCGGGTGGTGCGAGCCCTGGGCGCGTCCACAGCGGAGGAGCCATGAAGATCTACACGCGTGGCGGGGACGGGGGAGAGACCGGGCTCTTCGGAGGTGACCGTGTGCCGAAGTCCGACCCCCGGGTCCGGGCCTACGGCGCCGTCGACGAGCTGAACGCGTCGGTGGGCCTGGCCCTGGCCCTGGACCGGGAGGCCGAGGAGGGACCGGTCCTGCCCGGGGATCGGGTGGCGGCCCTCCAGGAGGACCTGTTCGCCGTGGGCGCCCGCCTGGCCGCCGCCGATCCGGATGGGGCGGAGCGCCGCGGGCTCATCCCCCGGTTGGAGAGCGGCCGGATCCAGGACCTGGAGGACTGGATCGACGAGATGGACGCCGGCCTCCCCCAGCTCGACGCCTTCGTCCTCCCCGGGGGCACGGCGGCGGGCGCCCAGCTCCACGTGGCCCGGACGGTCTGCCGCCGGGCGGAACGGGAGGTGGTGGCGCTGAGCCGCGAGCAGACCGACCTCCGGGAGCGGATCGTGCCCTACCTGAACCGGCTCTCCGATCTCCTGTTCACCCTGGCCCGGTGGGCCAACCGGCAACACGGCCGGCGGGAGCGGCGCTGGCGGCCCCAGCGCGAGCTCGGGGGGGACGGATGAGACGGCGCGGTCGGGACGGCCGGGGGAGCCGGGGGCACCGCGTCTTCGCCTGCGCGGTCCTCGTGGCGTGCCTGGCCTTCGCCGGGTGCTGGATCGAGGGACGATCCGGCGCGGGGAATGGCAATGGCGGGAACGGAGCCGAGACCGGGGCAGCCGACGCTCCGGGCGCCGACCTCTGGAGCGAACTGGACGCCGACCTGGACAGCTCCGCCGCCGCCTGGAACCGGGGGGATCTCGAGGGATTCCTGGCCACCTACCTGGCCCGCCCCACCACCACCTACATCGGCTCCTCCGGCCTGGTCGTCGGCTTCGACGGGATCCGCGACCGCTACGCGCCCCTCTTCCGGGGCGAGGCCCGCCGGGACAGCCTCGACTTCCGGGATCTGCAGGTCCGCCCGCTGGGCGACTCCACGGCCCTGGCCATCGGCCGCTACGACCTCCACGGGGCGGACTCGCTCACCTCGACCGGCATCTTCACCCTGGTCCTCCGGCGTGCGGGAGGCGACTGGATGATCGTGCACGACCACAGCTCCGCCCTGGATCCGCCCCGACCCTGACATGGACCCGGCCCGGGACCACGGCGCCGGAGCCCCGGCGCTGGCGGACGAGGAGGAGCGCCTCCTGGCCTGCGTGCACTGCGGGTTCTGCCTCACCGCCTGCCCCACCTACAGGGTCCTGGGCGACGAGAACGACTCGCCCCGCGGGCGCATCCACCTCATGCGGGCCCTGGCCGAGGGCCGGCTGGAGGACGTGGACGCCTTCACCACCCACACCGACCGGTGCCTGGGATGCCGGGCCTGCGAGACGGCCTGTCCCGCCGGGGTGGAGTACGGGGCGCTCCTGGAGGCCGCCCGGGAGGACCAGCGGGACCTGAGGGGCCGGCAGGGCCCCGCCGGCGGACCCGCCGAGGCCCTCCTCTCGCTGTTCCGCTCCCCACGGCTCACCCGTCTCTTCCTGGCGGCCGGACGGTGGCTGCGCGACCTGGGCCTGGCCGGCCTCCTGTCCCGCCTCCTCCCCGGCCGCGCGGGCCTGGCTCTGGGCCTGCTGGCGGCCACCCGGCCCGACGGGACGGGGGCCGCCCCCACGGACGGCCGCGCCGCCGGGGGCAGAGCGAGCATCGGGGGCGAGGTCGGGCCCGGGGGCGGGGCGGAGACGGTGGCCGGGGTCGAGACCGAGGCGGGGACCGAGGCCGGGGCCGAGCCGGGAGCGGAGGACACGCCGGAGTACGTCCTGCTGGAGGGCTGCGTCATGTCGGGGCTCTTCGGCCACGTCCACGCCGCCACGCGACGGACCCTGGCGGCCACGGGCCACCGGGAGCGCGCGGCGCCGGGACAGGTCTGCTGCGGCGCCCTCCACGCCCACGCCGGCGACCGGGAGACGGCGCGCCGGCTGGCCCGCAGGAACCTGGACGCCTTCGAGGCCCGTCCCGACGCCGCCGTGGCGGTCAACTCCGCCGGCTGCGGGGCGGCACTCCGGGACTATCCCCACTGGTTCCGGGGCGACCCGGTGGAGGTGGCCCGGGCCCGCCGGCTCTCCGAGAGGGTGCGGGACGTCTCGGAGCTCCTGGCCGGGCCGCCGCGGCCACGGTCCGCCGGCCTGGAGGGCCGGGCGGGCTACGACGCGCCGTGCCACCTCTGCCACGGACAGGGCGTGTGGACGGCGCCCGTGGAGATGTTCCGGCGGGTCGAGGGCCTGGACGTCCGGCCTCTCCCCTCGGCCCGGGAGTGCTGCGGGGGAGCGGGCGTCTACAACCTCCAGCAGCCGGAGCTGGCCTCCGACGTCCTGAGCCCCAAGCTCCGGGAGATCCGGGAAGGAGACTACGACTGGCTGCTCACGGGCAATCCGGGCTGCGCCATGCACATCGGAGCCGGCCTGGCGGGCGCCACGACGCCCTCCCGCGGCAGCGGCGGCGACGGCCGCCGAATGGTTTCCGTCTTGCATCCCGTGGAGCTCCTGGACCGGGCGTTCCGGACCTCGGGAGTCTACGATCCGGAGGAACGCGAGCCGCGGGAGGGCTGAACGTGGATCTCACCGATCGGGTGGCCGTGCCCGGGGCGACCCTCCCCGGGGCTGCCCTGGTGGCAGCCCTCCTGGCGCTGCCCCTGTCGGCGTGCGGCGCCGACGGGCCCGCCCGCGGCGACGTGGAGCTCCGTCTCCTGTTCGAGGTCGACTCGCTGGACCGCCCCGGCAGCGTGGCCTGGGACTCGGCCCGGTCCCGGTACCTGGTCACCAGCACCGCCCGGGAGCCGTCCGCCGGGGACGGGGGCGGGGCGGTGGCGGCCGTCTCCGCCGGCGGCGACCGGGTGGAACGCCGGCGCTTCTCGTCCTCCACGCCGGGTCTCCGACTGGACGCGCCGACGGGGATCGCCGTCCGCGGAGACCGGGCCTACGTGGCGGACGTCCACCGGGTGGTCGCCCTGGACCTCCGCGCCGACACGGGCCTGTACGCCGTGGAGATCCCGGAGAGCGAGTCCCTGGAGGACGTGGCGCCGGGTCCCGACGGGACGATCTACGCCTCCGACGCCGGAGCGGACGCCGTCTTCGCCGTGGACGGCGACGGCGGCGTCCGCCGGCTGGAGACCGCGGGCTCCCTCCGGCTCCCCGCCGGCCTGGCCCCGGACGGCGGCGAAGCGGGCGCCGGGGGGCTCCTGGTGGCGGGCGCCGACGGGGCGATCCTCCGGCTGGAGCTGGACGGCTCGGTCTCGCTGCTGGCCGAGCCGCGGGAGGCGGTGACCCTCGAAGGGATCCAGCCCGACGGCCGGGGCGGGATCCTGTTCACCGACCGGGCCCGCGGCACGCTGGAGCGCCTGCCGCCCGGCGGCCGGACGGGGTCGGTGGAGCCGGAGCTCTGGCTCGAGGACCTCCGGGCGCCGGCGGACTTCCTGCTCCGGGATTCCACCCTGGCCCTGCCCGAGACAGACGCCGACCGGGTCCGGGTCTACCGCCTCCGCTGGCCCGGACCGGCCCGGAGGAGCGGAGCCGGGGGCGGCGAGGGGGAGACCGAGCCGTGACCGAGGGAGCTGTGCCGTGACCGAGGAGGCCGAGCCATGACCGAGGTGGAGTACCTGATCGTGGGCGGGGGGCTGGCGGCCGCCTCTGCCGTGGACGGGATCCGCGACGTGGACGAGGAAGGGAGCGTCGCCGTGCTCTCGGCCGAGACGGAGCCGCCCTACCACCGGCCGCCCCTCTCCAAGGAGTTCCTCCAGAACCGCGACGTCCCCCGGGACCTCCTGCACGTGAAGCCGGAGGGCTGGTTCCGGGACGCCGGCGTGGACCTCCACCCGGGTGTCCGGGCCCTCTCCCTGGATCCGGAGGAGATGACCGTGGCCACGCTGGAGGCCGGAGAGTTCCGGGCCGGAGCGATCCTCCTGGCCACCGGCGGCCGTGCCCGACGCCTCCCGGCCCCCGGCCATCACCTGGACGGGGTCCTCACCCTTCGGGACGTGGACGACGCCGAGGACCTCCGGTCCCGGGCCGCCCGATCGGAGCGGGCCGTCATGGTGGGGGCCGGCTTCATCGGCATGGAGCTGGCCGCCTCCCTGCAGGCCTACGACGTGGACGTCACCGTGGTGGAGTCGGCCGACCGGGTCTGGCCCCGGATGCTGCCGCCGCGTCTCTCCGGCTTCGTGCAGGACTACTTCGAGGAGCGGGGGATCACCTTCCGCCTGGGGGTCGCCGCGTCGCAGTTCCGGGGCGAGGAGCGCGGGGTGGAGCGGGTGGCCCTGGAGGGGGGAGAGGAGCTGGAGACCGACCTCGTCGTGGTGGGCGTGGGCATCGAGCCCCGGACCGAGCTGGCCCGGGACGCGGGGCTGGAGGTGGACGACGGCGTGGCCGTGGACCGCCACGGACGGAGCAGCCACCCCGGGATCTACGCCGCCGGCGACGTGGCCAGCTTCCCGGATCCGGTCTTCGGCGACCGGACCCGGGTCGAGCACTGGGACCACGCCAAGGTCCACGGCCGGACGGTGGGCCGGAACATGGCCGGCGCCGAGGAGCCCTACGACCACCTGAGCTACTTCTTCACCGACGTCTTCGACCTCGGCTTCAACGTCTACGGTCGCCCCGGCGACGCCGCCGACCTCCTGATCCGGGGACAGGTGGACGCCGAGGGGTTCGTGGCCTTCGCCGTGGGCGAGGACGGCCGGATCCGCGGGGCGGTGCTCCTGAACCGCAACGAGGAGATGGACGCCTGCAGGGAGATCGTCCGGGCCCGCCCCTCCGTGGACCGCGTCGCCGGGCACCTCTCGGACCCCGAGCTCCCCCTCGGGGAGCTGGCCGCGGCCTCGGGGAGCAACGAGGACGGGGCCGAGGGGTAGAGCACGGGCGGCCTCCCGTCGTCGACGGGAGCGCCCGTCAGGCCGCGACCACCGGCCCTGTATCGACCCCATATCGATCCCATATCGATCCCATCACCCGAAGCAGAGGAAAGACCATGACGCCCGCCGAGAACGCCGAGACAGCGAGCCCCGACGCCGACCAGGGCGCGCCCCCGGTGAAAGAGGGGACGCCCGCCGAGGGGATCCGGGAGGCCCTCCGCGAGGTCCAGGATCCCGAGCTCGGGATCAACATCGTCGACCTGGGCCTGGTCTACGACATCGAGGTGGACGGGCCCGACGCCCGGGTGACCATGACCCTCACCAGCCCCGGCTGTCCGGCCGGCGGCCAGATCCTCTCGGGAGCCAAACAGGCCGCCGAGTCGGTGGACGGCGTGGACGAGGCCGAGGTGAACCTGGTCTGGAAGCCGTTCTGGACCCCCGACCGCATCGACCCCGAGATCCGCGCGTCCCTGGGCATCTGAGCCCCCGGCCCGCGACGCCGTCGCGATCCCGTCCCCGCCCGCTGTTGATGCCCGCTTGACGGGCCGGCGTATGGTTCCCGGTGAGCGAAGCGGAGGGGAGAGGGCGGGCTCCGTCGCCCCGACGTCGTCCCGCGGGCAGCCGGGCGCGGAGGGGGAGAGAAGACGGGGCCACCGCTCCCCTCGTTCCCGTCCGGGCGTCCCGAGGGCTGCCGTCCCGAAGGCGGCCCCGACGATCGGTACCCGGCGCGCCCGGCCCGAGCCGTCCCCGGAGGCCCGGCCATGATCACGGGCCGTCTCCTGCTCCTCTTCACCCTCGTCCCGCTGGTGGAGCTGCTGCTGCTGGTGGAGATCGGAGGACGCATCGGGGCGGGGCCCACCGTCCTGCTGGTGCTCGCCACGGGCGTCGTGGGTGCGGGGCTGGCCCGCCGGGAGGGGACCCGGAGCTTCCGGCAGATCCAGGCCTCCCTCGCCCGAGGATCCCTTCCGGCCCGGGAGCTCTTCCACGGGCTCCTCATCCTGCTGGCGGGGGCGTTCCTGGTGACCCCCGGCGTGCTCACCGATCTCCTGGGGTTCGCCCTCCTGGTGCGCCCCGCCCGGGATCGGGTCATCTTGGCCCTGCGATCCCGCCTGGAGGAGCGTATCGCCCGGCAGGGGGGAGGCTGGTCCGGAGGTTCGGCGGGCCGGGGGGTCTTCTTCTCCTTCGGAACCGGGACCACCGACGAGGACGGATCGGAGGACGGGACCGGCCCCGCGGGGCCGGACGGACACGGCGGCCACCGCTCCCGGGACGACGGCGAGCGGGGCCGCGTGATCGAGATGTGAATCTTCAGCGTCCCGGAGGTTCGGCATGCGCAAGGGAGTGAATCCGGAACTCGGCATGGCCATCGTGCGGATCGTCCTGGCGGTGGTCTTCGTGACCCACGGGGGACACAAGCTCTTCGTGGGAGGGCTCGGAGGGACCGAGCAGTTCTTCGCGAGCCTGGGCATTCCCATGGCCGGACTTGCGGCCTGGTTCATCGCGTTCCTCGAGTTCGGCGGCGGGATCGCCCTGCTCCTGGGCTGGATGACCTCGGCGCTGTCCGTCCTGTTCATGGCCCACATGATCACCGGGATCGTGCTGGTCCACAGCAGCGAGGGATGGTTCGTGGTCGGGCCGGGATCCGGCGGGATGGAGTTCAGCGTGGTGCTCATCGCCGGGCTCCTGGCCCTGATCCTGGTGGGGCCGGGATCCGGCGCCCTGGACAACCGGCGGGAGGACCCGGACGTGGAATTCGACCGGAGCCCGGAGAACGAGGTGGGCGGCGGACCCGACGAGGCTCCGGCGTCGGTGAGCTCCTCCTCCGGCGGCGGGTGAGGAGGCTCCACGACATCTCGGCCCCCCTGGGCCCGGCCACCGAGCCGTGGCCCGGGGACACCCCCGTCTCCCTGCGGCGACGGGCCAGCATCGCCGACGGGGACGCCGTCGACCTGGGGACCCTGACCACCAGCCTCCACAACGGCACCCACGCCGACGCGCCGTGTCACGTCCGGCGGGGCGGGGCGGCCGCCGACGCCCTCCCGCTGGCCCCCTTCTTCGGGCCCGCGGTGGTGCTGGACGCGCCGGACGTCTTCGAGGCGGGGCCGGCGGAGCTCTCCCGGCGGGTGCCCAAAGGCGCGCGCGTCCTGCTCCGGGCCGGCCGCCCGGACGCCCGGCGCTTCCCGGACCGGATCGTCGCCGTCCCGCCGGACTGGATCGAGGAACTGGCCCGCCGGGACGTCCCCCTCCTCGGCACCGACCAGCCGTCGGTGGATCCCGCCGACAGCCGGGAGCTCCCGGCCCACCGGGCCTGTCTCGATCACGGGATCCAGATCGTTGAGAACCTGGTACTGGACGACGTACCTTCGGGCCCGTGGGAGCTGGCGGCCTTTCCCCTGTGCGTCGAGGGAGGGGACGCCGCTCCCCTCCGGGCCGTGCTCTGGCAGCGAGTCTCGACGGAGGAGAGGGAGCCTGGTTCATGATCGACGGCCGAGAGATCGTCGAGGCGCTGGAGAGCCTCCGTGAGGACGGAGCCGATCGCGACCGGCTCCTCCGGGAGGCCGTCCGGCGGGTGGAGGGCGCGGAGAGCCACTACGACTGGGTGGGCGTCTACCTCCTCGAGGACGAGGAGCTGGTCCTCCACAACTACATCGGTCGACCCACCGACCACGTGCGGATTCCCGTGGGCCGTGGCGTGTGCGGGACCGCCGTGGCCGAGGGACGGGACGTCAACGTCCCCGACGTGACCGAGGCGGAGGAGTACCTGGCGTGCAGCTCGGAGACCCGGTCGGAGCTGGTGGTCCTGATCCAGGGCTCGGAGATCCACGGGCAGATCGACCTGGACAGCGACGACCTCGACGCCTTCAGCGAGCGCGACCGCCAGGAAATCCGTCGCGTGGCCGACTGGCTGGCCGACCTCTTCTGAGGCCCGACGACGGGAGCGTTCCCCCCCGCCTGGCGCCCTCGGCCAGGGCGGAGAGGGCGGACCACCCCGCCGTGAGCCCTCCGCTCCTGGAGCGGGCCTTCGACGCCCTCAGCCGGGCGGCGCGGGTCTCCGGCGTCCTGCGGACCGTGTCCCGGGCCCTGGCCGGCGCCCTCGCCTCGGCCTCCCCGGAGCCCGGGAGGCCGGTCCGCGTCCTCGACGTGGGCGCCGGGCGAGGCGACCTGCTGGACCGCCTCGAGGAGGACCTGGCGGCGGCGGGGAGGACCGTGGACGGGATCTCCGGCGAGCCCCACCCGGCGGCGGCCCGGCTGGCGCGGGAGGCCCGGCCCGGTGGCCGGCTCGTGCGGCTCTCGGGGTCCCGGATCCCCCTGGCCGGGGATTCCGTGGACTTCGTGGTCTCCACCCTCACCCTCCACCACCTGGACCGGGACGACGCCGTCCGGTTCCTGCGGGAGGCCCACCGGGTGGCCCGGCGGGGATGGATCGTGGTGGATCTCCACCGTACGCTCCCGGCCCGACTCGCCGTGGAGCTCCTCTCGGCCACCGTCTGGCTTCGGAACCCCCTCCCCCGCCACGACGGTCCCGTGTCCGTCCGTCGGGCCTTCCGGACGGGGGAGATCGAGGACCTCCTGGCCGAGGCCGGGATCGGCCGCGCCGGGGTGCGCCGGGGCCCGCCCCTGCACCTGACGATCACCGGCGGCGAGCTTCACCGGGACCCGGGGGGTCCATGAGGACGGAGCCGACGGGACGGAGCGCGGCCGGGGAGGACCGGCGCCGGGTGCTGGTGGTGGGCGCCGGGCCCGCCGGGAGCAGCCTCGCCCTCCGCCTTCGCCGGAGGAACCTCCCCGTCCGGATCCTGGACGCCCGGTCCTTCCCCCGGTCCAAACCCTGCGGCGACTGCCTGAGCCCGGGAGCCACCCCGCTGCTGCGGGAGCTGGGGGTCCTGGAGGACCTGCGCAGGCACCGGCCGGCCCGCCTCCGGGGCTGGCGGATCCGGACACCCGAGGGGCGGTGGTTCGAGGGACGGTTCTCGCCCCGGAGGGGTCGCGGGCCACCCCACGGCCTCGCCCTGCCACGGCGCGGGCTGGACGAAGTGCTCCTGGCGGCGGCCGTGGAGGCGGGAGCCGAGTTCCTCCCGGGGCGACGGGTCTACCGCCTCCTCCGTGACGGCGGCCGCGTGACGGGGGCCGTGGCCCGGGCTCCCGACGGCCGGGAAGAGCCACATCCCGCGGCCCTGGTGGTCGGCGCCGACGGCCTGCGGTCCACCGTGGCCCGGCGGGTCGGCGGCGTACGCCGCGGGCCCCGGCCCCGGCTCGCCCTGGTGGGGCGGTTCCGTGACTGCGGGTCGCCGGACCTCCTGGGTCAGCTCCGTCTGAGCCGCGAGGGCGTCGTGGGTGCGGCACCCGTGGGCGAGGGGCGGATGAACGTCACCGTCGTGGTCCCGGCCCGGACGGCCGCCGAGATCTCCCGCGACCGGGACGCCTTCTTCCGGGATCGGCTCCGGCGCGCCGGGCTGGCGTCCCGCTTGGCCGGGGCCCGCCGGCCCGATCCGCTGGAGATCACGGGACCGTTCCGGGTCACGCCCCGACGGCTCGCCGGGCCCGGGTTCCTGCTGGTGGGCGACGCCGCGGGCTACTTCGATCCCCTCACCGGCCAGGGCATCTACCGGGCTCTCGTCACGGCGCGGCTCGCCGCCCGGACGATCCCCGGGCTCCTGGCGAACGGGGATCGTCACCGGCCCGACCGGCCGGGGCGCCCCGCCCCCCCCGAATCGCGCGAGCGGGTGCTCCTCGAGCGCTACGTCCGGGAGCTGGAGCGGATCCTTGGGCCGGGTCGCCGCGTCCAGCGTGAGGTGGACCGGGCCGTGTCCCGGCCGGGGCTCGTGGAGGAGCTGGGCGTCCTGCTGGAGAAGCGGCCTGGCCTGGGGAGCCTCCTCCTGGAAGTCACGGGCGACCGCCTCGGCCCCGCGGCCCTCCTCCGGCCCGACCATCTGGCCCGGGCGTGCTTTGCGAAGCCACAAAGCACACGTCCCGGGTCCGATGACGGCCCGGGGCGAACGGGCAGAGCGGAGGACGCGGGAGGAGGAGTGACCCGTCACGGGAGGAGACGGAAGGTAAAGTGATAGCACTTTGTGTCGACAGGAGACCGTCGCATCACCAGGAGGACGAGATGAGGACCGTCAACGAGACCGTGGTGGCCGCCCCGGTGGAGATCTGCTTCCGGACGGCGGCCGACGTGGAGCGCTGGCCCGAGATCCTCCCCCACTACCGGCGGGTCCGCTTCCACCGGAAGGACGGATTCGGCCGCGGACGGGTGGAGATGGCCGCGTACCGGCACTTCGGCCCCCTCCCCTATCCCGTGTGGTGGGAATCGGAGATGGAGGCCGACCCGGAGGAGCCGGTGGTCCGGTATCATCACGTGGCGGGGATCACCGAGGACATGGACGTCTGGTGGCGCTTTCACCGGCTCGAGGCCGGCTCCGGGGAGGGCCCGTCGGACGCCGAGGGAACGGGCGGCGGTGCGACGCCGACGCCGCCGCGCACCCGGATCGAGATCGTCCACGAGTGGACGGGGCCCGGCTGGCCGGTCATTGGGGGCTTCGCCGCCCGCCGCGTGATCGGTCCCCACTTCGTGATGGTGGTGGCCGACCGGACCCTGGCCGGGATCCGGCGGAAGGCGGAGGAGCTCCGGAGCCGGGAGGACGGAGCGGTGAAAGCGGGTGAGGAGGCGGACGGGGCAGCGGACGAGGGGGCGGGAGCCCCGTGACCGCCGTCGAGAGTCCCCCGGCCGGCCGTGAGAGCGGGAGCCCGGGAGCGGAGACGGAGGGGCGCCGCCGGGTGGCCGTCACCGGCATCGGGTGCGTGACCCCCGTGGGGTCCGGTGTCGACGGGCTCCGGGAGGGGCTCCGGCGGCGGCGTTCTGCGGTGCGCCGGATCACCCGGTTCGACGCCTCGGAGTTCCGCAGCCGGATCGCCGCGGAGATCCCCTCCTTCGAGCCCGAACGGTGGATCGAGGAGCGGCGGCTGCGGCGGATGGACCGGTACAGCTCGCTGGCCGTGGCCGCGGCACGCATGGCCATGGCCGACGGGGAGCTGGAGGCCGGCGCCGTCGACGGGGACCGGGCGGCGGTGCAGATGGGGAGCGCCCTGGGCGGGGTGGAGTTCGCCGAGGAGCAGCACGAGCGCTACCTGGCCGGGGGGCCCCGGGAGGTGGAGCCCATGCTGGCCCTCACCGTGTTCGGGGGCGCCGCCAGCTGCAACATCGCCATCGACCTGGACTTCACCGGCCCCAACAGCACGAACTCCATGAGCTGCGCCTCCGGCGCCATCGCCCTGGGCCGGGCCCTGGAGGTGATCCGGGGCGGCGAGGCCGACCTGGCCCTGGCCGGCGGCGCCGAAGCCCCCCTGGCCCCCCTCTCCTTCGGCGCCTTCTCCATCCTCCGGGCCATGTCCACCCGGAACGACGAGCCCGACGCCGCCTCACGGCCCTTCGACGCCGGCCGCGACGGCTTCGTCATGGGGGAGGCGTCGGCGGTGCTCCTCCTGGAGGAGTGGAGCCGGGCGGTGGAGCGGAACGCGCCGATCTACGCGGAGCTCCGGGGGTTCGGGACCACCAACGACGCTTACCACATGACCCGGCCCCGGCCCGACGGGAGCCAGGCCCGGCGGGCCATGGAGCTGGCGCTGGCCGACGCCGGGATCGACGCCGGACAGGTGGATCACGTGAACGCCCACGGCTCGGCCACGCCGCTCAACGACGTCACCGAGGCGAAGGCCGTGGCCGACCTCCTGGGCCACCGGACCGAGGAGGTCCCGGTCACCGGGACCAAGGGATACTACGGCCACGCCCTGGGGGCCTCCGGCGCCCTGGAGGCCGCCATCTGCTGTCTCGTGCTGTCCGACGGCTGGATCCCGCCCACCCTGAACCTGCGGGAGCTCGACCCGGAGTGTGGCCTCCGGCTGGTCACCGGCGAGGGCCTGGACCACCGGGCCGACGTCGTCCTGAGCAACTCCTTCGGGTTCGGCGGCATCAACGCCGCCCTGGTCCTCCGGCGCGCCTCCGCTGGAGACGGGCCCGAGGGAGGTGCCCCCGGGGGACGCGGGCCGAGGGAGAGGACGGACGGCAGGTAAAGGGCACATGTAAACCTACGTGCCGCCGCCTCCTTCGCCCGAGCCCGCTCCGCCGTGCCGGCGGAACCACTCGAGCACGTGGACCACCTTGGCCACCAGGTTGCTGGGCCTGGAGGCGATGCCGTGGGAGGCGTCGGGGATCCGGACCAGGGCGCTCGGCACCCCGCGGAACTGGAGGGCCTGGTAGAACTGCTCGCTCTCGGGCATGGGGGTCCGGAAGTCCTTCTCCCCGGTCAGGAGCATGGTGGGCGTGGTGACGTTCCCCACGTGGGAGAGGGGGGACCGGTCCATGTAGTGGTCCCGGTGCTCCCACGGGGGTCCCGGGAACCAGTACCGGATCCCGCTGACGTACATGTCCGCCGTGAGGGCCCAGCTGTACCAGTTGATCACCGGCTTCTGGACGACGGCGGCGCGGAACCGGTCCGTATGGCCCACGATCCACGCCGAGAGCACCCCGCCGCCGCTGCCGCCGGTCACGTAGAGCCGGTCGGGGTCCACGTAGCCCCGGTCCAGGACCGCGTCCACCCCGGACATGAGGTCGTCGAAGTCGTGTCCCGGATAGGCGTGGTGGATCAGGTTGCCGAACTCCCCGCCGTAGCTCGTGCTGCCCCGGGGATTCGTGTAGAGGACCACGTAGCCCGCCGCCGCGTAGAGCTGCGCCTCGGCGGAGAACCGGTCCCCGTAGTTGGCGAAGGGGCCTCCGTGGATCTCCAGAATCAGCGGGTACCGCTCGTCGGGATCGAAGCCGGGGGGCGTCAGGACCCAGCCCTGGATGGGCCGGCCGTCGTGGGAGGACTCGTACCAGATCTCCGCCACCCGCCCCAGCTCCTTGTGGCCCAGCAGGTCGGCGTTCAGGTCGGTGAGCCTGCGGACCGGAAGCGGGGACGCCGAGGCGCGCGGGCCCGACACCGGTCCCTCCCCTTCCACTGCCGGATCCACGTTCCCCTCCACCCCGGGGCCCGTCACGGCCACGTCCGCCGGATGGTCGGAGCGTTCCAGGGTGAAGGCGAGCCGGCCGTCCCCCGTCCCCCCGGCGGCCGTGTAGGTCCCGCCCGAGTAGGGACGGCCCAGGGAGAGGCCGCCCACGTCGCCGGCCAGGGTCCGCACCTCGCCCTCCAGGTCCACGAAGGCGAGCTTCGTGTCACCCCGGTCGTCGTACTGGACGTAGAGCCCCTCGCCGTCGGCCGCCCACGTCGGGCTGGACACGGACCGGTCGAAGTCGTCGGTCAGGACCCGGGCGCCGGAGCCGTCGCGAGCCATGACGTGGAGCCGGTTGACCTGGTAGCCCTGGTAGCGCTCGTCGTAGCCCGTGTAGGCGATCCGGGAGCCGTCGGGCGAGACCGCCGGCTGCCCGTCGGGCCCGTGGCGGTCGGTGAGGGGGCGCACGGCGCCGTCCTCGACCGAGACCTCGTAGATCTCCGTGTTCCCCGGGTCCCGCTCGGCGTCGTCGTGGCGGTTCGCCGACAGGATCAGGTGGCTCCCGTCGGGCGTCCACCGGGGGGTGCCCCCGTGGTCGTGGGGCGAGCTGGTGAGCTGCCGGGGCGTGCCGCCCTCGGCCGGGAGCACGAAGAGCTGCCGGTGGCCCTCCTCCAGGAACCCGCGGCCGTCGGCCCGCCACTGCACGCCGTCCACGACGCGGACCGGGGGACCCCAGTCGGCGCCCTCGGGCTTCGGCGGCATCTCGGCGAAGGGCGCGGCGGGCCGGGGCACGAACATGGTGAAGGCGATCCGGCGGCCGTCGGGGGACCAGGCGATCCCGCCCGGGGATTCCCGGAGATCGGTGAGCCTGGCCGTGGCCCCCGTATCCATCCACCGGACCCACAGCTCGGCTCCGTCCTCGCCGGTGGCCACGTAGAGCAGCCGGTCGCCCGACGGCGACCACCTGGGCGAGCCGACGTCGCCCGGGCCGGTGACCAGCGGGCGGTGTTCCCCGCCGTCGGCCTCCGCGATCCAGAGCTCGGTCGTCCGCCCGTCCTCCATGACGTCGAAGCCCGTCCGCACGTAGACCACCCGGGAGCCGTCCGGCGAGATCCTGGGATCGTCGGCCCACTCCAGGTGGAAGACGTCGCCGGCCCGGAGCCGGTCGTCGACCACGGCGTCCGGCGACGGGGTCCCGGCCTCACCGGCCGTCTCCTGGGCCGCGGCCGCGGGCGGGCCGCCCGGGAGCCCCGCCCCCAGGAGGAGGGCGCACACGAGAGCGGGCACGAGGGCGGAGGAGGAGCGCACCGGGGCGGCGGAGCGGAGCGGGGCAGAACGGTCTCGCATGGGATCCCTCCCGAGGGGTGGAAACGCGCTGACGGGCCACGGACCGACGGAGGGAGGTCCCCCCGGCGGACACCGGGCACAACCTACCGGCGACGGACCGCGGGGAACACGCCCTTCGACACCCGGGCTCCGGCGGCGGCTCCCGGCCCCACCGCCGGGCGCGTCAGGTTGCACGCCGCCGGTCCCCCGCGTCAACATCCCTGGCGGTCCGAGCCGTCCCGATCCTCCGTTCCATCCGACCCCCCGAGGAGCATGCGCCACCCGATCCCTCTCCCCCCGACCTCCCGCTCCGGTCCCCTCGCCACCGCCGTCCTCTCCGCCGCGGCCCTGGCCCTGTCGGCGGCCGTCGTCCCGCCGGCCGTCCCCGCCCAGGAGACGGCCGCGTCCGCGGAGGTCGGCGGACCGGTCGGCGGACCCGGCTCGGCCAACTACGAGCTGGCCGAGCGCTTCGCCCCTCACAACCTGGAGGACCTGGTCCACGACCTGAGGGTGGACCCGCAGTGGATCGAGGGGGGCGAGAAGTTCTGGTACGACTTCGAGACCGCCGACGGGAAGCGGTTCTGGATCGTGGACCCGGAGGCCGGCACGCGCCGGGAGATCTTCGACCGGGACCGGCTGGCCGCCGAGCTCACCCGGATCACCGGCGATCCATGGGACGGGAAGCACCTCCCCATCGAGAACATCCGGTTCGTGGACGAGAACACCCTCCAGTTCGACGTCACCTCCTCGCAGACGCTGGAGGAGGTGGAGGACGACGAGTTCATCGAGCAGCGCGAGGAACAGGACATCCAGGACGAAGAGGAAGGCGAGGACCGGGAGGACGAGAAGAAGGTCTTCCACTTCGAGTACGACGTCACCACCCGGACCCTCCGGGAGCTGGAGGACCACGAGGAGCCCGACGACCACCCCTCCTGGGCCAGCGTCTCCCCCGACGGCGAGACGGTGGTCTTCGCCAAACGTCACGACCTGTGGATGATCTCCGGCGAGGACTACGAGCGGATCCTGGACGCCCGCCGGGGCCTGGACGGCGAGGAGGCCGATTCGGCCGCCCGGGAGGTGGACGTGGAGGAGGTCCGCCTCACCGAGGACGGCGAGGAGTACTACAGCTACGCCGCCAACAACAGCGGCCGGGGCATGACCGACAGGGAGAAGGAGGAGGAGGCCGACTACCGCAAGCGGGCCGACATCTCCTGGTCCAAGGACTCCCGGCGCTTCGCCCTGGTGCGCCAGGACCAGCGGTCCGTGGACGAGCTGTGGGTGATCCACTCCACCGGGAACGACCGGCCGGAGCTGGAGACCTACAAGTACGACATGCCGGGCGAGGACAGCGTCACCCGGAGCGAGATCTGGATCTACGACCTGGAGGAGCGCCGGAAGGTCCGGGTGGCCGACGACCCGTGGCAGGACCAGGACATGTCGGTGCTGGACGACCGGCAGTTCCGCTACCCCGGCTCCGAGGAGCCGCGGCGCTCGGTCTGGCTCTCCGAGGGCTCCGACGAGCTGTGGATCCTCCGCCAGAGCCGGGACCGGACGCGCGCCGACCTCATGGTGGCCGACGCCGGGACCGGCGAGGTCCTCCGGACGGTGATCGAGGAGCGGTTCAACACCTACTTCCACACCGAGCGGCCCGAGCTCCTGGAGAACGGCGACGTCCTCTGGCTCTCCGAGCGCGACGGCTGGTCCCACATCTACCGCTACGGACCGGACGGGACGCTGAAGAACCGGCTCACCGAGGGGCCGTGGCACGTGGACGAGATCGAATCGGTGGACGAGGAGAGCGGCACGGTGTTCTTCACCGCCAACGGCCGGGAGGCGGGCCAGGACCCCTACTACGACCACCTCTACCGGGTGAGCCTGGACGGCTCGGGGCTCCGGCTGCTCACCCCGGGGAACTACGATCACGGCGTGGAGATGAGCGAGTCGGGGCGCTTCTTCGTCCAGAGCTACAGCCGGGTGGACACGGTGCCCACGTCGGCGGTGCGGAACGCCGCGGGCGAGGTGGTGACCGAGCTGGAGACCGCCGACCTGAGCTCGCTGGAGGAGGCGGGCTGGCGGATGCCCGAGCCGTTCCGGGTGAAGGCCGGCGACGGGGTCACCGACCTGTACGGCGTCATGTACAGGCCCTTCGACTTCGACCCGGAGAAGGAGTACCCCGTGGTCCTCTACGTCTACCCGGGGCCCCAGACCGAGGCGGTGGCCAAGTCCTTCCGGACCAGCGCCGACGAGGTGGGCCTGGCCCAGTTCGGCTTCATCGTGGTCACCGTGGGGAACCGGGGCGGCCACCCCGACCGGTCACGGTGGTATCACACCTACGGCTACGGGGACCTCCGGGACTACGGCCTGGAGGACAAGAAGGTCACCGTGGACCAGCTCGCCGCCCGTCACGACTTCGTCGACGGCGATCGGGTGGGCATCTACGGCCACTCCGGCGGGGGCTTCATGACGACCGCCGCCATGCTCCAGTATCCCGAGGTCTTCAAGGTGGGGGTGGCCTCCTCGGGCAACCACGAGAACGACGTCTACAACCGCTGGTGGTCGGAGACCCACCACGGCGTGGAGGAGGTCGTGGACGACTCGGGGAACGTCTCCTTCGAGTACTCCATCGGGAAGAACTCGGAGCTGGCGGGGAACCTGGAGGGCCACCTCCTGCTGGCCACCGGCACCATCGACAACAACGTCCACCCGGCGAACACCTACCGGATGGCGAAGGCCCTCATCGAGGCGAACAAGCGGTTCGACTTCTTCGTCTTCCCCGGCCAGCGCCACGGCTTCGGGAGCATGGGCGACTACTGGTTCTGGCTCCGGGCCGAGTACTTCGTGGAGCACCTCCTGGGCGACGACCGCTGGAGCCCCGACGTCGAGGCCCTGCAGAGGGAGTCCCCGCGGGGCCGCCGCTAGGGAGCGGCCGCTAGGGGTCGTCCGCCAGGAAGTAGGCCATCACGATCCCCATGGCGTCGTCCTCGAGCCGCCGGCCGGTGGGATTCTCGTAGCGGGCGGTGACACGGAGCGAATCGCCCTCCGCCAGCCGGTAGCCGCCGGTGGGCAGGAACGGCACCAGGGGCATGGACCGGACGTCCCCCTCCCGATCCAGCCGGGCTCCCAGACGCACCACCACCCGATCGCGCGCCAGGTCCCGGAGCCGCAGCCACCGCCCGTGGGGCTGGAGGTGGCCGCCCACCACCAGCAGCCGCCCGCCGGAGGGTGCGGCCAGCTCGACTCGCCTCACGTCCTCGCCCGGCGGGAGATCGTAGCTCGAACCTTCGCACCCCCGGACGTCCAGCCACAGGGGACGGACGGGCGCCAGGGGCTCGATCCCCGGGGCCCGCTCCCGGTAGGCCACCTCCAGCTCCAGGTAGACCTCCGGGTGCTCCGCGTCGGCGGCCCGGCGGAAGCTGGCGTCGACCCGGAAGCGGTCGCCCCGACGGACGGGATAGCCCACGCCGGGGACCGTCGGCCACACGGTCATCTCGCCCCCGGTCCCGTAGACGGGCTCCCCCTCCCCGGGGCACATCAGGTGCTCTCGCTCCAGGTTCCGCAGGACCACGTGGCGCAGGAGCCGGGCCGACACCGGCTCCCCACCGGCGTCCACCAGGGCGGGCCGATAGGCCAGGAGCCACCCGTCCACCGGCAGGCGGACGTCGAGCCCGGGCGCCCGGATCGGCCCCTCCGGGGCGGCCGCGGACGAGAGGTCCACGGGGCCCAGGCGGAGCGTGATCTCCCCGGACGCCGAGTCCACCTCGAGGGACGGCCCGGGCCCTACCGCGGGGCGCTCCTGGGCCCGGAGGGCGCCGGCTCCGGGTGCCAGGGCATTCGTCGCGGCCGGGGCCCCCAGGGCCAGGAGGGCGGACAGGAGGAGGGCGGGCGGGGAAGGCCGCCGGGAGGCCCGCGAGCAGCCGCCGGGCAGGAGAGGGGCCGGGGATCCCACGCCGCGGGCCTCCGACGTCAGGGGTCGCGGGCCGGGCCGGCCCCGGCCACGTCGGGATAGCGCTCCTCCAGCGGGTAGTCGGCGTCGTCCATGCGCCCGGCACACCAGCGGGCCACACGACGGCGGACCTCGTCGGGAAGGTCGGCGTGGCGATCGGCCCGTCCGCTCCGGAACAGGTCCGCCTCCACGGACAGGAGGTGGGGGGGGTGCATCTGGAACGCTTCGGCGTGCCGCTCCATGTAATCGTAGCTGCAGCGATGGAGGACCCGGTCCAGCTCCTCCTCCTCCAGCGGCTCGAGGTCCAGGAACGCGGTGATCCGACGCGCCACCCCGGCCAGGTCCCGCTTCATCTCCTCGAAGTGGACGAAGAGGACGTTCTCGGCCTCCCGGGCGCGCCTCCACCAGCCCTCCACGTGGTCGGGCCAGGGGCCCCACCACATCTCCTCGGAGCAGAACCAGTCCGCCACCACCTCAAGCTCCGGCGCCATGGACCCGGCGTTGGCCGCGATGAGGTCGACGCAGCTGGCGAAGCAGGAGACGGGATGGCGGGTCACGTACACGTAGCGCGCGGCGTCGTCGTGGGGACAGATCCCGACGGGGAAGTGCGTCTTGATCAGCCGGGAGGGACGCTCCCGGCCCAGGAGGGGCGCCTCCCCGGCGGTCGCCGTCTTCCGCGACTCCAGCCAGGGCGCGGCCGCGTGGAGCGTGGTTCCCGAGCGCACCAGGTCGAGGCCGCCCCTGTGGAGGATCTGGTAGACCAGGTGCAGCATCCACGTGGTGCCGGACCTCATCTGGGTCACCACGAACACGTCCTCCGGGGTGGGCTCGTAGCCGGCACCGCGCTGGAAGCTCTCGCGGTCGCACGTGCCCTTCGGGCCGGTGATCTCCCCGTACCGGAAGCTGGCGCGCTCGAAGGTGAAGGACGTGAACCGGCCCAGGAGGGAGAGCGCCGGCCGGAGGAGCCGGGCGTGCCACCGGAGCCGGCCCCTGAACCGCTCCCTGTCCTCGGGGGAGCGGCCGTAGTAGCCCGTACCCAGCGTGGCCCGGTCCTCCCACACGAGGACCCCGGCCAGCCAGAGGACCTGGAGCACCAGGAATCCTGCGGCGGCGGCGACGGCGAAGACGAGCCATGTGAGGAAGTCCCACTCCACCACTGACGCTCCATCCTCCGGGAGAATCCGTGCTCCGGCGGCCGCATGTTACGCCTGGCGCGCGATCTCGACAACGCTCCGGCACGGACGACAGCTCCCCGGGGATCTCCCGATGCAACGCTTCACCGACTCCATCTGTTTGAATAATGGCATGGTGATCGTAGCTCCCGTACAGGATCGGTCCGATGCATGAGGATCGGATCCAGCGGGTGCCCCGAGATTCCCCCCACGAGCCCGAAAGCAGGAACCTGGTGCTCCTCTACTTCGGACCCGAAGTCCTGATGCCCCTTCTCTCCGCCGTGGCGGCGGCGGTGGGCGCGATCCTCATCGTCGGTAAGCGCATCCTCCACTGGATCCGCTCCGCCGGCCGGTGGATCGGAGGGCTCTTCCGCTCCTCCGAGAGCCCGGAGGCCGCCGAGGCGGGCGCTCCGGAAGGGGAGAGGTCCGCCAGCTCCGCTCCCCGTGAGGGGGAGACCTCGGGCGGGGGTCGTTGATCTCGAGGCCGGACGACCCGGGAGGTGAGCACGGGGGGACCGCCGGCCGCCCGGGCCCGATGAGCGGGACCGGAGGGAGCCGGACCGCCGGAGACGCCCACGACGGCGGCACGAAGAGCCAGCTGCTGCGGTTGAGCGCATCCCTCGACCAGGAGCAGTGGGGAGCGGGCTCCGTCCTCCTCGCCGGGCTCGTCTTCGGGGCCGCGACCGGACTCCTGGAGGCGGCGCCCATCGCCGTGGCCCGCGAGGCGGGGTACACCATCCGCATGAGCCGGCACTTCGTGTGGATGACCCCGGTGGCGGACCTGGCGCTCTTCCTCGGGGTGGCCCTGGGCCTGGTGGTCCTGGGCGTGCTCCGGCGGAGGGCGTGCCCCCGGTCGCTGGCCCTGGGAACGTTCGCCGGCCTGAGCGCCTTCTGCCTCCTGCTCCTGGCCGAGCCGATCCACGACCTGGCCTCGCTGCTCCTGGCCGCGGGCGTGGGCGTCCAGGTGGGCCGCCGGGCCACCGGCTCCCGGACCCGACGCCTCCTGGGAGCGGTACCCGTGGTCGCACCGCTCCTCCTCGTGATCGTCGGAGGGCTCGCGTGGTGGAGCACCACCCGGGACGCGGCACGGGAGCGGGCGCAGCTGGCCGCCGCTCCGCCGGCCGCGGCCGACGCTCCCAACGTGCTCCTCCTCATCCTGGACACGGTCCGCGCCGGCAGCATGGAGCTGTACGGGGGTCCGGGAGGCACCAGCCCGGTGCTCAGCGCCCTGGCCCGTCGGGGAGTCCTCTTCGAGCGGGCCATCGCCCCGGCCCCGTGGACCCTCCCCACCCACGCCAGCATGTTCACCGGCCGGTGGCCCCACCGTCTGGACGTGGACTGGAGCCCCCTGGGCCCCGACGAGCCCACCCTCGCCGAGAGGCTGGGCTCGGAGGGCTACGCCACGGCCGGCTTCGTGGGCAACACGCTGTACGCCTCCCGTGCCAGCGGGCTGGATCGGGGCTTCGGCGTCTACGAGGACTATCCCGTGAGCGTCGGGCAGATCGTCCTGAGCTCCTCCCTGGGCCGGGCCCTGGCCTACAGCGACCCGTTCCGGCGCCTGGTGCGACATCACGAGCTCCTGAACCGCCAGCACGCCCGGGACGTGAACCGCGACTTCCTGACGTGGCTGGAGGAGCGGGGGGAGGACGGGGAGGAGCGTCCCTGGTTCGCGTTCCTCAACTACTACGACGCCCACGAGCCGTACTTTCCGCCGGATTCGGTCCTGGGCGACCGGAGCTGGAACGACTTCAGCCACCGGGGCGGGATCCTGGTGGGGGGGAACTCCTGGCGGGACAAGGAGCGCATGACGATGGACGACGTCCGGATCCACGCCTACGCGTACCACCTGGCCGTCCGGCGGGCCGACGCCGGGCTGGGGCGCCTGATGGAGGCGCTGGCCGGGCGCGGACTGCTGGAGAACACCCTGGTGGTCATCGCGTCGGACCACGGCGAGCAGCTGGGGGAGCACGCCCTCTTCGGCCACACGAACAGCCTGTTCATCAACACCCTCCACGTGCCCATGGTCGTGCTGTGGCCCGGCCGTATTCCGGCGGGCAGGCGAATATCGGGGGCCGTGAGCCTGCGGGACCTGCCGGCCACCATCCTGGAGCTGGTGGGCGCGGAGGCCACGCTCCCCGGACGGTCCCTGGCCCCGGCGCTCCTTTCGGCGGGCGGCGACGCTCCCTCCCGGTCGCCGGCCGTCTCCCACCTGACCAAGGGCCCCGAGCCCCAGCCGAACACCCCCATCGGACGGGGCGACGCCATGCAGTCGATCGTCCGTCTCCCGTACCACTACATCCGGAACGGCGACGGGAGCGACGCCCTCTACGACCTGAACGCCGATCCCCACGAGCTCGACAACCTGGCCGGCACGTCCGACGGGAACGCTGCGCTGATTCCCCTCCGCGCCCGGCTGTACGAGATCATCACCGGCCGGCCCGCTCCCGAGGGGATGCCGATACGTCCCTACCGCCCCACGGACCGGTCCGGCCCCCGTCCGGTGGAGTGATGTCCGCCGTCGAGATCGGGAGGAGGGGGGGCTCGCCCTTGCCCGGCGCCCCTCCGTCCGCCCATCCTCCGCGCCCGGCCGCCGGGGAGATCCCCGGCGCGAGGAACCCGGCGCGAGGAACCGCCGACCGCCCACGGGAGGATCCATGACCCACGGCCGCACTGCTTCCGCACCGCGCTCGCGCTCCACCCTCTCCAGCCCCGGACTCGGGAGCTCCGGATTGAGCTCCTTCCTGTGCTCCGCCCTGGTGCTGCTGGCGTCGGCCTGGCTCGCCGGGCCGGAAGCGGCCGTGGCCCAGGAGGCCGCGGCGGGAGGTTCGGCCGGAGCCGACGGGCCGGTGGCCATCGTCATCCACGGCGGAGCGGGGACCCTGACCCCCGAGAACACCAGCGACGAGCGGGAGGAGATCTACCGGACGGAGCTGGAGCGGGCGCTCCGGGCCGGCCACGGCGTGCTGGCCGACGGCGGCGCGGCGCTGGACGCCGTGGTGGCGGCCATCCAGGTGATGGAGCGGTCGCCCCACTTCAACGCGGGGATCGGCGCCGTCTTCACCAGCGAGGGCACGGTGGAGCACGACGCCTCCATCATGGACGGCCGGACCCGGAACTCCGGCGCCAGCACCGGGACGAAGCAGGTGTTCAGCCCCATCGCCCTGGCCCGGCTGGTGATGGACTCCTCCCGTCACGTCATGTTCGCCCAGGAGGGCGCCGAGACCTTCGCACGGGGGCAGGGCATGGAGATGGTGCCCAACGACACCTTCTACACGGAGCGGCGCCGGGAGGCCTGGCGCCGGGCCCGGGAGGGAGCCTCGGGCGGCGACGGGCTCCCCACCGGGACGGTGGGCGCCGTGGCCCTGGACGCCGACGGGAACATCGCCGCGGGCACCTCCACCGGCGGGATGACCAACAAGCGCTTCGGGAGGATCGGCGACTCCCCCATCATCGGCGCCGGGACCTACGCCGACAACGGGACGGCGGGGGTCTCCGCCACCGGCCACGGGGAGTACTTCATCCGGGGCGTCGTGGCCCACGACGTGGCGGCCATGATGCGCTACGCCGGCCTCGAGCTGGAGGCGGCGGCGAGCGCCGTGATCCACGGCCGGCTGGCGAAGCTGGGCGGGACGGGCGGGATCATCGCCCTGGACGGCGACGGAGACGTGGCGACGCCGTTCAACACGCCGGGCATGCTCCGCGGTTGGATCGGCACCGACGGGGAGCTCACCGTGAAGCTCTTCCGGGAGTAGCTGGCGCAAGCCGCGCAACGCAGCGTCGAGTCCGGGTGTTCCTGACCCGGAGGACCGGGGAGCGCGAGCCGACCGCCCGATGACGGAGCCCGGGAGACCGACGTGATCAAGGCGCTGTTCCAGAAGGTCGTCGACGTCCGGGACGAGGAGATGAAGGCCCTCCTGTGGGCCACCGCCTACGGCTTCTTCATCCTCTTCTCCTACTACATCCTCCGGGCGGTCCGGGACGACATCAGCTCCGCCGACAGGGGCAACCTCCAGCTCCTCTGGACGGCCGTCTTCTTCGTCATGCTGGGCGCGGTCCCCCTCTATTCCTGGGTCTCCTCCCGCTTCGACCGCACGGTCTTCGTGCCGCTGGCCAACCGGTTCTTCATCGCCTGCCTGGTGGCGTTCTTCGTCGCCCTGGAGACGCTCTCCCCGGAGGCCCGCCCCTGGATCGACCGGGTCTTCTACGTCTGGACCAGCGTCTTCGCGCTCTTCGTGGTCACCGTCTTCTGGGGGTTCGTGAACGACTGCTTCGACAACTCCCAGGGGCGGCGGCTCTACGCCTTCATCGCCGTGGGCAGCTCGCTGGGCGGGATCGCCGGATCCAGCGTCACCGCCGGGATCGCCGAGCTCGTCCCGACGTTCGCGCTCCTGCTGCTGGCGTGCGTGCCCCTGGAGGCCGCCTCCTGGTGCGTGAAGCCCATGAGCCGGTGGTTCGCCGGACAGGACCTGGTGGCCGTGGAGACGTCCGCCTCCGACGGCGCCGGCGAGGGATCGCCGACCGCCGGGCCGGACCGGGCGGAGGAGGACCGGGTGGGGCAGGCCGGAGACGGGGCCACGGAGGGGGAGCTTCCCGAGGAGGAGGCCCTGGAGGAGGCGGACAGCCCGCTGGCCGGCGACGCCTGGAGCGGCATCAAGGTGGTCTTCCAGGACCGCTACCTGCTCGGGATCGCCGCCTTCATCGCCCTGATGACCTTCGCCTCGACCATCCTCTACTACGAGCAGGCGTACCTGGTCGGCGAGGCCTTCAGCGACCGGGGCGAGCGGACGGCGTTCTACGCGCAGATCGACCTGGCGGTGAACGTCCTCACCATCGTCTTCCAGGTGTACCTCACGGCCCGGGTCATCCGGATGGTGGGCGTGGGGATCAGCCTGGCCCTCATCCCCGCCCTCACCTTCCTGGGCTTCGCGGCCCTGGGAACGCTGCCGCTCCTGGGGGTGCTGGTGGCGGTGCAGGTGGCCTACCGCGCGGGCCGGTACGGCATCACCCGGCCGGCACGGGAGATCCTGTTCACCGTCGTCGGACGGGAGCAGAAGTACAAGTCCAAGGCCTTCATCGACGCTGCCGTCTACCGTGGGGGCGACCTGACCAGCGGCTGGATCTTCGCCGGGCTCCAGGCCCTGGGCATGTCGCTGGGCGCCATCGCCCTGGCGGCAGCGCCGGTGGCGGGGCTGTGGGCCCTCCTGGGCTACAGGCTGGGCCTGCGTCAGGACGAGCGCGCCGCCACGGAGGCGACCCCGGCTGCGGCGGGGACGGCCGCGTGAGTCCGTCCCCGGGATCCGGTCCATCCACCGAGGCGAGAGCCATCGACGCGATCGCCATCGACGCGACACTCAACGACACGGGAGGAAGCAGATGACGCTGAGCAGACGGGAGATGCTGAAGCTGAGCGCCGGC
>CAZVIY010000025.1:0-23665 GCA_964627425.1 uncultured Gemmatimonadota bacterium
CCCAGGTGACCTGCTTGACCTCCTTCTCGATGGACCGGGGCGTCCCGTCGGTCCGGGGATCCACCACCTCCAGCAGCTCGTAGCCGTCCCGATGGAGCACCGCCAGCTCCCCGTCCTCCAGGTAGACCACGTTCCGGGTGTGGCCCAGGATGGCCGCCACGTCGGAGGCCAGGAACCGCTCCTGCTCGTCGCCGTCGGTCAGGCCCAGCAGGAGGGGGGCGCCGGACCGGGCCGCCACGATCCTGTCCGGGTCCCGGGAGCTCACCACCGCCAGCCCGTAGGTCCCCTCGACCTGGGTCAGGGCCGCCATCACCGCGGCGGTCAGGTCGTCCTCGTACGCCTCCTCCACCAGGTGGGCCACCACCTCGGTGTCGGTCTCGGAGCGGAACTCGTGTCCCAGCTCCTGCAGCTTGGTCTTGAGGACGCCGGCGTTCTCGATGATGCCGTTGTGGACCAGGCCGATGGTCCCGGTGCAGTCCAGGTGGGGGTGGGCGTTCCGCTGGTTCGGCGCCCCGTGGGTGGCCCACCGGGTGTGGGCGATCCCGATGGTCCCCTCCACGGGCGTCTCCTGCAGGGAGCGGCTCAGGCCGTCGATCTTCCCCTCGCGCTTCCTGATCTGGAGCTCTCCCCCGTCCACCACGGCCAGGCCGGCCGAATCGTATCCCCGATACTCCAGCCGCTTCAGTCCTTCCATGAGCAGGGGCGAGGCCTGACGGTTCCCCACGTATCCCACGATTCCACACATGGCTGGCTCAGCCTCCGGAGTCTCGGGTCGTCATACCGTCCAGGGCTTCTCGCACCAAGCGGGCCAGCGCCTCGGCCCGATCCCGTTCCGGAGCCTCCGCCATGAACCGCACCACCGGCTCCGTGCCGGACGGTCGGAGGTGCAGCCAGCACTTCTCGTGTGGCCAGCTGAGCCGCAGCCCGTCCCGCAGGTCCTCCTCCGCCCCCTCCGGCGCGGATCGTCGGACGGCTTCGAAGGCCTCCTCCAGCGGTCGCTCGGGGCGCGGGGCCTTCCCCTTCACCAGCCGGTACTCCGGCCACTCCGACACGATCTCCCGCAGGTCCCGACCGCGCTCGGCACGGAGTCCCAGGATCAGGGCGGCGGCCAGGGGGGCGTCGCGCGTGGCATGGAGAGCGGCGAGCATGACCCCGCCGTTCCCCTCCCCTCCCACGGGGGCACCGTGCCGGGCCATCCCCGCCGCCACGTTGGCCTCCCCCACCGGCGTCCGGTGCACGGGCTGGCCGTGGCGCCGGGCCACGTCCTCCACGAGCTGGCTGGTGGACAGGTTGGTCACCACCGGGCCCGGCTCGTGGGGGAGGACCAGCTCCACCGCCAGGGCCAGGGTCGACTCCTCCCCCAGGGGGAGGCCCCGGCGATCCACCAGCGCCAGCCGGTCTCCGTCCGGGTCCACGGCCAGGCCCAGGTCGGCCGACGTCTCCCGTACCCGGTCGCCGAGGGCGGTCAGGTTCTCCGAGCGGGGCTCGGGATCCCTGGGGAAGCGCCCGTCGGGCTCCAGGTCCAGCCCGGCTACCCGACATCCGAGCCGCTCCAGAAGCGCCGGGACGACCACGCCGCCGGCCCCCCGGACGCAGTCCACGGCCACCGTCGGCGCCCAGTCGCGAATCCGGTCCCCGGCAACGAGATCGAGCCCCAGGATCCGTTCCACGTGGTGCTCCGCCGCGCCCCCCCGCTCGCCGTACGCCCCCACCCCGTCCCACGCCGCGTAGGACGGTCCCTCCTCGAACCGGGTCTGGACCTCCCGTCCCGACGCCGGCGACAGGAAGAGTCCGTCGGCGCCGATGAGCTTCAGCCCGTTCCACTCGGCCGGATTGTGCGATGCGGTGACCACCAGTCCGCCCACGGCCTCGGGATCGTCCTGGACCGAGAGGAGGGCGGTGGGAGTGGGGCAGATGCCCAGGGAGACCACGTCGTGGCCGGTGGCCTGGAGTCCGGCGGCGGCGGCCCGGGACAGGAGCTCCCCCGAGGTCCGGCTGTCCCTGGCCAGGAGGATCCGCCCGGAGCCGTGCTCCCCCCGGATCACGTGGCCGAACGCCGCCCCGTATCGGGCCACCGTCTCCGGGTCGAGCCCGGAGCCCACGATCCCCCGGATGCCGGAGGCGGAGACGATTCGCTGGCCGGTCACGTGGGTAGCGGCTCCCGAAGGCTGGAGGAGGGTCCGTGGGACGCGGTCGCTCCCCGGATGGTCGAGCGACGGTCGGCGGTCGGGGGAGGACGGGCCCGCCCTCCGGCGTCCGCCGTCCCCGCCTCGACGGCGCAAAGAGTAGGACGGGCCGGCCGGTTCCGTCAACCGGATCCCGGCCCTTCGGACGACCGGGAGCGCCGGGCCGCCCGGGCGGTGGCGTCCAGCCGTCGCGTGAGCCGGGGGATCCGTCGGGGCCCCACCGTGGTCGCCGCGAACCCCCGACCCCACAGCGCCGGCACCCCTTCCCCGTCCAGGGATTCCTCGCTCCCGCGCTTCAGCCGGGTCACCAGGCGGGCCACGTTCTGGCCCGCCCCGATCCGCAGCAGCAGGTGGATCCGGTCCCGGAGAACGCAGATCCGAACCGGCTCCGCGCCGAGCCGGCGGGAGAGGGCCGAGAGGTGGAAGTGGACCGACTCCCGGCTCCGCGGTCCGAGCAGCGGCAACCGCTGCAGGGTCGTCCAGGCCACGTGGACGTAGAGTCGATGGACGCCCCGCTCCACCAGCCGTCCCCGTCCCCCCCGGATCCGCCGTCCCGTCTGTTCGCCGTGCTTCCCGGCCACTCCGTCCTCCTTCCGCCTGCTCCGTGACCTCCCCCGCGTCGACTCCCCTCCCCGCCCACCCCGGCGGCCCCCGGTCGGTGGACCGCGGCGGGAGAGGGGGACCTCCTCCGTGCCAGCGTGGAGCCGCGCATCACGCCTCCCTCAAGGGTGTGGCGAGGAGGGGAGGGACCCGTCATCTTTTCCGGGCCGGGGGGCGCCCGGAAACTCACCTATACGAGCAGGAGTCCATGACCCGATGAGCGAGGACGAGGACCGCGGGTTCGGAACCCGCGCCGTGCACGGCGGGCAGAGCCCCGAGCCGGTCACCGGAGCGGTCATGCCCCCCATCTTCCAGACCTCCACCTACGTCCAGGACGGAGTGGGCCGTCCCCGGGAGGGCTACGAGTACGCGCGTGTCCAGAACCCCACCCGGTCCGCCCTGGAGCGGAACCTCGCGTCGCTGGAAGGCGGGACGGGCGCCGCCTGCTTCGCCTCGGGGCTGGCGGCCATCGAGGCGGTGCTCAAGGCGGTGGCCGACGGCGGGGACCACGTGGTCTGCGGCCACGACGTCTACGGAGGGACCGAGCGCATGTTCAGGACGGTATGGTCCCGCTTCGGGGTGGAGTTCACCTACGTGGACACCACCGACCCCGACGCCCTCCGGGAGGCCATCCGTCCCGAGACCCGGCTGATCCACATCGAGACCCCCACCAACCCCCTGATGCAGGTCTCCGACATCGCCGCCTGCGCGGAGATCGCCGCCGGCGCCGGCGTCCTCCTCTCGGTGGACAACACCTTCGCCACCCCCTGCCTCCAGCGCCCGCTGGAGCTCGGGGCCGACCTGGTCGTCCACTCCACCACCAAGTACCTGAACGGCCATTCGGACGTGGTGGGAGGGGCGGTGGTGGCCCGGGACCCGGAGCACCTGGAGGCCCTCCGCTACCAGCAGAAGGCCACGGGCGCCGTACCGGGTCCCATGGACGCCTGGCTCGTCCTCCGGGGCACGAAGACCCTCCACGCGAGGATGCGCCTCCACTGTGACAACGCCCGCCGGATCGCCGGATGGCTGGCCGACCGTCCCGGGGTGGAGGGCGTCCACTATCCCGGGCTCGCGGACCATCCCCAGCACGCCGTGGCCCGGAGCCAGATGGACGATTTCGGCGGCATGCTCTCCGTGGACATGGGGAGCGCCGAGCGGGCCCATGCCCTGGCCACCGGGACGGAGGTCTTCGCCCTGGCGGAGAGCCTGGGGGGCGTGGAGAGCCTGATCAGCGTCCCGGCGGCCATGACCCACGCCTCGCTCCCTCCGGAGAAGCGCGCCGCCATCGGCCTCACCGACGGCCTCGTCCGGCTCTCGGTGGGCATCGAGGACCCCGCGGATCTCGTGGCCGACCTGGAACGGGCGCTGGAAGGGGACGTGGAGCGCGCACCGGAACGGGAGGCGGCGCCGTGAGGCTCATGGTGGTGGGATCGGGAGGACGGGAGCACGCCCTGGCGGAGAAGCTCCGGAGGGACGCCCCCGCAGCGGAGATCTTCGCGGTACCGGGAAACCCGGGCGTCCAGGAGCTCGCCACCCGGGTGGACCTCCGGTCCGACGACGTGGACCGGGTGGCCGCCTTCGCCGACCGGGAGGACGTGGACCTGGTGGTGGTGGGGCCCGAAGACCCCCTGGCCACCGGCCTGGTGGACCGCCTCCGGGAGCTCGGCGTGCCCGCCTTCGGGCCCACGCGAGAGGCCGCGCGGCTGGAGTCGTCCAAGGCCTTCGCCAAGGACCTCATGGCCCGGGTCGGCGTGCCCACGGCCCGCTACGGCACCTTCACCGAGCTGGACGAGGCCCGGACCTTCGCCGGGGAGATGGAGCCGCCGGTGGTGGTGAAGGCCTCCGGCCTGGCCGCCGGCAAGGGGGCCCTCGTGTGTCGCGACCACGACCGGGTGGCCCGGGTCCTGGAGGAGATGCTGGAGGAGGGTCGGTTCGGAGCCGCGGGCGAGACGGTGGTGGTGGAGCAGTACCTGGAGGGCCGGGAGCTGTCGGTGTTCTTCCTGTGCGACGGCGAGGACGCCGTTCCCCTTGCGGCTTCACGCGACCACAAGAAGCTGGAGGAGGGAGGGCGCGGTCCCAACACCGGCGGGATGGGCGCCTACTCCCCCGTGGCCGACGCCACCTCCGAGCTCGTGGAGGAGGTCCGCCGGACCATCGCCCTCCCGGTGGTCCGCGCCATGGCCGAGCGGGGGACCCCCTACCGGGGGTTCCTCTACGCCGGGCTCATGCTCACGCCGGAGGGGCCGAAGGTGCTGGAGTTCAACTGCCGGCTGGGCGACCCGGAGGCGCAGGTCGTCCTGCCCCTGGTGGCCTCGGAGCTGGTGGAACCCATGCGGGCGGTGGCCGCCGGGCAGCGGCTCGGCGGGTGGCTCCCCCGGCGGCGGAACGCCTGGGCCCTGGTCACGGTCATGGCCAGCGGGGGCTATCCCCGGGACTACGAGACCGGATTCCCCGTTCGGATTCCGCCGGACCTCGAGGGGCCCGACCTCCGCATCTATCACTCGGGCACGGCCCTCCGGGACGGCCGTCTGGTCACCGCCGGCGGACGGGTCCTGGGGATCACGGGACTGGGCGCCGACCTCCCGGAGGCGGCGCGCAGGAGCCGGGAGGGCGCGCGGCGGGTGGAGTTCCAGGGCGCCACCTGGCGGTCGGACATCGGCCGGGCCGAGCTGGAGGAGCGCTGAGGCCCGGCAGGTGCCCGAGCTGCCCGAAGCGGAGACGGTCCGCCGTCATCTCCAGGAGGAGGTGGCCGGGGCGAGGATCGAAGCCGTCCGCGTCCACGAGGACGACATCCTCCTGAACGCCGGGCCCCGGGCCTTCGGCGACGCCGTGGAAGGGGAGCGGATCCGCCGGGTCGGTCGCCGGGGGAAGTGGCCTCTCCTCGTCCTCGGATCCGGCCGGATCCTGGAGGTCCAGCTGCGCATGACCGGGCGCTTCGTCCTGGGAGCGGGCCCTCCCGATCCCGCCGTCTACGGCCACCTGGCCGCGGAGTTCGACCTGGGAGAGGGCCGGACCCTCTACTACGACGACCAGCGGCGGCTGGGGGGCTTCAACCTGTGGACCGACGGGGAGTGGCGGCAGCGCTCCGCGTCGCTGGGCCCGGAGCCCCTGGAGGACGGGTTCACCGCGGAGCATCTGGCGGGGGTCCTGGACGGGCGGCGGGCGGCGGTGAAGAACCTCCTCCTCGACGGAGATCTGGTGGCGGGCGTGGGGAACGTATACGCCGCCGAGGCCCTCCACGAGGCCGGGATCGATCCCCGCCGCCCCGGCGGAGAGCTGGACCGGGGGGAGGAGCGGAGCCTCCATCGGGCCGTCCGGCACGTCCTCCGCCAGGGGCTCCACCGCGGGGGCACCTCCTTCAGCGACTTCCTCTCGCCCGCCGGAGAGCCCGGCCGGAACCAGGAGCACCTGGCGGTCTACGGCCGGGAGGGCCGGGCGTGTCCCGGGTGCGGGGAACAGATCCGCAGGATCCGGCAGGGGGGACGAAGCACCTATCTCTGCCCGGCGTGCCAGAGCTGACCTTCGCCTCCGGCCGGCGATCAGTCCCGGAGATCCAAGAACTCCACCCGGGGCTCGTCACCTCCCAGCAGGAGGCGGGCCGCGGTCACGGGCTTGCCGGGTCGCCGCGGCCCGGCGCTCCCGGGGTTCAGGATCACGGCGTCCCCGACCGGCTCCCATCGGGGCTCGTGGGTGTGCCCGTGGACCAGGACCCGGGATCCCGGAAAACGGGAGACGAGGGCCTCCGCACCCGTGCCCTGGTGGCCGTGCCGCATGCCCAACGACACCCCGTCCACCACCAGGCGGCACTCCTCGGGGAGCCTCCGCCGGAGTCCCGATCCGTCCACGTTGCCCCACACCGCACGCACGGGGGCCAGAGCCGCCAGGTCCTCCAGGTGGGCCGGCTCCACCACGTCCCCGGCGTGGAGGACGAGACCCACGTCGCCCAGATGGTCGAAGAGGGCCGGACGGAGGCGGCCGTGGGTGTCGCTCACCACCCCCACCGTCCGGACCCCGTCGAAGCTCTCCGGGCCTTCGTCTCCCGACACGTCCTCCTCCCTCCGTCGGCGCCGACGGCGCCCCCGAGGCGGCCTCGTCCTGAAACCGCCCGGCCCCGGGCCGCGTACGGACCCCGGCACCGGGCAGGGAACCTCCTCGTGGACCCTCAGGAGCGGACGCAGTCGTGAATCGAGAGTCGCCGAGCGACAAAGAGCTGGTGCGCCGCTGCCTGGACGGCGACGAGCACGCGGCCCGGGAGATCGTCTCCCGCTACGAGCGGCCCGTGTTCTCGGTGGTCTACCGCAACCTCCACGACTCGGCCCTGGCCGAGGACGTGGCCCAGGAAGCCTTCGTCCGGGCCTTCGACCGCCTCGAGACCTATGATTCCTCCTACAGGTTCAGCTCATGGCTGTTCAAGATCGCCTACAACCTGTCCGTCGACGAGCTGCGGAAAAAGGGACTGGACACGGTCTCCATCGACGGTGCCCCCGACGCCACCACCGAGGAGGAACGGCAGGCCACGGGGATCACGCCGGTGGACCGGAGCGAGCGGCCCGACGAACGGCTGGAGGCGAGGGAGCTGGGCCGGGAGATCGAGGAGGCCATCGGCGAGCTCCGGCCCGACTACCGGACCGCCATCGTCCTCCGCCACATCGAAGGACGGCCCTACGACGAGATATCCGAGATCATGGAGATCCCCCTGGGAACGGTGAAGACGTACATCCACCGGGCACGGAAGGAGCTCCAGGAGTCCCTGTCCCATCTCCGGTCGGGGGTCGGCGCGTGAAACCCGTCGTCTGCGATCCCCGTACGGCGGGGCGACGAGGAGGCGAGATCAGATGAGCGACCAACGAGACGAGCGGGGCCATCCGGGCCCCGAGGTGATGGAGAGGATCGCCCGCGACGGGCCGGCCTCCGCCGAAGAGCGGAGGCACCTGGCCGACTGCGGATCCTGTCGCCGGGACGTGGACTGGCTCCGTAGCTTCCAGGCCGCCGTGGCCCACCTCCCGGAGCGGCGCCCGTCCCGCGGGTTCGCCGACCGGGTGATGGACCACGTGACGCTCCCTCGCCCGCAGGAGAGGCCGGCGGAGGATCCGGGTTGGCTCGGATGGCCGGGATGGCTCGGCGCCGGGGTCGCGGCCATGGTGGCCGTGACCGCGGCGCTGGGCTGGACGTGGATCGCCACCCGTCCCGACGTCTCGCTGGAGCTCCTGGCGGGGCTGGCGCTGGAGGCCGCCCACGGCGTCCTGGTGAGCGTGGCCATGGAGGCCGGGGAGTTCCTGGTGGCCAGCGGCGTCGCGCAGGCCCTGTCGACGCTCTTCGGGGGGCTGAGCACCACCTCGGCGCTGGGGGCGCTGGGGGCGCTGGCGCTCCTGGGGCTGGCCACCGGCGTGGCGGCCCTCCACGCCCTCCGCCCCCCGGCGGCGTGGCACACGCTGAACACCTGAGCGGCACACCCTGACCACATGAGACGCTCACCCACTGGAGTCACACCGATGGATAGACCACGACTCGACACGAGATTCTCGGGCACCGGCGCCCTCGCCGCCCTCCTGGCGGTGGCCCTGCTGGCCCTCGCGCCGCCCGGGGCGTGGGCCCATCCCTTCCCCGCCCAGGAGGCCGGCGAAGAGGATTCCGTGGCCACCGTCGAAGCCACCGGAGGGGACCAGGACACGACGCCGGCCGTCGAAGCCGGGGAGGGATCGCAGGCCGATCCCACGGACACCCTCACCGGCGCCGGCGACGACCCGGCCGTGGTCCCCGGTGAGACCTCCGGCCTGGCCGAGAGCCTGGAGCGGCTCCGGGGAGCCCTGGAGCTGGCGGGTGAGCAGGCGGTCCGCGCCGCACGGGACCTGGCGCTCGTGGTCCACGACGACTACCGGATACCCGACGACCAGCTGGTGGAGGGGAACGTGGCCCTCGTCGGCGGGAGCCTGGAGGTGGCGGGCACCGTCGACGGCGACGTCCTGATGCTGGACGGCCGGCTCGATCTCACCTCCACCTCCCACGTAACCGGCGACGTGATCCAGGTGGGCGGTGCCCTGCAGCAGTCGGGCGGCCGGGTCGACGGACAGATCGTCTCCGTGGGCACCGCGGCCGCCGGGACGCTCTCCCGGCCGGATCGTGAGGTCCGTTCGTCCCGGAGGGACGCCGACGACGATGACGACGACGGGGCTTTCGTGGCCCCGTATCGGCCCGACACGGGGCCGTTCTGGGACCTGTGGCGCAACATCGGGAGCGGGATCGCCGGGCTGTTCACCACGGCGGGCTTCTTCCTGCTGTTCGCGCTCCTGGGCATCGTCTCCATCGCCCTGGTCCCCGACAAGTTCCACGTCACGGCGGACACCACCCGGCACAGCTTCGGTCGCTCCTTCCTGGTGGGCCTGGCGGGCCAGTTCCTCTTCCTCCCGGCCATCGTGGCCCTGGCCCTGGGAATCGTCACCGCGGTGCTGATCCCCTTCTTCATCCTGGCGGTCTGCCTGGCCCACGTGGTGGGCTACCTGGCCACGGGACAGGCGGTGGGGGAGGTCCTGGCCCGGCGGAACCCCTCCTGGCGGGACCGGCTGCCCTTCTCCGGCCGGTACGAGCACCTGCTCACCGGGCTGCTCGTCCTGGTGGCGCTCTTCGCGCTGGCCTCGGTGATGGAGATGTTCGGCGGCCTGATGGGCATCTTCCAGGCCCTGGCGCTGGTGGGCGGCATCACCGTGACCTGGGTGGCCACCACCGCCGGCTTCGGCGCGGTGCTCCTCTCACGGGCGGGATACCGGCGTGACTGGTCCCTGCCTTCCCGGGAGACGCCGGCGACCGGCCCGGGGGAGGAGGAGGCGCCCGATGCGTGAGGCCCCGACGTCCCGTCTCCCGGCCGCTCTGGCCCTCGTCGTGGGCCTGGGCCTCGGTGGACCGGCGGTGGAGAACGCCCCGGCCCAGGACGCGCCGGTCACCCTCGAGGCGAGCCGGCCGGCCTCGGGAGAGGTCCGGTCCCTGGAGGTGTCGGTGCGATACGCGGCGGGACGCATCGACCTGGGCGCCGCCCCCGAAGGGGAGCTCTACCGCTACCGCCTCACCTACGACGAGCGCGCCTTCCGGCCCGTGAACGAGTGGTCCCTGGAGGAGGGCGTGGGAACGCTCCGCGTGGGCATCCGACGGGCCGAGCGCGAGCGGTCAGAGCGTAGCTGGTGGCGGCGCCTGCTGGACCTGGACTTCGGCTTCGGGCTGGAGGGCGTCGAAACGGACGAGGGCGCCCTGGACCTCCGGCTCCCGCCCCGGGTGCCCACCCGCCTGGAGATGGACGTTGGAGCCGCCGAGGGGCTCCTGGACCTGGGCGGGCTGTCCCTCACGGACGTCCGGGTCACCACCGGCGCCACGGACACCGAGGTGACCTTCGACGCTCCGAACCGGGTCGCCATGGAGCGCCTGCGGGTGGAGGCCGGCGCCGCCTCCTTCCGGGCCTCCGGGCTGGGGAACGCCCGGGCCCGGGAGATCACCCTCCGTGGGGGCGTCGGCGACGTGACGCTGGACTTCACCGGGAACTGGTCCGGGGACACCCGGGCCTCGGTGGAGATGGCCATGGGATCGCTGCGCCTTGTGGTCCCCCGGGACCTGGGCGTGCAGATCCACCGGGAGGGGTTCCTGACCTCCATGGACGCGCCGGGATTCATGAACACCGAGGGCGGCGGCCTGGAGAGTCCCAACTGGTCCAGCGCGGAGCACCGGCTGGAGATCAGCATACGCTCGGCCCTGGGCTCGGTGGAGCTCCACCGGGTCCGCTGAGTCCGTCCCCGGCCCCGGTCCCTCCCGTCCGGGCCGGTCAGGAGCCCCGGACCACCCTCAGGCGCGCGTCCCTCCCCACCCCGAGGATCTCCGCCGCCGAGGCGCCCCGGGCCGAGACCTCCAGGGTGTCCAGCGATCCCCGGGTCAGGAGGAGCTCCCCCGGATCCACCTCCACGTAGGCGGTGGCCAGCCCCCGGACCCGCCGGCCGCCCAGCTCCACCACCGGCCCCTCCGGGAGCCACTCCACCGGCACGTTGGTCACCAGGTTCCCGTACCGGTCCACGTGCCACACGGCCCCCGAGATCACCTCATCGGATCGCTCCGCCGACGGGACGTCCATGCTCACCAGGCTGGAGGGATCCACGGGACGGCCCAGGTCGGCCGGCAGCCCGCCGGTGGCCAGGACTCCGGCCGCCGGCGCGAAGACGTCCCGGCCGTGGAAGGTGTCGGAGGACCGGCCCGCAGCCACCCGCCGGGGATCCAGCGAGATCGCACGGGCGAGGTCGTGTGCCCGGCCCACCCACGTGAGGAGGCCGTTGTCCGGACCGACGAACCACCGGTCGGCGGCCCGTACGGCCAGGGCCCGCCGGTCGCTCCCCACCCCGGGATCCACCACGATCAGGTGGACCGTCTCCGGGGGAAAACGGTCCCAGATCCGACGGAGGGCCCAGGCGGCCCCGCGGACGTCACCCGGTCGGATCCCGTGGGACACGTCCACCAGGGGCCCCGCGCCGGAGGAGGTCAGGACCCCCTTCATCTCGCCCACGTAGCCGTCGACGGTCCCGAAATCCGTCAGGAGGGTCACCGGAGGCACGGCGTCCGCCCCTCAGGCGTCCCCTGCGGCTCCCGCCGGCGTCCGGGCTCCGTCGGGCGGCCCTCCGCCGGAGGGTTCGTCCCCGCCTCCGTCGGGCCCGGCCTCGTCTCCCGCCGTCTCTCCGGCCCGCTCGGCCTCCCGGTGCAGCTCGTCCATCCGGGCCGCCGTCCGCTCCGCCATGGCCCGGAACGCCTCGCCCTCCGGGGAGTCCGGCCGGCCCAGGGCCGTGGGGATCCCCCGATCGCCTTCCTCCCGGACGGCCATCCCCAGGGGGACGGCCCCCAGGAACTCCAGGTCCAGGGAGGCGGACAGGCGCTCGCCCCCCCCCGAGCCGAAGATCTCGTGGGAGGTGCCGCAGTCGGGGCACACGAAGCCCCGCATGTTCTCCACCACGCCGGCCACCGGCACCTCCAGGCGCTCGAACATCCGGATCCCCTTCAGCACCCCGCCCACGGCCACGTCCTGGGGCGTGGTGACCATCACGGCGCCGGTGACCTGACAGAGCTGGACCAGGGACAGTTGGGCGTCGCCGGTGCCCGGCGGGAGGTCCACCACCAGGTAGTCCAGCTCCCCCCACTGGACCTGACGGATGAACTGGCGCACCACCCCCATGATGATGGGGCCACGCCAGATCGCCGGGGTGTCCTCGTCCACCAGGAAGCCGATGCTCATGAGCTTCACCCCGTGGGCCTCCAGGGGGACCACCTCCTCGCCGGACATGCGAGGCCGGTCGTAGACGCCGAACATGGTGGGGATGTCCGGCCCGTAGATGTCCGCGTCCAGGAGTCCGACCCGGTGGCCCGCCCGGGCCCAGGCCGCCGCCAGGTTGGTGGCCACCGTGGACTTGCCCACGCCGCCCTTCCCCGAGCTCACCGCCACCACCCGGTCCACGCCGTCGATGGGCTCGGCGTCCCTCGGGTGACGGGAGGCCTCCTCCTGCCTCTGGGCGGGAGTCGGCTCCGGCCCCCCTCCTCCCGAGGGAGGGCCTCCGCCCGACCCGGGGGTCCCTGCTCCACCTCCCTGTCCCAGCACCGGCAGCTCCCGGCCACCCGGCCCGTCGGGCTCCTCCTGACTGCCGGGCTCTCCCCGACGGGGCTCCACCTCCACCCGAACGGCCGCCGCTCCCTCCAGGCCTGCGAGCTCCCGGCGGAGCACGTCGGCCGCCTCGGCCGAGCGGCCCGTCGCAGGCCGCACGGAGACCCGGATCTCGCCCTCCTCCACCTGGATGGACCGTACGGCCCCCGCATCCAGGTCCCCCCGGTCGGCCAGGGCCTCCAGGGTCTCGTCGACGCGAGAGCGCAGTGTCTGGTCGCTCATCTATGCACCGTGGCTTCTGGTGGTGGAGTCGATGAAACGGCGGAGTCGATGGAACGGGCCCGGGCGGTGGCTCGAGGTGCTCCGTCCCGGGATCGGGACCGGAGGGAGGGTTCAGACCGCCTCCACGGACCGGACCTCCGGGACCTCCATCCGGAGACGCTGCTCGATACCCGCCTTCAGCGTGGCCATGGACAGGGGACAGGCGTAGCAGGCCCCGACCATCCGGACCTCCACACGCCCCTCGTCCTCCTCGTACCCCACGAGCTCCACGTCCCCTCCGTCGGCCCGGATGGCCGGCCGGATGGAATCCAGCACCTCCTCGATCCGCTCCCTGGCGGCCTCGTCGGTGGCAGGCTGGTTCATGGTCCTCGCGTCCCCGGGGTCTCGCTGATGCTCCGCTCGTCGCGGCCGACGGACGGCGGCGGCAAGCTACCTGCCGTTTCTACCCCCGTCAACGAGCCCGTGTTTCGGCCTCCTCCACCGGGACCAGCCGGTAGGAGCCCACCGCTCGGGCGGCGATCCGCTCGGCGTCCAGGGGTACGTCCACCGGATCCCCCGACCGCCACCGGTCCAGGAGGTCCCGGTGGTGGGAAGAGAAGGGATTCCCGCTCTGCCCCGTGGGGATGAGGAAGGCCCCGCGGCTCCGCCCCGCCGGCCTCATCTCCGCCACGAACCGCTGGCTCGGCCCGTGTCGGCTGATCACCGGAGGCGTCCACGCGTCTCCGTCCATGGGACGCCAGGCGGTCCGGTCGCCCGGGCGGAGGGTGTGGGGGCCACCGGGGCCCGGGAGCGGCCCCACGTTGAAGCCCACCAGGGCGTCCAGGAGGGCCACCCGCCCCAGGGGGTGGGCGTGGACCTCCCTGTGCACCTCGCCCCAGCGACGCCCCCCGACGGCCCGGGACGCGTGGCGCGCCGCTTCCTCCTCCAGCTCCGACAGCGTCTCCCTCTCCTCGGTCCGGACGTCGTCGATCCACGGATTTCCCGAATCCCCGGATTCCAGGAGCCTCAGGAGGGCCCCGTCGGGAAAGTACGTCCGCCCTCCCGGGCTGGCGGGCTCCCTCTCTCCCTCGCTCGCCTCCAGGGGCTCGAGGCCGGTCCCCTCGCCGGCCTCCTGGTACTCGTCGGCGGCCACCAGGTCCCTCAGCCGATAGAGCCACAGGTAGAAGAGGGCCGGACCCCGGCGGCCGGGAGCGACGTCCAGGTCCCAGGCCTCCAGGACCGAGGCCGCCTCCTCCTGGCCGACCCGGCGGTAGGCGTCGACCGCCCGCTCCACGAGACGGCCGGCCAGCAGGCTCCTCACGTCCCGCTGGAGCGCCAGGGTCGACGGCACGTCCCAGTCTCCCCGCTCCGACAGCCGATCCACCAGCCGGCGGGCCCGGAAGGGGAGCGGATAGTCCGTCCCGAGGACGCCGAACAGGCCCGGGGCCTGGAGGTGGTTGGCGGTGGCCAGGTAGCCGGCCTCCGGATCCCTGAGGGACGGGTGGGAGGCCGGCGGCCAGTAACCCGTCCAGCCCGCCCCGGCGTCGGGCCGCAGGGGGAGGCTCCCGCTCAGCCGGTACCCGATGGTCCCGTCGGAGGTGGCGTAGACCACGTTCTGCTGGGGCGAGCGAAACCTCTGGATCGCCGCGTCGAACTCGTCGGCGTCCCGGGCCCGGTTCATCCCCAGGAGGCCCCGGAACTCGGCCGTCGGACGGGCGGCGACCCAGCGTACGCTCAGGTGTGCCCCCACCCCGGCCACGGCGTCGGTGATCAGGGGACCGCGGGCGGTGGAGCGGACCCGGTGGACCACCGGCTCCTCCCGGCCCCTGACCCGAAGGGTCTCCCGCCGGACGGCCAGGGGACGCCACCCGTCCCCGTGCCGGTACTCCCGGCCGTCGTCGCTGACCCGCTCGACGACGAAATCCATGTCGTCCACGACGCCGTTGGTGAATCCCCACGCCACGTCCGGGTTCATCCCCACCACGATCCCGGGGACCCCCGGGAGGGAGAAACCGGCGACGCGGTACGTCGATCCCCCCCGGAGGCTCATGAGATACCAGGTGGGGGGCGCCTGCAGCCCCAGGTGCATGTCGTTGGCGAGCAGGGGCCATCCCTCCCCGGTCCGCGTCCCGGCCACGGCCCAGGCGTTGGAGGCCCGGAACGGTGCCATCCGGGAGAGCCACGCCACGGGGTCCCAGCTCCCCTCCGGGCCCGCGGAACCGGCGACGGGGCGCGCGCCTCCGGCGGACGAGGCACCGGTCGCGACGTCAGCGTCCCCGGGGCCCGCCTCCGGATCGGAAGCGTCCCGCGGGGTCGCCGCGGCCCCGGCCGACGGCACGGACACCGACTCCGGGAGGATGGTGGGCGCCCAGCCGGGATAGCGGGGCTCCACGAAGGCGAACTTCTCCGGCGGAAGGACCCGGGAGGCGTGGAACCGGTCCAGCTCGCGGGACCAGGGCGAGAGGTCCAGCGCCATGACCTTCCCCACGGCCAGGCTGGCCCGTGGAGTCCACGGCTCGGGCTCGAAGCCGAGGATGAGGAACTCGGGCGGGAGGGGGCCGGACCGGGTCCGGAGACGGGCGTTCACCCCGGCGGCGTAGGCCTCCACCAGGGCCCGCTCCCCGGGGGTGAGGGCGGCCGCCCCCTCGGCCGCCGCGCCCCACAGGTCCAGGGTCCGGACCAGTCGATCCACGGAGAGCGCGGCGGGCCCGAAGATCTCGGCCAGGCGGCCGGAGGCGGTCCGCCGGAGGAGCTCCATCTGGAAGAGGCGATCCACGGCGTGCTGATAGCCCTGGGCGAAGAAGAGGTCCGGCAGGCCGGAAGCGCTCAGGTACGGGACCCCGTGTCCGTCCAGCTGGACCTGGACCGGCGCCTCGAGGGAGCCCTCGGCCACCTGGACGGCTCCCCGGGGGGGTGCCGCGGCGGCCGCCAGGTAGAAATGTCCCGCCGTCAGGGCAGCTCCGGCCGTCAGCAGGAGGGCCACCGCGACTCCCTCCAGCCGCTCCCGGAGCCTCGAAACGCCCATCCCCCCTCCCCCGCCGGCCGGGGTCAGTCGTCCCGGCGGGAGCGGCGGGCCTCCCGGACCATCCGGTGGAGGGACAGGTAGCCCTCGCCGTCGGCTGCCACCAGGCGCCGGCGGTAGAGCGCCTCCAGGGCCTCGACGGCCCGCCCGTCGGAGGTCCCGATGCCCCGGGCCACCGCCGCCGCGCCCGCCCGGCCCAGCCGGTCCACCTCGCGCCATGCCCGGCGCTGGTCGTCGGTGACCGTCCCCACCAGGAGACGGGTGCCGTCGGTACGCTCGGCCGCCACCGCCAGGGCCCGGCGGTCCAGGGCCGAGCTGATGGGATCCAGGTGATGGTCCCGCAGGCCCCGGAAGAGGAAGAAGCGCCGGGTGTCGGCCCCCTGGGCCTCGTCCACCAGCTTGGCCACCACCTCGTCGGCGCAGCTGAAGTCGATGACCGCCACCTCCCGGAAGTCCAGGACGCCCACCACCGCCCCGGCGGGCTCGGCGAACTGGTCCTCGATGCTCAGGCGAACGGCCCGACCCGTCTGCCGGGTGACCAGGTAGCTGAACAGGCTCGCCTCCGAGATCACCGGGGCCCTCATGGGGCGTCCTCCGCCTCCGGCCCGTCGTCCGTACGGGCGGGGATGACGATGAGGACCTGGGCGCCGGGGAACTCCTGCAGCCCGTCCTGGAGCTCGGGAATGTCGTCCCAGTCCGGGACGCGGGCCACCATGGCGTCCCCGCTCCGAATCCGGATCTCGCCGTTCCAGCGGGAGATCTGACGTCGGATCGCCTGGAGCCCCTGGCCGCGGCCGGGATCACGGAACCGGGACTCGCCGTGGAGGAACGCGGCCTCCAGCGCCTTCCGCGCGCTCCACCGATCGCCGTACTCCCGGGCGTGCTCGGCACCCAGGGAGCCCCGGAAGCCGATCCCCACGTCCATCACCGCCAGGACCACCACCTCCCGTCCCAGCCGCCTCTTCCAGTCGTACGTCTGGGCGCACACCCAGCCGTCGGCCTCCGCGTGCTCCAGGATGTTCTGGCAGACCTCGGACAGCATCACGCTGAACTGGATCACCGACGGCTTCGGATGGCCCAGCCGGTTCTCCAGGATGGTCGCCGCCCGGTCTCTCACCCGTTCCACCACCTGGTGGACGTCGTGGTGGGACCGGATGGGCGTCAACTCCAGGAGGGCGTCGGAGGGGCGGTGGGCCCGGGAGCTCATCTCCTGGAGGTCGAACACCTCCGAGGCCGCCGGCCAGAAGTCCATCCGGGAGGTGTAGCTCCGGACGTCCGACGACTCGGGAGGCTCGATGCCCGGCGCCCGGCCGGTCCGCTCCCGGGCCACCTCGCCGGCCGCCAGCAGCCCCACCAGCCCGTAGGGCGACACCCACCGGACCCGGCGGGCGTCGAACAGCAGCCGCCCCTCCCCCTCCCGGCTGGCCTCGTTGAGTCCCGCCACGAGCCCCTCGAACCCGTCCTCGTCCAGGACCGGGGGGACCTCCACGATCCGGCTCACGCCAGCAGCCCGGCTCCGCCGACGACCCGGGCGTTCCGCGCCGCCACCTCGTTGGCCCTCCCCACCGCCGACGCCGGGCCCTCCCCCTCCAGGAGCGCGCCGAAGCAGGTGATCCCCCAGACGTCGCCGCACCCCGTGGGATCGCCGTCCCGGACCCGCCGCTCCGGCGCCCGCCTCCCCGTCCTCACGGGTCCTCCCGCGGTCGATCCGTCCGGGAGCCGGGAGGACGCGGGCTCCGCCTCGGCCGCCCCGGGCCGGACGTCCTCGGCCGCCACCCACGCGGCACCGTCCCGGCCCAGGGTGACGAAGACCGCACGGGTCGCCTCCCCCACGGCCGACGCGGCGAAGGTCCAGGGCTCCTGGCCCGACCCGGCGGCCAGCGTCGCCAGCTCCCCACGGTTCATCTGCACGTAATCGAAGCACTTCATCCAGCCACGTCCTCCCTCGATGGGCCGGGGGCGACGGACCCCGTCCGGACCGACTTCCAGCAGGAGCGAGTGGAGATCGGCGTACAGGGGCCCGTCGAACCCCTCCCGGAGCCGGCGGGCAGCCGGGAGCGCCAGCTCCCACCCGGCGATGAAGTTAACGTACACGGCGTCACACATCTCCACGAGGGGCTCGAGCTCGGACCACTCCCATCCGGGCACGCCTCCCCGGAGCCGCTCCCGGCGCCGGGACCCGTCCGTATAGCGGAGCTCCACCCGGTTGTTGGGCTCCGGGACCTCCCGGATCCCCTCAAGCGTGGCCATCCTCCGGTAGCGACCGAGCAGCCGATGCGCCTCTTCCCGGACGTCCCGGCCCACCTTGACCAGGGGGACCAGCTCCCAGCCCGGGGGACCGGCCACCTCGAAGGCCGAGAGGGAGTAGGCGATGCCACCCCACTCGTGGACCGGAGCGGGCGAGCCGGGGCGGTGGATGGTGTCCCGGACCAGGGTCCCCAGCACCCCGAGCCGGCGGGATCGGCGGTCTCCGCCGACGGGATCAGATCCCACCGCAGTGCTCGATCTTGAACGTCCCGGCGGCCCCGATCACCCCGGCCATGTCCCCCAGCTCCCCGGTCACGATCTCGCAGGCCTCCGACGCCTCCCTGAACGCCCGGCGCCGGACCTCCGCCTGCAGGGGCTCCAGCAGGTGGCTCCCGGCACGGGTGACGCCGCCGCAGATGACCACCATCTCCGGATTCAGGACGTTGATGAGGTTGGCGATGCCCGTGCCCAGGAATTTCGCCGTCTCCCGCATGACCTCGGTGGCGTAGGGATCGCCGGCCACGATGGCCTCGTAGACCGTGGCGGCGGTGATCTCCTCCAGGTCCCCGTCCACCAGATCCACCAGGGCGCTGGCCGAACCGCTCTCCAGTCCCTCCACCGCCCGGGCGGCGATGGCTGGGCCCGAGGCGTAGGCCTCGAGGCAGCCGTAGTTTCCGCAGGAGCACTTCCGCCCGGTGGAATCGATGGTCATGTGGCCGATCTCCCCCGCCACGTCGGAGGCGCCGTGGTAGACGCGGCCGTCCACCACGATCCCGCCCCCGATCCCGGTGCCCAGGGTGACGGCCACCGCATCGTCCCGGTCCCTGGCGGCGCCCCACCACCACTCGCCCAGGGCCGCGGCGTTGGCGTCGTTGTCCAGCGCCGCCGACATCCCCAGCTCGTTGGCCACCAGGTCCCGGAGGGGAAAGTTCCGCCAGCCGAGGTTCGGCGTGGAGAGGATCGTCCCGGTGGAGCGATCCAGGGGACCCGGGGAGCCCAGCCCCACCCCGAGGACCCGGTCCTCGGTGAGGTCGCCCTCCCGGTAGGCGTCCTTCAGCGCGTCCCGCACCATGCCCACCATCCGGTCCACCACGAACTTGGCGCCCCGTTCGGCCCGGGTGGGGAGGGACCGCATGCCCAGGACCGTCCCCCCGTCCAGGGGGACCACCCCCACGTTGATGGAGGTCCCACCCAGGTCCACGCCCACCGCGTAGTCTCCGCTCTCCTGCTGGCCCTGATCATCCATGGATCAAGCTCCTCCCCGCTCCGTCCTCGCTCGTCCCTGCGTCGGGACCTCTTCCTCGCCCTGCCGCGGACCACCGGCCGCGCCCCTCCCGTCACGGTGTCCGTCGATCCCCTCCCTGGCCCGGAACCGACCCGACCTCCGCAACTCCGCCAGGTGCCGGACCCGCTCCGGATCCCGGCCCGTGTGGTCCCGGGGATGCCAGAGGTGGAAGCAGACGGCCGAATGGGTCACCGACCGGGGCTCGACGCCGGCGTTCCGGAGGCGCACGCCCAGGTCCTCGTCCTCGGCCCCCCAGCCGGTGAAGGCCTCGTCGAACCCGTTGACCCGGAGGAGATCGGAGCGCCACGCGGAGAAGTTGTGTCCGAAGAGGCTCAGGTTCCCCTTCAGCGACGAGAGGGCCCGTCGCAGGATCCGTACGGGCGGCCGGACGGCGTACTCCACCGTCCGGCTCTCCCCCGTCACGGCGTCCCACAGCAGCCGGGGGTCCGGCCGGTCCAGGCGGCCCGACCGCACCGCCTCCTCGTCCAGGCTCCGGGAGAAGCGCGGGCCCATCCGGACCGTCCGCCCCACCAGGTGACGGCCCGGTCGCCGCTCCTCCAGGTGGCTCGCCACGAACGCCCGGTGGGGTACGCAGTCGCCGTCGGTGAAGACCAGGTAGTCGGCCTCCGCCGCCATCACGCACCGGTTCAGGATCCGGCTCTTCCGGAATCCGCGGTCCGCCTGGCGAAGGTGGCGCAGGGGGACCGGGAGACGGCCGCGGGCCTCCCGGAGGAGCCGGGCCGTGGCGGGGCCCGAGCCGTCGTCGGCGACCAGGATCTCGAAGTCCCGGCTCGACTGCCGGGCGAAGCCGGTCAGCACCAGACGCAGGGCGTCCGGGTCCTCGTAGGTGGAGACCACCACCGACGCCGCCGGCGCGTCCACCGTCATACGTCCTCCAGCTCCGCCAGGCCCCGGCGGGCACGGACCTCACCCCGGCGCCAGATCCTGCGGCGGATGGCCAGATTGCGCTCCAGCATCCCGTCGGTGACGTAGGGCCGGTCGTGGTCCAGGTGGAACGTGACGGCACGCCAGCGGACCTGTCGGGCCTCCAGACCCAGGTTCACCAGGCGATCCCCGAAGGCCCCGTCCTCGCCGCGATAGCCCATCTCCTCCTCGAACCCGTTCACCGCCACCGCCGCCTCCCGCCAGACCGAGCTGTTGCCCCCGTTGAAGACGGCCTCCGTGGGCGTCACCGCGTCCAGCATGGCCCCGAGCCGTGGCGCGCGAAACGCCCGGAGCACGCGGTGGGCGGGCCGCCAGCCGTGAGCCAGGAGCCAGCCCGGGGCCGTGGCCCGCCCGCTCAGGATCTCCCGCCTCCCCATGGCCCGGCCGGTCCGACGGGGGAGGCGCACCGCCGCCCCACCCAGGAAGGCTCTCGGCTCGGCCAGCGCCATGTGCCGCTCCACCAGGTCCTCCCGGGGCACGCAGTCCCCGTCGGTGAAGATCAGGTAGTCGCTCTCGGCGGCCAGGATGGCGCGGTTGAGCGCCCGGGGTTTCCGGAACCCCCGATCCTCCTGCCACAGGTGCCGGATCCGAAGATCGCTCTCCCGGGCCATCCGGTCCACCACCCGGGCCGTCTCCGGCCCCGACCCGTCGTCGGTCACGACGACCTCGAACCCGCCCACGGTCTGGGCCGAGAATCCCCACAGCACGCGCTCCAGCCAGTCCGGCTGCCGGTAGGTGGCGACGACCACGGTGCAGCTCGCCGGCGCTCCGACCGCACCTCCTCGTCGCCCCGTCCCCACCGGCGGCTCCTCAGCTCGCCCGGGCGTCCGCGTCGTCCCCGCGGCCCTCGTTCGGGCCCTCCCCCGAACCGTGGGCGTCGACCTCCCGGGCCAGGTCCTCCAGACCCTCCCGGGCCCGGACCTCGCCCCCCTCACGGATCCTTCGGAGGATCTCCCGGTTCCGCCGGAGGCCCTCCTCGGTACGGTACGGCCGCCCGTGGGCCAGGTGGAGGCAGACCAGCCGGTGCCGGGCCTGCTTCCCCGACACCCCCAGGTTCTCCAGCCGCTCGCCCAGGGCCCGATCCTCCGATCCGTAGCCCATCCCGTGATCGAATCCGTTGGCGGCCAGGACCGCCTCCCGGAAGGCGGACGCGTTCCCGCCGTTGAAGGTGGCCGCGGTGGGGGTGAGGGCGTCCAGGGCCGCCGCCAGGTGCCGGGAGCGGAGGAGCCGCAGGAGCCGCCGGCCCGGCCGCCATCCCCGGGCCAGGAGCCAGCCCGCCCGGAACGCCCGCCCGGACCGGATCTCCTCCCGCCCGAGACGATCGCTCAGATCCCGGGGTAGCGGTACCGCACCCCCGGAGAGGAAGCGGCCGGCCTCGGCCAGGCGGAGATGGGTCTCCACGAAATCGTCCCTGGGGACACAATCGCCGTCGGAGAAGACGAGGTACCTGCCCCCGGCGGCCAGGATCGCCCGGTTCAGGATCCGGCACTTCCGGAACCCCCGGTCCTCCTGCCAGACGTGGCGCAGCCGGAGCCCGGTCTCCCGGGCCATGCGGTCCACCACCCGCCGGGTCTCGGGCCCCGACCCGTCGTCGGCCACCACCAGCTCGAACCCCCTGATCCCCTGGGCCGCGTAGCCCCAGAGGACCTTCTCCAGCCACGCCGGCTGCTCGTAGGTGGAGAGGACGACCGTGGCATCGGAGGGGGCCACGGCCAGCGGCCCGTCCGTCACCTCTCAGGCCGGGATCGACGGGACCGGGGGCGGACGCCCCCCCGTCCCGGCCGGAGCCCCCCGACCGGAGACCTCCCGCCCGGGCTCCCTCCCGGGCGCGCTCCTCACTCCCCCACCTCCAGGATGGCCATGAACGCCTCCTGGGGGACGTCCACGCTGCCCACCTGCTTCATCCGCTTCTTCCCCTCCTTCTGGCGCTCCAGGAGCTTCCGCTTCCGCGTGACGTCGCCGCCGTAGCACTTGGCCGTGACGTTCTTCCGGAGGGGTCGGACGGTCTCCCGGGCCACCACGTCGTTTCCGATGGCGGCCTGGATGGCCACCTCGAAGAGCTGGCGGGGGATCTTCTCCTTGAGCTTCCGGGCCACCGACCGGCCGAAGTCGTAGGCCTTGTCCCGGTGCACCACGGCGGACAGGGCGTCCACGGGGTCGCCGTTCAGGAGGATGTCCAGCTTCACCAGGTCCGAGTCCCGGTAGCCCACCAGGTCGTAGTCCATGGTGGCGTAGCCGCGGGAGACGGACTTCAGCCGGTCGTAGAAGTCCAGGACGATCTCCGCCAGCGGCACCTCGTAGACGATCTCCACCCTCTGGGAGTCCCGGTAGGTCATGTTCACGTACTCGCCCCGGCGGTCGTGACACAGCTTCTGGATCCCGCCGATGTAGTCGTCCGGCGTGAGGATCCGGATCTTCACGAACGGCTCCTCGACGGTCTCCACGTGGCCCGGCTTCGGCATCTTCGCCGGATTCTCCACCTCGATCACCTCGCCGTCCTCCATCGTCACACGGTACTCCACGTTGGGGATGGTGGTGATGAGGTCCAGGTCGAACTCCCGCTCCAGCCGCTCCTGGACGATGTCCATGTGGAGGAGGCCGAGGAACCCCCCTCGGAAACCGAAGCCCAGGGCCTCGGAGCTCTCGGGCTCGTAGTGGAGGCTGGCGTCGTTGAGCCGGAGCTTCTCCAGGGCGTCGCGGAGCTCCTCGAAGTAGTCCGAATCGGTGGGATACAGGCCGGCGAAGACCATGGGCTTGGCCTCCTGGTAGCCGGGGAGCAGCTCTCCGGCCGGATCGTCGGCGTCCAGGATGGTATCGCCCACCTTGGTGTCGCCGATCCGCTTGATCTGGCCGGTGAGGTAGCCCACCTCACCGGTCTCCAGCCGCTCGGTCCCCTCCAGGCCCAGCCGCATGTACCCCACCTCGTCCACCTCGTAGACCGAATCGTTGGCCCCGAAGGTGATCCGCATGCCCGGCTCCACGTGTCCGTCCACCACCCGGACGAAGGGCACCGCGCCCCGGTACTTGTCGTAGAACGAATCGAAGATGAGGGCCCGGAGGGGCCGGTCCGAGCCCCCGCCGGGCGGGGGCACCCGGCGTACGATGGCCTCCAGGACGTCCTCCACTCCCGTGCCCTCCTTCGCCGAACAGAGGATCACGTCCTCCGGATCCGCCCCCAGGAGATCGCCCAGCTCCATCCGCAGGTCCTCGGGACGGGCCGAGTCCAGGTCGATCTTGTTCACCACCGGGATGATCTCCAGGTCCTGATCCAGCGCCAGGTACAGGTTCGAGAGCGTCTGGGCCTCGATCCCCTGGCTGGCGTCCACCACCAGGAGGGCTCCCTCGCAGGCGGCCAGGCTCCGGTTGACCTCGTAGGTGAAGTCCACGTGGCCCGGCGTGTCGATGAGGTTCAGCTGGTAGGCGTCTCCGTCCCGGGAGCGGTAGGGCATGCGGATGGCGTTGAGCTTGATGGTGATGCCCCGCTCCCGCTCCAGGTCCATCTG
>CAZVIY010000026.1:0-19060 GCA_964627425.1 uncultured Gemmatimonadota bacterium
CCGCCTGGCTGAAGCGGAAGATGTTGTCGATGAAGACCAGGACGTCCTGCTCCTCGACGTCGCGGAAGTACTCGGCGATGGTGAGGCCGGTGAGGCCGACCCGCAGCCGTGCCCCCGGCGGCTCGTTCATCTGGCCGTAGACCAGCGCGGTGGAGTCCAGCACCCCCGCTTCGCGCATCTCCCGCCAGAGGTCGTTCCCCTCACGGGTCCGCTCGCCCACGCCGCAGAACACCGACCGGCCCTCGTGCTCCATGGCGATGTTGTGGATGAGCTCCATGATGATCACCGTCTTGCCCACCCCGGCGCCGCCGAACAGCCCGGTCTTCCCGCCCCGGACGTAGGGCGCCAGCAGGTCGATGACCTTGATGCCCGTCTCGAAGATCTCGGTCTGGGCCTCCAGGTCGGTGAACTTCGGCGGCTCGCGGTGGATGGGCCAGCGCTCCTCGGCGTCCACCGGGCCCTGCTCGTCCACCGGCTCGCCCACCACGTTCAGGATCCGTCCCAGGGGGGCCTCGCCCACCGGCGCGGTGATGGGGTCGCCGGTGGCCCGGACGGGCATGCCCCGCTCCACCCCGTCGGTGGAGTCCATGGCCACGGCCTTCACCTGGCTCCGGCCGATGTGCTGGGCCACCTCGCAGATGAGGCGGCGCTCCTCGCCGCCCTCGTCCGTCCAGGTGAGCTCCAGGGCGTCGTAGATGTCGGGCATGTCCTCGGGATCGAACTCGGCGTCGATGACCGGTCCGATGACCTGGACGACCTTTCCGTAGGCTTCGCTCTGTTGGGCCATCGTGTCCTCGGTGCTCGCTTGGTTGGTTCGCTCGCGTGCGGTGGGTGGCGACGGGCGGGGGCCAGGGGGGCTACGCCTCCCTCTGCGCCTCCGCCCCTCCCATGATCTCGGCGATCTGCTGCGTGATCTCCGCCTGCCGGGCCCGGTTGTAGTTCCGGGTCAGCTCTTCCTTGATCTCCTCGGCGTTGTCCGTGGCGTTCTTCATGGCCGTCCGCCGGGCGCCCTGCTCCGCCGCCGCCGTCTCCACCAGGGCCCGGAACATGGCGTTGGTCACGTAGAGGGGGAGGATCTCCGAGAGGATCTCCTCGGCCGACGGATCCAGGATGTAGTAGGGCCCCCCGTACCCCCGTTCCTCGGGGACCCGGACCGGGAGGATCCGGCGCGTGGCCGGGGGCGTGCTCAGCACGCTCCGGAACTCGGCGAACACGGCGTAGACCGCGTCGATCTCCCCGTCCACGAACTGCGCGGCCAGGGGCTCGACCAGCTCCCGGGCGTCCTCCACCGTGGGCCTGTCGCCCACGTCGGTCCGGGTGCCCGCCACCTCCAGGTCCCGGAACCGGAAGAAGTCCACGCCCTTCTTGCCCACCACGTAGCGGTCCGTGCTCACGTCGTCGGCCCGGAGGCGCTCCAGGAGCTCCCGGCCGTGGCGGATCAGGTTCGTGTTGAACGGTCCGCAGAGCCCCCGGTCGCTGGTGAGCAGCACCACCGCCGCCCGGTCGATCCGCTCGGGCTGGCGCAGGAGGGGCTCCAGCTCGGCCAGCTCCGGCGTGACCAGGCGCCCGATGGCGTCGTCCAGGACCTCGGCGTACGGCCGCGCCTCCTCCACCCGCTCCCGGGCCCGGCGCAGCTTGGACGCCGCCACCATCTCCATGGTCCGGGTGATCTTCCGGGTGTTCTCGACGGACTTGATCCGCCGCTTGATGTCTCTCGCCTTCTGGGGCATCTATCGGCTCCGTCCTGGATCCGTCGCTCGGGTCGGGGAACGTGTCACGAAGCGAACGCGGCCGGCGTCATCTCCTCAGGTTCCCGGCGCCGCCCGGGTCGCCGCCTCGGCGGCGCCCTCCGACTCGGGCTCGGTGTCGATCTCCTCCGGCGCGGGCCCCTCCTCTCCCACCCGCTCCCGGAAGCGGGGCTTGAACTCCTCGATGGCGTCCCGGAGGGCCTCCTTGGTGTCCTCCTCCAGGCGCCCCGTCTCCCGGATCGTCTCGCCGATCTCCGGATGGGCCGATCCCACGTACTCCAGGTAGAGCTCCTCCCAGTCCCGGATCCGGTCCACCTCCACGTCGTCCAGGAACCCCTCGGTGACGGCGAAGATGACCATGACCTGGTCCTCCACCGGCATGGGGCTGTACTGGTTCTGCTTCAGGATCTCCACCGTCCGCTCCCCCCGGGCCAGCTGCCGCTGGGTGGCGGGATCCAGCTCGGAGCCGAACTGGGCGAAGGCCTCCAGCTCCCGGTACTGGGCCAGGTCCAGCCGCAGCCGGCCGGCCACGTCCTTCATGGCCTTGATCTGCGCCGCGCCGCCCACCCGGGACACCGAGATCCCGGCGTTCACCGCCGGGCGCACGCCGGCGTAGAAGAGGTCGGTCTCCAGGTAGATCTGGCCGTCGGTGATGGAGATGACGTTGGTGGGGATGTACGCCGAGACGTCCCCGGCCTGGGTCTGGATGATGGGGAGCGCGGTGAGGGAGCCGCCGGGCTCCTCGATCTCCGGATGGGCCTTCCAGTACTGGTCCTCGGTGGTGATCTTCGCCGCCCGCTCCAGGAGCCGGCTGTGGAGGTAGAAGACGTCCCCGGGATAGGCCTCCCGGCCCGGCGGCCGCCGGAGCACCAGGGAGAGCTCCCGGTAGGCGTCGGCCTGCTTGGAGAGGTCGTCGTAGATGACCAGCGTGTGTCCGCCCTCCTCGTACATGAAGTACTCGGCCAGGGCGCAGCCCGTGTACGGCGCGATGTACTGCATGGTGGAGGGCTCCGACGCGTTGGCCGTCACCACCACCGTGTAGTCCATGGCGCCCTCGTCCTCCAGGCGCTCCACCACGCCGGCCACCGTGGAGGCCTTCTGCCCGATGGCGACGTAGACGCACTTCACGTCGCTGTTCCGCTGGCTGATGATGGTGTCGATGGCCACCGCCGTCTTCCCGGTCCGCCGGTCGCCGATGATGAGCTCCCGCTGGCCCCGGCCGATGGGGATCATGGAGTCGATGGCCTTGAGGCCCGTCTGCAGGGGCTCGTCCACCGGCTGCCGGTAGACGATGCCCGGGGCCTTCCGGTCCACCTTCATGGGCTTGACCGACTCGATGGGCCCCTTCCCGTCCACGGGCTCGCCCATGGCGTTCACCACCCGTCCCAGGTAGTCGGGGCCGGCGGGAACCGAGAGGACCTGGCCCGTGCGGCGGACCGTGTCCCCCTCCTTCAGGCCCTGCCACTCCCCCAGGAGGACGGCGCCGATGTTGTCCTCCTCCAGGTTCATGGCCAGCGCCGTGACCGTCTCGCCGGTCTCGGAGGACTCGACCTCGAGCATCTCGTTCGCCACGGCCGAGGTCAGGCCCCAGATGCGGGCCACCCCGTCCTTCACCTCGAGGACCTCGCCCACCTCCTCGAGCTGGAAGTCCTCCTCGTAGCGGTCGATCTGGTCGAGGAGCGCGCTCTTGATCTCGCTCGCTCTCAGGGAGCCTTCGGTGGTCGACATCGTATCCGTGTCCGTTCCGGTGGAAGGGTCAGGTGTCCGTTCTGTCTCGATCTCGATCTGTCCGGCGGGGACGTATCGGGAGAGGACGTATCGGCCAGGGCCGACCCGTCCGGCGGGCCGCCGGGCCCGGGTCAGGTCGTCGCCGTCCCCACGGTGAGGTCCCGGCGCAGCTCCTGGAGCCGTCGGTGGATGGAGGAGTCCAGGACCCGGTCGCCCACCCGGACGACCAGGCCCCCGACGATCTCCTCGTCCACCTCGAACCGGGGCACGACCTCCCGCCCCAGCACCTCGCCCAGGCGCTCGGAGATCTCCCGTTCCAGCTCCTCGTCCGGCTCCACGGCCAGGGTGATCCGGGCGCGTACCCGGCCCCGACGCTCGTCCAGGAGCTCCCGGTAGGCCCGCGCCATGGCCGGCAGCGCGCCCTGGCGTCGCTTCTCGATCACCACCAGGAGGAAGCGGACGAAGACCTCCGGCGTCCGTCCTCCCAGGACCTCCCGGAGCAGCTCCCTCTTCCGGGAGGCCTCCACCCGCGGCGTCTCCAGGAACAGGCGGAACGCCCGCTCGTCCCGGTACAGCCCGGCCACGACCGCCAGGGCTTCGCCGTAGGTCTCGGCCGCCTCGTCCCGGAGGCCGAGCTCCAGGAGGGTCTCCGCGTAGGTGTCGGCTACGGCGCTCATCTCAGCCGATCTTCGTCACGTACTTCTGCACCAGGCGCCGGCTCGCCTCGTCGTCCAGGCGCTCCTCCAGCAGCCGCTCGGCGGCGGCGATGGCCACGTCGGCCACCTCGCCCCGGAGCTCCTCGCGGAGCTTCTCCCGCTCGCGCTCCATCTCCCGGCGGGTCCGCTCCATCATGGCCTCCCGCTCCTGGCGGGCCTCCTCCAGGATCTCCTCCCGGAGGTGCTGTCCGGCCTGGCGGCCCTCGGCCAGGATCTCCTGGGCCTCCTGCCGGGCCTCGCGGAGCTCCTGGCGGTGCTCCTCCAGGAGCCGCCGGGCCTCCTCCCGGTCCTGCCGGGCGGAGTCGATGGCCTCCTGGATCTTCCGCTGCCGCGCTTCGAGCCCTCCCGAGATGGCGGGGAAGACCTTCCACGCCAGCACGCCCAGGGTGAGCAGGAAGAGCACCCAGGTCCAGATGATCAGGCCCAGGTCCAGGGAGAAGATGGCCGTCCCGCCCCCTTCCTGGGCCGCCGCGACCGACGGCGTGCCCAGGAGGACCAGGACCGGCACGACGGCCCGCAGGAGGGCCCGGCAGGCCGCGCCGGTCGTGAGCTCCATGTCCCGGTCGCCGCCGGACGTCACTTGATGAAGCCGGCGATCACCAGGCCGAAGAGCGCCACACCCTCGATGAGCGCCGCGAGGATGATGGCACCGGTCTGGATCTGCGCCGCCGCCTCGGGCTGGCGGGCCATGGCGTCGGTCATCTGGCCGCCGATCCGGCCGATGCCGATCCCGGCGCCGATGACCACGACGCCCGCGCCGACGATGGCCAGGCCCGCGCCGATGTCGCCGAAGACCCCGGTCTGGGCCGCGTCCTGAAGGAGAGCCAGCATGTTCAACATCGAGTGTCCTCCGTGTGTGGTTCGGGTGGTTTCCTGCTCTCGTTCCGCGTCAGTGGGCGTGCCGGATCAGGCCGATGAACACCGCCGTCAGCATGGCGAAGATGTAGGCCTGCAGGAACGCCACGAAGATCTCCAGGAACATCACGAAGAGTCCCAGGAGGATCGGGCCGAGCACCGCGAAGAGCCCGGCCGTCTGTGAAAAGCTCCCGTAGGTCACGATGAGCCCCAGGAGCGCCAGCAGGACGAAGTGTCCCGCCGTCATGTTGGCGAACAGCCGCACCGCCAGAGCGAAGGGCTTCGCCAGCTTCCCCAGCAGCTCCACCGGGGGCATGATCAGGAGCATGACCCCCTTCATGACCGGGTTGAGCCCCTCGGGCACGAAGAAGATCGTCTTCATGTATCCCTTGCCGCCCAGGGCCTGGTAGCCCGAGACCTCGATCACGATCAGCGCGATGAAGGCCAGCGCCCCCGTGACCATGATGTTCGAGGTGGCGGTGGCTCCGAACGGCACCAGCCCCAGGAGGTTGGCGTAGAGGATGAAGAAGAAGAGGGTGACCACGAAGGGGACGAACCGCTCGCCCCCCCGGCCGATGTTGGCCATGGCCACCTCGTCCCGGAGGTAGAGGTAGAACGCCTCCATGGCGTTCAGGACCCCGCCCGGCGCCTCTTCGCCCTGCCGCAGGTCCCGGGCTTTGGACGCCGCCGCCCACATGGTGACGATCGTCAGCAGTCCGGCCAGGGCCAGGAAGACCACGTGTTTCGTGATGGACAGGTCGATGGCCAGCCCCGCCACCTGCACCGGGTCGAACTCGGGCAGGTGGAACGTCGTGAACCCCACGTCGATCTCCTGGGAGTTCGTGACGTGGTGCATCATCGTCTCGGTGGAGAGGGCGCCGTGCTCCGCCCCCTCGGCAGCCCCGTGGCCGGCTCCCGCCGCCTGGCCGCCGTGGGCCGCCGTGTCCTGGTACGCGGCCGCACCACCCCCGAGGTCCCGGGGTCTTCCGGCCAGTGCTGTGAGAAACGAGATCATCTACCGTCTGCTGGTTCGTCCGTCGTCGTGCCCCCCGGAGCGCTCCTCCGGGGTGCTGCCGTCGGGTCGGTCCGCGCTCTCCGCCGCCCCGGCGGCCCGATTGAGCCAGGGCCCCTCGAGCCACAGGAGCGGGATCACCGTGGCCACGTAGGCCAGGGCCGTGGCGTCCCCCGCCAGGGGGGTGCTCCAGGCCAGGGTCGCCACCAGGCCCAGGCCGGCCAGCCGCGCCGCCATTCCCGCCACCCAGGGCCGCGTGGCGCTCCGGCCGTCGCCCAGCGCCGCCATCAGGCGCCAGACCGCCGGCGCCTGTATGGCCCACGCCAGCCCGGCGCCGCTCCAGACCTCCGGAGCGGGAGCGCCCGCCGCCGACGCCCCCAGGGCGCCGACGCCCACCAGGGCCCCGGTGACCGCGGCGTGGCCGGCGCCCCCCCAGATCCCCGGCGGGTCAGCGCGGCCGTGACTCGTCGTCGGCTCCATGGTCCCGGTCCTCGCCGGGCTCCAGCACGAGATCCCGGTACATGGCGAAGAAGCCCCCGCCGAACCCCACGATGGCCCCGAGGATCACGAAGGCCGGCGCCGTGTGGAGCCAGCCATCGGCCAGGTGGCCCAACCAGGTGAAGAGTGCGGTGGCCGCCCCGATGGTTATGCCGTGCCCGCCGTACCGGCCCAGGGCCCGGGCCGTTCCCTCCGGCGGGTCGTCCCCTCGATCCCGGTCTCCGGGGGGCTGAGGCGTCGCTGGCATACGCTCCTGGTCGTCATTCGGTCGGGCGCCGGGAGGATACCCGCTTGTGAAAAATTTCGCAAGCGGGCCCGGTGACGGCTCGTCGCTTGACCTCCGTCCTGCCCCGGACCTATGGTTGGAGGACCCATGAATCGAGGAGATGGCACACCCTGCGGGAGCATCCGCTCCCACTGATTCCCCCGGCCCAGACCGTTGACCTCGGCCCTCCTCCTCGCCCTCCTGATCCTGGTGTCCGCCTTCTTCTCGGGATCGGAGATCGCGCTCTTCTCGCTGAGCCAGGCCCGTGCCAGGGCGCTGGTGGACGAGGGCCGGTGGGGGGCCGAGGCCCTGGCCGAGCTCAAGGGCGACCCGGAGCGCCTGCTGGTCACCATCCTCATCGGCAACAACGTGGCCAACATCTCCGCCGCGTCGGTCTCCACCTACGCGGCGACCCAGGCCTTCGGATCGGCCGGCGTGGGCCTGGCCACCGGAGTGGTCACCGTGCTCGTCCTCTTCTTCGGGGAGATCACCCCGAAGAGCCTGGCCGTGGCCCGGGCCGTCCAGTTCTCCCTGGTCGCCTCGCCGATCATCCGCTGGATGGAGCGGCTCCTCTTCTTCCTGGTCCGGCCCACGGCGGCCGCCACCCGGGCCCTCATGCCGAAGCGCTCCGGCCCCGGCCAGCGGATCACCGAGGGCGAGATCCGGAGGATGACCCAGCTCGGGACGGTGAGCGGGGAGATCGAGCCCCACGAGCGGGAGATCATCGAGCGGGCGTTCCACCTGGACACCACCGAGGCCTGGGAGATCATGACGCCCCGGGTGGACGTCTTCGCCTGGCCCGACGACCGCCGCCTGGCGGACATCACCCGAGAGCTCCGGACGGTGCCCTTCAGCCGGATCCCCGTCTACGGAGAGTCGCTGGACGACATCACCGGGGTCCTCTACGTCCGGGACGCCTATCAGGCCCTCATCTCGGGTCAGCGGGACGTGCGCCTCTCCGGCCTGGCCCGGGACCCCCTCTTCGTGCCGGAGACCGTCCCCCTGGTCCGCCTGCTCCGGGACTTCCAGGCCCGGCGGATCCACCTGGGGATCGTGGTCGACGAGTACGGCGGCACCGACGGCCTGGTCACCCTGGAGGACATCCTCGAGGAGCTGGTGGGGGAGATCGTCGACGAGATGGACGTCCCCGAGGAGCCCATCGTCCGGGTCGACCGGAACGTGATCCGGGTGGACGGGTCGGCGGAGCTCCGGGAGCTGAACCACTTCTTCAACACCTCCTTCCCCCTGCTGGAGCACCGGTCGCTGAACGGGTACCTCCTGGACGAGCTCGGCCGGGTCCCGGCGCCCGGCGAGTCGGTGGAGCGGGAGGGGGTCCACATCGAGGTCCTGGACGCCACCGACACCCAGGTGGTCCGGGCCCGTCTCACCCGCCTCCATCCCTCCCGTAAGGAGGGCGAGGAGCCCCGCGCGGGCCCCGCGGCCGCCCGGACCCGCGGGGAAGAGGCAAAGAGGGAGGAGGAAGAGGCCGATCCGGTGGAGCCGCCCCGGGAGCCTCCGGTGGCGGGCGCCGAGGGCGAGGGCCGGTGAGCGGCGGGGGCCGGTCGAGGGGCGAGGACCGGTGAGCGGAGGACCCGACGCGCTGGTGGTGGGAGCGGGCGTGGCCGGCTCCGCGGTGGCCCTGGAGCTGGCGGCCCGCGGCGCCTCGGTCACGGTCCTGGACCGGCCCTCGCCCCCCGGCCGGGCCACCGGCGCCGCCGCCGGCATGCTCTCGCCCCAGTACGAGGGCCGGGCCGGCGACCCCCTCTTCCGGCTGGGCGTGGAGAGCCGGAGGGTCTACCCGGCCTTCGCGGAGCGCATCGCCGAGCTCTCCGGCGTGGAGCCGGCCTACCGGGCCGGCGGGATGCTGGTGGCCAGCTGGACGGAGGGGGAGACGCGCGAGGCCCGGCGATCCCTCCAGCGGCAGCGGGAGGCCGGACTCCGGGGGCGGGTCCTGTCCCCCGGGGAGGCCCGTGACGTCCATCCCGGGGCCTCCCCCCACGCCCACTCCCATCTCTGGCTCCCCGACGAGGCCCGCGTCGACGCCCAGCGTCTGGCCGAGGCCCTCCCCGGGGCCCTCCGGTCCGCCGGCGTGGACCTGAGGGAGGGCCGCCGGGTCCGGGCCGTGGAGGCCCCGGACCGGGAGGGGGGCGGGGGCCCGGCGGCGGTTCGGCTGGAGGGAGGGGAGCGCCTGGAGGGCGGCGCGGTGGTCGTCGCCGCCGGGGCCTGGACCTCCGGCATCCGCGGCCTTCCCGGGGCCCCGGAGGTCCGGCCGGTGAAGGGGCAGATGGTCCGTCTCTCACCCCCCTCCCCTCCCGATCCGGTGATCCTGGCCGACCACGCCGGCCACTACGTCGTGCCCCGCCAGGACGGGACCGTGGTGGCCGGGAGCACCATGGAGGAGGCCGGGTTCGACGCCGGCACCGACCGGGCCGTGGTCTCCGGGCTCGTGGAGGGGGCCAGGCGACTCGCCCCCTCCCTGGCCCGTGCCGAGCTCCGGGAGTCCTGGGCGGGGCTCCGTCCCGTGACCCGGGACGGTCGGCCCGTGCTGGGACCCGCCCCCCGGGGCCCGCGGATCTTCTACGCCACCGGGTACGGCCGCCACGGTATCCTCGTGGCCCCCGTGGCCGGCCGGGCGGTGGCCGACCTGATCCTGGACGGCGGCTCCGGGGTGGAGTGGGAGCCCTTCCGGCCGGGGCGTCCCTCGCTGGCGACGGACCGGACCTCAGGCGAAGAGGCCTAGGTACCAGGCGCCGAGGGCCTCGCCCGCCAGGTAGGTGGCGGCGGCGCCGACGGCCAGGAAGATCCCGAAGGGGAGCCGGAGGAGGCGCTCCCCCCGGAGGATCGCCACCGGGCCGTAGACGGCGGCGCCGGCCAGGGAGGCGAGGAAGACGGTGAGGAGGGTCCCCGCCGGGCCGACGAACGCCCCCGCCATGGCCAGCATCTTCACGTCGCCGCCGCCCATGACCGGCACCTCCATGACCCGCTCCCCCACCCGGGCCACCGTCCAGAGGAGGACGAACCCCACGGCGGCGCCGGCAGCCGACTCCAGGGGTCCGATCCCGCCGGGGAACAGCGAGAGCGCCAGCCCGGCGCCCAGCCCCCCCAGGCTCAGGGGATCGGGGATGATCTGGTGCCGGCCGTCCACCACGGCGATGGCCAGGAGGAGGCTCAGGAGCACGGCCGCCTCCAGCCCCTCCCAGCTGGCGCCGTAGAGGGCCGCCGAGCCCAGCCAGAGCCCTCCGGCGGCCAGCTCCACGGCGGGATAGCGCGGTGAGATGCTCCCCCGGCAGTGTCGGCACCGCCCCCGGAGCCACAGGTAGCTCAGCACCGGGACGTTCTCGTACCACGCCAGCTCGGCCCCGCAATCGGGGCACCGGGAGCGCGGCCGGACCACGCTCTCTCCCCGGGGCATGCGGGAGATGCACACGTTGAGGAAGGAGCCCACGCAGAGGCCCAGCAGGAAGGAATAGACCAGGAAGAGGGCGTCCATCGGCCTACCCCGAAGCCGACCGGGCGCCGAAGATCCGGTCCACCAGCAGCGCCCCCGCCACGGCCACGTTCAGCGACTCCACCCGGCCCGCCACGGGGACCCGGACCCGGCGGGACGCCGCCTCCAGCATGGCGGCCGAGACGCCCCGACCCTCGTTCCCCAGGACCAGGGCGAGCCGGGCCGGAGCCGGCTCCCACCGGTCCACCGGGATCCCGTCCGGGTCGGCGGCCCAGATGCGGAAGCCCCGGCGCCCCAGGGCCCGGGTCGCCCGCTCCCGCTCCAGGGACAGGACGGGGAGGCGGAAGACGGAGCCGGCCGACGCCCGGACGACCTTGGGGTTCCAGGTGTCCACCGTGCCCGGCAGGGAGAGGGCCCCGCCCACCCCCAGGGCATCGGCCGTACGGAGCAGGGTCCCCAGGTTCCCCGGGTCCTGGACGGCGTCGAAGACCAGGAGCGACGGCTCCTCCAGGACCTCCTCCCCCCGGTCCGGGACCAGGGCCACCGCCAGGATCCCCTGGGGCGTCTCGGTGTCCGCCAGGTCGGCCAGCTCCTCCGGCGTGGTCTCCACGCACTCGGCGCCGGCCCGGGAGGCCTCCCGGAGGAGGGACTCCTCGCCGTCGCCCAGGGCTCCCGGCACGTGGGCCACCAGGACCGTCCGCAGGGGGGAGCGGAGGAGCTCGGGGAGGAGCCGGGGGCCCTCCACCAGGAAGAGACCGTGCTCCTCCCGGCCCTTTCGCCGGCCCAGGGCCCGGAGGAGCGTTCGTTGCGATCGGCTGAGCATGGGAGGAACGAAACCTGCCCCGCCGAACCGCCGGTGTCCAGCGCCGGAGGGGAGCCCCCAGGAGGAGGAGTCCACGATGAGCCCAGGCCGGAGCGAGGGAGGGCCCGAGGACGGTACAGGGGGAGGCACCGTCGGGACCCGGCGGGCGGCCCCCCCGGTGGCCCTCACGGTGGCCGGGAGCGATTCCGGAGGGGGAGCGGGGATCCAGGCCGACCTGAAGACGTTCCACCAGCACGGCGTCTTCGGCACCTCGGCCCTCACCGCCGTCACGGCGCAGAACACCCTGGGGGTCCGGGGCGTCCAGGTCGTGGAGCCGCGGATGGTGGCGGCCCAGATCCACGCCGTGGCCGAGGACCTGTCCCCCCGGGCGGTGAAGTCCGGGATGCTGGGCGACGCTCCCGTGGTGCGGGCCGTGGCCCGGGCGCTCCGGGAGACGGGGCTGGAGAACTACGTCCTGGACCCCGTGATGGTGGCCGCCAGCGGCGATCCCCTCCTGGAGGCCGACGCCGTGGAGATCCTGTCCGGGGAGCTCCTGTCCCTGGCGGACCTCGTCACCCCGAACCTGGACGAGGCCGCCATGCTCCTGGGCCGGGAGCCCGGGACGCTGGACGACGTCCCGGCCATGGACGGGGCGGCCCGGGAGCTCGTCGCCCGTGGCGCCCGCGCGGTGCTCCTCAAGGGAGGACACCTGGCCGGCGACCGGGTGGTCGACGTCTTCCACGACGGCTCGGAGCTCACCCGCCGGGAGCGTCCGCGGATCCCCACCTCCAGCACCCACGGCACGGGCTGCACCCTCTCGGCGGCCATCGCCGCGCTCCTCGCCCGGGGCGCGGACCTCGCCGCGGCCGTGGACGGCGGGCTCGAGTTCACCCGGCGGGCCCTGGAGGCGGCGCCGGCCCTCGGCGGAGGCAACGGCCCGCTGAGCCACTGGGTGGAGGCCACGGTTGACTGACGGGCCTCCCCCCGAGGTCGCCCTCCGGCTCCCCGGGTGGCTCCGGGAAGCGGCCGGCGGGGAGATCGCCCGGCCCACCCTGGAGGGGCGCATGTCCCTGGTCCTGGAGTGGGCCCGGGGGAACGTGGAGCGGGAGACCGGCGGCCCCTTCGCCGCCGGCGTCTTCGAGGGGGAGACGGGACGGCTCGTGGCGCCGGGAGTGAACCTGGTGGTCCCGGAGCGCTGCTCGGCCGCTCACGCCGAGGTGGTGGCCCTGTCGGTGGCCCAGCAGCGCCTCGGCTCCCACGACCTCTCGGCCGCCGGCACCGGAGCGATGGAGCTGGTGGCCAGCGCCGAGCCCTGCGCCATGTGCCTGGGGGCCGTCCACTGGTCGGGGGTCCGCCGGCTGGCCTGCGCCGCGCGGGCCGAGGACGTGGGGGCCGTGGGCTTCGACGAGGGGCCGCTGCCGGAGGACTGGCCCGCGGCCCTCGCGCGGCGCGGCGTGGAGGTCGTGCGCGACGTGGCCCGGGCCGAGGCGCGGCGGGTGCTCTCGCTCTACCGGGAGCGCGGCGGACCCGTCTACAACGCGGGGAGGGATCGCGGCTAGCCTCCCCCTCACACACCCGTGTGCTAAACGGCTCCATGACCTCCGGTGTTCAACGGATCCAGCGAGCCGCTGGAGCGTCCGTCGAGCGCCCGCCGACCCACCGGAGGATCCCCCCTGGAGCCCGGAACCCCGTCCGCCACCGGCTTCGCGCCGTCCGCCGCGGGGATCTCCGTCCTGGCGACCCTCCTCCTCCCCTTCGCCGCCGGATGCGGGACCGACGCCGGCCGGGCCCGGGAGGCGGAGTCGTCCCCCCGCCTCGCCCCCGGCGGGGCCACGCCCGCCGACACCACCACCTGGGCCGAGGACGTGGCCCCCGTCGTGTTCGAGGAGTGCGTCCAGTGCCACCGTCCCGGGGGACCCGCCCCGTTCAGCCTCCGCCGCTACGGACCGGCGAAGGAGCGGGCCGAGCGCATGGCCCGACACACCCGGAGCCGGTTCATGCCCCCCTGGCTCCCGGAGCCGGGCTACGCCGACTTCGAGGGGGAGCGCCGGCTGACGGACGATCAGATCCGCACCGTCGAGCGGTGGGTCGAGGACGGGGCGCCGCCCGGCGACACGTCGGGCGTGGAGGCCCCGCCGGCGCCGGAGAGCGGCTGGCAGCTCGGCGAGCCGGACCTGGTGGTGGAGATGGAGGAGGCCTTCCGGGTCCCGGGGGACACGACGGAGATCTTCCGCAATTTCGTGATCCCCGTGCCGGCGGAGGAGGCCCGTTGGGTGCGTGCGGTGGAGCTGAGGCCGGGGAACCCGGAGGTCGTCCACCACGCCATGATGATGATCGACACGACCCGTTCCTCCCGGCGCCAGGCCACCCGGGACCCCGGGCCCGGCTTCGACGCCATGACCACCTCCAGCGACGCCTTCTTCCCGGGCGGCTTCCTCCTCGGCTGGACCCCCGGGCGGGTGCCCTCCCGGCCGCCGGAGGGGATGGCGTGGCGGCTCCGGCCGGGCACGGACATGGTGCTCCAGCTCCACCTCCGACCCACCGGGGAAGACCAGCGGGTCCGGGCCCGGATCGGCTTCCAGTTCACGGAGGAGAGGCCCGAGGTCACGCCGCTCACCCTCAAGCTCACCTCCCAGGTCATGGACATCCCCCCGGGCGAGGACGCCTACACGGTCCGGGACAGCTTCCGCCTGCCCGTGGACGTCCGGGCCCTGGCCGTCTACCCCCACGCCCACTACCTGGGGAAGCGGATCCACCTGTTCGCCGAGCTCCCGGACGGGGACCGCCGGTGGCTGCTCCGGATCGACGACTGGAATTTCAACTGGCAGGACGCCTACCGCTACGACGAGCCGGTGGAGCTGCCCGAGGGGACCGAGATCCGGATGCGGATCACCTACGACAACTCGTCCGGGAATCCGCAGAACCCGTCGGATCCGCCGGTTCGGGTGGTCTACGGCCCCCGCTCCACCGACGAGATGGGGGACGTGTACCTCCAGACGGCGGTGGAGGACAGCGCGAGCCTCCGGCAGCTCCGCGAGGGCTTCGCCCGGAAGGACTTCCGCTCCCGCCTGGCCGGATGGCGGGCCGCCCTGGAGCGGGACCCGGACGACCCCTCCGCCAACGCGAGCCTGGGTTCCGTCCTCCAGTCGGCCGGCCGGCTGGATCGCGCCATCGAGCATTTCCGCCGGGCCGTGGAGGCCGACCCCGACTACGTGAAGGCCCAGTACAACCTGGGGACCGCCCTGGAAGCCCGGGGGGACCTGGCCGATGCCGCCCGTCGTTACCGGCGCACCCTGGAGCTGGAGCCGGACCACGCCGACGCCCACAACAACCTGGGGAACGTCCTGCGGGCCGAGGGACGGACCGGCGAGGCCGCCCGTCACTTCCGGGAGGCCATCGCCAGCGATCCGGGCCACGCACTGGCCCACAACAACCTAGGGAGCCTCCTCCGAGCCCGGGGGGAGATCCGGGAGGCCGTCGAGCACCTCCACCGGGCCCTCGACCGCCGGCCCGACTACCTGGCGGCCCGCTTCAACCTGGGGCTGGCCTACCGGGACGCGGGAAGGACCGACTCGGCGGCGGTGCATCTCCGGGCGGCGGTGGAGCTGGAGCCGGACCGCCACGAGCCCTACCTGACGCTGGCCTGGCTCCTGGCCACCGACCCCGACCCCGCGGAGCGGTCCCCGGCGGAAGCGGTCCGGCTGGCCGAGCGGGCGGTGGAGCTGTCGCCGGCCGGGGATCCGCGTCCGTCCATGGTCCTGGGCGCGGCCCACGCGGCCGCCGGAGATTTCGAGGCGGCCATCGACGCCGTGGATCGGGCGCTCCGGCGTGCCCGGCGCGACGCCCCGCCGGGCCTGGTCGAGCAGGCCCGGGAGATGAAGCGCCTCTTCCGACGGGGGCGTCCCGTGATCCAGTAGGAGTCCGGGGCCCGGGCCGCCAGGTCAGGCCCCGCTAGACCAGATTCCGCTCCTCGAAGCGCCCCACCGCCCGGACCACCAGCCGCTGGAAGCCGTCGGCCACCCGTTCGGTGGTCTCCAGCACCTCCCGGTGGTCCAGCGGCTCCCGCCCCAGCCCCGCGGCCCGGTTGGTGAGGCAGCTCACGCCGGCGCACCGGATCCCGGCCGCGCGGGCGGCCAGCACCTCGGGGACCGTGGACATGCCCACCGCGTCGGCGCCCAGCCGCCCGAGCATCCGGATCTCCGCCGGCGTCTCGTAGCTCGGGCCCAGCATGGCCGCGTAGGTCCCCTCCCGGAGGCGGACCTCCTCCCGCCGGGCGGCCTCCCGCAGCTCCCGGCAGAGCGCCGGATCGTAGACGTCGTGGAGATCGGGCCACCGGGGCTCCCCCTCCGGCGAGGGGCCCACCAGGGGGTTCGCCCAGAGGAGGTTCAGATGGTCCGTGATGAGCATGAGCTCGCCGGGCTCGAACGTGCGGTTCACCGCGCCGGCGGCGTTGCTCACGAAGAGGACCTCCACCCCCAGCCGGGCGAAGACCCGGAGGGGGAAGGCCAGGCGCCGGGGCTCGGGACCCTCGTACAGGTGGACGCGTCCCGCCATGCAGACCACCGGCACGCCGCCCAGCCGACCCAGGACCAGCTGCCCCGCGTGGCCGGAGACCGTGGACCGGGGCCATCCCGGGATCTCCCCGTATCCCAGCTCCGTGGCCTCCTCCACCCGCTCGGCCAGCCCTCCCAGCCCCGAGCCCAGGACGATGGCCAGCCGGGGGGGCGGGAGGCCGGCAGCCTCCCGGGCCCGCTCCACCGTCTCGGCGGCCCGCCGCCGGAGCTCGGCCTCCTCGCCCCCCGGAGGGCCGCTCATATGGTGAGCACCCCGGCCATGGTGGCCGTCAGCCAGGTGGTGGCCGTGCCCCCCAGCATGGCCCGCATCCCCAGCTTCGACAGGTCCGAGCGCCGCGGCGGCGCGATCCCGCCGATCCCGCCGATCTGGATGGCGATGGAGCTGAAGTTGGCGAACCCGGTGAGGGCGTAGGTGGCGATGATCACCGAGCGGCGGTGGAGCTCGGCGTCCCCCGCCAGGATCTCCGACAGGTTCTGGAAGGCCACGAACTCGTTGGCCACCATCTTCACCCCGAAGAGGCTGCCGATCTCGGCCGCGTCGCCCCAGGGCACGCCGATGATCCAGGCCACGGGTGCGAAGCACCACCCGAAGATCTGCTCCAGCGTGATGGGCTCCATCCCCACCTGGCCCGTGGTCCATTCCAGCATCCCGTTGGCCAGGGCGATGAGGGCCAGGAAGGCCAGGAGCATGGCCCCCACGTTGGCGGCCAGCCGGAGCCCGTCGGCGGCCCCGCCCGCGGCGGCGTCGATGGCGTTGGCGTGGGGCTGCTCCACGTCCACCTGCAGCTCCTGGCCGGTCGCCGGCTCCTCGGTCTCGGGCCAGAGGATCTTGCTGATCACGATGCCCCCGGGCGCCGCCATGATGCTGGCGGCCAGGAGGTGCCCGGCGATGTCGGGGAAGAAGGTCGCCAGCATGGCCACGTAGGCGGCCATGACCCCTCCGGCCACGGTGGCGAAGCCGCCGGTCATGACCGTGTTCAGCTCCGACATGGTCATGTCCTTCACGAAGGGCTTCACCAGCAGGGGCGCCTCGGTCTGTCCCACGAAGATGTTCCCGGCGGCCGAGACCGTCTCCGCCCCGCTGGTCCCCAGGGTGCGCTTCATCACCCAGGCCATCCCCTTCACCACCTTCTGCATGACCCCCATGTAGTAGAGGAGGGTCATGAGCGAGGAGAAGAAGATGATGGTGGGCAGCACGCTGAAGGCGAAGTTGGCCCCCACCTCCACGGCGCCCTCACCCCCCGAGACCGCGATCTGCCGGTCCACCAGCGCCCCGAAGAGGAAGCGGGCCCCGTCGTTCGTGTAGCTGATGAGTGCCACGAAGACGTCGTTCACCACCCGGAAGAATCCCCGGCCCCAGTCGGTGCGGAGCACCAGGAGGGCGAAGACCACCTGGAGGGCGATCCCCTTGCCCACCAGCGACCAGTCCACGGCCTTCCGCTTCGCGGAGAAGAGCCAGGCGCCGCCCAGGATCACGCTCACGCCCAGCAGGCCCCGGAGGAGGCGGAGCCAGAAGGGCCGCTCGGCGCCTCCTCCTCCGGCGTCCAGCCCCTGGAGGGACGTCCCGATCTCGGCCGCCGCCGCCAGCAGATCGGGGAGCGCCGCCGTCACGGTCGCTCCCGTCGGATCACCCGTACGTCGGACCCGCCGCCGCCCCCGGAGCGCCCCCCGGCGAAGACGCCCACGGTCAGGAGGCCGGCCACGAACCCGCCCACGTGGGCCCAGAAGGCCACGCCCCCGCCGCCGCCCGCGGCCCCGAGGTAGAGCTGGATCAGGAACCACTCGCCCAGCAGGAGCCAGGCGGGGAGCGCCATCACGTGGACGAACACCAGGGTGAGCACGGGCACGCGTGGATAGAGCAGCAGGTAGCCCCCCATGACGCCGCTGATGGCTCCCGAGGCCCCCACGGTGGGAACCGCGCTCCCCGGGGCGCTCACCACGTGGGCCGCCGAGCCGGCGACGCCGGCCAGGAGGTAGAAGAGGGCGAAGCGCCCGTGGCCCATGGAGTCCTCGATGTTGTTCCCGAAGACCCACAGGAACCACATGTTCCCGATGAGGTGCCCCCAGCTCCCGTGCATGAACATGGAGCTGAACACGGAGAGCCAGCGGGGCCCCTCCACCCGGCACCGGTGGGGACCGAGCTCCACCAGGGTTCCGGGCTCCACCGCCCCCGTGAGATGGCCCGGGATGGCGCCGTACCGGCACAGGCTGTCCACGTACGCGTCGCCGGCTCCCGCGCCTTGGAGGAGGATCCAGACCGCCACGTTCGCCCCCACGATGGCGTAGGTGACGTACGGGGTGAGGTCGGTGGGGTTCTCATCTCTGAGGGGGAACAAGGACGGTCAGACCTCAAGCGCCGTAGGGAACCCAGATGTTCTTGACCTGGGTGGCCTCGCGGAGGAACTCCGGGCCGGCCCCCTGGACGGGATCGTACCAGTCGCGGTCCAGGCCGTGGTCCACCCAGGTCCGCTTCAGGTTCCCCACCGAGCGCCGCTCCACCTCGGCGCTGCCCTCCCGGGAGCCGAAGTACCACATCCCGTCCACCCGGTCGTGGTCGGCCAGGACCCGGGAGAGCTCCTCCCGTACGCCGGTGACGATGTTGAGGGCCCCGGGGGGCACGTCGGACGTGTCGGCCACCTGGTAGAAGTCGGTGGCCGACAGCGGCCAGCGCTGCGAGGGCACGGCCACCACCCGGTTCCCCATGGCCAGGGGCGGGATCACCGCCGAGACGAACCCCAGGAGCGCAGGCTCGGTCGGGCAGACCACCGCCATGACGCCCAGGGGCTCGGGCATGGCCAGGGTCACGTTGCGGAAGGGCGTCCGGTGTACGTCTCCGTCCCACTTGTCGGCCCAGGCGGCGTACTCGTAGAGCCGCTCGATGCTGGCCTCCACCTCGCGGCGGGCGTCCTCCGGAGAGGCCCCGGTCATCCCCCGGATCCGATCGGCGAACTCCCCGTCCCGGGCCGCCAGGTTCTCGGCCAGGTAGTACAGGACCTGGGCCCGGTGGTGGTCGGTGCCCTTCCCCCACGAGTCCAGCTTCCGGGCGGCCTCCACGGCGTTCCGCACGTCCTTCCGGTTCCCCCGGCCCACCTCGCCCACCCGGCGCCCCTCCGGATCCACGACCGGCAGGAGGTACTCGGCGTCGGGGCGCGCCTGCTCCCCGCCGATGTACATCTTGGGCGTCCGGTCGATGGGCGGGCCCGGGCCGTCTCCAGGGTCCTCCCCGGGGCCCTCCCGGCCGGAGTCCGGCAGGTCGTCCCCGTCGAGGGCCGGCTGGCCCAGGGCCCCGGCCGGCTCGCCGCCCCGGCCGGCGGCGGTATCAGCGGGTTCGCCCGGGAGGAGGTCGTCCGCCTTCGGCCCCCGCCCCCGGTGCCACGCCGGCCGGAGGTACTCGAAGAGCCCCTCCCGACCGCC
>CAZVIY010000027.1:0-18247 GCA_964627425.1 uncultured Gemmatimonadota bacterium
CTCCGGGTGAACATTCTCAGCGCCGTCGGGATACTACTCGTAGCCTGGTTCGCCCGGTCGCTCCTCTGACGATGATGCTACGGCCCGGTGCCCTCCCGACGACGGGGGGCACGGGGTGGGGCGGCGCCCGGACCTGAGACCGCAGCCGAGAGGAAAGCACATGTTGGGCGGACTTTCCATCTGGGAGCTCCTCCTCGTCTTCCTGATCTTCCTCCTCTTCTTCGGTGCCAAGCGACTGCCCGAGATCGGGAAGTCGCTGGGGGAGGGAATCCGGGAGTTCAAGGATTCGGTGCAGGAGATCGGCGACGACGAGGAGCGGCCGGAGCAGCTCGCCCGGGGCTCTGGCGACGCCGCCCGGGGAGCGGGCGAGGAGACCTCCGAGCCGAAGGGCTGACCGCTCCCTCCGGGCTCACATCCCGGCGGTTCCTCCCTGCTGGGCCGCCTGCTCCGACCGCTGGTCCAGGACGTGGCGCAGGTCCTGTACTTCGGCGTCCTCCCGCAGCTCGGCCATCCAGCGGTCCACCCACGCGCTCTGCCGCTCCTGGGTGACCCGCGCCCTGAGCGACGCCAGCTCGGCCTGGAACGCCGAGCGGTCGGCCGGCGTTCGCTCCATCACCTGGACCACGGCCACCCTCTCGCCGGCGTCCAGGGCGCCGCTCACGGTGCCCGGCTCCAGTCCGAACGCCGCTCCCACGGCCTCGGTGCTCCGGCCCAGTCCCTCCACGAAGTCGGAGCGGGTGAACGGCCCGGCGGTTCGGACCTCCCAGCCCCGCTCCCCGGCGGCCTCCTCCAGGCCGCCGGCCTCCCGGGCGGCGGCGGCGAAGGCCTCCATCCGGTCCAGGGCTTCCTCCTTCATCTTCTCCCGACGTAGGCTCTCCCGGATCTCCCCCCGCACCTCCTCCAGGGGTCGAATCCCGGCGGGACGGCGATCCACCAGCTCCAGGAGGTGGAAGGCGGTGGAGTTCTCGAAGAACTGGCTCAGCTCGCCCACCTCGGTGGTGGGGTTCAGGGCCCACTCCACCGCCACGCCCAGGGCCCCGGCCCCCGGGACGAAGGTCGATCCCTCCGCGAGGACCACGCTGTCCCGGAGCTGCAGGCCCACCGAGTCCGCGGCCGGCCCCAGCCCCTGCCGGAGGGCGATTCTCTCCAGGCGGTCCATCCGGTCGAAGAGGCGGTCCTCCGTCTCCAGGGAGGGGTCGACGGGGAGCACGATGTGCCGGACTCTCACCGTGTCGGCACGCCGCTCGTCGACCCGGAGGAGCTGGTATCCGGAGGGCGTGAGCACCGGATCGGAGATCCGCCCGGGAGTGAGGGAATCCACCACCTGGCGCAGCGCGCCGGAGAGCTGGTCCAGGGCGACCTCGCCCACCAGCCCTCCGTCGTCGGCGGTGGCGGTGTCGGCCGAGACCTCCCCGGCGAGGGACCCGTAGTCCCGCTCACCCGAGACGACGAGGTCCCGGAGGGAATCCGCCCGGGCCCGCACGGCGGCGGTGTCCGAGGGGGACGCGCCCGAGGGAAGGCTCACGATCCGGACGGTGGCGGTGGCCGGCCGTGAGAACTCCTCGTCGCGATGCTCCTGGTAGTAGGAGCGCACCTCCTCGTCGGTGACGCTCACCGAGTCCGCCGGCACCAGCTCCCCGGCCCCCCGGCTCACGAACCGGACGGTGGCCGTCTCGTTCTCGCGGCGGTAGACGTCCCACAGCTCGTCGTCGGTGAGGTAGACCTCCTGGTTGACGAGCTGGAAGAGGGTGGAGCGGGGGAGCATCTGCCGGTAGTAATCCTCGATCTGCAGCAGGAGCTGCTGATTCACGGCCCCGCTCTGGAAGTACTCTCGGTACTTCTGGATGTCGAACTGGCCGTTGGTCTGGAAGGCGGGATGGGAGCGGAGGGAGGGCGGCGGGCTCGTCCGGAACGCCTGTCGGATCTCGGCGTCGGTGACCTGGATGTCCAGCCGCTCCAGCTCCTGCTGGACCAGCATCTCCGTGACCATCTGGTCCCAGGCCTGCTCCTCGATCTCGTACCGGGACTGGTCGGTGAGGGCTCCGGGGTTCTCCTGCCGGGCGGCGTTCAGCTGGTTGGAGAGGTACCGGTTCCATTCGGAGTACCGGACCTCCTGGCCCGCGACGACGCCCACCACCGGGTTCTGCTCCGCTCCGCCGGCCCCTCCCCGGCCCTGCACCCAGTCGAAGACCAGCCACCCGATGAAGGCGAAGGTGAGGATCAGCATGATCCACTTCGTGTTCTCGCGCATGGTGCGCATGACCATCGCTCGACACTCCCTGTGAGGCGTTGAAGAGGGGGGGAGAAACCGGGCCGCGGTCGGGAGCCGACGGCGCGACCGACGGAGCCTGAAACGGGTCCGCGAAGGTAGGGTGGACCGGCGGGCCGGGCAACCTGAGCGGGGGCCGTCACCCGCGTTGACACCTCTCGTCGGCGCGGCGTATCTTGCCGGCGGTCCGCACGGACCGACGGTTACCGTCGCAACCGTCATCCGCAACCGGCATCCGCAACACGCACCCCGCTCCTCCGGCCCCGGCACACCGTGAGCTCCCGATCCCCCTCCTCTTCCTCGCAGCTGGACGAGGCGATCCGACGGTTCGAGGGCCTCCGGGAGGAGAGTCCCGAGCGACGGGCGTTCGTGAGGCTCGCCGAGGCGTATCGGTCGGCCGGTGAGCACCGTCTGGCGCTTCGAGCCCTGGAGGAGGGGACGGAGCACGGCTTCGACCACCCGGCGATCCACCTGACCGCGGCCCGGATCCACCGTGACCTGGGCCGGGTCGACGACGAGAGGGCGGCCCTGGAGCGGGCCCTGGAGGCGGATCCGGGCAGCCCGGCGGCCCGGGAAGCGATGAGCCGCCTCGAGGACCGGGCCGGCGGGGCGGGCGATCGCTCCCCGACCGAATCCCGGACCGAGTCCCCCGCCGAGTCCCCCGCCGAGTCCGCGCCGGGCTCCCGGCGTGCGTCCCACTCGCCCGAAGAGCGGGCCGAGATCCTGGAGAAGCTCGGCGAGGTGGCCCGGGACGACTGGTGGGGCGGAGGGAGGACGAGCGGTGAGGAAGGATCCTCGTCGGAGGCGCCCTCCCGGGAGGACGACGACGAGGAGCCGGTGACGGAGACCATGGCGCGGCTCTACGCGCGCCAGGGGCTCTGGGAGGAAGCCGAGGCCCTCTACGCCCAGCTCGTGGAGCGTCGCCCCGAGGATCCCCGGCTCCCGGGCTGCCTCGAGCAGGTGAGGGAACGGGAGGTCCCGCCCCGGCCACCGGGAGCCCGTCCGGAGCCTTCCGGGGAGCGAAGAGAGGGCGGAGATCCCGGCGGCCGGGAGGTCGATCCGGGGGACGGTCCCACCGTGCGGGCCCATCTCCGGGCGCTGCTCCGGGGAGGCGGCGCGCGGCCGGTCCGCCGTCCCCGGGAGCCGGACGCCGTGCGGCCGGTGGCCGAGACGGTCCGGTCCCGTCCGGGGGAGGAACGGGACCGGCAGGAGGGGGACCGGGATCGCGAGGAGGGAGAGATGGAGGAGCTCCTCCGCCGGTGGCGGAGGGCAGCTCGACGCGGGAGGGACGAGTGACGGTCATCGGCGTGCTGAACGGACCCAACCTCGATCGTCTGGGAGCTCGGGATTCCCGCCACTACGGCGACGTCTCCCTGGAGGGGATCGAGGAGGCCCTCCGTCGCGCGGCGGAGGAGACCGGCGGCGTGGAGCTCGAGTTCTATCAGTCGAATCACGAGGGAGACCTCCTAGACTGGCTCGGAGGCCGGGCCGACGCCCTGGACGGCCTGCTGGTGAACGCCGGTGCCCTGACCCACACTAGCATCGCCCTCCGGGACGCGCTGGAGGCTTCGGGGCTCCCGTTCGTCGAGGTCCACCTCTCCAACGTCCACGGTCGGGAGCCGTTCCGCCGGCGCTCCCTCCTCGCGGACCTGGCGGTGGGCGTGGTGTCGGGCTTTCGCGGCGCCGGATATCGCCTGGCCCTGGAGGGCCTCCTGGAGCACCTGGAGGGGTCGGACGTCCCTTGACCGGAGAGGGCCAGGATGCTCCCGGCCGTCGCCGGGAGGCGATCCTCCGGCGGCTGGACGAGGCGGGTCTGGACGGGCTCCTGGTCACGCATCCGCCCAACCTCCGGTATCTGTCGGGGTTCACCGGATCCGCCGGCATGCTCCTGCTGAGCCGGGACGACGCCGTCCTGGTCACCGACGGGCGGTACGCGGAACAGGCCCACCGGGAGGTGGCCGCCGGCGTCCAGGTGGTGGTCAGCCGCGAGGGACTCCCGGCCGCGGTCTCCGAGGTGGCGGGCGCGAGGGGGCTGGAGGCCGTGGGAGTGGAATCCCTCCACCTCACCCTGAGGGGCCTGGAGCGCCTCCGGGAGGAGGGACCGGAGACGGGGTGGACGGGGGTGGAGGGCTGGGTCGAGGAGGAACGGTCCCGGAAGGACGCCGCCGAGGTGGAGGCCATCGGACGCGCCGGGGAACTGGCCGACGAGATCCTGGAGAGGTTCGTCGCGGCGTTCCGGCCGGGAGCCACCGAGCGGGAGCTGGCGGCGTGGCTGGAGGGGCGCCTCCGTACCGGAGGATCGGAGGGAGCGGCGTTCCGGTCCATCGTGGCCTCGGGACCGAACTCGGCCCTGCCCCACGCCCGCCCGACCGATCGGGCCGTGGAGGACGGGGACCTGCTCCTGGTGGACTTCGGGGCGGTGGTCGACGGCTACTGTTCGGACGTGACCCGTACGTTCGTGGTGGGCGAGCCCCGGCCGTGGCAGGAGGAGCTCCACGCGGCGGTCCGGGAGGCCCAGGAGACGGCGCTGGAGGCCGTGGAGGCGGGGGCCCGGGCCAGCGAGGTGGATCGCGCGGCACGGGAGGTGCTCGACGGGGCGGGATACGGGGAGGCGTTCTCCCACAGCACGGGGCACGGCCTGGGCCTGGAGGTCCACGAGGCACCCAGGCTCCACCGGACCTCCTCGGAGCGGCTCGTGGCGGGCCACGTCCTCACCGTGGAGCCCGGGGCGTACCTCGCCGATCGAGGCGGCGTGAGGATCGAGGACGACGTGGCCGTGGAGCCCGGCGGAACCCGGCGCCTCACCACGTTTTCCCGGGAACTCATGGAACTTTAGATTATACCGTTCTGCGGCTTCCAACGCTGACAGACTGCGGGCCCCCCGCGCCGTCGGGACGGGGGGCCTCCTCATAGACGACGGAGAAGGCCGGGATCAGATGGCGAGCACATCGGACTTTCGTACCGGGATGGTGATCGAGCTGGAGGACGGGCTCTACTCGATCATCAACTTCCAGCACGTGAAGCCCGGAAAGGGGCAGGCGTTCGTCCGGACGAAGCTCCGGAAGGTGATGACCGGACAGGTCATGGAGAAGACCTTCCGGGCCGGGGAGAAGGTGGACGAGGTCCGCCTGGTGAAGCGGCCGGTGCAGTACAGCTACAACGAGGGGGAGATCCTCTACTTCATGGATCTGGAGACCTACGAGATGATCCCCCTCTCCCGGGACGCCGTGGACGAGGACCAGCGGAAATACCTCCGGGAGAACCTGGAGTGCGAGGCCCTGACGCGTGACGGCGACGTGCTCGCCGTGGAGCTCCCCCAGTTCGTGGAGCTCGAGGTTGTGGACACCCGCCCGGGGCTGAAGGGTGATACGGCCCAGGGAGGCACCAAGCCGGCCACCCTCTCCTCGGGGGCCGTGGTCCAGGTGCCCCTGTTCGTGGAGGAAGGCGACACGGTCCGTGTGGATCGCACCGAGGACAAGTATCTGGAGCGGGTGACCTCATGATCGATCTCGACTGGATCCGCGAGCTGATCGACCTGGTGGACGAATCCGAGGTCGACACCCTGGAGGTGTCCCGGTTCGCCACGAAGGTCCGCATCTCCAAGTCGCCGCCGGGAGCCGGGATCCCGCCGTCCTCCTCCCACGCCCCCGCCCCCGCCTCGCCCGTCCAGGGCTCCCCGCCGTCGCCCGCGGGAGGGGAGGCGGGATCGGCGGGCTCCGCCCCTCCCGCAGGGGACGGGACGGTCCAGGACGGGGGGACGTCGGTCCAGGCCGAGGGGACGACGGAGTTCCACGAGGTCACCTCCCCCATGGTGGGGACCTTCTACCGGGCCCCGGCGCCGGACGCACCGCCCTACGTGGAGGAGGGGGAGCGCGTCCAGGAGGGCCAGACGCTCTGCATCCTCGAGGCCATGAAGCTGATGAACGAGCTCGAGTCCGAGGTCTCCGGAGAGATCAGGGAGATCTGCGTGGAGAACGCGGAGGCGGTGGAGTACGGGCAGGTGCTCTTCCGGATCGACACCTCCGCCTGAGCCCGGGACAGGCCGAGTGTTCCAGAAGATCCTCGTCGCCAATCGGGGTGAGATCGCGCTCCGGGTCATCCGTGCCTGCCGGGAGCTGGGCGTGGCCACGGTGGCCGTCTACTCGGAGGCCGATCGGGACTCCCTCCACGTCCGGTTCTCCGACGAGGAAGTCTGCATCGGGCCGCCGCCGGCACGGGAGAGCTATCTCAACATCCCGCGGGTCATCGCCGCCGCCGAGGTGACCGGCGCCGACGCCATCCACCCCGGGTACGGCTTTCTCTCCGAGAACGCCGAATTCGCGGAGATCTGCGAGCGGAGCGGCTTCACCTTCATCGGTCCCACGGCGGAGCAGATCCGGCTCATGGGCAACAAGGCCGAGGCCCGTCGGACCATGGAGAGCGCGGGGGTGCCCATCGTCCCGGGCACCGAGGATCCCGTGGACGATCCGGCCGAGGCCCTCCGGGCCGCCGAGGAGATCGGATTCCCGGTCATGATCAAGGCCGCCTCGGGCGGCGGCGGAAAGGGGATGCGCGTGGCCCGGGACCGGGAGGAGTTCGAGCGGGCGTTCCCCATGGCGCGGAACGAGGCCGACGCCGCCTTCGACGATCCCTCCGTCTACCTGGAGCGGTTCGTGGAGCAGCCGCGGCACGTGGAGATCCAGCTCGTGGGCGACACCCACGGCAACGTGGTCCATTTCGGCGAGCGGGACTGCACCACCCAGCGGAGGCACCAGAAGCTCATCGAGGAGGCCCCGGCCCCGGTCCTCACCGACGAGCAGCGTCGCCGGATGGGCGAGGCCGCCGTCCGGGGGGGCGAGGCCATCGACTACCGGAACGCCGGGACCATGGAGTTCCTCCTCGCCCCCGACGGCGAGTTCTTCTTCATGGAGATGAACACCCGGATCCAGGTGGAGCATCCGGTGACGGAGCTGGTGACCGGCGTGGACCTGGTGAAGGAGCAGATCCGGGTGGCGGCCGGGGAGCCGGTGGGCGTGGACGGACCGCCGCCGCTGGTGGGCCACGCCATCGAGTGCCGGATCAACGCCGAGGACCCGGACGCGAACTTCCGGCCCGCTCCCGGAAAGATCACCTCGTTCCACGCGCCCGGCGGGATGGGGATCCGAATCGACAGCCACGTCTACGCGGATTATCTGATCCCGCCGAACTACGATTCCCTGCTGGGGAAGCTGGTGGTCCACGGGCGGGACCGGGAGGAGGCCCGGAGCCGGGCCTACCACGCTCTGGAGGAGTTCATCGTGGAGGGGATCCCCACCACGATCCCTTTCCTCCGCAGGGTGCTGGAGCATCCGGACTTTTCCAGCGCCGAGTTCGACACCGGCTTCGTGGACCGCATCCAGTCGGAGGAGCGGGAGTCGTGAGCCGGGCGGTCCCGGCGGTCCGATGAGCGACGGCGAGGATCGCGAGCGCCGCGTGGCCGAGGCGGCGGCGGTGGGCCTCCTGGCCCTGGCGCTGCTGCTCGGGCTGGCCCTGGTGCCCCCGGCGGTGGGCGTGGATCGGGAGCTCGCCGGCCCGGCGGGGGCCTACCTGCACCGGGTCCTCACGGGAACGTTCGGCGCCGTGGCCCTGGCGGTGCTCCTCCCGCCCCTGGCCTGGGGCCTGGCCCTCCTGGGCGCCGCGGACCGGAGCACCGGGGTCCGCTGGAGCGTCCTGGCGGCCGGCCTGCTCGTCCTGGTCCCGCCGGCGGGATGGCTGGCCGCCGGGGGAGGGAGCGGGACGGCGGCGGGCGGCGCCCTGGGTCGCACGGCGGGAGGCTTCCTGTTCGGGGTCCTGGGCTACGGGGCCCACGTCCTGGTGGGAGCGGCGCTGCTGGTCCTCCTCATCCTGACGCTGGGCTGGTCGGCCTCCCGGGGGCTCGGACGGCTCGCCGGGGCGCTGCGCGGCGCCGGGGCCTCGCTCCTGGCCGCGGCCCGCGGGGGAGGCGAGTGGCTCCGGGCCCGGACGGGGGGTGTTCCTGCCCGGAGGGGAGCCGCCGACGGCGGGGAGGCCTCCCCCTGGCGGCGGTCCTCGGAGGCAGCGGGCGCGGAGGGCGGGTCCGCCGGCACCCCGACGGCCGCCGGGACCGGGGCCGACGAGGCAGCCGGGAGGGCCGCGGGGGGCGGGTCCGGGGGCGGCGGGAGGAGCGATGCGCCCGCCGGCGGGGTCCGGCCGCCCTCGGAGGACGGAGGCGTATCCCTGACGGATCCCGGCGACCTGGAGCAGACCGAGCTGCCCCCTCTCGAGCTCCTCTCCACCCCCGAGCGTGAGGCCACGGGCCTCTCGGAGGGCGAGCTGGAGGAGCTGGGCCAGGTCCTGGTGGAGAAGCTGGAGACCTTCAACGTCGAGGGCCGCATCGAGGGGTGGACCACCGGGCCGGTGGTCACCCAGTTCGAGGTCGTGCCCGCTCCCGGCGTCAAGGTGGGCCAGATCTCCGCCCTCTCCGACGACCTGGCCCTGGCCCTCAAGGCCCCGTCGGTGCGGATCGTGGCGCCGATCCCCGGGCGGGGCGCCGTGGGCGTGGAGGTCCCCAACCCGGAGCCCCAGGTGGTGCGGCTCAGGGAGGTGCTGGAGTCGCGGGCCTACCGCGGGAGCCGGGCCACCCTCCCCCTGGCCCTGGGGCGCGACCTGGCCGGCGAGCCCTACTGCACCGACCTGAGCCGCATGCCCCATCTGCTGATCGCCGGGGCCACCGGGTCGGGGAAGTCGGTGTGCATCAACACGATCATCACCAGCCTCCTCTACCGGTATCCTCCGGCGGAGCTCCGCTTCCTCATGGTGGATCCCAAGATGGTGGAGCTGTCGGTCTACGACGACCTCCCGCACCTACGGCACCCCGTGGTGACGGACAACGACGAGGCCGCCGCCGTGCTCAAGTGGGCGGTGTACGAGATGAACCGCCGGTACGCCCTCCTGGGGACCAACGCCAGCCGGAACCTGGAGGAGTTCAACCAGCGGGTGGAGGACGACGAGGTGACGCTCCGGGATCCCCACGGCTCGGACCTGGAGGCCTACACCGACGGGCCGCTCCCGTACGTGGTGATCGTCATCGACGAGCTGGCGGACCTCATGATGACCGTCCAGGGCCAGGTGGAGGAGCCGCTGGCCATGCTGGCCCAGAAGGCCCGGGCCGTGGGGATCCACCTGGTCATCGCCACCCAGCGGCCGTCGGTGAACGTCATCACGGGCCTCATCAAGGCGAACTTCCCCAGCCGCATCGCGTTCCGGGTGGCCTCCAAGACCGACAGCCGGACCATCCTGGACCAGAACGGGGCCGAGAGCCTCCTGGGCAACGGCGACATGCTCTTCCTCCCTCCCGGGGAGTCCGATCCCATCCGGATCCAGGGGGCGTTCCTGGGGAGCAAGGAGACCGAACGCCTCGTTGAGTGGTATCGGAAGAAGACCGAGGAGCCGACGCCGGAGCGGGACGAGGAAGGGGAGAGGGATATTCTGGATTTCGTGGAGGAGAAGGAGGCCGAGGAGGCCCGGGTGGACGTGGTGGAGGAGGTCCTGGAGGACCGGGACGAGCTCTTCCGCCAGGCGGCCGAGGTGGTCATCACCCACGATTCCGGGTCCACCAGCCTGCTGCAGCGCCGCCTGAAGATCGGCTACGGTCGGGCGGCCCGGATCATCGATCAGCTCCATCACGCCGGCGTCGTGGGTCCCCCCCAGGGCTCCCAGCCCCGGGAGGTCCTCGTGGGCCTGGAGGAGCTGGACGAGGTGGTGGAGGAATGATCGCGGAGGCCCCGGCTCGCGGCCGCGCGGCCCGGATCCCCGTCCTGGCGGCGGGGATGGCCGCCGCCCTGGCGTGGAGCGGCGTCCCGGCCGCCGGTCATCCGGTCCAGGAGCGCGGGGAGGGGGAGGAGGCCTGCGCCCGGGCCGCCGGGGGATCGCCGGAGGCCGGAGCCGAGGCGGAGGCGCCGGTGGCGGCGGACTCGGCCGGCCCCCGCGAGCTGCTGGAGCGGGCCAGGGCGCGCTACGAGCGGCTGGAGAGCATGACCGCCCGCTTCGAGCAGACGGTGGCCGTGCCGCTCCTGGACCGGGAGAATCACGGCGAGGGCCGCTGGTACCAGAAGGGGGCCGGCCGGTTCAAGATGGACTTCTCCGATCCTCCCGACGACGTGATCGTGGCCGACGGGGAGCATCTCTGGCTGTACTATCCGAGCACCCATCCGGGACAGGTCATCCGGACGGCCATCGACGCCTCGCCCACCGGTCGGGGGATGGCCGACCTCCAGGGTCGGATCTTCCAAGAGGCGCGCCGCGGCTATCGGATCGAGGACGGGGGCGCCGGGCGGGTCTCCGACGTGGACGTGCGCCAGCTGGTGCTGACGCCCACCGGCGAGGCGGACTCGCCGTACCGGGAGGTCCGCATCTGGCTCGGGCGGACGGACCTCCTGGTCCGGAAGTTCCGGATCGTCGAGGAGAACGAGACCGTGCGCACCGTCCGCCTCTGGGACCTCCGCCCGGACGCGGCCGTGGCCGACTCGGTCTTCCGGTTCCGGGTGCCGGAGGGCGTGGAGGTCTTCTCCGGATGAGGGGGTCGGGGTGAGCCCGGGCGACGGCTCGGACGCCCTCTGGGCCCGGGCCCGCGCCGCCATGCCCGGGGGGGTGAGCTCGCCGGTGCGGGCGTTCGGATCGGTGGGCGGACGCCCCTTCTTCGCCGAGCGGGGGCGCGGGGCGTACCTGCACGACGTGGACGGCCGCCGCTACCTGGATTACGTCCTCTCCTGGGGGCCGCTGATCCTCGGGCACGCCCACCCGGCCATCACGTCGGCCGTCCGTGAGGCCGCGGGCCGGGGCACGAGCTTCGGGACGCCCGTCCGGGAGGAGGTGGAGCTGGCCGAGGAGGTGATCCGGGCCGTGCCGTCGGTGAAGAAGGTCCGGTTCGTGAACAGCGGCACCGAGGCCACCATGACGGCGCTGCGCCTGGCACGGGGGATCACCGGCCGGGACCTGATCCTGAAGTTCGACGGGTGCTACCACGGGCACGCCGACAGCTTCCTGGTCCGGGCGGGCTCCGGGGTCGCCACCCTGGGTCTCCCGGACTCGCCGGGCGTCCCGGCGGACCTCTCCGAGCTCACGCTCTCGGTTCCATTCAACGAGCCGGCCGCCGCGCGGGAGGCGTTCGAGGCGCACGGCCGGGGGATCGCGGCGGTGATCCTGGAGCCGGTGGTGGGGAACGCCGGCCTCATCCCTCCCGCCGACGGGTTCCTGGAGCTGCTCCGGGAGCTCACGGCCGACCACGGGGCGCTGCTGATCTTCGACGAGGTGATGACCGGATTCCGCGTGGGGCCGGGCGGCGCCCAGGAGCGGTACGGCGTCGAACCGGACCTGACGACGCTGGGCAAGGTGGTGGGCGGGGGGCTGCCCGTGGGTGCGGTGGGCGGACCGGCGGACCTCATGGACCGCCTGGCGCCCGCCGGTCCGGTGTACCAGGCCGGGACCCTGAGCGGGAATCCCCTGGCCATGGCGGCGGGACTGGCCCAGCTCCGGACCCTGGAGAACGAGGCGCCGTATCCCCGCCTGGAGCGCCTCGCCGGGCGGCTGGCGGAGGGCGTGGCCGGGGCGGCGCGGGAGCGGGGGATCCCCGCCACGGGTCACGCGGTGGGGTCCATGTGGGGGGTCCATTTCGTCGACGGGCCGGTGCGGAGCTTCGCGGACGCCCGGGAGACCGATCGCCGCCGGTACGCCCGGTTCCACCGGGCGTGCATGGAGCGCGGCGTCTACCTGGCACCGTCCCCCTTCGAGGCGGCGTTCGTCTCCACGGCCCACACCGGGGACGAGGTGGACCGGACGATCCGGATCGCCGGGGAGGCGCTGGAGGACGCGCTGGCGGAGGAGCACGAGGAGGGGACGGACGGATGAGCGGCGAGCATCCCGAGGAGGCGGTGGAGACGGAGGGGCGGCCCGACGCGGATCGGCGCGTCCGGGTGGCCGTGGTCGGCGCCGGGGGCGCGGCCCAGGTGGTCCACCTGCCGATCCTGCGGCGCCTCCCCAGCGTCGAGATCGCGGGGATCGCCGATCCCCACCTGGAGAAGGCCCGGACCATCGCCGATCGGTTCCAGGTCTCCGAGGTGGCCTCCGACATGGCGTCCCTCCCGGGGTTCTCCGAGGAGATCGACGCCCTGGTGATCTGCACCCCGAACCACACCCACGCCGAGCTGGCCGTCTCGGCGCTCCGGGCGGGCAAGCACGTGATGGTGGAGCGCCCCATCGCCCCCGACCCCGACGACGCCGCCCGGATGATACGGACGGCCCGGGAGGTGGATCGCCAGCTCATGGTGGCCATGAACCAGCGATTCCGGCTGGACATCCGGAGCCTCCGGGAGTTCGTGGCCAGTGGGGAGCTGGGGGAGATCATCTTCGTCCGCTCCTCCTGGCTGAACCGGGGGGGACGCCGTCCGGGGCGGGGGTGGCGCACCGATCCCGAGCGCTCGGGCGGCGGCGTCCTCATGGACCTGGGCGTGCAGGCGGTGGACGTGGCGCTGTGGCTGCTCGGTTATCCGGAGGTGGAGCGCGTCTCGGCCCGGTTCCACGGGTCGGGCCGGGTGGAGGACTCGGCGATGGTCCTCATGGGCGTCCCCGAGGGCCCCACCGTCAACGTGGAGGTGACCTGGGAGCTCAAGGAGGAGAAGGACCGGCACGGCCTCTACGTCCTCGGGTCCCGGGGCTCCGCCAGCACGGATCCGTTCCGGGTCCTGAAGGAGCTCGAGACCGGGCTCACCGAGGTCACGCCGCCCCTGGACACCGATCGCGGCGGCCTCTACACCGGCTCCTATCGCCAGGAATGGGCCGAGTTCCTGCGCCGGGTGCGGGGGGAGGTGCCCCTGGTGACCGAGGACGAGCAGGTCCGCCTCATGAGGATCGTCCGTGCCTGCTACCGCTCGGCCGAGGAAGGACGGGAGGTCTCTCCGGACGCCGATCCCGGGCGGTGAGCCGGCTCTCCCCGCCCCCCCGCTGGGGCTGGCCCGTCGCGGCCGGCGTCGTCCTGGCGCTGGCCTATCCGCCGTTCCACCTGGTGGCGCCCTCCTTCCTGGGCCTGGTGCCCTGGGTCGTCTGGCTGGCGGGGCTTCCCGAGGGCCAGGAGGGACGGAGCCAGGCGCTCAGGGGAGGCTTCCTCATGGGCCTCCTCCACTTCAGCCTGGTCTTCTACTGGCTCCTGGTGGCGCTGGTCTTCTACACTCCCCTGGCCGTCCTGGCGTTCGGGGCTCCGGTGCTCGTCATGGCGGGCTTCCTCTCCTGCGCCACCCTGGGCGTCCACCTGACCACACGACGACTGAACTGGCCCCTGTGGCTCGCGGTCCCGGTGTTCTGGACCGCCATGGAGTGGGTCCGGGCCCACCTCGGTCCCGTGGCCTTCCCCTGGATGGAGCTCGGAGCCAGCCTCACCGGGGTCCCACGGCTGATCGGAGCCGCGGACCTGGTGGGGACCCGGGGGCTGAGCTTCTGGCTCGCGGCCGTGAACGCCCTGATCGCGGCGGTCCTCCTCCGCCGGTGGCCGGGGCTGGCCCGGGTCCCCCTCCGGGAGACGGCCTCCGCGTTCCGACGGGACCGGGCGGCGGCGCCCGGTCCCGCGGGGGGACGGGCCCTGGTGGTGGCCGCGCTGGTGACCTTCGCCCTTCCCGTGGCCTATTCCCTGGTGCGCTGGCACGGATTGGAGACGCGCCCGGCGGCCCGGGCGGGAGTGATCCAGCCCAACGTGCCGGAGGACATCAAGCTGCAGCACGAGGCCGCCGCCGACAGCGCCCGCGCGTCGACGGAGCGCCTCCTGGGGGCCGGGGACCTGGCGGGGGAGGCCGCGGGGGGGATCGACCTCCTGGTCCTCCCCGAGACGGTGATCCCCCTCTACGTGGAGGCGATCCCGGAGCTGGACTACCCGGGCCGTCCGGAATGGCGCCGCTGGATCCGGAGCCTCGCGCGGCGCACGGGGGCGAAGGTCCTGTACGGGGCCATGGGCGCCGACGCCGACCCCGGAGCCGGGGACGGGGACGGGTTGACCCATTACAACTCGGCCTACCTGCTGGCCCCCGGGGCGGGGCCCGTGGGCCGCTACGACAAGCGGTACCTGGTGCCCCTGGTGGAGCGGGTCCCCTTCCTCCCCCCGGAATGGTTCGAGGGCGTCGCGTTCATGGGCGGCTTCGGCGAGGGGGAGTGGACCGAACCCTTCCGGGCCGACGGGAGCACCTTCGGCGTCCTCATCTGCTACGAGTCCATCTTCGCCGACCGGTCCAGGCGCTACCGTCGGGCCGGGGCGGACTTCCTGGTGAACATCACCAACGACGCCTGGTTCGGCCGGCACCGGCCGTGGTGGGCCCGCACCAGCGCCCTCTGGCAGCATCCCGCCCACGTGGTCATGCGGGCCGTGGAGAACCGCATGGGCGTGGTCCGGGCGGCGAACACCGGCATCTCCGGCGTGGTGGATCCCCGGGGCCGGTTCGAGCGACGCACGCCGCTCTTCCAGGAGCGGGCCTTCACGGCGACGGTGACCACCACCGACGAGAAGACGCTCTTCACCCGCTGGGGGGACTGGGTCGGCGGGGCGTCGATCCTCGGCGCGGCGCTTGCTATGATCGTCACGGGGCTGAGACCGAGAATCGGGCTTGGTGGAGGAGAGACGTGATGGCGACGGATGCCGTCGGGAGGAGAGATCGAGGCGTCCGGAGAGGCGCCGGGAGGGGGATGCACCGCACGGGGATGGCCCTGTTGGCGGCCGTCGCGGTCCTGGTGCTCCTCCTGCCCGGCGGCCTCGGAGCCCAGGAGACGGATCCGCCGCCCCCGGCCGGCGACACCGTGCCGCCGGACAGCGTCCAGTACCTCCTGGGGGAGCTCCGGGTGGAGACCACACGTCCCACCCTCACCGGGGGCGGGGGGAGCGGGGTGCTCATGAACCTGGACTCGGCCGTGGTGACACCGTCGCCGAGCCTGGCGGAGGTCCTGGACCAGATGCCCCTGATCCGGATCCGGGCCAACTCCCGCGGGCAGAAGCAGCCCTCCATCCGGGGGATGGAGGAGCGCCAGATCGCGGTCCTCGTGGACGGCGTGCCCCTCACGGTGGGGTGGGACAACCGCACCGACCTCTCGGTGGTGCCCATGACGGCGGCGCGTCAGGTGGAGCTGGTCCGGGGGCTCTCCTCGGTCCTGGCCGGCCCCAACGTCCTGGGGGGCGTGGTGAAGGTGGGCGTGAGCCACGCGCCGGTCCCGGCCCGGACGGGCTCGCCCCTCGAGCTGCAGGCGAGCATGGATCACGAGGGCGCCTACGCCCTCTCCGGCGAGATCCGGCGGATGTGGGGCGACGAGGACGAGGACCGGTGGCTCCTCCGGGCCGGGGGCGGATGGCGGGACAGCCCCGGCGCGGCGGTGGCCGGCGACCTCCCCACGGTGGCCCGGGGCGAGGAGGGGCTGCTGCTGAACAGCGACGCGCGGGCGGCCAACGGGTACCTCGCCCTCCGCCATCAGGGGGAGGGCGGCCAGTGGCTCTCCCTCTCCACCATGGCCTTCCGGACCGAGCGCGGCGTGACCCCGGAGCTCCACCTCATCGGGAGCGACGAGCCCGACCCCCGATTCTGGAGGATCCCGAACCACTGGCGTTCGGTCACCTCCCTCTCGGCGGGCACCGGCTGGGGGGAGACGCCCCTGGGGCGGGGCGACCTGGAGGCCACCGTGGGGCTGGACCTCCAGCACCTGGAGATCGATTCGTACGGCTCTCTGGCCTACGAGGACAGCGTGGGGGGGGAGACCGGTGACGACCGCACGGTGAGTCTGCGCCTGGTGGGGGATCACACCCTGGGCGCGGGGACCCTGAGCGGGGCCGTCACCCTGGCGGAGACCCGGCACGAGCAGACCCTCCCGGACGGGGTCTCCACCTTCCGGCAGCGGCTGTGGAGCCTGGGGCTGGAGACCGAGCAGCCCCTGGGCGGCGGCGACGGCCGGGCGGGCCCCTTCGAGGATCCCCTCCTCACCGTGGGGGGCAGCGTGGACGGCTCCGCCTACCCCGAGACCGGCGGCAAGCCCTCCCGGGACCCCATCTCCGGCTGGGGCGTCCGGGCCTCGGGACGGGCGGCGATGGCCGACGGCCGACTGGAGGTCCACGGGGGCGTGAGCCGGAAGGTGCGCTTTCCGGCCCTTCGAGAGCTCTTCTCGGGAGCACTGGGTAAGTTCGAGCCGAATCCGAACTTGAGTCCGATCACCTTGAAAGTGGGTGAGGTGGGCGGGACCCTCCATCTGGACGACCTGGAGCTCCAGGCCATCCTCTTCCAGCAGCGCCTGGAGGGCTCCATCGTCCGGGCGGTGGTGGAGGGAGGGAAGTTCCAGCGGCAGAACCGGGGCGAGACCCGGGCCACCGGGGTCGAGCTCGTGGGGAACTGGGACCTGGGCGGCGCCTCCTTCCGGGGCGACCTGACCCTCCAGGACGTGGAGCTCCTGGACGACGACGGCGAGCCCACGGGCGAGCGGGCGGAGTACCAGCCCGAGGTCGTCCTGGGCCTGAGCGCCTCGGCGCCGCTGGTGGCCGGCCTCTCCCTCGAGGGCCGGATGGAGCACCTCGGGGCACAGTTCGGCACGGACCCGAGGCTGGGCCGCGCGGTGGAGCTGGATCCCAGCACCTGGCTCGAGCTGGGCCTGAGCCGGCGGTTCGACGGCGGGAGCGGCCTCCCGCCGTTCGCGGCGACCCTCCGGGCCGAGAACCTCACCGACGAGGCCTTCTTCGACCAGCTGGGACTCCCCCGACCGGGCCGGACGATCCGGGCGCAGATCCGGATCTTCTGATGGCCGCGGCGGTCCCGGCCTCTCCCGGGCCGGAGGCCGGTGAAGGGGCCGACGAGGGCGCCGGGCAGGGCGCCGGCGAGCCCCCCCTCGATCCGCGGCCCGGGGCGTTCTCCCTGCCGGAGGAGCTCCATTACCTGAACTGCGCCTACATGAGTCCCCTGGCCCGGCGGGTGGAGGAGGCGGGCCGGGAGGGCCTCCGGAGAGAGAGCGTGCCGGCCCGGCTGGGGCCGGGGACGTTCTTCGAGGGCCCCGATCGGGTCCGGCGTCGCTTCAGCGCCCTGGTGAACGCCGGGGACCCGGGACGGGTGGCCGTCCTCCCCTCCGTCTCCTACGGGATCGCCCTCTGCGCCCGGAATCTCCCGGTGGAACCAGGGGAGAACGTGGTGGTGGCCGAGGGGCAGTTCCCGAGCAACGTCTACGCGTGGCGCCGGCTCTGCCGCGAGCCCGGGATCGAGCTCCGGACCGTGGGCCCGGGGCCGGGCCCGTTCCGGGGCCGGGGGGAGCGCTGGAACCGCCATCTCCTGGAGGCCCTGGACGAGCGTACGGCGGTGGTGGCCCTGGCGCCGGTCCACTGGACCGACGGCACGATCTTCGACCTGGAGGCGGTGGGGCGTCGGGCCCGGGAGGTCGGGGCGGCCCTGGTGGTGGACGGGACCCAGGCGGTGGGGGCCCTCCCGTTCGACGTGGATCGGGTCCGGCCGGACGCCCTCATCTGCGCGTCCTACAAGTGGCTGCTGGGTCCCTACGGCCTGGCGGTGGCGTACCTGGGCCCGGCCCTCGACGGCGGTGTCCCCCTGGAGGAGACGTGGCTGGGCCGGGCCGGGAGCGAGAACCTGGCCGGGCTCACCGACTACACCGACGAGTACGGGCCGGGGGCCGTCCGATACGACGTGGGCCAGCGGGCCAGCCCGATCCTGATCCCCATGCTGGCCGAGGCCCTGGAGCTCGTGGAGGAGCTGGGGCCCTCCCGCATCCAGGACTACTGCCGGCGCCTAACGCGGCCGCTGGTGGACGAGGCCCGGGAGATGGGGTTCCGCGTGGAGGAGGGCGGGTGGCGCGCGGGGCACCTGTTCGGGCTCCGCCTGGAGGACGGGACGGCGCCGGAGGAGCTGCGGGAGGCGCTCGCCCGGCGGGACGTGGAGGTCTCCGTCCGGGGGACGTCCCTCCGGGTGTCGCCGCACGTGTACAACGACGGGG
>CAZVIY010000028.1:0-17794 GCA_964627425.1 uncultured Gemmatimonadota bacterium
CCGCCGGGGGTCGAGGTGAAGACCGCCTACGACCGATCCGGGCTCATCCACGGGGCCATCGACATGCTCCAGGAGAAGCTCCTCGAGGAAACGATCATCGTGGCCCTGGTGACGGTCCTCTTCCTGTTCCACGTCCGCTCCGCCCTGGTCGCCATCCTCACCATCCCCCTGGGGCTGGCCATGGCGTTCCTCGTGATGCGCTGGCTCGGGATCACGGCCAACATCATGAGCCTGTCGGGCATCGCCATCGCCATCGGCGCCATGGTGGACGCGGCCATCGTGATGATCGAGAACATGCACCGGCACCTGGGACGGGAGGAAAACCACGGGCGGAGCCGCTGGGAGGTGGCGGTGGAGAGCGCCCGGGAGGTGGGCCCCGCCCTCTTCTTCAGTCTCCTGATCATCACCCTCTCCTTCCTGCCGGTCTTCGCCCTCCAGGCCCAGGAAGGACGCCTCTTCCACCCCCTGGCGTTCACCAAGACCTTCGCCATGGCCGCCGCGGCGCTGCTCTCGGTCACCGTGGTCCCGGTGCTCATGGGCCTGTTCATCCGGGGACGGATCCCAGCGGAGGAGAAGAACCCGCTCAACCGCTGGATGAAGGCGGTCTACATGCCCGTGCTGCGCTGGACCCTGGGCCGACGCAGCTGGGTGCTGGCCGGCGCGGCCGCCGTCCTGGCCCTCACCCTGCTCCCCGCCTCACGGATCGGTTCGGAGTTCATGCCGCCGCTGAACGAGGGCTCGGTGATGGACATGCCCTCGGTGCTGCCCGGGATGGGGACGGGCATGGCCGGACGGATGCTCCGGGACCGGGACTCGATCATGGCCTCCATCCCCGAGGTGGAGCTGGTGATCGGCAAGGTGGGCCGGGCCCGCACGGCCACCGACGCCGCCCCCATGTCCATGTTCGAGTCCATCGCCACGCTCCGGCCGCGGGAGGAGTGGCGGGAGGGGATGACCTACGAGAAGATCGTGGAGGAGTTCGACCGGAAGGTCCGCACCCCCGGCGTGGCGAACATGTGGTCCATGCCGATCAAGAACCGGCTCGACATGCTGGCCACCGGCATCAAGACGCCGGTGGGCATCAAGGTGTTCGGCCCCGACCTGCGGACCATCGAGGAGATCGGCACCCGGATCGAGGGACTGCTGGCGGCCGTTCCCGGGGCGGCCTCCGTCTATGCCGAGCGGACGATGGGCGGGCGGTACCTGGAGGTGGTGCCGGACCGGTCGGCCGCCGCGCGATACGGACTCTCCATGGAGGAGGTGCAGGAGCTGGCCATGGCCGCCGTGGGGGGCATGAACGTGGCCACCTCCCTCGAGGGCCGGGAGCGGTACTCGATCCACGTGCGCTACGAGCCCGAGCTCCGGAACGACCTCCGGACGATTCGCTCGGTGCTGTTGCCGGTGGGTGGAAGGGGTGCCCAAGTCCCGCTGGGCGAGATCGCCGAGGTGCGCTTCGCCGAGGGGCCGCCGATGATCAAGAGCGAGAACGGCCGGCTCCACGGCATCGTCTACGTCGACGTGCGCGGCCGGGACATCGGCTCCTTCGTGGACGAGGCGCGGGCGCTGCTGGACCGGGAGCTGGCGATCCCCGCCGGCTACCGCCTCGCGTGGTCGGGCCAATACGAGTACATGCAGCGGGTCCGGGAGCGCCTGAACCTGGTCGTCCCCGTCACGCTCCTCATCATCTTCTTCCTGCTCTACCTGAACTTCCGGAACGTGACCGAGAGCCTCATCGTCATGCTATCGCTCCCGTTCGCCGCCGTGGGAGGCGTGTGGTTCATGTGGCTCCTGGGCTACGAGATGAGCGTGGCGGTGGCCGTCGGCTTCATCGCCCTGGCCGGCGTGGCAGCGGAGATCGGGGTGATCATGCTCGTGTACCTGGACCACGCGTACGACACGCTGCGCTCCAGCGGGCACCGGATCGACGAGCTCTCCATCCGGGCCGCCGTGGAGGCGGGGGCCGGACTTCGCCTCCGGCCCGTGATGATGACGGTGGCCGCCATCACCCTCGGGCTGGTCCCCATCATGTGGGGACACGGCGCGGGATCGGAGATCATGCGGCGCATCGCCGCCCCCATGATCGGCGGGATGATCTCCGTCACCGTCCTGGCGCTTCTCGTGGTGCCGGCGGTGTATTCGCTCTGGCGGGAGCGGAAGCTGGAGTGAGCGGACACCGGTGGGAGATCTCCCCGCATCCCGGCAGGGACTTCTCCCGACAGAAGGATTGGAGTCCCTGTCGTATCTTGATCCCGGATTCGACGAACACCCGGGAGACAGGAGAGAAACGTGGAGACACGCTGGATGTGGAATTCGATGGCCGGACTCACCGTGGCGCTCCTGGCGGCCGCGTGCAGCGGGAATCCGCCGCCCGTTACGCTCCACGCCGATGCCGAGGGGACGGCACAGCTCCAGGGACGCTGGGACGGCGAATACTGGAGCGACGACACGGGTCGGCACGGCTTCATCCGATTCGAGCTGACCGCCGCCGGAGACACTGCTCGGGGCGCGGTGCTGATGATCCCCGCCGGACGGGAGGAGCCGCTGCGGATCTTCCGGCCCGAGCACGACCTGGCCGCAACCCCGGCGCCCCGGCAATCCGAGTACCTGAGAATCCACTTCGTCCGTTGCCAGAAGGGCCACGTCCAGGGGACCCTGTCGGCCTACCGTGATCCCGAGACCGGCCACCCGCTGGTCACGACCTTCCACGGCGAGGTGGCCGGAGACTCCCTGGGCGGGACGTTCTCCTCCTACGACCGGGTGAGCGGTCGGCGCACGGAGGGGATCTGGGCGGCACGCCGCCGCCAGTGACGAGGCGATCCCTCGGCGCGGTCCTCGTCTCCCTGGGGCTGGGCCTGGCCGCGAACTCCCTCCTGGGTCCCCTGATCCTGGGGGAGATCCGGTACCGGTTCTCCGAGACCCTGATCTCCCAGGGGATCGGTCTGGATTTGACCTCGCTGGTCCTGGGGCCCCCCCTGGCGATCCTGGCCGCCGTACTCACCCTCCAGCGACATGCGGCGGGACCCGCCCTGGGTATGGCCGTGGGCGCCTACGCCGCCTATATGGCGATCCAGTACGTGGTGGGCCCGGAGTATCTCGAGCTGCCGGGGAACAACGAGCGCTTCTTCCTGCTCCACCTGTCGCTCGTCGTGCTGGGGGGCACGGCCGTGGTGGGGTCCTGGACGAGGGCCGATCCGGCCGCGCTGTCCCCGGGAGCGGGCGGCGGATCGGAAGCGAGGGCGCGGCTATGGAGCCTGGTGTCCATCGCTCTGGCCGCACTCCTCGCGCTCCGGTACCTGCCGGTGGCGGTGGAGCTCACGGCCGGTGATCCGTCACGTCCGGAGTACCGGGCGAACCCCACGAGCTTCCTCCTCATCACGGTCCTGGACCTGGGAATCTTCCTCCCCGCCCTCCTGACGGCCGGCTACGGGCTGTGGCGAGATCGCCGCTGGGCGGGGAAGGCGCTCCACCTCACCGTCGGCTGGCTCGGGCTGGTGGGGCCGGCGGTGGCCGCCATGGCCGGCGTGATGTGGTGGCGGGGCGATCCCGGGGCGTCCTCCTCGCAGGTCCTGGCCTTCGGCCTGGCGGCCGTGATCCTGGCGGGGCTCGAGGCGCGTCTCGTGTGGCGGCTGTTCCCCGGCAAACCGCGGCTTCGGTGCCGTGCCCGAGAGGGTCCTACCTTGTCCGGGATGCCGCTTCACCACGACCGGGAGTCACCATGACACCCTTCCTCCAGGACCTGCTCGAAGCCCTGCGGATCGGGGCCGGCTTCCTGTGGACCGCCGGCTGGGCGATCATCATGGGCCTGATCATCACCAGCTGGGTCCAGGTCTACGTCTCCAAGGAGCGGATCGCCGGCCTGCTGGGTGAGCCCGACCTGGCGGCTCTGGCGAAGGCCACCGGGTTCGGTGCCGCGAGCAGCGGATGCAGCTTCGGGGCGGCGGCCATCGCCAAGGGGCTGTTCAAGAAGGGCGCACACGCGGTGAACACCCTGGCCTTCATGTTCGCCTCGACGAACCTCATCGTCGAGCTGGGCCTGATGATCCTCATCCTCTTCGGGTGGGAGTTCCTGGCGGCCGAGATCCTGGGCGGGCTCGTGCTCATCGTGATCATGGCGCTCCTGGTTCGGCTCACGCTTCCCACGGACGTCTTCGAAGAAGCCCGCGAGCGGCTGGCCGAGGGCGACCGCCGGAAGGGGGACGGCGACGATCCGGTCTGCGGGATGGAGGGCTCGGAGGACTACACGCTCGAGGTGGACGGCCGGACGGTGCGGTTCTGCTCCCCCGGCTGCCGGGAGACCTTCGAGCAGGAGCGGGCCGGACGGGGCGGCTGGCGCGACGTGATCTTCTCCTGGAGCGGTTGGTACCGCCTGGGCAACCGGTACCGGAAGGAGTGGTCCATGATCTGGAAGGACGTGGTGGCGGGCTTCCTGATCTCGGGCTTCGTCATCGTCTTCGTGCCCCAGTCGGTCTGGAACACGCTCTTCTTGGGAGGCGACACCATCTGGGCGGCCGCCGAGAACGCGCTGATGGGCGTGGCCGTGGCGGTGATCAGCTTCGTCGGGAGCATCGGGAACGTCCCCTTCGCGGTGGCGCTGTGGACCGGCGGGGTGAGCTTCGCCGGGGTGATCGCCTTCATCTACTCCGACCTGATCACCGTCCCGGTGCTCAACGTCTACCGGAAGTACTACGGCTGGCGGGTCACGCTGTACGTCTTCGCCGTCTTCTTCGTCACCATGGCCGCCAGCGGCTTCCTGATGGAGCAGCTCTTCGCGGCGCTGGACATCATCCCGAGCGTCGTGGAGGGGGAGAGCGCCACGGCCAAGGACTACTTCGCCCTCGACTACACCTTCTGGCTCAACCTCGCCGCGCTCGGCCTGTCGGCCTTCCTGTACGGCGTCTACCGGACCGGGCTGGGGGCACCGGGGGAGGAGCGCGACGCGGTGTGCGGGATGAAGACGGGCGGGGAGGCCCCCACCGCCTCACACGGCGGACGGACGTACCGGTTCTGCTCCGAGGGCTGCCGCCGGCGTTTTGAGCGCGACCCGGAGCGCTTCGTCTCCGTGCGTGGGGCGAGCGCTCGGGACTGAAGCTGGCCGGGGAACTGGCGCCGGCCCCCTACGTCAGCGGCACGTAACCCCCGGCCACGAAGAGGAGATAGAGGGCCACCAGCACCCCCCCCGCCCAGCGGGGGACGGAGCGTCGGAGCAGGACGAGGGCCACGAACGCCACCGTCGCCAGGGTCACGGGCAGGTAGAACCGGAGCGTCTCCGCGCTCACGGGAATCGGCCGCACCAGGGCGATGACCCCCGCGTTGAAGCAGAAGAAGGCCAGGGCCGATCCGATCACGTTTCCCACGGTGATGTCCGGCCGGCCCTTCAGGGCCGCCGGCAGCTCGCGGGCCACTTCCTCCACGCTCACCAGGAACGCCAGGACGGTCATGCCGAAGACCGTCTCCGTGAGCCCCAGCGCCGGCAGGATGGACTCCGAGGCCGAGACGAGGAGCTCGCTCCCGGCGGTGATCCCCACGAGCGAGAGAGCGAAGACGCCGGCCGCGCGCCACCGGCTCCTCCCCTCCAGCTCCTCCTCGGCCAGCGCGGCGACCCGCTCCTCGGGGACCACGTCGCCCCCGCTCCGCTCCCGCCAGGCCAGCCAGGCCACGGCCCCGGCGTAGGCCCCGAGCAGGACGCCCCCGTCCAGGCGCGACAGCATTCCGTCGATGCACAGGACCCCAAGCAGTCCAGCCGCCGCCACAGGTACGGCCAGCAGCGGTCGGGGAACCCGCTCGAAGCGGAGGGGCACGATCAGCGCGGTGAGCCCGAAGGCGAGGGCGATGGCCACCATCGCCGAACCCAGCACCGTCCCCAGCGCGATGCCCGCCGCCCCTTCGTAGCTCCCGGCCGCCCCGACGAAGAGGTTCTCCGGGTCGAAGCCGATGAAGAGCGCGCTGATCAGGAACGCCGACACGCCGAACCCGGCGGCGGTCCCGACGGTGGCCTCCACCAGCTTCTCCGCGAAGTAGAGCACGAGGCCGAGGCCCACCACGAGGAGCACGGCCGCCCATGTGAGGGTCATGTGGTGTCCTCCCTTTCGGATCGCGAGGGCCGGGACCTCCCCGGCCCAACCTACAAGGCGGCCAGGTACAACGTGGGAAAGCTCATGGACCTGGAGATCCTCGGAGACGTTCGAGGGTGCTGGCCAGCGGAGGGGATAATCCCCACGACTCGTATCGGGATTCTCCCGACTGTGAATGGCCCGCTCCGCTCTTATCCTTCGATCGGTGAGGAGTCACGAGACTACCGAGCAGCGACGGGGGGAGACCATGTCCGAGGATCGTATGCGAGCGTTCGTGATGAAGGGGATCGGCGAGGTGGGCTGGATGGAGAAGCCGGTGCCGAAGGTGGGGCCGGGCGACGCCCTGGTCCGGACCACCGCCGCCCTGGTCTGCACCTCCGACGCCCACACCGTCCACGGGGCCATCGGCGAGCGGGAGGACCTGACGCTCGGCCACGAGGCCGTGGGGGTGGTGGAGAAGGTCGGCCCCGGGGTGGACGAAGTCCGCCCCGGTGACCGGGTGGTGGTGGGGGCCATCACCCCCTGCTTCCGCTGCGAGAACTGCCAGCGCGGCTACACCTCCCAGTGCCGGGAGGCGCTGGGCGGCTGGAAGTTCGCAAACGTGAAGGACGGCGTCTTCGCCGACTACTTCCACGTGAACGCCGCCGACGCCAACCTGGCGCCCATCCCCGCGTCGATATCCGACGAGGAGGCCGCCTACTGCTCGGACATGCTCTCCACCGGCTTCGCCGGGGCGGAGAACGCCGACATCCCCGTGGGCGGCACCGTGGCCGTGTTCGCCCAGGGGCCCGTGGGCCTCATGGCCACGGCCGGGGCCCGGCTCCAGGGAGCGGGACTGGTCATCGCCGTGGAGAGCGTGCCGAAGCGCCAGGAGCTGGCCCGGACCTACGGCGCCGACGAGGTGGTCGACTTCACCGAGGTGGACCCCGTGGAGGCGATCCTGGAGCTCACCGGCGGGGTGGGGGTCGACTCGGCGGTCGAGGCCCTGGGATCACAGACCACCTTCGAGGACTGCGTGAAGGCCACCCGCCCCGGCGGCACCATCTCCAACATCGGCTACCACGGCGAGGGCGACTACGTGAAGATCCCCCGCGAGGCATGGGGCGTGGGGATGAGCGACAAGACCATCCGGACGGCGCTGTGTCCGGGCGGGAGCGTCCGGATGCGCCGGCTCCTCCGGATCATCGAGCGGGGACGCGTCGATCCCACCTTCATGACCACCCACCGCTTCGAGTTCGACGAGCTCGAGCGGGCCTTCGAGCTCATGGAGTCCAAGGAGGAGGGAATCATCAAGCCGCTCGTCGCCTTCGGGTAGGACTGCCGGCGGCCGGGACGAGACGTTCCGCCAGGGTCGCGGACCCTCTCATCCGGCCCCGGCCCCGACCCTCCGCCACCTCGTTTGTCATGGGGCCGGACTCCCCCTATCGTCCGACGGTCGATCGGTCGCCGTCCCCACTCATCTCATCGAGAGGGAGAGCCTCCCATGCGACCCCTCACCCGCGTCTCGCCCACGACCGCCCTCCTCTCCCTTCCGCTCGCGCTGGCCCTCGCCGCGGCCGCCGGATGCTCGAGCCCCGGTCAGGACGGGACGAGCGGAACCGACCCCGGGACCGAGGGAGAGGAGGACCGACCGTACGTGGCCGCGAGCTCCCCGGTGGAAGCCGGCGCCTACCTGGTCGAAGTGGCCGGGTGCAACGACTGTCACACGCCGGGCTATCTGGAGGCCGCGGGGGACGTGCCGCGGGACCGGTGGCTCACCGGCCTGTCCATCGGGTTTCGGGGGCCCTGGGGCACCACCTATCCCGACAACCTGCGCCGTACCGTGGACCGGATGACGGAGGACCGGTGGGTGGACACCCTCCGGGAGCGGAGCCAGAAGCCGCCCATGCCCTGGTTCAACCTCCATGCGATGAGCGAGCGGGACCTGCGTGCCATCTACCGGTTCATCCAGTCCCTGGGAGAAGCGGGCGAGGCGGTGCCTGCGAACCTCCCTCCGGGCCGGGAGCCGGGGACGCCGTACTATCCCTTCGTTCCGCAACCGCCCGTCGACACGGCCGACCCGACGGGCTGAGGAATGCTCATCATTCCCTGACGTTCATCGGAAACTCTCCCCAGCCGGGAACCGGATCGAATCATGGAAGCCGAAACCACGGTTCTCCTGGAACGGGATGCGCCGCGAGTGCGGACTGCTCGGAGCGCCGAACAGACGGCCTGTGATCACTACGGTCTCGAGCCCAGCGAGCATTACGTCGAGGTCCCCGAGCTGGGGAGCCGCATCCGCGTCGTCGAGGTCGGTGACGGCCACCTCCCTCGACTCGATGAGCCCGGTACGTGTGGACACCTGATTCGAGACTTCCTGGAGGGTCGATAGCAGCTGCCGCGACGGTCCCGTCGCTCTCAGAGTCCCCCCGCGTCCGTCCGGAACCTCGGGGCTCCGTCCTGGTTCGATGAAGCGAGGTCCGCCCTCCGTCCATCGCTCCCGCCCGCGCTCTCCATGGAGTCACCACCCGACGCCTCCGTAGCTAGCGCTCTCCTCCTTCCCCTGCTTCTGCTCCTCCTCTGCCCCACCGGCGCCGCGGCGGCCCCGAGCGTCCCCGCGCCCGCCGCTTTCGCCCACGGGAGCGTCCTCTCCGCTGCGGGGACCAGCGCCGTCGCCCGGCCCGGCGTTCAGGTCCAGGAACGGGCGCCCGACTCCCGGGAGAAGGTGGCCCGGGCCACCCGTCGGGAGGGCGAGCTCCGGATCGACGGCCGCCTCGACGAGGGGGAGTGGGAGCGGGCCGAGGTGATCACCGGCTTCACCCAGCGGGAGCCCGACGAGGGCGAGCCGGCGATGGAACCCACCGAGGTCCGGATCCTCTACGACGACGAGCACATGTACATCGGGGCCCGGATGTACGACTCCGATCCCTCGGAGATCGCCCGACAGCTCACCCGCCGGGACGAGACGGGACGGGCCGCCGGGTACTTCGAGTTCTCCTTCGATCCCAACCTGGACCGGACCACGGGCTACACCTTCCGGGTCACCGCCGCCGGCCAGCAGCGCGACGAGTTCGAGTTCGACGACACGCGCTCCGACCGGGCGTGGGACGGGGTGTGGGAGTCGGCCGTCCAGGTGGACGACGAGGGGTGGACCGCCGAGGTTCGGATGCCCCTCTCCCAGCTCCGCTACGACCCGTCGCCGGAGCCCCAGGCGTGGGGGGTGAACTTCGCCCGGAGGAGGATCGCGGACAACGAGCGGAGCGAGTGGGCGTTCGTGCCCATCGGCACCCACGGGAACGTGAGCCGCTGGGGTCACCTCGAGGGGCTCCACCTCCCGGAAGCGTCCCGCTATGCCGAGGTGCTCCCCTACGTGATGAGCGGCCTGGAGGTGGCGCCGTCCGAACCGGGCGACCCCTTCTTCGACGGATCCTCGCTGAGGACGAGCCTCGGTGGCGATCTCCGGTACGGGCTGGGCTCGACCTTCGTGCTCGACGCCACGGTGAACCCGGACTTCGGGCAGGTCCAGGTCGACCCCCGGGTGATCAACCTGAGCGCCTTCGAGACCTTCTTCCCCGAGCGGCGCCCCTTCTTCACCCGGGACGACCGGCTCTTCGACTTCTCCCTCTCCGGGGGGCGGAACAACCTCGTCCACTCCCGACGCATCGGCCGGAGCCCCCAGGGAGGGCCGCCCTCCGATGCCGACTTCGTCTCCCTCCCGAGCGAGACGACGATCCTCGGAGCCGGGAAGGTCACCGGGCGGACCCCCGGGGGGCTGAACATGGGGGCTCTGGTGGCCGTGACCGGTCAGGAGAAGGGCCGGGCGTACTACGCCGAGGAGGACGTCTTCGAGGACTTCGAGGTGGAGCCCCGGACCGTCTACGGTACGGTCCGGCTCGAGCAGCAGCTCCGGGACGGCCAGAGCCGGGTGGGGGGGATCGTGACGACGGTGGAGCGCGACCTTCCGTCGGACGGGTCCCTCGCCATGCTCCCCCGGCGCGCCCTCACCGGGGGGATCGACTTCGAGCACTCCTGGTCGGACCGGGAGTGGGCCCTGTGGGGCTTCGCCGCCGGGAGCCACGTGCAGGGCTCGCCGGAGGCGATCACCCGCCTGCAGCGCTCGTCGAACCACTTCTTCCAACGCCCCGACCAGGACTACCTCGACTTCGATCCCCGGGCCACCTCGATGAGCGGGGCCGAGTGGCGGATCCAGTTCGAGCGGCAGAGCGGACGGCACTGGACGGGAGCCGTCTGGATCGCCCAGCGGACCCCCGGATTCGAGGTCAACGACATGGGCTTCTCGACCTCGACGGAGCGCCTCGACGCCGGGGCCCGGATCCAGTACCGGGAGCCGACCCCCGGAGACATCTTCCGGAGCTACCGCCTTTCGGCGTTCACCTTCCACAACTGGCGCCACTCCGTGCTCGACGACTTCCTCTCGGCCGGGGCGTGGGGCGACGCCCACAAGGCGGGCCAGGTGAGCGTGGAGGCCGACTTCACCTTCCTCAACTGGTGGGGCGTGGGGATCGACCTGGGGTACGAGCCCGAGGTCCTGAGCGACGTGCTGACCCGGGGCGGGCCCCTCATGGTGGACCCCGGGTCCCGGGAGGTAAGCGTGAGCTTCAACACCGACCGCCGCGACGCGGTCACGCTCCGGAGCTCGGTGGACTACGAGCGGGGCACCCGGGGCGGATGGGAGTTCTCCACCGACGTGGGGGTGGAGCTCCGGCCCGCCAGCGGGATCGTGCTCGGGCTCTCCCCCTCCTACAGCCGGGAGCTCGCCACGCACCAATACGTGACCGCCTTCGACGACGAGAGCTTCGAGCCCGCCTTCGGCGCCCGCTACCTCTTCTCCGACCTGAAGCGGGAGGAGCTCTCCCTCGAGACCCGTCTCAACCTGGTCTTCACCCCGGACCTGAGCCTCGAGGTCTTCCTCCAGCCCCTCGTCTCGGCCGGAGATTTCCGCAACGCGAAGCAGCTCGCCCGAGCCCGGAGCTTCGACTTCCGCCACTTCGAGGAGGGAGAAGCCGTGGAGGGGGAGGACGGTGGGGTGCGCTGCGTCGGGGGCGATCTCTGCCGTGAGGAGGGTCGGGTCCACCTCGACTTCGACGAGGACGGGGTGAGCGACGCCTCCTTCCGGGACCGGACCTTCACCATCCGGTCCATGCGTGGGAACGCGGTGCTCCGCTGGGAATACCTGCCGGGCTCCCGGATCTATCTCGTCTGGCAGCAGTCCCGCCAGAGCCGTCTGGGCCGCGGCGACTTCGACCTGGGCCGGGACCTCGGCGGACTCTTTCGGGGCGAAGGGGAGCACGTCTTCATGGTGAAGGTCGACCACTGGATCGATCTCTTCTGAGCCACGCAGGTCCCCCCTCTCTGGAGGCCATCCTCCGCCCGGTAGAGCGCGATCTCGTCGTTCTCTTCATCGGTTAGGGGACGTCCATCTCGTTCCACGGCAGGCCCGTCGTCATCGTCAGTACGGCGTGCAGCGTGACGGCGTCGAGGGCAGCCGGGTCGGGTCGGGGCCGGGAAACCGTGGACCCCGCACCGGCGTCCCGTCCCGCCCCTACCCGGTAATTCTTTCCGGAACGCCGCCCCCCCTCGGGACAGATCTTCCGGGGCTACCGGCGTCTCCCCTCAGTCGAGCCTCACCCGCCCCCGTGGGCGTGTCCGAAGATGACACCGAAGCTGAGGACCGACTGGTCAACGTCGGAGAGGACGGTCTTCGCCTCGATGAAGGGGCTCACGTTGTCCAGCGGGAAGCGTATGCCGCCTCCCAGGTTCAGGCCGGCCTCGGTCTGGCTGTCGCCGTTGCTGACGGTGGCGATGTTCAGCCCTCCTCCGAGGTAGGGAAGCACCGAGGGGTTCTCCTCCAAGTGGAAGTGGTAGAACAGGTTGGCGTTGACAGTCCAGAAGCTGCCACCGTCCGGAAAGTAGACGTCGAAGGAGCCCACGGCCTCGAGGTTCGCGTCCTCGATATTGCCGAGCACCCGCCCGCCCACGCCGAAGTCTGTCTCGCTCCCCCAGCTGCCCTGGGCCCCGACGTAGACCTGTCCGTGTCCCGGGTTGGGGGCACAGAGCAGGCCGGTCAGTACGAACGCCGCGGCCGTGATGACATGCTTCGTAGACATGGCGACCTCCTGGTACGGATGGATGAAGAGAACCGCTCACCACGGTTCCGCACCCCTAATCGGGGCAAGTCCGCGGCCAGGCGTCGTCCTCGCCGCCCATGGTGGGCGGCACCCGGCGCACGTCGTCGGTGCCCAAGGTCCGCTCCAGGGCCGGAGCCACCCGAGCCCTCAGGTCACGGTCGTGGCCCGGATCCACCACGCCCCCGGCCGGTCACCGAATGGCCAGGATCCGCTCCAGCAGGCGCTCGTTGTGGCCCTCACGGCGGTTGTGTACTCGCCGGCGACCTCGTCGAGCGACCGGCCGAGTCCATCCTCACCCGCCGCCGTGGGCGTGCCCGAAGATGACCCCGAAGCTGGGGACCGACGGGTCGACGTCGGAGAGTACGGTCTTCGCCTCGACGAAGGGGGTCACGTCGTCCAGCGGGAAGTGGTTGAGAAGGCTGGCGTTGACCGTCCAGAAGTCACCGCCGTCCGGGAAGTAGACGTCGAAGGAGCCCACGGCCTCGCGATTCGCGTCCTCGATATTGCCGAGCACCGGCCCCCCACGCCGAAGTCGTTGTCACTCCCCCAGTTGCCCTGGGCTCCCACGTAGACCTGGTCCTGTCCCGTGGTGGGGACACAGAGCAGACCCGTCAGAACGAACGCTGCTCGCCGACCTTGGCGGGCCGCATCCGGCGGACATGCTCCGGTCCGACGGTCCGTTCCAGGGCTGGAGAGATGGTGCCGGTGGTGCTCGCACCGAGCCCCGTCAGTCGATACGGTCGCCGTCAGGTCTGAAACGAGGTCCCACGGGCCTTCGTAGGAGGCAACGAAGAGTCTCGTCCGTCGCCCACGCGCTACTCCTCGCAACGCTGCAGGCTTGCATGTCCTCTCGAGCCCGAAGGTTCACTGTCGCGAACGTGACCCTCCTGCTGCTTCTGGCCGCCGGCATTCCCGCTCGGGACGCTCCGGACCCGGCCCGGGGAGGATCCCCCGGCGCGGAGGCGGCCGATCAGTCGCCCATGCCGTCCGCCGACCACCACATCCACGTCTGGAGCGCGGCCGCCCGTGACGTCGCGGTCCGGATCCAGAAGGCCCTGGAGGAGGAAGTGGTGGCGGAGGAGGACATGCGCGTCCTCTCCGGCGACGACGTGATCGCGGGCCTGGACTCCGCCGGCGTCGAGCGGGGGGTCCTCCTCTCGACGGCCTACTTCTTCGGCGTTCCCGACGTCTCGGTCGAGGACGAGCGGTCGAAGGTCCGGGCCGAGAACGACTACGTCGCTCGTCAGGTGGAAGCTCATCCCGACCGGCTCGTCGGTTTCTTCAGCGTCAACCCGCTCACCGACTATGCGCTCGACGAGATCGAGAGGCTGGCCGACCACAATGCCTTCGTCGGCCTCAAGCTGCACCTGGGGAACTCGGACGTCGACCTGCGGGACGCGGAGGACGTCGCGCGGCTGCGGGAGGTGTTCGCCAGGGTCAACGAGCTCGGTCTCGCCGTGGTCATCCACCTCGGCGGACGCAGAGACAGCTTCGGCGCCCCCGACGCCGAGGCGTTCGTGGACGAGGTCCTGCCGGCGGCCCCCGACGTGCCCGTCCAGGTGGCCCACATGGGCGGGCCCGGCGGCTTCGGTCCGGGAACTCGCGCTGCGCCGGGCGTCTTCGCGGCGGCACTCGAGGAGCATCCGGAGCGCACGCGAAACCTCTTCTTCGACCTGTCCGCGGTCCCGCATCCGCGGTACCTGGCGCAGGGAGACACGGCGCTGGTCCGGCGGATCGACGCCCTGAACCGGGCCTTCGTCCAGGCGGCCCGGGAGCTCGGCTTCGATCGGGTCGTCTTCGGCAGCGACTATCCGGCGATCCCGATCTCGAGGTACCTGGCAGGGCTCCGGCAGGACCTCCCGCTCACCGACGAGGAGTTCGGGGAGCTGATCGACGATCCCGCTCCCTACCTGCGCTGAGGCTCCGGCGGAGTACTGGCTCGAGCCCGTGTGACGGTTCCCTCTTCCATGATGCGCGAGACGGACGGGAAGGAGGTGCGCGCGGCCCGCGGCAGCTCGGGGTCGACCCCGTCCTCGTCCCCGGGGGCGGGCTCCTTCTCGCCGACACCGCCGTCCCAGCCCGGAAGCTCCAGGTGGCTGGCGCGGTCGGCGCGCGCGACGACGATTCGTCCCACCATGCCCGCGGCCTCGTGCGGTCGGCAGAGGTAGTCGTAGACCCCCTCCCGCCGAAACGTGCGCTCGTAGGCCTCGCCCTCGCCGATCAGATGACCGGAGTCCCACGGCCTCGCTCCTTCCGGGATCCGCCTCGGAAAGTCTCCGTTCCCGGGATGATAGGCCGTGCTCGTGTGCACGCCCCGGTCGACGATCCACCGGACCGTCCTGCCGGGCTCCACCCTCAGGCCGACGGGCTCGAACCAGACCTCGGCCCCTCCGCTGGAGGTCCGCATCCGCACCTCCAGAGGAGCCGCCCGTCGCTCCCGGACGCGACGTATCGATGGAGCCCTTCCGAGGAGGAGGTGACCGGCGGCGAGACCGCCGGCCACCAGGAAGGCCCTTCGAGACACGATGGTTTCCCTGGGTTCGCTCTCCACCGTCCCGTCAGCTCCCCAGCGAGGACGCCCTGTCCTCAGCGACGTGCCACAGGATCACATGGTAGTGCGGCTCGTCAATCCCCGGATGGCCCGGGTTGAAACGGAAGTCCACGTGGTCGACCGCCGCAGCTGCGGCGTCCAGACCCGTAAAGGCCTTCTTCTCGTTCATGGCGCCCAGCGGCACCATGTAGATCGTGCTCAGCAGCTGACCCGACCGGTCGTAGGCCAGGAAGGGCCCCGCGGGGAGCGTCTCCGGGTTCACGTAGAGCACCCCGAGCCCGGGGACAAACTCCGGCAGCTCGACCAGCTCGCTCACCCTCTGGAAGTCGCCTCCGGGGGGAGCGGTCTGCTGGGCGGGGACCTCGGTGCCCGTGAAGGCGAGGGCGACCATCGCCAGGAGGGCGCCGGTGAGCAGGGTGCGTGTCCGCTCCGTAACGGTGTTTCCATCCATTTTCTGTTCCTCCATCTCTATTCGAAGGTCTGCGTGAAGGCCGCGGTGACGCCTCTCGCGCCACCGGGGCGGGATGGTCCTCTCGCTCCTCCCGCGGGGAGCTCAGAGCGTCTCAAGGAATTCGACCAGGTCCTCGTTCTCGGACGGCGTGAGGCCAAGGTCGAGCTCCCGGTCGTAGTGCTCGACGACCTCCATCAGCGACCCGCCGCCGTCGTGGAAGTACGGCGGATGGTGGATGAGACCGCGCAGCGGCGGGGTCCGGTCACGGTTCGATGGAACGCGATATCGTCATGGGGCACGGTCTCGACTCCTTCCGGTTCCGATGATCTCCCTCCCCGCCGGGACTTCCTCACTCATCGGCCGCTCCTGCGCCGTTCTCCTCCGGGCACCGTCCCGGCCGCGAAAAGAGACGATAGAGGGAATAGGCCATTAAATCAAGTAGTTAGTTGTATTAATGGACAAAGTGGCCGGACTCCGGTATCTTTCGGGTGAATTCGAGTCGCCGCCCCCACCCCGTCTGAGGAGGACACCGTTTCCCCCCTGGAGACCAGACAGAGGATCCTGACCCAGCTCCGCCGGAAGGGGCATACCGTGCGGAAGCTCGCGGAGAAGCTCGGCGTGACGAGCAACGCGGTCCGGGACCACGTCGACGTCCTGCGCGAGCGTGGGCTCGTCGAGGCGACCGGCCTGCAGCGGGGAACGGGGGGAAAGCCCGCCCGCATCTACGAGCTCACCGCGACGGGCGAGGACTCCTTCGGGGCCGCCTACCTGGACGTGCTCCTGTCCATCGTGGACAGCCTGGAGCGCTCCGTGGGCGAGGAAGAGCTCGAGCGCGTTCTGGACGATGCCGGACGCCGACTCGGGCGCGAACTGGCGCCGGCGGGGAACGGCTTCGAGCGAGGGGTCCGGGAGGCCGCAGCCGTGCTCAACGACATCGGGGGCATGGCGGAGGTCGACGTTTCCGATGAAGGGGCCACGATCAGCAGCGCCGGTTGCCCCGTCTCCGCACTCGTCCGGGAACACCCCGGAGCGTGCCGGCTGGCCGTAGGCCTGATCGGCGAGATCACCTCAGGGAAGGTCCACGAGGAGTGCCAGCGCGGAGCTCGGCCGAGCTGCCGCTTCACGATCGCCCGTCCCGAGGGCGCGGAGAGCGGCTGACCCCACGTCCATCCCGGCCGGGGATCATCGGAGCTCGCCCGGGGGACCGCCCTCTGGTACCGGAGCGTGGACGAGCCCCGGAAGCTGATCATGGGCCCCTGGTTCCACCAGCAGCGCGAGGGCCTGGACCTGGGGACCGAGCGGCTCCGGTGGTTCGACCGGTGGCTCAAGGGCATCGACAACGGCATCGACGGTGAGCCGCCGGTCCGCTACTACGTCCTGGGCGCCCCGGCGGGGGAGGAGTGGAGGACGGCCGGCGACTGGCCGCCTCCCCGGGCGCGGCCCGACACGATGTACTTCACCGCGGGACCCACCGGGACCATCGAGTCCGTACGCGACGGGACGCTCTCTTCCGATGCACCGGCGGCCCGGACGGCCGCAGACACCGGCCGCCTCGACTACTCGGCGAGCTCCGGCACGCCCTCCCGGTGGTCCAACACCTACGGGGACGGCGGACAGGACGCCGCCTACCCGGACATGCGCCCCAACGACCGGAAGGGCTTCACCTACACCTCGCCGCCGCTGGAGCGGGACCGGACGGCGGCGGGCCACCCCGTGGTCCGCCTCCGGGTGGAGTCGACGGGTGCCGACGGCGATTTCTTCGTCTACCTGGAGGAGGTGGAGGAGGACGGCTCCTCGCGCTACCTGAGCGAGGGCGCGCTCCGGGCCTCGAACCGCGCCACCGTGCCCCGCCCTACGACGCGGCCGGGCTCCCGTACCACCGGGCCTACCGGCGGGACGCCGAGCCGATGCCCGGGGGCGAGCCCGTCCTGCTGGAGATCCCCTTGCAGCCGGTGGCCAACCTCTTCGACGCCGGCCACCGGATCCGGGTGACGGTGACCGGGGGCGACCGGGCGAACTTCGGCGACGGGATCGTGCCGGAGGAGCCGCCGAGGATCGGCGTCCACCGCGGGAGACGGCATCCGTCCGGGCTCGTCCTGCCCTTCCTGCCGGCGTCCGGGGAAGCGGACCGAGGGGACGGCTCGCCGGCCGCTGGACGGGCGAGGGCCTGGGCGCCACGGCCGAGGAGACCTGGCTCCCCCCCACCGACGGAACCATGGTCGGCGTCTTCCGACTGGTCCGCGACGGGTCCGTCCAGTTCTACGAGCTGGTCATTCTGGTCGAGGAGGACGGATCGCTGGTGCTCCGGCTGAAGCATTTCGGGCCGGACCTCGCGGGGTGGGAACCGAAAGACGAAACGGTGGACTTCCCCCTCGTGCGACGGACGTCCGACGCCCTCTCGTTCGACGGCCTGACGATCCGGCGCGATGGCGAGGATCGCATGCGCGTCTGGGTGGCGCTTGGGGCCGAGGGGGAAGAGGCGCGGGAGGCGGCCTTCGAGTACCGGCGGGTCGCCGAGTCTCGGAGATGAGTAGGGACGGAGAGGCCGTTCCGAGAAGGACTCCCCCGTTCTTCCCGGCCGGGTGCCGCCGCC
>CAZVIY010000029.1:0-17361 GCA_964627425.1 uncultured Gemmatimonadota bacterium
GGGCGGTGGCGGCGGGGAGCGGTACGGTGGCCCCCGCGTGGCAGCTCCCCACGCAGATGCAGGGGCCGGCCGGTGCGCCCTCCGTCTCGCCGCCGTCGGCCGCCACCGGGTGGGCCGGAGCTCCACCTGCGGCGGGCGCGGCATCGTGGTCCGGATGGTGGTGGGGGCAGTCGTGCCAGCCGTAGGCCTCCGTCCCCACCCCGAAGGTGAAGAGGGCGGCCAGGAGGACGGCGGTGAGCTTCCTGGTCCTGTCGCCGGTCACGAAGCGTGGTTGGTCACGGTGTGCGGCTGGTCACGGAGCGCGACGCCTCCCCCGCCGACGCGAGCACGGGACGGGCGCCCGATCCATCGAACACCACACGTCCCATGATAGGTTCCGCCCCCGTCGCACGAAACGACGGCTCCCGGCCCCGGTATCACCCGTCGCGGGGACGGGACGCCCGGCGGCGAAACGCAAGCGGAGCAGGGAGGGCCGGAGTGAGCGAGCAGGTGGGAAAGCTGCTGCTGGCGGCCGGTGGGGTGCTGATCGTCCTGGGCGGGATCGTCCTCCTGGCCGGGAGGATGGGCATCGGGCGGCTGCCGGGCGACCTGCTCTGGCAGGGGGAGAACTGGACCGTCTACGTTCCGCTGGGCTGGATGGTGCTCCTGAGCGTGGTGCTCACCATCCTCCTGAACGTCTTCCTCCGGCGATGACGAGCACGAGGCAGGATCTCCCGCCCGCCGGAGGGTATGTTCGGGGGCCCGGTCCCGGGCCGGTTCGGCGCCGGCTCCCCGGCCGGCCGCTGGCCGCCGTGCCCGAGGCGACCCCGTAGCTCAGCCTGGATAGAGCGCAGGATTCCTAATCCTGAGGCCGCTGGTTCGAGTCCAGCCGGGGTCATTCGTTGATGGAGTCCGCCTGCATCACATGACGGCCCGTCGACCGGGAGGTACCGTGAGCCGAACCGTGAGGAAGGTCTCGAGAACCCCGCACCGCCGGGCGCCGGCGGCCGCCCGCACCCCGGCCGCGGTGGGCGCGGCGTTGGTCGCGGCGCTCGCGGTGGCCCTGGCGGCGGCCCCGCCGGCCCCGGCATCGGCGCCCACGGCCCCGGCCGACACGACCTTCTCCTGTCCGGCTGATTCCGTCCGGATGAGCACGCTCCTGGAGAAGACCGTCTTCCAGGTGGACGTGCTGGTCCTGGAGGTGTGCTTCGGGTCCGCGGCGGCGGAGCGGCTCGACTCGCTGGCCGCCGACCGTCGGTATTCCGAGTCGCTGGCCGACTCGGTGGCGACGGCGGCGCTCGGGGCTGAGCACGTCCGGGCCCGGATCGAGTTCCTCCGCGGGGTCGACCTGGGGCAATTCCTCGACGGCATCCGGGAGAACCTGGACAGAGCCCGGGAAGCAGGCATCCTGACCGACGAGGAGTATGCCTCCATCGCGGAGAGCCTGCCCCGGTGGTACGCCTTCCTGGAGGATCGTGGAATTCGGGAGGGCGACCTGATGCTCTACCGGATCCGCGGCGACACCCTGCGGACCGCCTACCGGAGCGCCGGGGGCGAGCGGCTCCTGGACCAGACCGACGTGGGTCCGGAGCGGCGGCTCTCCGTGCTGGGGGGCTACTTCGCCCCGGACTCGGACTTCCGGGAGGGCCTCATCCGGTCGCTCCTTGAGGGGGAGGAGGGCGGCGGCTGAACGAGGGTGTGCCCTTCCGGGGGCCCGGTCACTCGGCCTCGGCGGGCAGACGCACGACCTCGAACCAGAAGCCGTCGATGGCGCGGACGACCTTGGACAGCTCCGTCAGGTCCACCGGCTTCGTGACGTAGGCGTTGGCGTACCGGTCGTAGCTCTTCTCGATGTCCTCCTCCGCCTCGGAGCTGGTGAGGATCACCACGGGGATCCGCCGCAGCTTCTCGGCCGCCTTCAGGTCCTTCAGCAGCTCGTGGCCGCTCTTGCCCGGCAGGTTGAGGTCCAGCAGCACCAGGTCGGGCCGGTCCATCTCGGTCCCTTCCTCTCCCAACCCCAGGATGCGTTCGGCCTCCTCGGCGGTGTGGGCCACCATCAGGTCGTTCCGGACCTTGGACTCCCGCAGCATCTCGCGTGTCAGCCGGACGTCGGCGGGGTTGTCCTCCACGAGCAGGATGCGGGCGGGTCGGCGTTTGGGATCGGCTCCGGGTGTCGCGTTCATGGCTCCCCCTCGGGATCTCGGTTCAGTGTGAAGCTGAAGGTCGCCCCTTCTCCGGGCTCGGAGGTGACGCTGATCCGTCCTCCGTGACGTTCGACGATCTTCCGGCAGAGCGCCAGTCCCATTCCCGAGCCCTCGCGGCCCCTGCCGTGGGGGTCGAGCTGGTGGAAGATCTGGAACACCTTCTCCCGGGCCTGGGGAGGAATGCCGGGTCCGTCGTCGGCCACCTCCACCCGGACGGAACCGTCGCTCTCCCTCTCCCCCCGGACCTCGATCCGGGGCGGACCGTCGCTGTAGGTGAGGGCGTTCTCGATGAGGTTCTGCAGGACCTGCCGGAGCTGCTCGCGGTTGCCGTAGGTCGTGGGCAGGGGCTCGCGCCCGATCTCGGCTTCCGTCTCCCGGATCCGGCCCGCCAGGTCGTCCAGGACGTCGTCCAGCACCTCGTCGAGGTCCACGTCTCCGGAGGAGCCCTCCTTCCGGCCGACCCGGGAGTAGGCCAGGAGCCCGTTGATGAGCGCCTTCATCCGCCGGGCGCCGTCCACCGCGTAGTCGATGAACTCCCGGGCCTCCTCGTTCAGGTCGTCCCGGTAGCGGTGCTCCAGGAGCTCCAGGTAGCTGGCCACCATGCGCAGGGGCTCCTGGAGGTCGTGGGAGGCGGCATAGGCGAACTGCTCCAGGTCCGCGTTGGAGCGCTCCAGCTCCCGGGCGTGGCGCCGCAGCTCGGCCTCCAGCTCGAGCCGCTCGGTGACGTCCTCGATGGCCACCAGGATCATCCGCGCCTCTCCCCGTTCGCGCTCCAGGAGGCGTCCGTACAGCCGCATCACCCTGCGTCCGATCCCGGGGAAGCTATGCTCGACCTCGAATCCCTCGAGGGGTTCGTCCTCCTCCACCACCCGGTCCAGCCGGCGGAAGAGCTCCGGGATGTCCCACCGGCCGTCGGCCAGCTCGTCCAGGGGCTCTCCTTCGACATCCTCCACCGCCGTCCCGAAGGTGTGACAGAAGGAGGGGTTGGCTCGGACCACCCGGAAGTCCGCGTCCAGGAGCAGGAGGGGTTCACGGATCGTCTCCACGATCCGCGAGGCGTAGGTATCCGGATCGGGCTTGGTGTCGGACATGGTTTCAGATCGCCTCCCTCGTGCTCGTTTCCCTCATGCTGGTCTCTCCTCCCTCCAGCGCTCCAGCGCGTCGGCGTCCATGGGATGCCCGAAGAGGAAGCCCTGTCCGAGGCGACAGCCCAGCTCGAGGAGCCGATCCCTCTGATCCTCCCGCTCGATGCCCTCCGCCACCACGTCCAGCCCCAGGGTCTCTCCCAGGGTCAGGATCGTCTGTACAAGACCGGCGTCGCCGGTCCCCGAGCCGAGCCCGGCCGTGAACGACCGGTCCACTTTGAGGCCGTCGACGGGAAGGTGACGGAGGGAGGAGAGCGAGGAATAGCCCATCCCGAAGTCGTCGACGTACACCTCGGCGCCGAGCTCCTTGACGGAGGGAAGCCGACGGGTGGCCCGCATGATGATCCGTTCGGTCACCTCGAAGCACAGGAGGTCGGGCGGCAGGCCGGTCTCGCCGAGGATCTCCGAGGTCGCCGGGATCAGCTCGGACCAATCGAACTGGCGGGCCGAGAGGTTGAAGAAGAGCGTCGTGGGTCCGTCCTCCTGCCAGCGAAGGGCGGTGCGGCTGGCCTCGCGCAGCAGCTGTCTCCCGAGCTCCACGATGAGGCCGCTCTCCTCGGCCAGGTCGATGAACTCGCCGGCCATGAGGAGGCCGCGCTCGGGATGCTGCCAGCGAGCCAGGGCCTCCACCCCCCGGACCTCCGAGGTGGTCAGGTCGATCAGCGGCAGGTAATGGAGGGTGAACTCCTCCTCCCGGATCCCCTCCTCCAGGCGCGACTCCCGCTGGAGACGGTAGGCGTCGCCCGCGTCGTCGCCGGGGGCGAAGATATGGTGACCGGCGCCGCCCACTTCCTTGGCCCGGTACATGGCCTTGTCGGCGTGGCGGATGAGATGATCCGGATCCTCGTCCCCCTCGCTGAGGACCACGCCCACGCTGGCCGGGAGGTGGAACTCCTGGCCCTGGATGTGATGCGGGGGTTCCAGGCTCTCCATCAGCCGATCCACCGCTGCCTGGAGCTCATCTCTTCCCTCGAATCCCTCCACGAGGACGGTGAACTCGTCGCCGCCCATGCGGGCGACCGTGTCCTCGTCCCGGAAGACGCTCCGGATCCGCTCGGCCACGCGCCTCAGCACCTGATCTCCCGCGGCGTGACCCAGGCTGTCGTTCACCTCCTTGAACCGATCCAGGTCCACGAAAAGGATGGCGAACTGGTCGTGCTCCCGCGAGGATCGGGCGACCGCCTGATCCAGGCGATCGAGGAAGAGGGACCGGTTCGGCAGCCCCGTCAGCGGATCGTAGAGCGCCTTCCGCTCGAGCTCCGCCTCGAGCTGTCGCTGCTGGGTCACGTCACGGAGAGACAGCACGACACCCTCCGTCTCGCCGGCCGCGCCCCGCAGGGGGGCCGCGTTCACGGAGATGACCTTCGACTCCTTCTCCGGCCGCTTCAGCAGATGCTCGACCCCGTGCACCGCCTCGCCCGTAGCGAGGGCCTGATGTACCGCCATCTCCTCCTTGCCCCGGGCGTCACCGTCGCGCCCGTGACGCCGCCACCGGCCGCGGCTCAGGGCCTCGTCGGTGGCCAGCCGTCCCACGAGCTCCTCGGCCGGCATGTCGAGGATCTCCTCGGCTCCTTCGTTGGCGAAGAGGATCCGTCCCTCGTCGTCGGTGATGCAGAGGCCTTCCACCATGGTCTCGAGGACCCGCTCGAGCCGCTCCTCGCTGCGCCGGAGCTGCTCCTCTCGCTCCTTCGACTCGGAGACGTCCCGCATGATGGTGGAGAAGTATTCCACGGCCCCGTTCTCGCCCCGGTGAGCCAGGAGGATCTGCGACACGGGGATCTCCCGGCCCTCCCGGGTGAGGAGGGCGGTGTCGCCGCGCCATGCGCCGTCGTCGAGGGCCGCGGGTATCCCCTCCTCCCAGACCGTCTTCTCGGCCCAGTCCGGCTGGAGGGACTCCAGCGGCTCGTCCACGACGTCGGCGTCGTCGGACAGGCCCGCCAGGGCCCTCCCGGACGCGTTGAGCCACTGGATGCGGCCCTCGGGATCGGTCACCGCGACGCAGTCGGGGGTGGCCTCGAGGATGGCGGTGAGCCGGGAGGTGGCCTGGCGAGCGAGGTCCAGCTCCCGGGACGTCCGGTAGCGCTCGAGGCTGTAGCGGACGACCCGTCGCAGGGTGTCGGGGTCCATCCGGTCCTTGACCAGGTAGTCCTGCACGCCCTGGCGGAGGGCCCGGAGGGCGGTCTCCTCGTCGTCGAGCCCGGTGAGCACGACCACGGGTCCGTCACTGTAGACGGACTGGATCCCGTGGATGGCGTCGAGGTCGGAGGCGTCGGGCAGGTTCAGGTCCAGCAAGACCAGGTCGGTCCCCCGGTCGTCGAGCTGGCGAGCGGCTTCCTCGAGACGGCCGACCCGGCGGAGGGTGAATTCCGCGTTCAGCCCGTCCTCCAGGTGGGCCTCGACCAGGCGTGCGTCGCCGGGATTGTCCTCCACGAGGAGGATCTCCAGGGGCCGTTCCTCCGAGATCGGAGACGTCATGAAAGCACCTCCTGAGAGGTGCTTCGTGCGGTGTCGGTCCCCTCCGATCCCTGGCGGGCGGTGCTCGGCCCGCGGGGAAGCGGATCATGGGGGGCAACGCGGAGCGGGCGGAGACGATCATGAACTGACGTCTATCTTAATTGACATCATCCCCTTCCACCACGCTCCCAGCAAGAAAGGATCAGGAGACCCCGCTGTCAACTGCGGCGGGGGGGCTCGACGCAGCGTCGCGTCCTGCTCGGCTCCCGGCTCGTATCACGCTCCCGGAAGAGCCCTCTCCAGGTCCTCCACCAGGTCCTCGGGACGTTCGAGGCCGACGGACATCCGGAGCAGCCCGTCGCGGATTCCCGCCGCCCGCCGCCGCTCCGGCGGGACCGAGGCGTGGGTCATGGAGGCGGAGTGCTGCACCAGGGTGGCCACGTCGCCCAGGGAGACCGCCAGGGAGGCCAGCTCCAGGCGGTCCACCGTCCTCCGGGCCGCCTCCAGCCCCTCCAGCTCGAAGGACACCATCCCGCCGAAGCCCGACATCTGGCGGGCCGCCAGCTCGTGCTGGGGGTGGGAGCGCAGTCCCGGGTACCGGACACAGACGACGGCGGGGTGCTCCTCCAGGAACTCCGCCACCCGGAGGGCGCTCCGGTCGTGGCGCTCCATCCTCACCGGGAGTGTCCGGAGGCCCCGGAGCACGAGCCACGCCGCGTCCGGCGCCACGACCCCGCCCAGGTGCTTGAGGGTCTTCCACCGAACCGGCTCCAGGAGGTCCCGGGGGCCCACCAGCGCGCCCGCCACGGCGTCGCCGTGGCCGCCCAGGTACTTGGTGGCGCTGTGGATCACCACGTCGATCCCGTGCTCCAGGGGGCGCTGGTTGACCGGCGTGGCGAAGGTGTTGTCCGCCACGGTGAGGAGGTCAGGGTCCCGCCCCAGGCGGGCGACCTCCCGGAGATCCGTCACGTCCAGCGCCGGATTCGCCGGTGTCTCCACGTACAGCAGGCGGGTGTCCTCCCGGATCGCCCCGGCCAGGGCCTCGGGGCGGGTGGCGTCGGCGAAGGTGACGGCGACCCCCCGGGGCTCCAGGACCTCCTCCAGGAGGGAGGCGGTGGTGGCGTAGAGGGCCTCCGGCGCCACCACGTGATCGCCGGGCTCCAGCACGGTGAGCAGCAGGCTGGAGACGGCGGCCATTCCCGAGGCGAAGGCGAGACCCGCCTCGCCGCCCTCCAGGTCGGCCAGGGCCTCCTCCAGCGCCTCCTGGGTCGGCGTTCCCATCCGGCCGTAGAAGTGCCCCGGCTCCTCTCCCTCGTGGACCGCCGCGGCCCGGGCCGCCGTCCCGAACCCGTAGGTCGAGGCGCGGTGGAGGCCCGGCGCCAGGCCGCCCAGGTCGCGCTCCCGGTCGGCACCGGCGTGGACGGCCCGGGTGAAGATGGGATCATCAGCCACGGTGGGCCTCCTCCCGGCTCGAGGCCACCGCGGCGCCGGCGGGGGCGCAGGCCGCGGCCTGCTCGTCGTCGGCCTCCAGGGCGGCGTCCGCCGAGCAGACCCCCGTCTCGGGGAGCGTGAGCTGCACCCGGCGGGCGCCCTCGGCGTCGCCGGTGAGGGCGGCGGCCACCGAGCGGACCTGCTCGTAGCCGGTGGGAAGCAGGAAGGTGGGCGCCCGGCCGTAGCTCTTCATGCCCACCAGGTAGAACCCCGGCTCCGGATGGGCGAGCTCCTCCTCGCCGTGGGGAGGGACGGTGCCGCAGGAATGGACGTTCGGGTCGATGAGCGGGCCCAGGTCCCGGGGGGCCTCGGTGGCCGGGTCCAGATCCAGTCGGAGCTCTCGGAGCATCTCCAGGTCGGGACGGAAGCCGGTGACGCCCACGATCCGGTCCGCCCGGATCCTCCGGCCGGAGTCGTCGGTCAGGACGACGCCGTCCCCGGTCCGCTCCACCGCCCGGGTGCCGAAGTTCGCCACCGGCGTGATGGCGCTGGTCTCCACCAGCTCTCCGATCCGGCGCTCCAGCCTCCCCCGGGCCCGGAGCTCGTCGTCCTCCGAGGCGTCGAACACGCCCTCGGGCCGCTTTCCTCGGAGCACCCAGAGGGGCTCGGTCTCCGGGGCCACCTCCTTCAGGCGAGCCAGGTCCAGCAGCACGTTGGCGGCCGAGTGGCCGGCGCCGACCACGGCGGTCCTTCGGTTCGCGTACCGCTCCCGGTCGGCCCGGAGCACGTCGGGCAGGCCGTGGTGGATCAGGTCCGCGGCCTCCTCCTCCCCCGGGACGGGGAGACCGTCGGCTCCGAGGGGGCGCGGCCGCGTCCAGGTGCCCGAGGCGTCGATCACCGCACGGGCCCGGAGGTGGCCGACCACTCCGTCCTTCTCGTAGCGCAGCAGGAAGGGGGACGCCCCGCGGTCCGACGGCGAGGCTCCCTTGAGACGGTCCCGGCCCTCGCGGGTCACGCCCACCACGCGGTGTCGATACCGGACGGACTCCCGGATCCCGGGGAGCCCCGCCAGCGGCTCCAGGTACCGCTCCACCAGGTCGCCGCCGGTGGGGAGGGCGTCGGGCGGCGGCGGGTCCCAGCCCGCCTCGGTCAGCATCCTCTCGGCCACCGGATCGATGCACAGGTCCCAGGTGGAGAAGAGGCGGACGTGGCTCCACTCCCGGATGCTGGTCCCCGGCCCGCTCCCGGCCTCCAGGACGACGGGGCGCTCCCCCCGCCTCACCAGGTGGGCGGCGGCGGCGAGGCCCACCGGCCCGGCGCCGATGACGGCCACCGGGAGGTCGCCTTGAGCGTCGCCGTTGGACGACGGGCCCAGCACGGGCGGGATGCAGCACGATTGCGAGGACATGGTCGACCTCCTGTGGAACGTCAGCTCTCGAGTCTCGATGTATCGGACGGATCGCCGGAGCCTCGGCCGCGGGCCGGAGCCCGGCGATCCGCGGCTCTCTGATCGACGAATGCGAATTTCTTTATGTATTGAGTCGTGAGGAGAGGCGGCTCCCCTACGTCGTCGCCAACGAGGGAGCGTCCGCCGATTCCTCCAGCCCGGCCAGGAACGTCCGGAGCGCCGTCACCCCGTCCTTCGAGATCCGGTAGTGCACCCACCGGCCCCGCTTCTCGGTGGTCACGAGCCCGGCCTGGCGCAGCACCTTCATGTGGTAGCTGGTGGCCGGCTGGGAGAGCCCCAGGTGCTCCTGCACGTGGCAGGCGCACACGGGCTCCTCCGCCGCCACCGGCCCTTCCGGGTGGTGGCGGGCGATGAAGCGGAGGGCCCGGAGGCGACGGGGGTCGCCCAGGGCTCCGAATGCCTCTGCCAGGGTCTCGTCGTCCATTACGCATCAAAATCTACTGATATGTTTCCCGGTGTCAAGCTCCCGACGGGCTCCCCGGGCGGAGGGCGGGTCCCCAGCCGGCCAGGATCAGGGCCAGCAGCCCCGCCACGAGGAGGACGTTGAACTCTGCGCCTCCCTGGCCGGGTCCCACCACGTACCATCCGTTGGCGCCGTGGACCAGGACGATGCCGGCCAGCATGTGCAGGGAGAGCAGGGCGGCGACCGGTGGGACCATGAGTCCCAGGAGCAGCAGGACGCCCCCTCCCACCTCCAGGAGGGTCAGTCCCCAGGCGACGGCCCCGGCCAGGGGCACGCCCATCCCCGCCAGGAAGTCGCCCGTCCCGGCGACGCCGCCCAGGAGCTTGGGCAGGCCGTGGCTCAGGAAGACGACCCCCAGGGTGAGGCGGAGCAGCAGCTTTCCGAACTCCGGTGCGAGTCCTTCGCGTGTGGTGTCCATCGGTCTCGTCTCTCCTTCTTTTCGTTCGGGTTCGTCGGTCCGTTGCTTCCCGTGCCGGCCCGGCTCAGGCGGCCGACCGCGCGGGGTGTGCCGGAGTCGCCTCTTCCCGCTCCTCCAGCTCCCGGCCCAGCCGCAGGCGCCGGGCGATCCGGGCCACGTGCCGGCCCTGGAAGCGGGCGATGCCGCGCTCGTTCTCGGTGGGGGAGTCTTCGAGCCCGGCCACGGTGGACGCCCCGTACGGCGTCCCGCCGCTGATCTCCTCCAGGGTGGTCTGGCGCCCCTCCGTGTAGGGCACGCCGACCACCAGCATCCCGTGGTGCTGCAGCGTGACCTGCGTGGTGAGGAGGGTCGACTCCTGCCCGCCGTGCTGGGTGTTGGCCGCGGTGAAGACGCTCCCCACCGTGCCCACCAGCTCCCCGCCGGCCCACAGGCCGCCGGTCTGGTCCAGGAAGTTCCGGAGCTGGGCGGCCATGTTCCCGAAGCGCGTGGGGGTCCCGAAGAGGACCGCGTCGGCCTCGGCCAGGTCCTCCGGCCCGGCGGTGGGGACGTCGTCGAAGGCGGCCTTCGCCTCCTTCGCCCCCGAGTCCTCCAGGACGTCCTCGGGCACCAGCTCCGGCACCTGCAGGAGCTCGACCCGGGTGCCGGGCACCTCGCGGGCCCCGCGGGCCACCTCCCGGGCCATCCGGTGCGTGTGCCCGTACATGCTGTAGAAGATCACCTTCACCGACGTCTCCACGTCGACGGTTCGCTCTCCGTGCTCGTTGGCGTCGTTGCGCGTGGTGTCCGTCTCCATGGTTCTATCTCCTTTGGGTTGCGATTCTCTGATGTCGAACTATCTGGGCGAAAAAAGGGGTCTGGTACCGCGGCGCTCGCCCGTTCGCTCACGTCCTGGCCTCCACTCCGCGGCCCAGCTTCCTGCACAGCCGTCCGAGCTCCTCCTGCTCGTCGGGCTCCAGGGCGGTCATCAGATCGGTGATTCGCCTGGCGTGCCGGGGGAACACGTCCTCGATGAGCTCCCGGCCCTCGGCGGTGAGGGAGACCTCGATCCGTCGCCGGTCCTCGGTGCTCCGCTCCCGACGGACCATGCCGTCCCGCTCCAGGTTGTCGATGAGCGTGGTCAGGTTGCTGGGGCTGGTCAGGAGCTTCTCGGCCAGGACGGACTGGATCATGGGTCCCAGGTGGAGGAGGGCCTCCAGCACGCCGAGCTGCCCCACCGTCAGGCCGTCCTCCCGGAGGCCGGCCCGCAGGACCGAGGCGACGCTGTCGTTGGCCCGGGCCAGCTTCGTATAGGCGTCCAGGGCCCGCCGCTCCTCCTCGGGGCCGTCGTAGTGGGTGGGCATCGCTCGCGTCCTCCCGGAGCCGTCGTGATCGGCCGCGTCGAGGCCGGGGCTCCCGTGCCGGAGCCACCGGGCCGTCTCATTTATTCGATGTCATACTATTGAAGTTCCATGTTATGTCAAGCCCCCGGTGCCGCGGCGGCCAGCTCCTTCCCGGCAGCCGGCTCCTCCCCGGCGGCCGGCTCGCACCATTCCAGGTCCCGTTCCAGGGATGGCTCGCCGGTCCCGCGGCGCTCCGGCCCGTCCTCTCCGGCGGGCATCCAGAAGCGGCCGTTTCCGCGGCGCACGGAGCCGAGCACCCCGGCCCGGGCGAGCCACCGGAGCTCCTCTTCGGCCGAGCGGCGGTCCATCTCGTAGACCTCGGCCACCTCCCGCGTGGCCACGTAGCCGTAGGTGGCCACGAACCCTTCCACCGGAGGGAGCGAGCGCCGCTCGAGGCCGGGTGCCCGGAGCCGCAGGGCCCGCTCGAGGCTCTCGAACGGCTGATAGCCGCCGATGATGCGGGCCTCTCCCTCGACCTCGAGCTCGAACGTCGGAAAGCCGCGGACACCCCGGCGCCGCATCCGCTCGCGGTCCCGGCGGAAGGCCCGCTCGGCCCGGCCGTCCTCCAGGGCCTCCACGAAGGGCCCGACCTCGATGCCCACCGACTCCGCGGCATCGAGGAGGGTGCTCCGCCTGGAGATGTTCCGGGCCTCCGCGGCGGCCACCTCCCGGATCCTGCGGAGGTAGCGCAGCCCGAGCGCGGGGTCCTGGAGCCCGGCGGCCTTCACGGCCCTCGAGGCGGGATAGGTGGAGCGGGGCGGGTCGTCCTCCCACAGCGAGACGTCCACCGGCATCCCGTGCTTCCGGGAGGCCTCCTCCCAGTGGGGCGCGACGTCGGCCGGCCCCCGGATGTCGTTGGCGGCGTCGTGGAACTCCTCGAAGTCCTCCACCAGGCCGCCGAGGACGAACTCGATGGTGAGCTGATCGCCGTACAGCGCCTCGACGTGCCGCACGAGAGGCTCGGCGCCCCAGCTCCAGGTGCAGTTGGGGTCGGTGTACTGGATGAGCGTGATGTCGGTCATCGGGGGCCTCCTCGTCCCGTTTCCCGTTCCTCGTCATGTACTTTGATGTCAAACTATTGGACGGCGAATCTATGTCAAGGGGAGGAGGAGCTTCGGCCCGCGGACGGGCCCGGCCGGGGACGGCGACCGACGCGTGGTGTCTCCGCCTCCCCCCGGGGCGGACCCCCGCTTTCCAACCGGGCCACGAGCCTGGAGATTGGACCGCGGGGCTCGACCCTTCGCCGGGACGCTCCGAACCCGGCTGTCCGTTCCGTGTCCGTGCTCCGCATCCGTCCCGATTCCCGATGTCGACGAGGTCGACCATGCGACTCCGTTCCGTCCTCCTCCGCCGAGCCGCCCCGGCGGCCCTGATGTTCGCGGCCCTGGCCCAGGCGGCCTGCTCCGCCGGCTCGACGCCGCCCCAGGACGGCGGCGCACCCTCCGTCCGCGAGGTGTCGATCCCGGAGATCCAGGGGGCGAGCCACGTCTCGCCGCTCCTGGGCGAGGAGGTGGAGACCACGGGCGTGGTCACGGCGGCGGCAGGCGAGAGCTTCTACCTCCAGGACCCGAGCGGCGACGGCCGGTCCGCCACCTCGGATGCGGTGCTGGTGGCGGTCGGCGGAGCGTCCCTGCCGGGGCGGGAGGACCGGGTCCGCGTCCGGGGTACGGTGGAGGAGCGCGTCCCCGGCGGATCGGACACGGGGAACCTGAGCGTGACGCGGCTCGCGGCCTCCGAGGTCGAGGTCCTGCAAGGGGATCGGGAGTTCCCGTCGCCGGTGGCCCTGGGCTCGGCCGGCCGCGTCCCGCCCCAGGTGGAGGTCATCGGCGACGACGAGCTCCCGGTGGACCTGGCCGATCCGGACCAGGCGGCGGCCAACGAGTTCGATCCGGCCTCCGAGGGAATCGACTTCTACGAGTCGCTGGAGGCCATGCGGGTCAGGGTGCCCGCCCCGGTGGCCGTATCCCCCACGGCGGTCTTCGGCGAGGGCGAGGGGGAGATCGTCACCCTGGTCGAGGGCGGCGCCCACATCGCCCCCGACGGCGCCCGGACCGCCGCCGGCGGGATCCTGCTCCAGCCCCACCCGGACAACCGGGGCGACCACAACCCCGAGCGGGTGCAGATCCAGACCTCGCCCGACCTCACGCCGGGAGCCCTCCCGGCGGTCGCCGTGGGGACGTCCCTGGCCGACGTCACGGGGGTCATGAGCTACGCTTTCGGGAACTACGAGGTGGTGGCCACCACCTCGGTCGAGGTCGAGAGCCCGGCCTCGCGCGAGCCCGAATCCAGCGACCTCCGCGGCGACGGCGCCCACGTGACGGTGGCCACCTACAACGTGCTCAACCTGAATCCCCTGCCCGAGACGGAGGGCCGCATGGACCGGCTGGCCGGGCACATCGCCGACCGCCTGGGTGCCCCCGACGTGGTGGCCCTCCAGGAGATCCAGGACGAGAACGGGACCCGGGGCGGCGAGTCGGACCCGGAGACCGACGCCACGGCCACCCTCCGGGCCCTGGCCGACGCGGTGGAGGCCGCCGGGGGACCGGCGTACGGGTTCTTCGACGTGGCGCCGGAGCCCAACACCTCCGGCGGCGTGCCCGGCGGCAACATCCGGAACGCCTACCTCTTCCGGACGGACCGGGTGGACACCGTCGATGTCGTCTCCCTCACGCCGGAGGTCCTGGAGGACGCCGGCGCCCGGGATCCCGGGTCCTTCGGCGTGGGCGCCCGCCGGCCGCTGGCGGCGACCTTCACCTTCGGCGACGACACGTTCACGGTGATCAACAACCACTTCAGCTCGCGGTTCGGATCCACGCCGATCTTCGGCGCCGTCCAGCCCTTCGTCCAGGCGGGCGAGGAGGAGCGCGAGGCCCAGAGCCGCGCCGTGAACGACTACGTGGACCATCTCCTGGCCGGGGACCCCGACGCACGGATCGTGGTGGCCGGCGACCTGAACACGTTCGAGTGGACCGACGACCTGGCGGAGATGCTCCCGGGCGGCCGGGGGAGGGGGGCGGCCCTGGAGAACCTGGTCCTCCGGGTCCCGGCGGAGCGCCGCTACAGCTACGTCTTCGAGGGGAACTCCCAGGTCCTGGACCACGTCTTCGTGAGCCCGTCGCTGGCCGACGCGGCGGAGGTCCGGATCCTCCACCTGAACTCCGTCGTTCCGGAGGACGAGGCCGCCAGCGACCACGACCCGGTGGTGGTCCGGGTGCCCGTTCCCTGAGTGACGGGTGCGGGCGGTTCGGGTCCGGGCCTACTCGTCCTCCCGCTGGTCTCCCCGCGCCTCCCCCGCCGGCAGGATGAGCCGGCTGAAGCGCTCGTAGGTGAAGTAATCCCAGGCCCAGTTCAGGAGCACCACGATCCGGTTCCGGAAGCCGATGAGCTTGGCGATGTGGACCAGGACCCAGACCACCCAGGCGGGGAACCCCGTGAGGGTGACCCACCGGGTCTGGGCCACGGCCTTGTTCCGGCCGATGGTGGCCAGCATGCCGGGATCCGAGTAGACGAAGGGCTCCGGCGCCTCGCCCCGGAGCTGACGCCGGACGTTGGCCGCGGCGTGCTCGCCCTGCTGGATGGCCACCGGGGCGATCATGGGCAGCAGCTCCCCTTCCTCCCGGAACCCGGCCAGGTCCCCCACCACCTGCACCTCCGGGCGTCCGGGCGCGCACAGCGTGTCCTCCACCTCCACCCGGCCGCCGCGGCCCACCGGGAGCCCCCACCGCTCGGCCTCCGGCGAGCCGCGGACGCCCGCGGTCCAGACCACGGTCTCGGTGGGGAGGACCTCGCCGCCGGCCAATCGCACGCGGTCGGGCTCCACGGCCTCGACCATGGCCTCCAGCCGGACCTCCACGCCCATCCCCTCCAGCCTCTCCCGGGCGTAGGTCCCGAGCCGCTCGGGCAGGCTGGACAGGAGCTGGTCCCGGCCCTCCAGCAGTCGGACGCTCACCGGATGCTCCCGGACCACCGGGTAGTCCTTCCGGATGGGACCGGTCACCAGCTCGGCCAGGGCGCCGGCGTACTCCACGCCGGTGGGTCCGCCGCCCACGATGGTGAAGTCCAGCAGCCCTTCCCGGGGCGCCCCGGTCCCGGCCTCCGCCTCCTCGAACCGGCGCAGCACCTGGTTCCGGAGGGCTTCGCCGTGCTCGATCTCCCGCAGCGGGAAGGCGTGCTCCCGGGCCCCCTCCACGCCGAAGTAGTGGGGGTCGGAGCCGGTGGCCAGGATCAGGTGGTCGTAGGCGAAGCGCTGGCCTCCCGCCACCACGGTCCGGGCGTCCAGGTCGACCTCCTCCACCTCGGCCATGCGGAAACGGGCGTTGGCCTGCGAGCGGAGGACCTTCCGGACCGGATAGCAGATCTCGGTGGCGTCGATCTCCGCCGCGCCGATCTGGTAGAGGAGCGGGTAGAAGGTGTGGAAGTTGTGGCGGTCCAGCACCGTGATCCGGACCGGCGCGCCCTCCAGCGCCCGGGCCGCCCACAGGCCGCCGAAGCCGGCGCCGACCACCACGACGTGGAGGCGGTCCACCGGCCTACCGGCTCCCTACCACCTCGCCCGGGCGCCCTCCTCCGGGATGGACCACTCGATGAACTCGCGGATGTCCTGGTTGGACGTGGACAGGTCCTCGGAGCGCAGGTACATCATGTGGCCGCTGCGGTAGGCCTCGAAGCGCATCCGGTCCTGGAGGCGGCTCGAGGGATCCATGTGCCACATGGTGTACTGGGCCGAGAAGTAGTCGGTGCCGCCGTCGTAGTAGCCCGACTGCACCATGACCTTCAGGAACGGGTTGGCGGCCATGGCCTGGCGGAGCCGCTCGCCGGTGTCGTTCCCGCTCCGGTCCCAGGGATAGACGGAGCCGAAGACGTTGTACTGCAGGTCGGTCTCGAAGCCCATCCGGTCGCGGAGGTACTCGTTGATGGCCGGCGCGAAGGCGTGGTTCCAGGAGGCCAGGGCCGGGTCGAAGTCGTAGCGGTCGCCGGCGTCGCTCCGGTCCACGCCCCGGTACCGGGCGTCCAGGCGCCCCACGGTGAAGCCCTCGTCCCGCATGAGCTCCTTCCGCCACGGGGAGATGGGGACCGCCAGGTTGTGGTCCAGCACGAATTCGGGGCTCACCCCCGCGTACCGGCCCACCGTCTCCGCCAGCTCACGCTTCCGCTCGGCCGACAGGGAGCCGCCCCGGGCCAGGGCCGGCAGGTAGGTGTCCATGGTGAACGCCTCCACCTCGTCCAGCACCTCGTTCAGGTCCCGTCCCTGGAGGTCGGAAGGGAGCTGCTCGTGGTACCAGGCGGTGGCGGCGTAGTGGGGCAGGATGAGGGCGTCGGAGACCGGCCCGTCCCGGTCGATCCCCAGGCCGGTGGGCGAGACCAGGATCACGCCGTTCAGGCTCATCCAGTGGCCGTCCTGGAGCTGGCCGGCCAGCCCCGAGACCCGGGTGGTCCCGTAGCTTTCCCCGATGAGGAATTTGGGCGAGTCCCAGCGCGCCTGCCGGCTCACGAAGAGGTCGATCCAGTCGGCCAGGTACTCCACGTCGTCCTGGACGCCGAAGAACTGCTCCTCCTCCACCCCCGGGAGCGCCCGGGAGAAGCCGGTGTTCACCGGATTGACGTAGACGATGTCCGTGGCGTCCAGGATGGTGTGGGGGTTGGGCTCCACCCCGTACGGCTGCACCGGGAAGCCCTCGTCGCTGATCCGGAGCTTCCAGGGGCTGGTGTAGCCCAGGTGCATCCAGACCGACGCCGAGCCCGGGCCGCCGTTGAAGGAGAAGGTGAGGGGGCGGCGCCCCGTGTCCTGGACGTCGGTCCGCCGGTAGTAGGTGTAGAAGAGGGAGGCCACGGCGTGGCCGTCGTCGTCGTAGACCGGCAGGAAGCCCAGGGTGGTCGAGTAGGGGATCTCCCTTCCGTCGGCCATGGTGATGGTGTGGCGGCTGGTGACGGCGGTGTCCACGGGGACCGTCACCGCCGGGGCGCTCCCCCGGGCCGCGTCGCCGCCGCCTCCCTCCTGCATGGCGCGCAGGCCGTCCGGGAGGGCGAGCATTCCCATCAGGATGGCCACAGCCACCAGGCCTCTGGCCGCGGGGGCGCCGCCGGCCGGCGCGACGCGGCCGGGGGTCGTCCCGGCCGGGGGACGGGCGGGTCGGCGTTCGGGACGGCGGGTGGATCGGCGGGTGGATCGGCGGGACGGGGACCTCATGGGCGCTCCTCCGGGTCGGAGCCGCTCCGCGGGGGGAGCGGCGGAACGGTCGTGGTCTGCACGTCGACTGGACCGTGGAATTAGATCGGGCCAGGCCCTGTCGCAAGGGGATCGGGCGGCCGCCCGCCCCGCAGCCCCGGATCGGAGGCCCTCCTTCAGGCGCCCTCTCCGCCCCCCAGCAGCGACGTCCGGTCGGAGAGGGCGCGGCGCAGGTCGGGGCCGGTCCGCCACGT
>CAZVIY010000030.1:0-17204 GCA_964627425.1 uncultured Gemmatimonadota bacterium
TGGTGCGGCCGCTGCGAGTGGTGCCGGGACGGCGAGGAGAGCCTCTGCCGGGAGTACCGGCTCCTGGGGGAGCACGTGGACGGCGGTGCCGCCGCGCTGGCGGCCGTCCCCGCCCGGAATCTCCTCCGGGTGCCCGAGGGCTACCCGTTCCCGAAGGCGGCGGCCGCCGCCCTGGTCTTCCAGACGGCGTGGCGGGCCCTCCTGGTGCGCGGCGACCTCCGGGCCGGCGAGACGGTCCTGGTGACGGCGGCCTCCGGGGGCGTGGGGACCGCGGCGATCCAGATCGCCCGCCTGGCCGGCGCCCGGGTGCTGGCGGTGACCAGCGGGCCGGAGAACGTCCGGCGGGTCGAGGAGCTGGGCGCCCACCTGGGGATCGACCGGCTGGAGGAGGACTTTTCCCGCGTGGCGTACGAGGCCACCGACCGCCGCGGCGTGGACCTGGTCCTGGACAGCGTGGGCGAGGCCGTCTGGCCGTCGTGCGTGCGGGCGCTGGCCCGGAACGGCCGGCTGGTGACCTACGGCGCCACCACCGGGCCGTCTGGCGAGCTGGACATCCGGCGGATCTTCTGGAAGCAGCTCCGGGTGATCGGATCCACCATGGGCTCGGTCTCCGAGTTCGAGGCCGTCATGGACCTGGTCTTCCAGGGCCGGCTCGAGCCCGTCCTCGACGAGGTCTGGCCCCTGGAGCGGATCCGGGAGGCCCACCGGCGGCTGGAGGAGGGCGAGCACTTCGGAAAGATCGTGCTCACCCCGTGAGGGGCCTGCGGCTGGTGGCGCTGGGCGCCCTCCTGCTGACGGCGTGCGGGGGCGACGGATCCGGCGGGGAGGGGGCGGAAGGGGACGTCCCCGCCGCCGGGACGACCGCCGATTCCGCCGCCGGGACGGCCGCCGATTCCGCTCCCGGCGACGACCGGCCCCTCAGGAGCCGCCTCCTCCGCCTGGTGAACGGGGGCGACGAGGACGTGGCGGTCCACGCCGCCGCGGGGGCCGGCTGGGTGACCCTGGACACCGTGGCCGCGGGCGACTCGGCCGTGGTGAACGTGGAGAGCCGGGCGGAACGGGTCAGGCTGCGGGCCTCGGCCGTCGGGACCTCGGCGGTCGGGGACTCGGCGCAGGCGGACGGAGCGGCGGAGGGGGAGGGGGAGGTGGACCTGACCGGGTCGGGGACGGCCCGGTGGCTCGTCCCGACCCCGCCCGACGCCGATTCGCTCCCCGGGGCCGATCCGGGGGGCGACCCCGGGGCCGAACCCCGGCCCGGGAGGATCCGGGCGCTCAGCTCCCGATGAGCCCCCGCAGCATCTCGACGGTGTCGGTGACGCTGAAGTAGAGCACCATCAGGAGGAGCGGCGGCACCACCCAGCGGAGGAAGGCCTGCCACGTGCCGAACCAGGTCACCTCCGGAGCTCCCTTCTCCACCTCGGCCACGGGGTCCTCCATCACCCAGCCCACGAACAGGGCCAGACCCAGCCCGCCCACCACCAGGAAGACGTTGCCGGCGATCTGGTCCATGGCGCCCAGGAGCTCGGTGTCCCAGGCCGCCGGGATCCCCAGCACCGTGATGGCGGCCCCCGCCGCCAGGGCCGCCATCCGGCGGGACCACGCGACGCCGTCCATGATGCTCGCCGTCACGACCTCCAGCAGCGAGAGGGCCGAGGTCAGCGCGCCCACCACCAGGGCGACGAAGAAGAGGACACCCAGCGGCCGGCCGGCCTCGCCCATGTCCGCGAAGGCGCCGGGCAGGCTGATGAAGAGGGCGCCGATGGTGCTGTCGCCCACCTCGCCCGAGAGCCCCAGGGCGAAGACCAGGGGGAAGACCATGAGGCCCGCCAGGAAGGCGATGCCGAAGTCCGAGAGGGCGATGGTGATGGACTCCTGGGGCAGGTCGTCGTCGCGGCCCAGGTAGCTGGCGAAGGTGAGCATGGCGCCCATGCCCAGGCTGAGGCTGAAGAAGGCCTGGGAGGTGGCCTCCGAGAGCACGCCGAGGGAGAGGAGCTCGCCGAAGTCGGTCTGGAGGTAGAAGGAGTAGCCCTCCCCCGCGCCGGCCAGTGTGGCGGCGTAGATCGCGAGCCCCAGCACGATGAGGAAGAGCAGGGGCATCAGGATCAACGCCGTCCGCTCGATGCCCTTCCGGATGCCCCCGCCCACGATGGCGATGACCAGGGCCATGAACCCCACGTGCCAGGCCACGGCGTCCAGCCCCTCGGACACCTCCGCGAACCGGGCCCCGGCGTCGGCGGCGAAGCCCTCCACCAGGCCGGTGTACCCGTACCGAAGGGTCCAGCCCGCGATGACCGCGTAGTAGGCCAGGATCAGGAGGCCGGAAGCCACGAAGAGCCAGCCCAGGGGCTTCCATCTCGTGCCGCCGAAGTGCGCCAGCGCCTGGATGGGACTCTTCCTGGAGCCCCGCCCCACCGCGAACTCGGCCAGCATGATGGGCAGCCCCACCAGGACCACCATCACCATGTAGAGGATCAGGAAGGCGGCGCCGCCGTTCTCGGCGGTGAGGTACGGGAAGCGCCACATGTTGCCCAGGCCCACCGCCGATCCCACGGCGGCCAGGATGAAGCCGAGTCGCGTGCCCCACTGCTCCCGTGCCGGCTCGGACGGAGATCGGTCACTCACGGCTCTCTCCCCTTCTGTTCGTCGGCTCGTGTCCGGTCGCTCCCAGGGCGACCCGTCGGATCCCGGGGCGGCCGGACCGGTAGTGATGGTCGGCCGCCAACCCGAGCAATCTTAACCACATGATCGCCGAACGCGAAGGTCGACCCGGAAAGATCGTCTGCGTGGGGCGGAACTACGCCGACCACGCCCGGGAGCTGGACAACGAGGTGCCCGAGCGCCCCCTCGTCTTCCTGAAGCCTCCGTCGGCGGTGGTGGGTCCCGGCGAGGCCATCGTGCTCCCCGCTGCCTCCGACCGGGTGGAGCACGAGGCGGAGATCGGGGCGGTGGTGGCCCGGCGTCTGAAGGGCGTCGACCGCCCCGAGGCGATCCGCGGGCTGGCCGGGGCCGTGCCCGCCAACGACGTCACCGCCCGGGACCTGCAGCGGGCCGACGGCCAGTGGACCCGTGCCAAGGGCTTCGACACCTTCTGTCCCCTGGGCGCCGACGTGGTTCCCCTGGACTCCGCCGACGCGTGGCGCTCCCTGGAGGTGACCTGCCGGGTGAACGGCGAGCTCCGTCAGCACGGCCGCGCCGCCGACATGGTCTTCGACGTGGCCCGGCTGGTCTCCTACGTTTCGGGGATCATGACCCTGGAGCCCGGCGACGTGGTCCTCACCGGCACCCCGGCCGGCGTGGGCCCCCTGGAGGAGGGAGACGAGGTGACCGTGGAGATCCCCGGCGTGGGGGAGGTGGCCAACCCGGTGGCCCGGCTGTGACCCCGCGGCCCTCCGCTATCCGGTGGTCCCACCGCAGCGCCGGCGGGACCCTGGTCGCCGCGGCGGCGCTGCTCCTGTCGCCGGGGTCCGCCGCCGCGGCCGTCCAGGCCGCCGACACCCTGCCGTCGCCCGATTCCGCCGTACGTCTCCAGGAGGTCCGGGTCACGGTGGCCCGGTCCGAGGGCCTCCTGGCGGAGCTGCCGCTGGCCGCCACCGTGGTGACGAAGCCCGAGGACGCGGCGGAGGGACGCCACGCGTCGGTGGAGGAGGAGCTCCGGGGGGTGCCCGGGGTCTTCGTGCAGAACCGGCGCAACTACTCCCTGGGCGACCGGCTGCTGATCAGGGGGACCGGGGCCCGGGCCCAGTTCGGGGTCCGCGGGATCCAGGTGCTGGCCGACGGCGTGCCCCTGACCCTCCCCGACGGGCAGGTGACCCTCAGCAACGTGCCCCTGGCCTCCGTGGAGCGGGTGGAGGTCATCCGCGGCGCCGCGGCGGCCCTGTACGGGAACGCCGCCGGCGGGGTGATCCGCTTCCACAGCCGGGACCCCGGCGAGGAGGCCGGCGGGGTCGTGGGCCTCCAGGGGGGGAGCCACGGCTTCCTGCGGGGGCGGGTGGGGACCTCCGGGCGCCTGGGCGACACGGGCTACGCCCTGGACGCGGTTCACCTCCGGACCGACGGGTTCCGGCGGCACGCCTCGGCGACCGTCACCCGTGGGAACCTGACGACCCGCACCGAGCTGGGCCCCGACACCGAGCTCCGGGGGGTGCTCAACCTCTACGACACCCCCTTCGCCGAGAACCCCAGCTCGCTGGACGCCGAGACGGCCCGGGAGCGGCCGGCCTCCACCCGGGAGCTGGTGCTGGAGCAGGGCCTGGGCGAGGAGGCGACCCAGCTCCAGGGCGGCCTCACCCTCCGGCACGCTCCCGGTCCGGGAGCCGGGGTCTCGGCCACCCTCTGGGGGCTCGCCCGGGACGTCTGGAACCCCATCCCCTTCCGCGTCATCGACCTGGACCGGGAGGCCGCCGGCCTCAGGTCCGAGGCGTCCGGCCGGACGGCCCTGGGCGACCTCCCCCTGCGGTGGAGCGCCGGGCTGGACGCCGCCGTCCAGCGGGACGACCGGAGGGAGCGGGCCAACGAGGGCGTCCCGGAGACGGGCGGCCGGACCCGGGAGGGGGAGCGCCTGGTGGACCAGGCCGAGTCGGTCTCCTCGGTGGGACCGTTCGCCCGTGCCGTGCTGGTACCCGACGACCGGTGGCGCCTCACCCTGGCCGGACGGTGGGACGGGTACCGATTCTCGGCCGACGACCGGCTGCCGGCCGACGGCGACGACGGCGGGGAGCGGACCATGGAGCACCTGAGCCCCTTCGTCGGCGTGGCGTTCCTCCCCGCGGGGGGCACGACCCTCTACGCCAACTACTCGGGATCCTTCGAGACGCCCACCACGTCGGAGCTCTCCAACCGTCCGGAGGGAGGCGGCGGCTTCAACCCCGACCTGGGCCCGGCCACCCACCGGACGGTGGAGGTCGGGGGGCGGGCCGAGCTGGCGGGGGGCGGCCTCTCGGTGGACGTGGCTCTCTTCCGTACGCGGGTGGAGGACGCCCTGGTGCCCTTCGAGGGGGAGAGCGAGGAGGTCTTCTTCCGGAACGCCGGGGAGGTGGACCGTCGTGGCCTGGAGGCGTCGATCTCCGCCCGCCCGGCCCCGTCCCTCCTCCTCCGTCTCACCTACGACCTGCGGGACCACCGCTTCGAGTCGTTCCCCGCCGCCGGGCTGGAGGATCCGGCGGGCAATCGAGAGCCGGCCGTGCCCCCCCACCGGGTCTACGCCGGGATGAGCTACCGGACGCCGTTCGGGCTGCGGGCGGAGCTGGACCTGAGGTGGGTGGACGCCTACCCCGTGGACGACGCCAACAGGGCGTGGAACCCGTCGTCGCGCCGGGTGGACCTGCGGCTCACCGGGGACCTCCCGCTGGCCGGGACCACGGCCCGCCCGGTGCTGGAGGTGGAGAACCTCCTGGACGAGCGCTACAACGCGTCGGTGGTGCCCAACGCCTTCGGCGGCCGCTACTACGAGCCGGCGCCGGGACGCTCCGTCTTCGGGGGGCTCTCCCTCCGCTTCTGACCTCGACGGGTCCTCCTGCGGGGCTGCGCCGGCCCGCCTTGACGCGTCCCGGCGTCCCGGATAGCCTTCGGGGGCTCGTTGATATTCATTCTCAACGAGCGGGCACCCACGGTTCATCAGGGCATCCACCGTTCACCGAGCGATCCGGGGTCTCAGACCTATGTCCCACCTCACCTCCTTCCTGCGCGCCGCGCGGAGCTCCGCGGCTCCCGCCCTCGCCGCCGCGCTGGCGGCGTCGACCCTCCTGGCCGTGGCCGGATGCGGCGGCGAGGACGCGGCCAGCGACGGGCCCGCCGCCGTCGACGTCTACTCCCACCGTCACTATCCGTCGGACCGCCAGCTCTTCGACCGATTCACCGAAGAGACGGGCATCGAGGTGAACGTGGTCACCGGCTCGGCCGACCAGCTCATCACCCGCCTGGAGACCGAGGGGACCGGCTCCCCCGCCGACGTCCTGATCACCGTGGACGCCGGACGCCTGCACCGGGCCAAGTCCCGGGACCTCCTCCAGCCGGTGGAGTCGGAGCTGCTGGAGGAGCGGATCCCGTCCCACCTCCGGGATCCCGGGGGCGAGTGGTACGGGCTCACGCGGAGGGCCCGGATCCTGGCCTACGCCCGTGACAGGGTCGACACGGCGGACCTCTCCACCTACGAGGCGCTGGCGGAGGACCGGTGGGAGGGCAGGATCCTGGTGCGGTCCTCGGAGAACATCTACAACCAGTCGCTGCTGGCCTCCATCATCGCCGCCGAAGGGCGGGAGGCCGCCCGGCGGTGGGCGGCGGGGGTGCAGGAGAACATGGCCCGTCCGCCCCAGGGCGGCGACACCGATCAGGCGAAGGCCGTGGCCGCTGGCGTCGGCGACGTGGCCATCGTCAACACCTACTACGTGGCGCGGCTGAAGGCGTCGGAGGACGAGGACGAGCGCCGGGTGGGCGAGGCCCTGGGGGTCCACTTCCCGAACCAGGACGGCCGGGGGGCCCACGTGAACGTGAGCGGCGGCGGCGTCACCGCCGCCGCGGACAACCCGGAGGGGGCCGTCCGGCTCCTGGAGTTCCTGGCCGGCGCCGAGGCCCAGCAGGCGTTCTCCGAGGCCAACTACGAGTACCCGGTGAACCCCGGGGTGGAGCCGGCGGAGATCCTCCGGGAATGGGGGGAGTTCAGGGCCGACACCGTGAACCTGGAGCGGCTGGGTGAGCTCAACGAGGAGGCGGTGCGGATCTTCGACGAGGTGGGTTGGCAGTAGCCACACGGCTCCTGGCGGAGCTGCGGCGGGGGGCCTCGGGGTGGACGCTCTCCGCCGCAGCGGCCGTCGTGCTGCTGCTCCTGCCCGTGGGCCTGGTCCTGGCGGGCCTCCTGAACCCGGCGGGGGAGACCTGGTCGCACCTCCTCTCCACGGTGGTCCCCGGCTACGTCCGGAACACGCTGGTCCTCCTGGCCGCCGTGGGATCGCTCAGCCTGGCGCTGGGCGTGGGCACGGCGTGGCTCGTGGAGACGTGCTCCTTCCCCGGCCGGCGCTTCTTCGAGTGGGGCCTGATCCTGCCCCTGGCGGTGCCGGCCTTCGTCGCCGCCTACACCTACAAGGGGATGTTCGACGTCACCGGGCCGGTGCAGCGGGCCCTGCGGGCGCTGGTGCCGGGGCTGGAGGGGGAGTTCCTGTTCCTGGACGTCATGGGGACGGGGCCGGTGATCCTGATCTTCGCCCTGGTCCTGTATCCCTACGTCTACCTCACGGCCCGGGCGGCCTTCGCCCGGCAGTCGGCCGCCCTCCTGGAGGCGTCCAGGCTCCTGGGCGGCTCCCATCTGTCCACCTTCTTCCGGGTGGGGGTGCCCATGGCGCGGCCGGCGGTGGCCGCCGGTGTCACCCTGGTCCTGCTGGAGGTGCTGAACGACTACGGGGCCGTCATCTACTACGGCGTCCCCACCTTCACCACCGGGATCTTCCGCGCCTGGTTCGGCCTGGGCGACCTGGACGCGGCGCTCCGGCTCTCGGCGAGCCTGATCCTGGTGGTGCTGCTGGTGCTCGTCCTGGAGCGTCTCCAGCGCGGCGGGGCCCGCTTCGACGACCCGGGGGACGCGGGACGTCCGGCCCGCCGCCGGCGCCTGGAGGGCGCGGTGGGCTGGGCGGCCACGGCGGCGTGCGCCCTGCCCGTGGCCCTGGGCTTCGCCGTGCCCGTCCTCCAGCTGGCCTACTGGGCGGCGAGGTCGGCGCCCCGGGTGGTGGACGCGGAGTTCGCGGCGCTGGCGGCCAACTCCTTCCTGCTGGCGGCCACCGTGGCCGGGATCTGCGTGGCGCTGGGCGTGCTGGTGGCCTACGCGGTGCGCCTCCACCGGGGCCGGCTGTCGGGCCTCCTCTCCCGGGTCGCCGTCCTCGGCTACTCCATCCCCGGGGCGGTGATCGCCGTGGGCGTGCTCTTCCTGATCCGGGGCGTGGACGGGCTGGCGGCCGACCTGGCGGGCGTGGCGGGCGGCAGCTTGACCCGCGTCGTGCTGTCGGTCACCGTCCTGGCGCTGGTGTACGGCTACGCGGTGAGGTTCATGGCCATCGCGTTCAGCACCGTCGAGTCGGGCTTCGAGCGGGTGTGCGGACGGCAGGACGAGGCCGCCAGGACGCTGGGGGCCTCGCCGGGAGTCGCCCTCTTCCGGATCGACCTGCCGCTGCTCCGGGGGACGCTGGTGGCCGCCGCCATCCTGGTCTTCGTGGACGTGGTCAAGGAGCTCCCCATCACCCTGATCCTCCGCCCCTTCGACTTCGACACCCTGGCCACGACCGCCTTCCAGATGGCCATGGACGAGCAGATCGTCGAGTCGGCGGGCGCCGCGCTCCTGCTCGTCGCCACGGGCGCCCTCCCGGTGGCGCTCCTGGACCGGCTCGTGGGGCGGCGGGGGAGGCCGGTGTGAACGCCCGTCCGCCCATGCTGGAGACCCGCGGGCTCACCCGTCGGTTCCCCGGGGCCGACGGGCCGGCGCTGGAGGGGGTGAGCCTCTCCCTGGAGCGTGGGGAGGTGATGGGGCTCGTGGGCGAGAGCGGCTCCGGCAAGACCACGCTGCTCCGGCTGGTGGCCGGCCTGGACGCCCCCAGCGCCGGCACGGTGGACGTGGCCGGCCGGAGGGTCTCGGGGGAGGGGGCCTGGGTCCCGCCCGAGGGCCGTCCCCTGGGCATGCTGTTCCAGGAGGGGGCGCTCTTCCCCCACCTGACGCTGGCCCGGAACGTGGAGTTCGGCATCCGGGATCGCCCCGCGGCGGAGCGGCGGAGCCGGCGGGAGGAGGTCCTCTCGCGGGTCGGCCTCGCGGGCCGGGGGGACCGGTACCCCCACCAGCTCTCGGGCGGCGAGCGGCGCCGGGCCGCGCTGGCCCGGGCCCTGGCCCCGGCCCCCGAGCTCCTCCTGCTGGACGAGCCGTTCACGGGGCTGGACGAGCGTCTGACGGCGAAGCTCGCGGAGGAGGTGGCCGGGATCCTCCGGGACACCGGGACCACGGCGCTGGTGGTCCTCCACGACACCTACGAGGTGCTGCCCCTGGCCGATCGCATCGCCGTGCTGGAGGAGGGCCGGCTGGCCCAGGTGGGCCGCCCCGAGGCGGTCTACCGCCGGCCGGCCAGCGAGTACGTGGCCCGGCTCTTCGGCCCGGCCAACATGGTGGTCGGCCGGAGGAGGGACGGGGGGATCTGGACGCCGGTGGGCCGGCTCCCCGGCTCCGGGGGCGCCCCCGGGGGGGAGGAGGTCCGGCTGTGCTTCCGCCCCCGGGACTTCGAGATCGCCGACGAGGGGAGCGGGGGGGTGGCCGCCACGGTGACCCGGGTCGGCTACCGGGGGGACCGGCTGGAGGCCCGGATGAGGGTGGAGGCCGGGGGCGAGGAGTGCCTCCTGGTGGTCCACTGCTCCGCCGAGCGGACGATTCGGCGGGGTGACCGGGTGCGCCTGCGACCGCGGCCGGGGAGCGGCCACGTCATGGGGACGGGGCCTCAGTAGTACGGGTCGTCGCCCGCCGCGTGGTTGGTGACGTCCACGATCTCGTCGATCTCGGGGACGCTCTCCTTGATCATCCGCTCGATGCCCTGGGTGAGGGTCACGTTGGCCATGCCGCAGCCCTGGCATCCGCCGCCCATCCGGACGTAGACCGTGTCCTCCCGGACGTCCACCAGGTTCACCTGGCCGCCGTGCTGGGCCACCGCCGGGTTCACCTGCTCCCGGATGACGGTGCGGACCCGATCGGCCACCGGGCCCTCCAGGGGCTCCGAGCCCAGGGGCTTCAGGTTCGGGTTCTCCAGCTTGAAGCCGCCCCCGTTCAGCGACTCCACCCAGTCCACGGTGGTGCCCTCGAGCATCTCGGCGCTCTCGGCGGGCATGACCACCTCGAAGTCGCCCAGGTCCACCACCCGCTCGTCGGGACCCCGGTCGTCGCGCTCCACCAGGGCCATGTCGTACTCCGGCGCCAGCGGGCTGGGGCTCAGCACCACGATGCGGACGGCCAGCTCGGCGTCGTCCTCCTCCATGAACTCGATGACGCGCCGACGGGCGTCGGCGGTGAACTCGAGGAAGGGAGTGGAGGCGTCGTCGCTCATGGCGTGGCTGCGGGGATGATGAGGGCCTCGTCCCGACGGAGCAGGACGGGACGGCGGAGCGCCCGCCGCCCGCACCTGCTTATAGCCCCTCATCGCCTCCCGTGTTTCCGTCGTCCCGGGAGTAGACCACCTCGCCGCCCACCACGGTGTGGACCACCTCGGTCCCGGGGATGGAGTCCTCGGGGACGGTCATGATGTCCCGGGACAGGACCACCACGTCGGCCAGCTTCCCCGGCTCCAGCGAGCCCAGCAGCTCCTCCTGGAACGCCGAGTACGCGCCGTTCAGCGTGTAGGACCGGAGCGCCTGCTCCCGGGTCAGGGACTGCTCCGGGTGGAACGCCGAGTCGCCGGGGGCCCCGACGATCTCCCGTGTCACGGTGCAGTGGAAGCTGGGGATGGGGTCCACGTCCTCCACCGGCGCGTCGGTGCCGTTGGTGACCACCGCGCCGCTCTCCCACAGGGCCTTCCACACGTAGGCCCCCTGGCGGGCGCGCTCCCGGCCCAGCCGCTGGACGACGTACGGCGCGTCGGAGCAGGCGTGGATGCCCTGCATGGAGGCGATGACGCCGAGCTCCGCGAAGCGGTCGATGTCGTCGGGGTGGAGGTGCTGGGCGTGCTCGATGCGCCACCGGAGGGAGTCGCCCGAGACGCCCCGCTCCTCGAACAGGTCCTCGAACAGGTCCAGCGTCTCCCGGTTCGCCCGGTCGCCGATGGCGTGGACGGCCACCTGATAGCCCTCCTCCAGGCCGATCTCGGAGACCTCCCGGACCCGGTCCATGGAGGTGACCTCCAGTCCCGTGGAGGACGGGAGGTCGTCGTAGGGCTCCAGCATCCAGGCGCTCCGGGACCCCAGGGCGCCGTCGGCGCTCACCTCGCCGATGGAGCGGACCGCCAGGAAGTGGTCTGCCGTGTCGGCCGTGCGGATGGAGTCCATGGTCGACCGGTCCTCCTCGGTGACCTCTCCCTGGCTCAGCAGGACGTACAGCCGGACCGGGAGCTCACCCGATTCGGCCAGGTCCCTGTACAGGGCCACGGTCCCGAAGGAGGCCCCCTGGTCGTGGAAGCTGGTGACGCCCTTGGAGACGGCCTCCCGGGCCGCCAGCACGGCCTGCCGCCGCGCCCGCTCCCGGCGCTCCCGGTCGGTCAGGTCGGCCCTGGACTCCTCCAGGGCCCGGTGGGCCAGCCCCTCGGCGGCGTCCACCAGCACGCCGGTGGCCCTCCCCTGGGCGTCGCGGATGATCTCCCCCCCGGACGGGGCCTCGGTCGTCCGGTCGATCCCCGCCAGCTCCATGGCCCGGCGGTTGACCACGGCGGCGTGTCCGCTGGCGTGGGTCAGGAGCACCGGGTGGTCGGGCGCCGCCTCGGTGAGGAGGTGATGGGTGGGGAAGCCCTCCACCGTCCGCTCGGGAGCGGGGTCGAACTTCTCCTGGTGCCACCCGCGTCCGAGGATCCACTCGCCCTCGGGGGTCCCGTCGGCCGCCGAGTCCACCATGGCGGCGATCTCCTCCCAGGTCCCGGCGTCCATGAGGTCCAGCTGCATCCGGGCCTGGCCCACGCCCATGAAGTGACCGTGGGACTCCACGAAGCCCGGGACCGCCCGCCGGCCCTCCAGGTCCACGACCCGTGTCTCCGGGCCCACGTACGCCTCGATCTCCCGGCTCGTGCCGAGGGCCACGACGGTGTCGCCCCGGACGGCCAGCGCCTCCACCTCCGGTCGGGTGGAGTCCATGGTGGAGACGAGCCCGTCGGTGAGCACGAGGTCCGCGGGCGGGGACTCCGGGGCGCACGCCCCGGCCAGCAGGCCGAGGACGACGGCCACCGCGGCGGCCCCGAACGGGTCGCGCCGGGGGGGACGGGCTCGCGAGGGGCGCTCGGTGCTCCTGCTCATGGCGTTCCTCCGGTGGTGCGGTGCGCGGATCGCCCCGGAATGTGCCGGACGGCCGGTGGGGAGACCAGGGTCGGGCGGGACGCGCGGGAGACGGAGCCTGGCGACGGAGCCGGCGGTTCGGGAGTTTGAACGGCCCCCGGCCGGACGGGGAGGGCCGGCGGCGACGGCTGATTCTGCCCTGGAGGTGCAGCGTGCGGTACCATCGATCATCCCCTCTCGGTTTCCTCGCTCCCGCCGTGATGGCGGGCCTGTTCCTGGCGGTCCCCCTGGAGGTCACCTCGCCGGGGACCGTGCAGGCCCAGCCCCTCACGGAGCGGACCACGAACATGGAGGGAAGCTGGGTCACCTCGCCGTGGAACCTCCACTTCCAGTTCGCCCACCGGTTCCAGGTGGTGGGACAGGACGCCGACGTGAGCGACATCTTCCGTGACGGCACGCTGGTGAACTATCCCACCTTCGACGTGGCGGTGGGCCTGCCCGGATCCCTGATGGCGGGGTTCGACTACAGCTCGAACTCCCTGGTGGGCTCGGGCCCCAACGAGTGGCAGCCCTACCTGAAGCTCCGGCCGGTCTCCGACGCCGGCCCGACCCATGCCTCCCTCGGGATCACGGCGGCGTGGAACGGGAACGCCGGGAGCGTGGACGGGGCCGTGGCCGCCGAGGTCCGGCCCGGTCCCCTGGTCCTCATGGCGGAGGTGCGGGGCTTCAGCGAGCCCTACGACGACGCCGAGTCCGCCCTGGCGGCCGCCGCCGGCGTGGGCCTCCGGCTGAACCGGTACGTCACCGTGGCCGGCGACGTGGCCGACCTGGTGGCCGGCCCCCAGGGGGACGCCGCGTGGAGCGCGTCGGTGAACGTGGGGATCCCCTACACCCCCCACACCTTCTCCCTCCAGGCCACCAACGTCACCAGCGGCACCCTGGAGGGCTCCTCGGTGGGGACGGACGCCGTCTACTGGGGGTTCGAGTTCACCGTTCCCTTCAGCGGCTTCGCCCGGTGGGGCGAGATCCTCAGCCCGTCGGAGGCCCGGGAGCGCGGCGGGGCGCCGACGCGCCCGCGGCCGACGGCACCGGCCGAGGCCGACGAGGAGGCCGGCGCCGGGGGCGAGGTCGGCGCCGAGGGGGCGGCCGGGCGGCCCGGCAGGATCGAGGGCGCCCCGGTGGTGGAGGTGGAGATGGCGGACTTCGCCTTCGAGATCGACACCCTCCGGATCCCGGCGGGGACCACCGTCCGGTGGGTGAACGCCGACCCGGCGGCGCACACGGTGGCCGGAGAGGGCGACCGGTGGTGGTCCTCACCCCGGCTCGGCCCGTCGGAGGTCTACCAGTTCACGTTCACCACGCCGGGCACCTACCCCTACTACTGCACCCTCCACCCGTTCATGACCGCCGTGGTGGTGGTGGAGGAGGACGAGGAGGGCGGCGGGGGCTGAACCGGGCGGGGCCAGGCCAGGGGCGGCTCTCCTTCTCAGCCCTCCCACTCCGGCGCCAGCCCGTCCGGGTCGATGATCCGGCCGTCGGGCTCGGCGAGCTCCCCCACCGCCTCCATCTCCCCCTTCGACAGTCGGAAGTCGAAGACGTCCAGGTTCTCCGCCAGGTGGTCGGGGTCGGAGGTCCGGGGGATCGTCGCCACGGGCTCCTGCTGGAGGAGCCAGCGCAGCGCCACCTGGGCCCCCGTCTTGCCGCGCTCCCGGCCGATGGCCTTGAGGAGGGGGTCCCGGGCCGTCCGGCCCTGGGCCAGGGGCGAATAGGCGGTGAGGACCATCTCCCGCCCCCGGACCGCGTCCAGGAGGTGGGACTGGCCCAGGAAGGGGTGGTACTCCACCTGGTTCACCTCCAGCGGGACCGGGCTGGCCTCGACGGCCCGGTCCAGGAGCCCCGGCGTGAAGTTGCTCACCCCCACGTGCCGCGCCTTCCCCGCCCGACGGGCCTCGGCCAGCCGGCCCATCACCTCCTCCAGGGACGAGTCCCCGAAGGCCGGCCAGTGCAGCAGGAGAAGGTCCACGGCGTCCGTCCGGAGCGCCTCCAGGCTGGCGTCCACCGAGTCGGCGAAGTCGCCGGGTCCGTACCGGTCGGGCCACACCTTGGTGGTGAGGAAGATCGAGTCCCGGTCCACCCCGGAGTCCTCCACCGCCCGCCCGACCTCCGCCTCGTTCCCGTAGGCCTGGGCCGTGTCCAGGTGGCGATAGCCCAGCTCCAGGGCCCGGCCCACCATCTCCTCGGCCTCGGCTCCGGTGACCTGCCAGGTTCCGAGGCCCAGGGCGGGGATCCGGGCCTCCCGCCCCCGGACGAACGGGATCTCGCGGGGCGCTGCGCCGGGGTCGCTCATGGGGCATCTCCCTGCGGGGTGAGGCGTGTCCGGAACGCTGACGGTCGGCGGGCCTCCGACGCAATGATCATGACGCCCCCCGCCGGAGGACGAGGGGGAGAAGTGGAGCCGACCGGATTCGAACCGGCGACCTCCGCCTTGCAAGGGCGGCGCTCTCCCGGCTGAGCTACGGCCCCTCGCGGAGCGGATGGACGCTCGCGGTGCGGGGACGGGAGAAATCTAGCCCGCGAAGACGCTCCGGACCACGAACCACACGTTGGCGGGTCGCTCGGCCAGGCGCCGCATGTACCACGGATACCACTGGGTCCCGTAGCTGATGAGCGTCCGGACCGGCACGCCCTCGCCCGCCAGGCGCCGCTGGGCCGCGGCCCGGATGCCGTACAGCATCTGGACCTCGAAGTTCTCCCGCTCCACAAGCGGCATCTCCCGCTCCACGGCCGCCCTCCGGATCCGGCCGACGAGCTCCAGGTCGTGGGTCCCGAAGGCGTGCCGGCGGCCCGTCTCGCCGCCGGAGTCCAGCATCCGCTCCGAGAGCCGCAGGTAGGCGTCGTCCACGTCGTCCTTGTCGGGGAAGGCGATCTCCTCGGGCTCGTCGTAGGCGCCCTTCACCATGCGGACCGATCCGCCCTCCTCCAGGATGCGCTCCAGGTCCTCGGCGGTACGGTACAGGTAGGCCTGGAGGCACACGCCCAGGTTCGGGTGATCCGGGAGGAGGTCGTGATAGAGCTCCAGGGTGGGCTCCACGTACTCGCTGGCCTCCATGTCCACCCACACCATCCCGCCCGTCCCGGCGGCCCGCTCGGCCAGCCGCGCCACGTGCTCCCGCGCCCGCGGCGGGTCCTGGTCCAGGCCCAGGTGGGTGAGCTTGACGGAGATCTCGACGTCCTCCTCCCCTTCGGCTCCCCGTTCCAGGACCCGGAGGTACCGGTCCCGCTCCTCCCGGGCCTTCTCCAGGGTGTCGACGTTCTCCCCCAGCTCGGTGAGGACCGAGGAGATGCCGTCCTCTCCCAGCTCCCGCGCGGCGCGGAGGGCGTCCTCCAGCTCCTCGCCCGGCATGAAACGGGAGGCGGCCTTCTGGACGGCCCGTGACTCGGGGACCCGCCGCCGGAGCCACTCGTTCTGCTGCGCCCACAGGAAGAGACGGCGCAGGGGCTGCATCGGTCACCTCCGTGGAAGGGTCCGGGGTCCTGGTCGTGGGCCGAAGTGGATCGGTGGCCGGTCCGTCGTCGCGCCGCTAGTTTGGTGGATCCTCGGTAGCGGGGAAAGCGCGCCGCCCGCGGCGTCCGTCCTCCCGCGCGATCTCTGCCTACAGAACCCGTCGAGACAGGAGCCATGCCCACGCCCCTCGAAGCCATTCCCACGGAGATCGAGTCCCGCGAGCGACACGGACTCGACGACCAGCAGCTGGTGGACCTCTACCGCACCATGGTGACCTCCCGGACCATCGACGACCGGGAGATCAGCATGAAGCGGCAGGGGCGGATCTTCTTCCAGATCAGCGGAGCGGGGCACGAGGCCCTCGGCGTGGCCGCCGGGCTGGCCATGCGGGCCGGCTACGACTGGTTCTTCCCGTACTACCGGGACCGGGCGCTGTGCCTGCAGCTCGGGGTGACGCCCTTCGAGATGCTCCTGCAGGCCGTGGGGGCCGCCGAGGACCCGGCGAGCTCGGGCCGGCAGATGCCGGCCCACTTCGGGCATCCGGACTACAACATCCCCACCTCCTCCAGCCCGGTGGGGAGCCAGTTCCTGCCCGCCGTGGGGTGCGCCGAGGCCGCGGTCCGGGCCGCCGCCATCGGCCTGAAGGACGAGCTGGCCCACCACGACGACGAGGTGGTGCTGGTCTGCGGCGGCGACGGCGCCACGTCGGAGGGGGAGTTCTGGGAGTCCCTGAACACCGCGGCGAACCTGGAGCTCCCGGTCATCTACCTGGTGGAGGACAACGGCTACGCCATCTCCGTCCCGGTGGAGGTCCAGACGGCCGGCGGGAGCATCTCCGAGCTGGTGGCCGACTTCCCGTCACTCCTGGTCCGGGAGGTGGACGGCACCGATCCCCTGGCCAGCTACGGCGTCATGAAGGAAGCGGTGGCCCACTGCCGCGAGCGCCGGGGGCCGGCCCTGGTCCACGCCCACGTGATCCGTCCCTACTCCCACTCCATGTCCGACGACGAGCGCCTCTACAAGCCCGAGTCGGAGCGGGAGGAGGAGGCCCGTCGCGACCCGATCCGCAACTTCGGCGAGTGGTTGGTGGAGCAGGAGCTCCTGTCCGAGGAGGAGCGTGACGCCATCCGCGGCGAGGTGAAGGAGGAGGTGGCCGAGGCCGCTGACCGGGCCACCGGGCGGGAGCAGCCGGGCCCCGAGACGGTCTACCACCACGTCTACTCGGAGGAGGCCGACCCCACGGGCGACGCCTTCGAGACCGAGCCCGAGCTCGAGGGCGACGAGACCACCATGGTGGACCTCCTCAACATGTGTCTTCGGGACGAGATGGAGCGGGACCCCCGGATCGTGGTCTTCGGCGAGGACGTGGCCGACGCGAGCCGGGAGGAGGTCCTGGACGAGGTGAAGGGCAAGGGCGGCGTCTTCAAGGTCACCGCCAACCTCCAGCGGCGGTTCGGCTCCGAGCGCGTCTTCAACTCTCCCCTGGCCGAGGCGAACATCGTGGGCCGGGCCATGGGCATGGCCACCCGGGGCCTGAAGCCCGTGGCCGAGATCCAGTTCGTGGACTACATCTGGCCCGCCTACAACCAGATCCGGAGCGAGGTGGCCACGGCGCGGTGGCGCTCCGGCGGCCGGTGGCCGGCCCCGGCGGTGATCCGGGCGCCCTACGGCGGATACCTGGGGGGCGGGGCCATCTACCACTCCCAGTCCAGCTCCACCCTCTTCACCCACGTGCCGGGCCTGCGGGTGGTCTGCCCCTCCACGGCGCTGGACG
>CAZVIY010000031.1:0-16714 GCA_964627425.1 uncultured Gemmatimonadota bacterium
TCGGCCGGGGCCTCCACGTCCCATCCGGCGGGGTCGGCGCCGGCCAGCTCGGTGAGGGCGCCCTCCAGGGTCCGGATCCGTCCCTCCAGGTCGGAGCGGCGCCGCCCGGTCTCCTCGGCCTCCGGGAGCGACCCGGCGTCCAGGCGGGAGGCCAGCTCCTCCATCTCCTGCCTCATGGATCCGAGCTCGGAGCGGGCCGACTCCAGCGTCTCGCGGAGCTCCCCGGCCCGCTCCTCGGCGTGCTTCGCCTCCAGCGCCTTCATCTCCAGCCGCCGCTCCGCCCGCTCGGCCTCCCGGCGGGCCCGGTCGGCCGCCGCGGGGATCTCTCCCGCCGAGTCGACCTCCAGCTCGAGCTCCTGGGCTTCGCGGAGCAGGCGGGCGGCCCGCTCCCGGCGCACCTCCCTCCGGCGGAGGGCCCGCCGGCGCCGGACGCCGAGCCAGGCGGCCAGCGCGGCGCCGGCCACGGCCCCCAGGGATCCGATCCATCCCGGGACGAGATCCGTCAGGACGGCGGCGCCCAGGGCGAGGGCCAGGACGACGGCGACGCCGGCGAGGACGGCGTCCCGCCGGGGGGACGGCTCTCCCGCCCCGTCGGCGGGCCCGGCCTCGAGGTGCTCCCGGGCACGCTCCCCGAGGCCCGGCTCCCCGGGGCCATCCCCCTCCAGGCGCTGGCGCCGGCCCGCGGCCGCCCGGGCCTCCGCCCTGGCCCGGCTGGCCTCCTCCGCCTTCTCCCGGTGCGTCTCCCGGGCCTGCCGGAGCTCCTCCTCCAGCTCCTCGATCCGCTCCTCGCGGCTCGCGGCCCGGACGGACAGCGTCCGCCACCGCTCCAGGTCCTCGCCCGGCACGTCCGGCAGGTCGGCCAGCTCCTCCCGGGCCTCCTGCCGGCGTCCCTGGAGCTCGGCGATCCGGGCCTGCCGGGCCCGGTCCAGACGCTCGAGCTCCCTCTCCAGCCGGGCGATGCTCTCCTCCCGCTCCCGGGCCTCGGGCAGGAGTCCCCGGAGCTCCCGGAGCCGCCCGGCGCGACGCCGGAGCTCCCGGTGGCGGGACAGGAGCGGGCGGTCCTCCCGGTCCATCCGTCGCCCGGTCCCGGTGAGGCCCGCCACCTCGTGGGCTTCCCGCCGGAGGGTCTCCACGCCCTCGGGCAGGCCCGAGAGGAGCTTCTTCAGCGCCGCCCAGAACTCGCCCTCCTCCTTCTCGGGCCATTCCATCTCCCCGGACCGGACGCAGAACAGCCCCGAGAGCCCCGGGTAGCCCAGGCCCAGGTCCTCCAGCAGGGAGGGGGCCTCGGGATAGACCAGCACCTCGCCGTCACGGATCAGCTCCACCTCCCCCTCCCGGGTCTCCGAGAACCGGTCCACGCCCCGCATGACCGTGGAGAGCCGGGCGCCCCGGCGTCCCTCCCGGCGGAAGAGCAGGCTCACCAGGAAGTCCAGGAGGGCCGTCTTCCCCGCCTCGTTTCCGCCGTAGACCAGGTTCAGCCCCGGCTCCAGGGCGAGCTCCCGGTTCCGGAGGGGGCCGACCCGGGCGGCCCGCACGTGTCCGATGCGCACCGGCGGTTACCCGGCCGCGTTGCGCAGGGCCCGGGCGGCGACCTCCAGGGCCCGCTGCCGGAGGCCGTCGTCCAGCGGAGGGCCCTCCTCCCGGTCGGGGCCGGCGGCGCCACGCTCCCGGGCTTCCAGGCGATCGCGGAAGTCACGGAACAGGTCCACCAGGTCCTCCTCCAGCCCCACGCCCGCCAGGTCGAAGGCCAGCTCCCGGTAGTCCCCGGCCCGATCCTCGCGGATCCGGCGGGTCCGCTCCCGGAGCTCCGCCTCGGAGAGGCCCGCCAGGATCCCGTCCAGGCGGACGGTGAGCCGGCAGCGGGGGTCGGCCGATCCGGCGAGCTCCCGGTCCAGCGACTCCAGGGCCGACTCCTCCTCGAAGGGGGGGAGCCATCGCTCCCACCGGCTCCGATACGCCACGTCCAGCTCCACCGGCCGGACCTCGGCCAGGGCGGGGCCGTCCCCCGGGCCACCCCCGGGCTCCAGCCGGATCAGCGTGGCCGACCGGGGGCCCAGGGCGTGGCTCCCCACCGGCGAGGGGGAGCCCGAATACGCCACCGTCCGTCCCCCGACGTCGCGGACGGCCCGCTGGTGGTAGTGGCCCAGGGCCACGTACGGCGCCGCCAGCTCGGCCAGGGCCTGCAGGTGGACCGGGAGGTAGCGGCCCGGCTCGTCGTCGGCGGCCTCCCGCTGGATCCTGGGGTCGCCCTCCTCGATGAGGGTGCCGTGGAGGAGGAGGACGCCGGGGGCCTCCCGGAGGGCACGCGCCAGCGCGGGCCGGATCCGGCCGAAGGTCGTGGCCTCGTCGGCGGGAAAGGGCACCCCCACCAGGCGGATCCCCGCCACCTCGGTGGCCTGGAAGGGCTCCCGGCGGAGGACCCGGGTCCGGGGGCCCCAGTCCTGGCCCGCCTCGTAGGCGCCGACGTCGTGGTTGCCGGGGATGAGGACCGTCGGGACGTCCAGGCCGGCGAAGGCCTCCCGGACGTCGGGCCGGAGCCGCGCCGAGTCCGTGCCCCGGTCCAGGAGGTCGCCGGCCACCAGGAGGGCGTCGACCCCCTCGGCGCGGGCCAGCTCCAGGACGGCACGGAAGGCGGCCTCCCGCTCGGGATGGTCGGGCGAGAGGTGGACGTCGGCGGTGTGGAGGAAGGTCGTCATGGCGTGGCCGGGAAGGTAGTCTCCCCTCCCGTGCGGATCTACCGCGGGGCCGGACCCCGCCGGGCGGTCCGGGGCACCGCGGACCCGGCTCCGCGGAGCGTGACGGTGGCCTCCGGCCCGTGGCCCGCGCCCGGCGGCAACGTTCCTGCAGATTCCACGGGACGAGGGCGGGGGCGGAGCGGCCGCCCCCGCATGCGCCTCCCACGCGTCCCCCACGCGGCGCCCCCGATGCGGCGTCTCCGGGGCGGCGCCCCCGGGATGCCCCGCCGATGGTTGGAGGGGAGCATGGCCGAGTCCAGCTACCTGCGCCGATCCCTGGTCCGTGCCCCGCCGGAGGAGGTGGCGGCGTGGCACCGCCGGGACGGGGCCCTCCGCCGCCTCGTCCCGCCGTGGACGGGGACGGAGGTCGTCTCGGCGCCGGCCGGGCTCCGACCCGGGGACCGGGTGGAGCTCAGGCTGCGTCTCGGGCCCGTGCCCCTCCGGTGGATCTCGGAGATCCGGGAGCTCGAGGGCGACCGCGGCTTCCGGGACGTCCAGCTCCGGGGGCCCTTCGCCCGGTGGGTCCACGATCACCGGATCGGCGAGCCCGACGCCGGCGATGCGGCGGGAGCCCGTGACGGCGCGGAGGCCGGTGACGGGGCCGGAGCTGGTGGCGGGGACGTGCTCGCCGCCATGGAGGACGCCGTCCGGTTCGAGCTCCCGCTGGGCCGTCTCGGCCGCCTGGCCGGGGAGCGGCGGGTGCTGGAGCGTCTGGAGCGGGAGTTCGCCTACCGCCACCGGACGCTGGACGCCGACCTGGCGGCCCACCGGCGCCACGGGCCGGCGCCGGAGGCCGGGGCCGACGACGATCCCGGGGGAGGGCGCCTCCACGTGGCGGTGACGGGGAGCACCGGTCTCGTGGGGTCGACGCTGGTCGCCTTCCTCCGGACCGGAGGCCACCGCGTGAGCCGTCTGGTCCGGGGCGAGCCCGAGGGCCCGGACGAGATCCGGTGGGTTCCCGACGAGGGGCTGCCCCGGCCCGGGAAGATGGCCGGCGTCGACGCCGTGGTCCACCTGGCCGGCGAGCCCATCGTCGGGCGGTGGACCCGGGCGAAGAGGCGGCGCATCGAGGAGAGCCGGGTCGGGGCCACCCGTCGCCTCTGCCGGGACCTGGCGGCGCTCCCGTCGCCGCCGCCCGTCTTCGTCTCCGCCTCGGGCGTGCACTACTACGGCGACCGCGGGGAGGAGAGGCTCACCGAGGAGAGCGGTCCGGGGGAGGGCTTCCTGGCCCGTGTCTGTCGCGGGTGGGAGGAGGCGAGCCGCCCCCTGGAGGAGGCCGGCGCGCGGGTGACGCGACTCCGCTTCGGGGTCGTCCTCAGCCCGGCCGGCGGCGCCCTGGCGGCCATGCTCCCGGCGTTCCGGGCCGGCGTGGGCGGCCCGCTGGGCGATGGGCGCCAGTTCATGCCGTGGATCTCGCTGGACGACCTCCTGGACGTGATCCTCCACGCGCTGACCGATCCGGAGCTGTCCGGCGCGGTGAACGCCGTCGCCCCGCGCGTGGTCCGGAACCGGGAGTTCACCGCGACGCTGGGCCGTGTCCTGCGGCGGCCGACGGCGCTCAGGGTCCCGGAGACGGTGCTCCGGGCCGCCGGGGGACGGATGGCCGAGGAGATGCTCCTGGGGAGCCTGCGGGTGGAGCCGGAGGCCCTGCGGAGGGCCGGCCACCGGTTCCGGCACCCGGAGCTGGAGGGGGCGCTCCGGCACCTGCTGGGGCGGACGGCGTCACGGCGGATCGGACGAATCTTGTGAACGGAGCAGGGAGGGAAGGATGAGCGAAGGGCAGGGAGACGGCGGAGAGGGTGCGGCCGACCGGGAGAGCGAGGTGGACGCGGACGGCGGGTCCGACGGCGAGGGCGGGTCCGGCGCCGCCGCCCGGGTCGGGATGCTGGGACCCACCGGCAACGAGCCGGAGGTCCAGGAGGTCTTCGACCGGGTCCGGGAGGCGCGGGGGAACGTCCCCCACATGTTCCGGTCGGCGGGCCGCCTGCCCCGGCAGTTCCTCACCATGTACCGCCACTTCGCGGCGGTGATGTCGGGAGGGCTGCTCCCGCGCAAGCTGAAGGAGCTGGTCTCGGTCCGGGTGTCGGCCCTCAACGGCTGCCGCTACTGACTGGCCTCGCACACGCAGCTGGCAGCTGCGCTCGGGGCCACCCGGGAACAGATCGAGGACCTGCAGGGCGAGGAGTTCGACCGCGGGCGGTTCACCGCCGCCGAGGGGGCCGCCCTCGCGCTGGCCGAGGAGCTCACCCTGCGTCCGGAGGAACTGCCCGAGGAGCTCCACGCCGGCGCGAGGCGCCACTTCTCGGAGGAGGAGCTCATGGAGCTGCTGATGGTGGTGGGCGTCTTCAACTACTTCAATCGCTTCAACAACGCCCTGGAGATGCCGCCCACCGAGCCCAGCCCGTACCTGACCTCCGACTGAGCCTCCCGCAGGCGCCGGTCACCGACGGCGCCCCGCCGGAGCCGGACCTCAGGCGGTGACGTCCAGGAAGCGGGCGATCCGGGGCCACTGGCGCTCGGCGTCGCGCTCCCCGAGACGCGCCATGCGGCCGATGTAGCTCCGCTCGTAGAGCAGGTAGCTCAGGAAGTCCGGGCTCTCGCTCTCCCGGGTGCCCAGGCCCCGGCTCAGGAACCGGATCCCCTTCGGCAGGTGGGACTCGTAGCGCTGGGCCAGCCGGCCCAGGTCCATGGACGGACGCACGAGCAGGACGTCCACCTCCCGGAGGTTCTCCCGTCTCCGGTCCTCCTCGGGGAGCTTGGCGAGGAGGCGGTTCAGCCGCTCGACCCGCGCGGCGTCGGCGGGCAGCGCGTCCAGGAAGACCGAGTTCATCAGGAGGCCGGCCACCTGGGCGGCGGGGGGATAGCCGTGGACGGCGGGTCGCTTCGCCTCGTCCACGGTCCGGGAGTAGCGGGAGGAGATGGCCAGGACCCGATCGGCGCCCAGGTGGACGGCGGGCGCCAGGGGAGCCGCCTGCCGGAGGCTCCCGTCGCCGTACCACCCGTCGCCCACCTGCTCGGCGGGGAAGACCAGGGGGATGGAGGCGGAGGCCATGACGTGGCGCAGGGTGATGCGGTCGCGACGGGCCTCCCGGCCCGCCCGGGACCAGAGGGAGAGCTCCGGCCGGCCCTGTACGAAGGTCACGGTCCGGCCCGTCTGGTACGAGGTGGTCGAGATGGCCAGGGCGCGGAGACGGCCGGCCCGGATGTTCTCGTCGATCCGGTCGGGGTCCACGAAGCCCCGGAGTGTATCGCGCAGGGGCTCGTTGTCCACCAGGGAGCGCGCGGCGGGGCCCAGGCGGATGCCTCCGCTGAGCAGGGTGACCCCCCACCGGGCCACGATGGAGCCCAGGGTCCAGGGATCGGTGCGGATCACGTCCTCCGTGTTCAGGGCGCACCACTCGCGCCGGAGGGCACGGGCGGCCTCCAGGAGGTCGCCCCGGTGGGAGGCCAGGAAGGCGGCGTTGATGGCGCCGGCGGAGACGCCGGTGACCACGGGGAAGTCGAAGGAGGGGAGCCGGGACCCCAGGTAGTTGAGGACGCCCACCTGGTAGGCGGCCCGGGCTCCGCCCCCGGTGAGGACCAGGGCGGTCCGGTCGGAGGCGCCGCCGTCCTCGTCGGTCACCTCGAACCGGTCCGATCCGGCGGTCCGTCCTCCGGGTCCGCCGCCGCGTCGTCCGGGAGCAGCGAGGCGTGCCAGCTCTCCCCCGCGGGCCGGATCCAGCGGCCGTCGCGAACCGGGCCCAGCCGGTCCACCGTCAGGTCGAAGACCGGAGTCTCCCGGTCCACCTCGCCCTGGCGCCCGAGACTCCGAAACGCGTCCCGGCTCACCCGGCGCACCCGCCCCTCCGGGTCCCGGAACCACACGGGGCTCCCGTCCAGCAGCTCCAGGTCCAGCTCCCGGGCGATCTCGCCCACCTGGCGCATGAGGTCGTCGATGGAGCATCCCGAAGCCCCGACCCGACTCTCGTCCAGCGCCACCAGGAGGAAACGGTGGTGGAGCCAGTCCACCCCGGCCCGGAGCTCCCGCCGGTGGGCCGTCCACTCGTCCACGAACTCGCCCAGGGTGTCGACCAGGCGCGCGGCTTCCGAGGGCGAGGGCGACCGGTCGGCTCCGAAGATCCACGTGCGGGCCTCATCGGGCAGCTCGTCGCAGGGCACGCGGCTCATGGTGCGATCGCTCCTCCCGTCAGGTCGGTTCCCAGCAGGGATTCCAGCCGGGCGATCCCGGCCCGGAGGTCGTAGCGCCGCCGGACCAGATCGGCCTCGGCTTCCTGGAGGTTGATCTGTGCGGTCTGCAGGTCGAGGATGGTGGCGAGCCCCAGGCGAAAGCGCTCCCGGGTGACCTGCAGGTCCTCCCGTGTCAGCTCCACGCTCCGCTCGGCCAGGCGGATCCCCGCCCGGGCCGCCTCCACGGTGCTGTAGGCGGCGTCCACGTCGGCCCGGATCCCGAGCTCGGTGGCCCGCTCCCGGGCCTCGGCCAGGCGCACCTGGGTCTCGGCCCGGAAGAGCTGGGTCTCCCGACGAAAGCCGTTGAACAGGGGATACCGGCCGGAGAGGGAGACGCTCCAGCTCCGGTTCGCCGGGGGATACTCGCTGTTCTGCCAGGCCCAGCCGCCGCTGAGGGTCAGGTTCGGGAGGTACGAGGAGCGGGCGCTCTCCACCTCGGACCGGGCGGCCCGGGTCTGTGCCCGGGCCCGCTCCAGGGCCGGCGCGGCCTCCAGGGCGGCCCGGACGAGCTCGTCGCGGTCGCGCTCCAGGGTCGGCGCCTCCAGGCTCGCTCCGGGGGCCGGCGCCACCCGCGCCTCCACGCCCACGGCGGCCGACAGCCGGAACGTGGCGTCCCGGGCGTCGTTCTCCGCCTGGAGCAGCGCCAGGCGAGCGTTGTTGAGCTCCACCTCGGACCGGAGCACGTCGGACCGGGTGGCCCGGCCCACCTCCACCTGGTTCCGGACGAAGCGGAGCTGGTCGCGCTGGCGCCGGAGGCGCGCCTCCTCCACGCGCACCAGCTCGGCGGCGGCCACGGCGTCGAGGTAGGCCCGGGTCACGCTCTCGACGGTGGCGTAGCGCTGCTCGCGGTAGCCCTCCTCCCGGGCGTCGACACGACGCTTCGCCGCGTCCAGGTCGTGGACGCGGCGAAGCCCGGTGAAGAGGTCCAGGCTGCCGCCGAGCTGGAGCGAGTAGGAGGTACGGGTGATGGCCTGGTTGGTGGGATCCAGTCGCCCGGTGCTCGAGTTCGTGTACCCGTATCCCAGGCTGACGTCCGGAAGGAAGGTGCCGTAGGCGCCCAGGCGGTCCTGCTCGGCGCGCTGGAGCTCGGCCCGGGCCTGCTCCAGCTCCGGGCTGCGGCGGAGGGCGATCTCCACCGCCTCGTCCAGGCTGAGGCGCCGGGCTCCCCGGAAGACCTCGGCCACCGCCGAGTCCACCGAGGCGGGGGTGATGGCGGCCGGGTCCTCCCGGTCCGCTTCCGCCTCCTGGCCGCTGGCGGGGACGGGGGAAGCCGCGCCAGCCGCCGCCGCGGCCAGCGCCGTCAGTGCCAGAACCGCCGCGCCGGAGGGGGTTCGCCGCACGCTCTCACCCCCCGTCGGTCGTGTCCGCTCCGCGTCCGGCGGTTCCGCGCTCCCGGTCGGGAGACGGTTCGTCGTCGTCCGTGTCCCAGCGCTCGTCCTCGCCGTGCTCCCGCTCCAGGAGGCGGCGGTACTGCTCCGTCTGCTCCTCGGTGAGGACCGACTCGATGTCGGCCCGGGCCGAGTCCATGAGGCTCCGGAACCGGGGCCGGACGTCGGACCACATCTCGTGCATCTCCTCGCGGTGGCGGGAGAGGATCTCCTCGATCCGGCTCCTCTGCTCGGAGGTGAGCCCCAGCTCGTCGGCGAAGCGCTGGATGGTGGTCTTGGGCCGGTCGTCCCGCTTCCCCGTCTTCCGGCGCTCCTCGTCCCGGTCGTCCGGCTCCCCGGTGCGCTCCACCCGCGGCTCGCCGGATCCGTCGGCGGTGGCCTCCGGAGCGGCGAGCCAGAGGCGATCGGCCGCCACCCCGGCGGCCACGCCCGCGGCGAAGGTCACCAGCAGGACCAGCGTCGCGCGGACCGTCGAACTCCTCATTCAGCGCTCCATGTCGGAGTAGATGGCTGCCTCCAGCAGGCCGTCCAGGTCCGGCTGCGTGCTCCGGGTGAGCAGCGTGGGCGGCTCCGTCTGCCCCGGATCGGCCAGGAGCTCCTCGATGCGCACCCCCTGGCGCTCGGCCGCCTCCATGCCCGGTGTCGGAGCAAGGGCTCCGCCGCCGCTCTGCTGGGCCACGACCAGGAACAGCACCGACGCCACCGCCGCCACGGGTACCAGGACGTCGGCCCATCCGGCGGCCACCTCCCACGCCCGCTCCGGCCGACGTCCGGCCAGGAGCGGACGGGCCCGCTCCATCACGTTCTGGCGAATCCGGCGACGGGACAAGGGGTCCGGTCGCAGCGGCTCCAGCCATCGCGGCCAGGCCGATCCGTCTCCTCGCGTGTCGTCAGCCTTCATGTGCCAGCTCCTCCGGGACGTCCGTCCCGCTGCCGAGGATCTCACGCAGGGCGCTCCTGCCGTGATGAACGTGGGCCCGGGACGTCCCCGGGGCGATGTCCAGTATCTCCGCTACCTGCCGGTGACTGTAACCCTCCAGATCGAAGAGGGTCACCGCCGCCTTCTGCATCTCGGGCAGCCTCTCCAGGGCCGCCAGGATCCGCTCGCGCGTCATCCGCTGCTCCATCTCCCGCTCCGGGTTCGACGACCCGGAGGCGCTGGCCGGTATCTCCTCGCCGCGCCGCAGGTCCTCCCGCCGCTTCAGGTTCAGGCAGGTGCTCTTGAGCACCCGGTAGAACCACGGCCCGAAGGGGCTGCCGGGACGGAGCTGATCGATCCGGTCCAGCGCCCGGATGAACGCGTTCTGCAGGGCGTCCTCCGCGTCGGCCGCCTGACCCAGGATGGAGAGGGCGAAGGCGTAGCCCGGATCGGTGTACCGCTCCACCAGGCGCTCGAACGCCTGCTCGTCTCCCTCCTGCACGGCCTCGACGAGCCGGGCCTCGTCGTCGTCCCGACCCGACGTCATCCGCCCTCTCGGGCCGACGGTGGGGCGTCCCGGGCCGCGATCCCCGTGGGACGCCCGGGCGGCATGTCACCCTGGTTCCAAAACACGTATGGCTCCGCGTGCGTTGCGACGGTTGAAGGTCCGGGCCCCGGAGGCGAGCTTCGTGGGCCGACGCGGCGGCGTCCACGGTTCGAGTCGAGGGGCCGCGCGTCCCGAACGAGATACACCAGTACGAAAAGAAAGGAGCAGCGGGTCCTCATGTCGAGGGAGAAAGGTGGGCCGCCGTACGCGCTGGGAGCCCACATGTCGGTGGCCGGAGGGATCCACGAGGCGGTCCGCCGCGGCGCCGAGGTGGGAGCGACGGCCCTCCAGGTGTTCACGAAAGCGCCCCAGCGCTGGGCCGAGCGGGAGCTGGACGACGAGGAGGTGGAGGCGTTCCGGACGGCCCTGGAGGAGTCGGAGATACGGGTGACGGTCTCCCACGACAGCTACCTCATCAACCTGGCCTCGCCCCGGGAGGACCTCCTCGGGAAGTCCAACGCGGCCTTCCGGGCCGAGCTGGAGCGTTGCCGTCGCCTGGGCCTGGACTACCTGGTCACCCACCCGGGAAACGCCACCGGCGGGGACCGGGAGGAGGCGCTCCGACGGAACGCCGAGGCCGTGGGCTCCGCCCTGGCCGACCATCCCGGGGAGACCATGGTCCTGCTGGAGACCACGGCGGGGAGCGGTACGGCCCTGGGGTGGCGGTTCGACGAGATCGCCCGGCTCCTGGAGGCCGTCCCGGCGCCGGAGCGCTCCCGGATCGGCGTCTGCCTGGACACCTGCCACGCCTGGGCGGCGGGATACGACCTCCGGGACGGCTACGACGAGGTGATGGCCGAGTTCGACCGGGAGCTCGGGCTGGATCGGCTTCGCCTGCTCCACCTGAACGACTCCAAACATCCCATGGGGAGCCGGAAGGACCGCCACGCCGGGATCGGCGAGGGCACGCTGGGGCTGGAGGGATTCCGTCCCCTCATGACCGATCCCCGGCTCCACGGGGTGCCCCGGGTGATCGAGACCCCGAAAGGCGACGATCCGCCGGCGGCCGACCGCCGGAACCTGGGCCACCTGCGGGAGATGAGCGCCTGAGAGCGACGCCCGCCCGAGGCCGGGCGGGCTCCGTCCCGGCGCTCCTGCTGGACACTCTCCGGGGGGGTCCCTACCTTCCCCCGGCCTTCGGATCGGGACGTACGGCGGGCCTCCGCTCCCGGCGCCCGGTCGGCGCACGAGGCCTCCGCGACGCCGCTTCGACGCCAGCTCGACGTCACTTCGACACCACGGAAAGGAACGGACAGGACCGGTGGATTCCATCGTATGCATCAAGCGGGTGCCCGACTCCGGCGCCCGGATCCGGGTGGCCGCCGACGGCTCCGGGATCGACGAGTCGGGCCTCAAGTACGTGATGAACCCGTACGACGAGTTCGCCCTGGAGGAGGCGCTGCAGCTGAGGGAGCGGGCGGGCGAGGGCACGGTGACGGCCATCATCCTGGGCCCCCCGGAGGCCGAGGAGACGCTCCGGAACGCCCTGGCCATGGGTGCCGACGAGGCGGTCCTCCTCGTGGGGGAGCCCCCGGCGGACGGGCTGGCCACGGCCCGCCTCCTGGCGGAGGAGATCGAGGGGCGGACCTACGACCTGCTCTTCTTCGGCAAGCAGGCCATCGACGACGACAACATGCAGGTGCCGCTGATGGTGGCCGAGCTCCTCGACCTGCCGGCGGCCACCGTGGTGGTGGAGCTGGAGGTCGGCGACGGTCGGGCCGCGGCCACCCGCGAGGTGGAGGGCGGCCACGAGGTGGTCGAGTTCGAGCTCCCCGGCGTGGTGGGGGCGCAGAAGGGCCTGAACGAGCCCCGTTACGCGAACCTCAAGGGCATCATGGCGGCCAAGAAGAAGCCGCTGGAGCAGAAGGAGGTGGATCTGCCCGAGCCCGCGCTGGAGATGCTGGAGCTCCGGGAGCCTCCGGAGCCCCCCGAGGGGGAGATCGTGGGCGAGGGCGCCGAGGCCGTGCCGGAGCTCGTCCGGAAGCTGCGCGAGGAAGCGGGGGTGCTCTGATGGCCCGGGTGATCGCCTTCGCCGAGACGCGCAACGGCACCCTCCGGGGCGTGGCCCGGGAGGCGGTGACCGCCGCCCGTGGGCTGGCCGACGGCCTGGAGGCCGACCTGGACGTGGTGGCCGTGGGGACCCCCGGTCTGGCCGACGAGGCCGCCGACCTGGGCCGCTACGGCGCGGATCGGATCCTGGTGGCCGAGGACGAGTCCTTCGACGCCTACCGCCCGGAAGCGGCCCTGGAGGCGCTCGTCGAGGGCGCCGGCGCGGCGGAGAGCGCCGCGGTGGTGTTCTCGGCCACCGCCCGGGGGAAGGAGCTCTCGCCCCGCCTGGCCGCCCGCCTGGGCCGGGGACTGGCCACCGAGGTCGTCGAGCTGGTCGTGGAGGACGGGCGCCCGGTGGCCGTCCGGCCGGTCTACGCGGGCAAGGCCCGGATGAAGGTGGCCTTCGCCGACCCGCCGGCCCTGATCAGCGTGCGACCCAACGTCTTCGTCCCCGATGAGCGCCCGGGCGACGGCCGCGTGGAGTCCCTGGACGTGGCCCCCGCCGCCGGCCGGGAGACGGTGGGACCGGTGGAAGCGTCGTCCGGCGGCGAGCTGGACGTGGCCGAAGCGGGGATCGTGGTGTCCGGAGGGCGGGGCATGGGGGATCCCGACAACTGGCACCTGCTGGAGGACCTCCGGGACGCCCTGGGGGACCGGGCGGCGCTGGGGGCGAGCCGCGCGGTGGTGGACGCCGGCTGGCGACCCCACGCGGAGCAGGTGGGTCAGACCGGGAAGGTGGTCTCGCCCCAGCTCTACTTCGCCATCGGGATCAGCGGGGCCATCCAGCACCTGGCGGGCATGAGGACCTCGGGCACCATCGTGGCGGTGAACAAGGATCCCGAGGCCCCGATCTTCGACGTGGCCGACTACGGGATCGTGGGAGACCTCTTCGAGGTGCTCCCCCCGCTCATCGAGGAGATTCGGCGGGCGCGGGACGAGGCGAGCTGATCCGGGGGGCTCCGGCCCCGCGGGAGGAGGGAGGGACGGGGTGAGCCGACGCGCCGTGGGGCTCGCCGTCATCGGGCTCTGGCTGGTGGTCCTGGGCTGGCACGCCGGGGAGGAGCACTTCCTCGACGAGGCGGAGCGGCTGGCCCGGGGGGTGGCGATCCTGGCTCCCGGCGACACCTACTACTCGGTGCTGGCGGAAGGCCGCCCCGTGGGCTGGGCCCGGAGCTCGGTGGACACGCTGCCGGGCAACGAGGGCTTCGAGCTCGAGACCCGGCTGGAGATGCCCTCCCTCTCGGTCCGGACCGAATCGAGCCTCGATTCGCTGCTCTCGCTCCGGACCTTCCGGGTCCGGGCCTCCGGCCCCATGGGCGATCTGACCCTCGACGGGCGCGTCACGGGCGACACCCTCCTGGAGATGATCTCCACCGCGGAGGGCCGGCCGGACACCCTGCGACTCCCGCTGGCGGGTCCGGTGGTGCCGCCCTCGGCCCTCCCTCTCCGGCTGGCCGCCTCCCGGCGCCTGACGGTGGGACGCTCGGTGGAAGTGGACGTCCTGGACCCCCTCCGGATGGAGCCCACCACCGTGCGCCTGCAGGTGGAGGGACGCGAGGTCCGGATCTTCGCCGACAGCGCGGTCCGCCGGAGCGCCGAGGCCCCCTGGGTGGCGGCCCGTCACGACACCATGGCGACCTGGAGGATCCGCCAGTCGGTGGGTCCCCTCTCGCTGGTGAGCTGGGTCGGGTCGGACGGACGCCTGGTGGAGGCCCGGGTCGGCGAGACGATCCGGGTCCAGCGGACGGCCTTCGAGCTGGCGTTCTATCCCGACGAGTCGGGCGGGCTCAGATGATCAGGGTCCGGGGGCTCACCAAGCGGTTCGGCGACCTGGCGGCGGTGGACGGCCTGGACCTCACCGTGGAGGCCGGCGAGGTGGTGGCCCTGCTGGGGCCGAACGGCGCCGGGAAGACGACGGCGCTCCGGATGATCTCGGGGATCCTCCGTCCCGACGGCGGCACGGTGGAGGTGGCGGGGCACGACCTGGACGAGGAGCCCATGGCGGCCCGGACCAGCCTGGGGTTCGTCCCGGACCGGCCCTTCGTCTACAAGAAGCTCACCGGTCGCGAGTTCCTCCGGTTCGTGGCCGGCCTCCACGGTCGGACGGGTCCGTCCGTGCAGGAGCGGGTCCGGGAGCTGATCGGATTCTGGGAGCTGGAGGAGTGGGCGGACCGGCTGCTGGAGTCCTACAGCCACGGGATGCGGCAGAAGATCCTGATCTCCGCGGCCCTGGTCCACGAACCCCGGGCCCTGGTGGTGGACGAGCCCATCGTGGGGCTGGATCCCCGGGCCGCCCGGGCCCTCAAGGAGCTCCTGCGGGAGTTCGTCGAGGACGGGGGCGCCGCCCTCATCTCCACCCACACCCTGGAGTTCGCCCGGGCCATGGCCCACCGGCTGGCCGTGGTGGACGGGGGACGGCTGGTGGCGGTGGGCACGGCCGGGGAGCTGGCCGACCGCGCCGAGTCCGAGTCCGGGGACCTGGAGGAGATCTTCCTCCGTCTCACCGGGGGACCGGCCGAGCGGGAGCTGGCCCGCTTCCTGGAGTGAGCGGTGGGCGGGGCGGAATGAGCGCCCGGCGCGAGCCCCCCGGCCCGAAGGGAGGGGCCGGGACGGGGGCCAAGCCGGGGGATGGAGCTGGCCTGGGGGCCGCGGCCCGCCAGTGGTGGAGGATCCTGGCGCCCCGCCGGATCACCGCCCTCCGGGGCCTGGGAGATGGGATGGGCGGTCGGGTGGCGGGCGCCGTGGCGGTGGCGGTGACCTGGCCCGCGGTGTACCTGCTCGCCCGGTCCCTCCTGATGCGGCTGCAGGGCGTGGCCGAGGTGGGGGAGCCGCTGGCGGGGACGCTGCTCTCGCTGGTGCTCCTGTTCTGCCTGGGGATCCTGCTCCTCTCCAACACCATCTCCTCCCTCTCCAGCTTCTACCTCTCCCGGGATCTGCGGGGGCTCCGGGCGGCCCCCCTGGATCCGCTGGCGCTGTACGGCGCCCGGCTGACGGAGACCGCCGTCCACTCCTCCTGGATGGTCGTCCTGCTCCTGGTCCCGGTGCTGGCCGCCTACGAGCGCGTCTTCGGCGGTGGCGTGGCCTTCCACCTCCTGGCCACGGCGGCCGTGGTCCCCCTGCTGGTGATCCCGGCGGTGGCGGGGACGGCGGTGACCACGCTCCTGGTCCGGGTCTTCCCGGCGCGCCGGACCCGGGACCTGCTGGCCGCCATCACGCTCGTGGCCGCGGCGCTCCTGGTGGCGGGGCTTCGCCTGATGCAGCCGGAGCGACTCGTCCGGCCCGGCGAGTTCCAGAGCCTGGTGGAGTTCCTGGCGTCCCTCCAGGGGCCCGCTTCGCCGTGGCTCCCGTCGGAATGGGCCGCCCGGGCCATGCGGGACGGGTTCGCCGGCTCCCTGGATCTCCGTCACCTGGCCCTGCTGTGGAGCACCGCGGGGGCGGCGGTGGTGCTGGGCGCAACCCTCCACGCCCGGCTCTACGGCCGGTGCTACACCCGGGCCCGGGAGGCCTCCGATCGGGGCGTACGGTACGGCGGGCTCTGGCGGCTGCTCGGCCGGATGGCCCGGCGCCTGGGCCCCCGCCGGGGAGAGCTGGTGCTGAAGGACGCCCGGACGTTCTCCCGGGACGCCACCCAGTGGTCCCAGCTCGCCATCCTGGCGGTGCTGGTGCTGGTCTACGTCTACAACATGCGGGCCCTCCCCCTGGACGTCGTGGGGGGACCGGGCCGGATCCTCCACCTCTACGTGGTGGTGCTGAACCTGGCCCTCTCCGGCTTCGTCCTCGCCGCCGTCGCCGCCCGGTTCGTGTTTCCCGCCGCGAGCCTGGAGGGGCCGGCCCGCTGGCTCCTGGGCTCCTCACCGCTGCCCACCCGGGAGGTGGCGTGGGCCAAGTACTGGATCGGGACCCTCCCCCTGCTGGTCCTGGGCGCGGCCCTCACCGCCGGCACCGGGTGGTTCCTGGACCTGGGCACGGGCTACGTCCTCCTGACCCTGGCCTCGGTGGTCCTGCTCACCGGGGCTCTCTCCGCCCAGGCCCTGGCGTGGGGGGCGGCCCATCCCCGCTTCGACGTGGCCAACGCGGCGGAGATCCCCACCTCGGTGGGCGGGCTGCTCTTCATGGGCGGCGCCATGCTGAACCTGGCGGCCGTGGTGGCCGCCCAGCTCTGGGCGCTGGGAGCGCCGGTCCCCGGGGGGTTGCCGAGGGGTCCGGGCGGGGAGGAGGGCCTCTGGACGGCGGGGCTCCTGACCGGCGCCATCTGCGTGCCTGCCGCCGTCGCCGCCTACCGGTGGGCCGTGCGGGAGATGACGGGGGCCCTGGGGACGATCCCGGCGGACCGGTCGAACGTGGCCCGCTAGCCCGACCCGTTCGGCCTGGTCGCCTTGTAGGCCTTGAGGCGTCGTCGGGCCTCCTCGATCTCCTCGGCCCGGAACAGGCCCTCCGCCTGGGCCTCCAGGAGCTCGTCCAGCTCCTGCTGGTCCAGGTAGCCGAGGTCAACGGCCACCTGCCCGAAGTACTCCTCGCCCGTCCGGTCCTCCTGCTCCCGCAGGACCTCGTCGATCTCCGCCGGGGTCATCTTCTTCCGTACCAGGGCCACCGTGCCCAGGGCGAACTTCTTCGGCACGAGGACCTCGCCCTCCTCGACGTCGTTCTCCCGCCAGAGGTCCCCCGAGCCCACCGCTCCGAGGGGGTCCCCGGGGGGCGGTGTCCCGCCACCGGAGGCGGGCGCCTGGCCGGACGCCGGGGCGCGCCCCGGCCCGCCGCCGGCCGCGGCGGGGGTACCGGAGGCCGGGTC
>CAZVIY010000032.1:0-15601 GCA_964627425.1 uncultured Gemmatimonadota bacterium
CCTCGGCTGCCTTGGGCATCCGGATCTCCAGGATGCCGTTGCTGAAGCGAGCCTCCACGTCGTCCACGTTGATGGACTCCGGCATCCGGAAGCTCCGCTGGAAGCGGCCCGTGCGGCGCTCGCGGAGGTGGTAGTCGCCCTCCGAGTCCTCGCGCTCGGCCTCGCGAGTGCCGCTCACCGTGAGCACGCCCTGCTCCAGCGTGACGTTGATGTCCTCACGGTCGAAGCCGGGCAGCTCCAGCTCGGCCATGAAGGCGTCCTCGGTCTCGTAGAGGTCCGCCGCCGGGGCCGACGGGCCGACCTGGCTCCTGGTGGAGCCCGTGTCGAAGAAGTCCCTGAGCAGCTGGTCCATCTCCCAACGGAGATCGGGCAGCCCGGCGCTCCGGGTCCTGCGGTTTCTGGTCGTCTCGGGAAGCATGGTGGTTCCTCCTCTCTCTGGGTGAGCTCGCGGGTCTCTCTCCAGCATCTATCTCCACGCCCCGCCCGGCACGCGCCGGTCGGAGCGGATCGATGATCTCTGGCGTCGGAAGCGGGCCGAGGCCGCGACTTCCGCCCGTTCAGAGGTGCAACCCCCGTTCCCGGAAATTCGCCGCTTTCCCTGCAAGAATTGCGGCTCCTGAGGGGTCGCGACGGGCGGCCGCCCGTCGGTCGCCGCCCCCTATGTCAGATCGGCAGACTACCCGGGCGCACCGCCCGCCCGCGGCCTACTCTCCGCCGCCGCTCCCGTCGCCCGCGTCGCCGCCGTCGCCGGAGGACCGGACCACGGTGATGGCCCGCTCCGAGGCCGTGAACGGACCTCCCACGGGCTGACCGTCGGCATCCAGCAGCTCCAGGCCGATCCGGTGCTCGCCGGCCGGGAGACCCACCAGGAAGTGGGGGGTCCACTGCCGGAGGGTCCAGCTCGTGGTGTCGTTCACGGTGAGCCGGACCGCGTGGGCGTCGGGCCCCAGCTCGCCGTCGGTGAGGTAGAAGTCCACCATGACGCTGTCGGCGTCGGCCCCCTCGTAGGTGCCCTTCGGGCGGCTGTAGGTGAGCAGCGGCTCGCCGGGCGTGTAGGAGGCGGCCTGGCTATCGGCGCCCTGGCCGGCCGTGTCGCCCACCACGAACCGGGTCACGGCGAAGGCCCCCGGCGACTTCACGCTCTCGTGCCACTGGCGGGACGGGAACGCCCGCAGGAGGTGCACGCCCTGCTCCAGGGGCGCCTCCGCCAGCTCCACCGGCGCCGAGACGTCGTAGACCGCCTGGTAGGGCCGGTCGTCCACGATGAGATGGACGTGCTGCCCGCCGTCGGACAGGGCGAGCCCCCGGGCCTCGGCGCCGGGGGTGGAGGCCCCCAGCTCGAAGCCGGTGACGTCGAGCTCCACGGCGGGGCTCGTCGTGTCCAGGGCCGCCCCCTCCTCGGGCGCGACGATCTCCACCGCCGCGTCGGGGAAGGCGGCCTCCGAGCGCTGGCCGGGCACCAGCTCCACGCCCGTCCCGTCCCCGTCCCCGGCCGGCTCGGCACAGCCGGACAGGGCGAGGGGGACGGTCAGCAGCGCGGCGAGCGTCGAGGGCGATGCGTTCCTCATCTGATTCCTCCTGTTCGGGTTGTTCAGCGTCCGGCCCCGCCGGAGGGCGAGCGCTCCCTGAAGTAGAAGCGGCGGATCTCGTCGCTCCGGCTCCCGCCTCCCACCATGGTGAGCTGGAACCCGCGGCGGTCCATCTCGGCCACCAGCTCGTCCTCGTGCTCGATGCCGGCGGCGTCCAGGTCCACCGACTCGGTGGGGTCCTCCTCCAGCTCGAAGCGCCGGCCGCCGTCTCCGGTGGGCCGGCTGGAGAACACCACCACTTCCTTCTGGTCGGAGAGATGCTCCATCTTTGTCCCGCGCTTCCGGTGAGAGGCCGCGACCCGACGGGGGTCGGCGGGCGCACCTCATGGGAGCCGCAAGCGGCGTGCGACGGACGGTGCGGATCGACCACGAGGAGGAGCCATGTTCCACGATCTGCTGGACGAAGTGCTCGAGGCATGGACCGGCGTGCGCCGGGGGGTCGTCGCCGAGGTGGAGAACATCCCGGCCGACCGGTTCGACTTCCGGCCCACCGAGGAGGTGCGCTCGGTGTCGGAGCTGGTCCGCCACATCATGGAGGTCTCCTGCATGATGGTGGGCGAGCTGGTGCGCCAGGAGACCGACCTCACCCGGGCCCCCGTCCCCGAGCTCCTGGAGGAGCACGCCGGGTGGCTCGACGAGGTGGAGGGGAAGGAGGAGCTCCTGGCGGCGCTGGAGGAGACGCTGGCCGACGGCACGGAGCGGCTCCACGGGGCCGGCGAGCTCCACATGCTCGCCCCCATGCGCCGGTTCGACGGCGAGTGGGGCACCCGCATGGCCTGGCTGAACCACGGCATCTCCCAGGAGATGTACCACCGGGGCCAGCTCTGCACCTACCAGCGCCTCATGGGCCGGGTCCCCGCGCTCACCAGGAGGATCCGCGGCGAGGACTGAGGAGGCCCCGGGGACCCCGGGGGGCGGGGGGGACGGGCTAGCCGCCGAGGGTCGCCACGGCGGCCGCCGATACGGTCCACAGCAGGAGCGCCAGGATCCAGCCCGTCCCCCGCCCGCTCCACGTCGCCCTCCACGTCTCGCCCGGCACCACGATGGTCCCGGCCACCAGGTCGAAGGCCCGCTGGCTCTTCGCGGTGAAGGGGGCGAACAGCGCGTCGAGCCAGAAGAACTCGAAGAAGAGCGGCAGCCTGCGGACCACCGTCCGCCAGAGCTCGGCACGAAGTCCGTCCTCCCGGGCCACGCAGAGGCCGAAGAGCCGCTTGCCCAGCGTCTGGCCGTACCTCGTCTCCAGGGCCGGGAAGTAGAGGAGCGCCAGGGCCCCGGCCACGGCGGCCACGACGACGGTCATGGCCGTGCCCCACCCCGAGGCTCCGGCCTCCACGTCGGTGGCGACGGCGAAGATCACGGCCGAGAGCAGCGCGCCCAGGCCGAGGTCCACCAGGAAGGCCCCCGTTCGGTCGGCGAGCCGTGCCGGCGTCAGGTCCAGGCCCCTTGCGTAGCCTTCCGCCGTCTCCGCGGCCGGGCCCATCTCCCGGACGGCCCGCTCGCCGGAGCCCGAGGCCTCGGCGGCCTCGTTCAGATGAGCCCGCAGGTCGCTCTCGATCCCGTCCCGGCCGGTCGCCGCCGGCGGGAGCTCCTCCAGGACCTCCTCGACGTATCGCTCGATCTCGCTTCCGTGGTGGGTCATGTCGCGTTCTCCCCCGTGTCGTTCGGGACATCTCCGTCGTCGTCGCCCTCCAGGACGCGGTCCACCGCGGCCGTGTACCGTCGCCACTCCTCCAGCCGCCGCTCGAGCTCCGAGAGGCCGTCGTCGGTGATCCGGTAGTACTTCCGGGGCGCGCCGCGGCCCTCGGCTTCCCACCGGGTCTCCAGGTGACCGTCCTCCTCCAGCCGGTAGAGCACGGGATAGAGGGTGCCGCCGGAGACCGCGAGCTCTCCCCCCGATCGCTCCTCCAGGGCCGTGACCAGCTCGTAGCCGTATCGGTCCGCCTCGCGTACGAGCGCCAGGAGCAGCATCTCCAGCGATCCCCGTTTCAGCTCGCGGTCCATGGACGGCCTATGGTTGGTCGTGCCTGTTATTTTGTGACACAAAATAGTTAACACAAACGAATACCCCGCGCAAGGCGGGGGCGGCACGGCACGGTCGGGGCGGGATTCGACTGCGGGAGCCCCCGGGGACTCCCGGCCGGGGGGCCGAGGGGCCGGCTCAGAACTCCAGGCGGAGCCCCAGCCCGAGGAAGGTCTCGTCGAGATCGCGCCCCCGGAGCTGGGCGATGGCGGTGGGGCCCACGTGGCCGCGGGCCTCCAGCCGCAGCACCTGTCCCGGCAGGCGCAGGAGCACCCCGGCCGTCCCCGTCCCGCTCACGCCCGTGGCGTGGTCGGCGGCCTGGAGGTCGGCGGCGGCGAACGGCCACGCGCCCAGCCCCTTCCCGGCTCCGCCGCCCGGATCCCACTCCACGCCGAACCGGGCCAGGCTCTCCTCGGCGAGCTCGTTGGCGTGGAAGCTGGCCCGCCCGCCCGCGTACAGGCGCACCGCCGGGACGGGACGGTGGGCCACGATCAGCTCCACGCCCTCCCGGGAGACCTGCCGGAGGGAGGCCGGCGAGACGATCTCCGACCGGGCCAGGAAGTCGTCGCCCAGGTGGGAGCTGTAGTGGAGGAGCTCCAGTCGGCCCTCCCAACCCCCGTAGGCAACGGCCAGGGGGAAGCCCACCCGGTAGTCCGCGTGGAGCAGGTCCTTCGTGCGGCTCTCCATGAAAAAGCGGCTGAAGACCCCCACCTCGAAGCTCAGGTCCACGGCGGGCCGTCCCCGGCCCCGGTCCTCCTCCTGGAACCGGTAGACGCCGAACTGGTGGCCCAGGCTCACCTCCGCCTCGATGTTGCTCCCGGGGTAGGCGGCCAGATCCGGCCGATCGGCCACCACGAACGACGCCCGGAACCCGGACTCCTGGGGGTCGGCCAGCAGCGGCGCGAAGGCGGACCGGTCGGGGAACCATCCGGCGTCCTGGGCGGCGGCGTCCGTAGGAGCCGCCGCCGCAATGCCCAGGATGAGGCCGGCGGCCAGGACGATCGACGAGGGCGCGGAAAACGGACGCATGAACGGGTTCTCCCGGGATCGAGGTCGAAGGCGGATGCGAATGTGGCCGCCGGACCCGATATTCACAACATGGCCTACGAGAACCTGGAGATCCGGCTGCTCCGCGTGCTGAAGGACGACGCCCGCCAGTCCCTGCGGGAGATGGCCCGCCGGCTGGACGTGGCGCCCTCCACGGTGAAGAGCCGGCTGGAGGACATGGAGGAGCGGGGCGTGATCACCGGCTACCGGCCGGAGGTGGACTGGGGCCGGCTGGGCTACGGGCTGGTGGCGGTGACCCGGATCAAGGCCCGGGGGGACCGCCTCCCCGCCATCGTCGACTCCCTGGTGGCCGACCCCTACCTGACCCACGTCTACGAGATCACCGGCGACTTCGACGTCCTGGTCATCGGCCGGTTCCGGAACGAGAGTGAGATGAACCGCGAGATCAAGCGGATGCTGAGCCTGGAGGGGATCGAGGGGACGAACACCTCGGTGGTGCTGTCCGCCCCCAAGGAGCAGGTGGACGTGGACCTGGACGTGGTGGAGGAAGGGACGACGGAGGACGAGTCCGGAGGGTGAGCCCGGACGCCGCTTCCGCCTCCTCCCTGGGTGAGCTGCGGGACGAGGTCGTGGGCTGCCGGCGGTGCCCCCGCCTGGTGGAGTGGCGGGAGCGGGTGGCCCGGGAGAAGCGGGCGGCCTACGAGGACCAGGAGTACTGGGGGAGGCCCGTCCCCGGCTTCGGCGACCCGGAGGCCCGGATCCTGGCCGTGGGGCTGGCCCCGGCCGCCCACGGCGCCAACCGCACCGGCCGCATGTTCACCGGCGACCGGTCCGGCGACTGGCTCTACCGGGCCATGCACCGCGCCGGGCTGGCGAGCCAGCCCGGATCCGAGCGTCGGGGGGACGGCCTCGAGCTCCGAGACGCGTGGGTCACGGCGCCGGTGAAGTGCGCGCCCCCCGACAACCGGCCCACCCCGGAGGAGCGGGGACACTGCCGCCCCTACCTGGAGCGGGAGGTGGACCTGCTGCTCTCCCGCCTCCGGGTCGTGGTGGCCCTGGGCGGCTACGCCTACCGGCACGTCATGCGGATCTTCCGGGACCGGGGGTGGGACGTGCCCTCGCCCATGCCGGACTTCGGCCACGGGCTGGAGCTGGAGCTGGGGCCGCCGGCGGGTCACGGGGGCGACGCTCCGCCCGACCCCCTGGCCCTCCTCTGCTCCTACCACCCCAGCCAGCAGAACACCTTCACCGGCACCCTCACCGAGGAGATGTTCGACGCGGTGTGGGAGCGGGCGGTGGAGCTGGCGCCGGGGTCCTGAGGGCCGCGGGCCAGGACGACCGGCCGCCGGGGACCGAGGACCATGCGAATATCCGTCTCCGCCCACGCGCCCGCCTATAGGATCACCGGTACGGACGGGATCCTGCGCCTCGAGCGCCGGGGTCCCGCCGGCCACCGGCTCCTGCGGGCCGGCATCGCCCTGGTCCTGGCGGTCTTCGCCGCCATGCCTCCGGCCGCGGTCTACGCCTTCTCCGACGGCAACCCGTGGGCGCCGGTGGTGGCGGTTCCCCTGTTCATCCTCTTCCCCTGGTATCCGACCCTCGGTGCCTTCGCCTGGTTCCTGGGGGAGGCCCTGGGCTCCTGGCGGTGGATCGAGGTCGACGGCTCCCGGGGTCGGGTGCGCGCCCGCCGGGACGGGTACTTCCTCTGGGGCGTCCGCACGGTGACGATCCCCGCCGACGCCATCCGGGAGCTCACCGTCAGCCGTCGGCACGAGGCCGACGGGGAGGCGCCGCCGGCCACGCGGATCCGGATCGAGCACGCCAGGGGGAAACGGTTTTTCTCCTCGGGGGAGGAGACCACGCACCTGTCCTTCACCCACGAGGAGCACGACGGGCGGGTCCCCCTGATCCGGTTCGCGTTCCGGCTGGCGCGGGTCCTCGGGTGGTCGGGCTACCGTCTCCCCCGGGACGACCACCTGGAGACCACGGTGCGCCTGGAGGAGACGGCGGGCGCCGGCGCCCGGCCGGTCCCCGCCGCCGGGGAGGACGTTGGAGAGGCCGCCGGGTCCCGGGAGCAGGAGCAGGAGCCAGGGGACCCCGGACCGGAGGCGCCCGTCCCCCCCGCCGACCTCCCGCCCTTCGAGCCCGTCATGCTGGATTCGAGCTGGGCCGACCGGGTCTGGGATCCGGGCCGGGAGGTCGTCCTGGAGAAGGAGGGGATGACGATCGGACGCGCCCTGTGGACGAGCGTCCTGGGCACGCTCCTGGTCAACCTCCCGACGGGGGCCGCGGGGGTGGCCATCTACGTCGGCGCCGCCGACGTGGGCCGGTTCTGGGAGCTCGTGGTGCTGGCGGTGTTCCTGTTCGTCACGTTCACGCTGAACGCCTACGTGTGGACGGAGGGCCGCTCGTCCCGGCGGGTGAGCCTGGACTGGGGGGCGGGCCTGTGCCGGCTGACGAAGGACGGTCGCCGGGTGGAGTTCCCCCTGACCTCCGTCGAGGAGATCGAGGTCCGGGGCTACCGGAGCGACCGGGGCGGCGGGGAGGGGTCCCGAAGCCACTGGTGCGAGGTGCTGGTCCGCACGCCGGAGGGCCTGGGCCTGGTGGCCCGTACCGGTTCCGGGCCGGGGCCCGACGCTACCTACCGCGCCGCCGGTCGGATGGCCGAGGACCTGGCCGAGGCGCTGTCCGTGGACTGGCGCTGGCGGGGATGGCGCCGCCGGAGCGGGTACGAGCGGGCCCGGCGGCTCGCCCGGCGCCTGTGGGCCCGGTACGGGCCGGGCGGGCCGGGGTAGGCGGGTGCCTCCGGGCGGGGCCGTGAGGCCGGAGGACGGCCGCCGGCCCTACCCGTAGTCGAGCACCTCCAGGCCCGGCACCCGCCGGAAATCGCCGACGTTCCGGGTCACCAGGGGCATGCCGTGCACCAGGGCGGTGGCGGCGATCCAGAGGTCGTTGGATCCGATGAGGAGCCCGTTCGACCGCAGGTATCGGAAGAGGCGCCCGTAGCGCCAGGAGACGTCCTCCGTCCACGGCAGCACGGCGAAGGGCTCGAGGAACCGCTCCCACCGGCCGCGGTCGTCCACCGAGGGCCCGGCGGCGAGCTCCCCGGCCACCGTGAAGGTGACGTGCAGGGGCCGCTCCCCGTGCTCCTCGAGGAAGGCGTGGGCGGGCCCCGGCTCTCCGGCCAGGACCTCCCGCTCCAGGTCGATGAGGAAGGTGGTCTCGAGGATCACTCCGCGGACCACTTGTCCCGGTCGCCGGATCCCTCCTCCTTGGTCGCCTCGACCTCCCGGAGCTCGTCGCCGGAATACAGGGCCCCCCGCTCCCGGAGGAGGGAGGCCAGCTCCCCTCCGGTGACGGGCATCTCCTCCCACCGGGCCCGCATCACCACGTCGCTGAACGACTCGCCGTCGCGCTTCGCCCGGCGGAGCCGCTCGTAGGCTTCCATCCTCAGGGAGATCGTCTTGGTGGCCATGGTACACATACCATGCATGGACTGTGTACGTGTGTCAAGGTCGCCTCACGCCCCGCCGTTGCCCGCGGCGCGGGCCGGGGAGAGGTTGGGAGTCCGAATCCCGGCGGGCTCCCTCCCGTCCCCCATCCGGTCATCCCTAACCCCCACGGAGGCTCCATGAAGCGCAGATCCCACGGGGCTCCCGGGCCGCTCCCGTCGGCCCGGGCGGCCCGCTCGGTCCTCGCCGCGGCGGCGGCCCTGGCCGCGGTCCTGGCGCCCGACGCTCCGGCGTCCCCGGAGGCCCCCGCCACTGTCGTCCTGCGGGACGCGCCGGCCGCCGGTGCTCCCGGTCCCGGCGGCGCGGCCGCCACGGCCGCCGTGGCCGCCGTCGCCGACACCGGGCTGTTCGTCACCGACACCATGATCCCCATGGAGGACGACGTCCGGCTCCACGCCCGGATCTGGCGGCCCGATCCGGAGGGAGGACCCCTCGGCCCCCTACCCACGGTGCTCTCCATGACGCCGTACACGCTGGACGACGCCCAGGAGTACGGCGAGTACTTCGCCGATCGGGGCTACGTCTACGTGAACGTGGACGTCCGGGGCCGGGGCTCCTCCGGCGGGGAGTTCTGGCCGCTGGCCCAGGACGGGCCCGACGGCGCCCGGGCCGTGGAGTGGATCGCCGAGCAGGGATGGTCCGATGGCCGCGTCCTCATGCGGGGCGGCTCCTACCGGGGCATGGTCCAGTGGCAGACCCTGGCCGCCGGTCCTCCGGAAGCCCTGGTGTCCGCCGTCCCCACCGCCTCGGTCCATCCCGGGTGGGACTATCCCAATCCGAGCGGGATCTTCCTCTCCTACGCCACCCGGTGGCTCGGCTTCGTCCAGGGGAGGGCGTCCCAGGGCTCCCTGTTCGGGGCCAACGACTACTGGAGCTCCCGGTACCGCATCCTCCACCGGGAGGGGCGGGCCTTCCAGGAGCTGGACCAGGTCACCGGGATCTCGGGCAGGGTGTTCGAGCGTTGGATCCAGCACCCGCGCTATGACGAGTACTGGCGGTCCATGAATCCGGACCCGGCCGACTACGCGCGCATCGACGTGCCGATCCTCACCATCACCGGCTACTTCGACGGCGACCAGCCCGGCGCCATGAAGTACTACCGGGAGCACATGCGCCACGGGAGTCCGTCGGCCGCGGAGGAGCACCACCTGGTGCTGGGCCCCTGGAGCCACGGCGGGACCCGGGACCCCTCGAAAGAGCTGGGCGGCCTGACCTTCGCCGACACCGCCGTCATCGACATGGAGGGGCTCCACGACGAGTGGTACCGATGGACCCTGGACGAGGGCGAGAAGCCGTCGTTCCTGGAGGACCGGGTGATCTATTACGTCATGGGGGCCGACGAGTGGCGGTCGGCGCCCCGGCTCGAGGAGGTGGCCGACACGGCGGTCCCCTTCCACCTCTCCTCGCCGGGAGGAGGCGCCCGGGACGTCTTCCACTCGGGCCGGCTGGAGCGCGAGCCGCCGGCCGCGGCCGACGTGGACCGCTACACCCACGATCCCCGGGACACGGCCCGGGTCGATCCGCCGACCGGGGGAGGCTACACCTCCGGCGGGGCGGCCTACCTGGAGGGCCCGAAGCTGGTCTACCACAGCGCGCCGCTGGAGGAGCCGCTCACCGTGGCCGGCGACATGCGGCTGGAGGCCTGGATCGAGATGGACGTGCCCGACACGGACATGGCGGCCTACGTCTACGAGATCCGGCCCGACGGGACGCCCGTCCGCCTCGGGGAGAGCCTGCTCCGGGCCCGGTACCGGAACGGCGTGGACGCGCCCGCCGAGCTCGTGGAGCCCGGGCGGGTGGAGCGCTACGTCTTCGACCGATTCTACTGGTTCGCCCGGGAGCTGGAGGAGGGAAGCCGGGTGCGGCTCGTCATCGCGCCGGTCAACACCCCGGATCTGGACAAGAACTACCAGAGCGGCGGGAACACCGTGACCGAGACCGTGGCCGACGCCCGGACCGCGACGATCCGCCTCCAGCTGGGCCCCGAGACCCCGAGCCGGCTGGTGCTGCCGGTGAGCCGCTGAGGGATCGTCGTCGCGGGCAGCACCCTGGTCCGATCCGGGTGTAGACCAACCAGGCTGTCCTCCATGATGTCGCGCCACGAAGCGTGGAGAAGATGCTCGAGCGAACCGACCGGCTGGAGTCGCTGGACAGGCGCTGGAAGCGGCAGACGTACGCCGACATGAGCTTCGAGGACGCGGTGGCGCGCATCGAGGCCCTGTGGGCCGAGGCGCGACTCCTGGGCCACCGGCCGCTGGAGGACTGGCGGGACGACCTGAGGCCCGACCTGGCCATCGCCCGTGCGGTGAATGGACTCCCGCCCTCCTGAGTTCGGCGCCCTCGGCTCAACCCACCGCCCGCCCGCGCCGCCAGCTACGCCAGGCGGAGACGCCGAGCCCCAGGGCCACGAGCGGGATCACCAGGGCCAGCATGGCGGTCCCGAAGGGCTCCAGGGCCGCGTGGGCCCTTGCCTCCAGGATCAGGTAGGTCACGTACGCGGCGTAGAACGCCAGGAAGAGCGCCCCCTCGGCCCGGGAGATCAGGTGCCCGGTGAAGAAGACCGGGAGGCAGGCCGCGGCGGCGGCGATCATCACCGGCAGGTCCAGCGCCACGATCCCCGGGTCCACGGGCAGGCCGCCGGGCGTCACCAGCGCTGTCAGGCCCAGGATGCCCAGGATGTTGAACAGGCAGCTCCCCACCACGTTGCCCACGGCGATGTCCCGCTCGCCCCGTGAGGCGGCGATCAGGGACGTGGCCACCTCGGGCAGGGAGGTGCCGGCCGCTACCACGGTGAGCCCGATGACCACCTCGTCGAGCCCGGCGCTCCGGGCCGCCCACACGGCGCCGTCCACCAGCCAGTCGGCACCCAGGACCAGCAGCGCCAGCCCCGCCAGCACGCCGAAGGCCGCCGGGGCGAGCCCCCGGCCGGATCCGGTTCCCTCCGGAGCCTTCGGGAGGTCCAGGTCGCCGGCGAGCCCGGCGGGGATCGGCTTCTCCTCTCCGCTCTCGCTCCCGACCCCTCCCCCGAGCTCCTCGCCCTCCGGGGCGGTGCCGCGGGACCCGCGGAAGGTCCAGCCCAGGTAGACGACGAGCCCGGCCGTCAGGGCCGCGCCCTCCAGGCGGGAGAGCCGGCCGCCCAGGGCGGCCAGCAGCAGGAGCGCCGAGACGGCCACCAGGAGCGGCGTCTCCCGCCGGATCAGGTCCCGGTGGACCAGGAGCGGGGCCACCAGCGCGCTGGCCCCCAGGATGAACAGCACGTTGAAGACGTTGGAGCCCACCACGTTCCCCATGGCCAGGCCGGCGCGCCCGTCCAGCGAGGAGCTCAGGCTCACCGCCAGCTCGGGGGAGCTGGTGCCGAAGGCCACCACGGTGAGCCCGATGACCAGGGGGGAGAGGCCCAGCAGGGCGGCCACCCGGGCCGATCCCCGGACCAGCAGCTCCCCGCCGGCCAGGAGGATAAGCAGGCCGAGGACGCCGGCGAGGGCGGGTGCCACCGCTCAGCCCTCCCCCTGGCTCGCTGACGGCGTCACTCCTTCCCGACGAAACGGGAGGGCCCGAAAATCGGGTCGAGAATCCACGTCGTGTGGTATCCTCCGAATTCTGACCGGTGCCGTATGGGCGATGCTCTTCCGAATCTCCAGCGGGTTAGGATAGAACGTAATGCTTCAGAACGTTCCCGTGTCCGCGCGGTCCCGCCGTGACCCGGGACTGTTCGGAACCCGGTGCCGATCCAACGTATTGTGCCTAGATTCGACGTACTTTACATTTGTAAAATAATGTAGGGTCTCTGGCCGGCTAATCCTGAATCGTCTGTCCTCCGATGCGTGAAGAATCGAGCCGCCCGGTCCAATTCCTGACCGCCGCCCTCCTTGTCGCGGTCGTCCTCCTCATCGTGGTCTCCTGGCGGTACCGCAGTCTCACCCTCGACGCCCGGACCCTCTCCGAGCGAGTGACGGAGCCCTACCGGGGAATGTACGTCCCCGTCCTCGAGCGGGAGACGCTCGAGGGAACGCCCGTGACGGTGGGAGTGCCGGAAAGTGGGGAGCGTCAGCTCTTGCTCTTCTTCAATACGACCTGCTCCTATTGCCGACAGTCGGTCTCTCCTTGGAGGGATCTCACGGAGCGCCTTCGCGACGTGCCGTCCGTGGAGATCGTCGGAATTGCGTGGGATTCGGCCCCGGCCGTCCGCGGCTACGTCGCGAAGCACAGTCTGAGCTTTCCCGTGGTGAGCTTCCCTGATGTTCGATGGACCCATCTCTTCCGCGCCCGATCCGTACCCTACGCACTGGCCGTGGACGGCGACGGCCGGGTGGTGTGGGCGCGAGAGGGGGTCTGGCATGGCACCGCCGTGGATTCAGCCGTCGGGCTTCTCGTCGAGGACCCGACGGATGCTCGGATAGATCAGATCGACGGAAACGGTAACGTCACTTGGCTCCGGCCGGTGGGAGAATCACCGGCCGTTTCCGCTCATCTTCGGACGGGAGAAGAACCGTGAATGGTGTAGCCAGGCGTATCGCATCGATCCTGTTCGCCGTATTCGTCGCTGCCGGGTTGACCTTCGGGGCAACCCAGGCGCTGAACGTGACCCCCGCTGCCGCGGAAGCGGTGGAGATGTTCGACGATGAGTTCTGTGGGGATGACCCCGGAGAATACAACGAGGGAATTTGTCCTGATGGGGACTGTAGTGGAAAGTGTGAGAGTGAGCATGGTACCGACGGCGGCTGCATCATAACCCAGCAGGACGGTTGGTGCTGCATCTGTCAGGTATGAGTGAAATTGCTGGCGGGCGAGGGGAGGCGGGAGGGCTCCGCCTCCTCTGCCTCGCGGCGGCCGCAGCCACCGCGGCCTGTAGCGCCGAAGGGGTCACCCACGCATCCCCCGGCGGAAGCGACGCGGGCGACCTGCCCCAACCGACGCTGGTGGTGGAGGTCGGGGTCGACTCGGCTGACGCCGAGCTCGTGGAGTCCCTCGGCTGGACCGAGGGCGTTCCGGGCGCGAAGGTCCGCATCCTCCGAGATGGCACGTTGGAGTGGCTCGAGGCGACCACCAACGAGTCCGGCCGGGCGGTGTTCACGGACCTGGTGCCCGGCCGCCATCACGTGGTCGGCGAGCGGGTGCTCTCCCCGGATGAGGCCTCGGCGATCGGCACTGAGATCCGGGCATTCGGTGATGGGAGAGCCAAACAGGTCGGTCGGGACACGGCCCGCCTGCGGCTCGAGCTCTTCGCCGACCGTCTGGGTGAGCTGGTGCTTTCGGAGATCAGCGATGCGGTCGGCGTAACCGCCGAGGACGTCCCGAATAAATCCACAAGGGACGCGGCGGCGTACCTCGAGATCTACAACCAGGGCGAGCGGACCCGCTATCTGGACGGCATGATCCTCGGACTCAACCTCGGTTGGGGCTGCGAGGGCTGCTTCATGACTTGCGAGGCGACCGAGCCCCTCCGTACGAACAGCGAGCGGCTGGGGGCGGCCTGGATGCTCCAGTTTCCCGGGAGCGGGGGCGAGTACCCGATCGGGCCCGGCGAGCTGCGCATGGTGGTCGTCTCGGCGCAGGATCACCGCGACATCCATCCGAACATGCCGGATCTCCGAGGTGCCGACTTCGAGATCGTTCCCTCGGGCGTGGCGGACAACCCCGAGGTTCCGAACATGCGGGACGTGGGGGCGCAGCGCTTTTTTTCGGGCCTCTTCGCCGATAACTGGTCCCCGAGATTCCTCGCGGAGCCGCTGGACGTGGAGGCCCTTCCGATCATCTATCGGGACCGGCGCTCTCGCGCCTACCTCGGGGTGCCGAGGGAGGAAATCCTCGACGTGACCTACACCGAGCAGAGAACGCCGACGTTCGATCTGGAGCATCCGGACTGCCGGCCGCCGATCCACCGCGTCTGGGACCGGTACCCTCTCTCCGTCCTGACGGGCGCCGACCCGGATAACGTGAAGAGCATGCAGCGCCGGGCGCTGCGGACGGGGCCGGGCGGGTGGCCGATCCTCATGAACACCCGCACCAGCGCCGTCGATCTGCGGGAGGTGCGTCGAACCCCTGGGGAGCTTCCGTGAGCGGGGGCTCGCGGCTCGGCGTGCAGGCTGGAGGAGGCGGGCGCCCTGCCCGCCTCCTCTGCCTCGCGGTGGCCGTGGCCGCCTCGGCCTGTAGCGCCGAAGGGGTCACCCACGTATCCCCCGGCGGTGACGCGGGCGACCTGCCCCAGCCCACGCTCGTGGTGGAGGTCGGGGTCGACTCCGCGGACACAGAGCTCGCGGAGACCCTCGGCTGGACCCAGGGTATCCCGGGTGCCGCGGTCAGGATCTTCCGGAACGGCACCCTGGAGTGGGTCGAGGGGACCACGGACAGCTCCGGCCGAGCGGTGTTCACGGACCTGGAGCCGGGCCGCCATCACGTGGTAGGCGAGCGGGTGCTCACCTCGGAGGAGGCCTCAGCGATCGGCATCGAGATCCGGGCCTTCGGTGACGGGAGGCCCACGCAGGTCGGGCGGGACACGGCTCTCCTGCGGCTCGAACTGCTTGCGGACCGTCCCGGCGACCTGGTGCTGGCAGAGATCAGCGACGCGAACGGGACCGGAGGAGACAATGTTGCTCCCTCCCTCGCCAGGGTCTCATGGTATCTGGAGATCTACAACCAGGGCGAGCAGACCCGGTACCTGGACGGCATGATCCTGGGCTTCAACTTCGGTTGGGGCTGCGAAGACTGCTTCATGACCTGCGAGGCGACCGAGCCCCTGCGCACGAACAGCGAGCGGCTGGGGGCGGCGTGGATGCTTCAGTTTCCCGGAAGCGGAAGCGAGCACCCAATCGGTCCCGGCGAGCTTCGACTGATGGCCATCTCGGCACTGGATCACCGCGACATCCATCCGAACATGCTGGACCTACGGGACGCGGACTTCGAGATTCCGCCCTCGGGGGTGGCGGACAACCCCGAGGTTCCGAACATGCTGGACGTGGGGCCGGAACGGTTCATTCCGGGCCTTCTCTCCAGTGTCGTATCCCCGAGGTTCCTGGCCGAGCCGCTGGACGTGGAGGCCCTGCCGATCATCTATCGGGACCGGCGCTCTCGCGCCTACCTCGGGGTGCCGAGGGAGAAGGTCCTCGACGTGAACATGACCGAGTACAGACGGGTGCAAAGCGACCTCGAGCATCCGGACTGCCGACCCGCGATCCACCGCGTCTACGACCAGTATCCGGCATTTGTGATCAGCGGGGAGGACCCTGGCAAGGTGAAGAGCATGCAGCGCCGGGTGCTGCGGACGGGGCCGGGCGGCTGGCCGATCCTCATGAACACCCGCACCAGCGCCGTGGACCTGCGGGAGGTTCGCCGCACCCCCGGGGAGCTTCCGTGAGACGGTCACTCGGGATCTGGGTCCCGGTACGCCCCCTCGGCCTCGCGCCGCTTCTCTTCGTCCTCGCCGCCTTCGGCGCGGACGCCCTCCCCGCCCAGGAGCGGGGCGCCACGGTGGC
>CAZVIY010000033.1:0-13268 GCA_964627425.1 uncultured Gemmatimonadota bacterium
TGCGGATGGCGTTGAGCTTGATGGTGATGCCCCGCTCCCGCTCCAGGTCCATCTGGTCCAGGACCTGCTCCTTCATCTTCCGCCGCTCCACGGCGCCGGTGGCCTCGAGGAGTCGATCGGCCAGCGTGGACTTCCCGTGGTCCACGTGGGCGATGATCGAGAAGTTGCGGATGTGGTCGGTACTCACGCCGGTACGTGTCTCCTGGCACCTGGTGGGGGGACCTCCCGGATCCCGGGAGCTGGCCCGTGGCGAACTCCTCTGCCGGAACGAGGGCCGGCCGGTCCGGCCGCCCGCGCGGTCCACTGATACCTCCGTGGCCGCCGGCCGGTCCGGTGGCCGCCGCCGCGCCGACGGGCCGGCCGGTCCCGGCCCCTCCCGGAGGCCACGGGTTCAGGCGTCCGGAAACCTCACCTCCGGCCGGCCGTCGTCTCCCGCCAGTTCCCCGCCGGCCCTCCGGACCGCGCCCCTCAGCCCCTCCTCCCCCGGCCCCGGCCCGTGGACCGGCGCCTCCGGACTCGCCAGCGGCCCGGCCAGCGATCGGGGGAGCTCCAGGACGGCCCCGTCGTCCCGCGCCGTCACGCGGACCACGGCCTCCTCGTCGTCGGGGAGCGCGGCCGTGGCGCCCAGGAGGAGGGCCAGCAACCATCCGGGTCGGACCACGACCTCCACGTCGTCCTCCCCGGAGGGAACGTCCAGCTCCAGCGGCCGCCCCCCCTCCCGGTCGCCCAGCCGGAACGTCTCCCACGCCTCCCGGACGTATCCCCCCAGCGGAAGCCGCCGGCGCTCCCCCGCGTCCCGGCGGCGTGCCAGATCCACGAGCATCCCGATCCGGCGATCCAGCGTCCGCACGGCGCCCTCGATGATCCCCGACAGACGCTCGACCTCCCCGTCCTCGTCCCCGGGAGCGTCACGGCGAGCCTTCAGGCGGAGGACCTCCAGGTTCACCGAGATCGACTGGAGCGGGTTCTTCAGCTGATGGGAGATCCGGTCCACGGCCCGGGTCAGCACCTCCTCCCCCTCGCCCCCGGGACCCTCGCCCCTCACAGCGTCACCTCCAGGCCGTCGTAGGCCGGCAGGATGCCGTCGGGGAGCCGGTCGACCGTCTCCCGGTAGTCGAGCCGGTGTGTGAGATGGGTCAGGTAGGCGCGCTCCGCGCCGAGGGACTCCGCCACCTCCACGGCCGCCTCCACGTTGAAATGGGTGGGGTGGGGGTCGCCGAACCAGAGGGCGTTCACCACCAGGACGCGCACGCCCTCCAGCACCTTCCGCGCCTCGTCCGGGATCTCGCTGGCGTCCACCACCACACCCAGGGGCCCGGCCCGGAACCCGTAGCTCCGGACGCCCCCGTGGGGAAAGGCCAGGGGCGTCAGCGGGATGCCCCCCGGCCGGATCTCGGCCCCGGCTCCGAAGGGCTCCACCCGGAGGTCCGGCAGGGTCGTCCCCGGCGCCTCCTCGCGGCGGTCCCAGATGTAGGCGAACCGGCGCCGGAGGACCGCCACGTGCTCCTCGGCCACGTGGAGGGGCACCGCCCGCCCCGACCGGAGGCTGAAGATCCGCAGGTCGTCGAGCCCGTGGAGGTGGTCGGCATGAGGATGGGAGAGGAACACCCCGTCCACCTCCTCCACGGCGGCCGCCACCAGCTGTTCCCGGAGCTCGGGAGGCGTGTCCACCAGCAGGCGGCGTCCCTCCGATTCCAGGAGGAGCCCGTGGCGGGTCCGGCGGTTGCGGGGATCGTCGGAGGTGCAGACCCGGCAGCCGCACCCCACGACGGGCACGCCGAAGGAGGTGCCGGTCCCGAGGAACCGGAGCTTCACCCGCTACAGCTCCTCGATCCGCATCATGTTCGTGGTCCCCGGCACGTGAAAGGGGACCCCCGCCGTGACCACCACGTGCTCTCCCGACCGCCCGAGCCCCTCCTCCAGGATCACGTCGCGCGCCCTCTCCAGCATGGGCTCGTAGGCGGGCTGGCCTTCGAGCATCACCGGCAGGACCCCCCAGACCAGGGCCAGCTGGTTGTAGGTGTCCGGCTGGTCGGTGACCGCCAGGATCGGCACGGGGGGACGCTGCGCCGACATCACCCGCGCCGTGAAGCCGCTCCGGGTGAGCGTCACCACCGCCGGGGCGTTCAGCCGGTCCACGGCCTCCAGCGACGCCGCCGCGATGGCCGCCGAGGTGGTGCGCTGGACCTCCGCCCGCTCCTCGGGCCTCCGGGTCGGCGCCCGCATCTCCCGCATGGGGGTCTCCTGCTCCACCCGGTGGATGATCCGGAGCATGGCCCGCACCGCTTCCACCGGATACTCGCCCACGGCCGTCTCCGCCGAGAGCATGACGGCGTCGGTCCCGTCCATGAGGGCGTTGGCCACGTCCGAGACCTCCGCCCGGGTGGGCCGGGGACTGCTCATCATGGAATCCAGCATCTGGGTGGCCGTGATGGTGGGTCGCGCCATCCACTGCCCCTGGTCGATGAGCCGCTTCTGGACCATGGGGACCTCCTCGTAGGGGAGCTCCACCCCCAGGTCCCCCCGGGCCACCATCACCCCGTCGCTGCGCCGGAGGATCTCCTCCACGTTGTCCAGGGCCGAATCCTTCTCGATCTTGGAGATGATGAGGCAGCCCGGCGGCAGACGATCCCTGAGCTGCGCCACGTCCTCCGGGCGACGGACGAAGCTCAGGGCCACGTAGTCCACGCCGATCTCGTTGGCGAAGGCCAGGTCCTCGAGATCCTTCTGGGTGAGGCTCGGTGCCCGGACGTCCACCCCCGGCAGGTTGATCCCCTTCTGCGACTCCAGGGGACCGGAGGTCCGCGCCTCCGCCTCGACGGTGTCCCCGTGGACGGTCACCGTCTCCAGCTCCAGCCGTCCGTCGTCCAGGAGGATGCGGTCCCCCGGAGCCACGTCGCCCGCCAGGTCCGAGTAGGTGGTGGGGATGGCGGGGGGATCTCCCTCCACCGGCATCGTCTCCTCCGGGACGAAGCGGTACCGGCGGCCCTCGTGAATCTCCAGCGGCTCGGCCAGCTCCCCCACGCGGATCCGGGGGCCCTGGAGGTCGGCGATGACGGCCAGCGGTCGCCCCCGGTCCCGGGCCACCCGTCGGGCCAGGGTGATGATCCGTCGAGCCTCCTGGTGGCCGGCATGGGAGAAGTTGATCCGAACCACGTTCATCCCGGCGTCGACGAGGGCCTCGAAGGTCTCCGGGGAGTCGCACGCCGGGCCGATGGTGCAGACGATCTTGGCGCGGCGGAAGTCGTGGGACGTGGGAGTGGATGGCATGGGTTCGAGGCGTCTCCTGCACGGATGGGATGGGGCCGCCCGCCGACGGGCGGATCTCCGCGCCGGGGGACCCGGCGCCGCCCAAAGCCTGCGAGAAAATGCCGTGCCTGCCGGCCTCGGCCCGGACCCGCCGGGCCGCGGGCCCACGGGTCCTGCGGCGAGAGGGGTCCCTCCGGGGCCGCCTAGGAGGCGACCTCCTCGTAGGCCTCCGAGAGGGCGGGGCGGTGATCGCGCAGCCAGTGGTGGATGATCCGGATCTTCCGATCCGACAGGCTCCGGAGCACCCGCATCTGGAGGCCCGGCACGATGCAGGCCACGGCCCGTCGGAGGAAGAAGGCTCGCTGGCGATCGCGCTGCACGTCGGTGAGGCTGGTCCCCCCCGGGATGTCGGGGATCGGTTCCAGGAGTCTCCGGTAGCTGAAGATCTCACGCTGCGAGAACTCGGACGGGATCCGGTACGGCTGGCCGTCGAGCTCGAAGCGGCCGTCGGAAGTGATCGTGAACGACGGTGCCATTCGTCACACTCCTTCGCGAGGGAACGGGAGAGTCGCATGTCCGTCGGGCACGGCTGTCGCTACGGTGGGTGCCCGCGGGGCAGGGGGAGGGATGGAGCATCATGGAAAAAGCATCCGACGGGGGCGAGTATAAGACCTGAATCCCATCCGGGGCAACTTTTTCGGGCCCGTTCCGGGGCGCTTGTCAGGCCCTCCTGTCCCGGGTAGATTTTTGGAGTGATGAGTCTCTCCTTTCCGCCATTCGACCCTCGTTCGTGACCGTCGCGGCCCGCGGCGTCCCCCGAACGGACCATCACGGGTCCCCCCGGCGCGCACCCCGCCGCCGACCTGCAGGCACACACGAGAGGACGAGGATTTCGTATCGTCGCCCGGACCCTCCAACGTCGAGGAGGCAGCATGAGCCGAGTCACCGGCACCGTGAAGTGGTTCTCCAACCCGAAGGGCTACGGATTCATCTCCACCCCCGACGGGGAGGACGTGTTCGTCCATTACACCGACATCGAAGGCACGGGGTTCCGCAAGCTGGAAGAGGGCGAGTCCGTCGAGTTCGAGGTCGTGGACAGCGATCGCGGACCCAAGGCGCAGGGCGTGAGTAGGATTGGAGAGACGGCCAGCGCCTGATCGCTGGTCGGGCGGTCGCCCCGCCCCGTCGTCCATCGAAGGATCAGGACGTACGCCGCGACCCCCGGTGCCGGCGCCCCCGACGCCGGGGGCCCGGCAGCGGGAGGCGGTGCAGGGGTCGGGCGTCCGCCGACGTCGAGACGCCGAAGGAACGACTCGAAAACGAGAAGGAGTTGGATCGCGATGAGCCGAGAAGCCGGTCATGTGAAGTGGTTCTCCAACGAAAAGGGATACGGCTTCATCGAGCGGGAGGAAGGTGACGACGTCTTCGTCCATCATTCGGACATCGAGGGCGAGGGCTACAAGACGCTCTATGAAGGTGAAGAAGTCGAGTTCGAGGTGATCACCGCCGAGAAGGGCCCGAAGGCCCAGAACGTGGTACGGAAGGAGCACGAGGGCGGACAGGGCCGCACCCGGCGCTACACGCCCTCCTCCGACGAGGACGAGGAGGACGAGGACGCCGCCGGCCGGGAGGAGGCTTCCGGCGAGGAGCCGGCCGAAGGGAGCCTGGCGTCGCAGCTCCGGGAGAAGCTCGGGAAGCGGTTCAAGGACGGCGGCTGAGGAGGACACGGCAGGACGCCCCGACCCGGTCCGGCGTGGAACCGCCGGGCGCGGGCGGGGTCTAACGCTGCTCGGCAGCGGCCTCCCGCCGATCGGGCGGGTCCAGGGCCGTGCTCACACCAGGACGAACCCTCAGGGGGGATCTCTTTTGGAGTATCAGGTCGGTGAACGGGAGGACCTGCAGCGCGCGCTGCGAAAGTTTCGACGGAAGGTCCAGCGGGCGGGGATCTTTCGGGACATGAAGAAGAATCGCTTCTACGAGAAGCCCAGCGAGGCGAGGCGCCGGAAGCAGAAGGCCGCCGAGCGCAGGCGTCGCAGGCGGAAGCGACGGAGGAACTGAGGAGAGCGAGCCCGGCGGGCCCCGACCGCGGGCCGCGCCGGCCTGCCACTCCTCCTCTCAGGCCGGGGGCTCCCGGCCGTCGCCGTACGTCCGCTCCACGTAGCCCTCCAGGATCTCGATGAACTCGCCCACGATCCCCTCCCCCCGGAGGGTGTCGTGGTGCTCCCCGTCCACGTAGACGGGGGCGCTGGGCTCCTCGAAGGTGCCGGGTAGCGAGATGCCGATGTCGGCGTGGCGCGACTCGCCGGGTCCGTTCACCACGCACCCCATGACGGCGACCTTCATCTCCTCGACGCCCGGATAGCGCTCCTTCCACTCGGGCATCCGGTCGTCCAGGTAGGCCTGGATCTCCTGTGCCATCTCCTGGAAGAAGGTGCTGGTGGTGCGCCCGCATCCCGGACAGGCGCTGACCTGGGGCGCGAAGCTCCGGAGGCCCAGGGACTGGAGGATCTGCCGGGCGACCTGGACCTCCTCGGTCCGATCGCCCCCCGGACGGGGCGTCAGGGAGATCCGGATCGTATCGCCGATCCCCTCCTGGAGGAGGATGGAGAGGCCGGCGGTGCTGGCCACCACGCCCTTCCGGCCCATCCCGGCCTCGGTGAGGCCCAGGTGGAGCGGATAGTCGCACCGGGCCGCCAGCATCCGGTAGACCGCCACCAGGTCCTGCACGCCCGACACCTTGGCGCTCAGGATGATCCGGTCGTGGTCCAGGCCCACCTCCTCCTCGGCGAACCGGGCCGAGCCCAGCGCGCTCTCCACCATGGCGTTCAGCATCACCTGGTGCGAGTCCAGCGGCTCCTCGCGCTCGGCGTTCTCGTCCATCATCCGGGTCAGGAGCTGCTGGTCCAGGGACCCCCAGTTGACCCCGATCCGGACGGGCACGTCGTTGTCGATGGCGCACTGGACGATGGCCGCGAAGTGCTCGTCCCACTTGCTGGTGCCCACGTTCCCCGGGTTGATGCGGTACTTGTCCAGGGCCGCCGCACACTCGGGATGCCCGGGGAGGAGGATGTGCCCGTTGAAGTGGAAGTCGCCGATGAGGGGGACGTCCACGCCCCGGGCGTCCAGCCGGGCCGCGATCTCGGGCACCGCCTCGGCGGCGGCCGACGTGTTCACCGTCATCCGGACCAGCTCGCTTCCGGCCTCGGCCAGCTCCTCCACCTGGTCCACGGTGGAGGCCACGTCGGAGGTGTCGGTGTTGGTCATGGACTGGACGACCACCGGATGCCCGCCCCCCACGGGGACCCCCCCGACGCGTACGGTGACGGTCTCCCGCCGACCCTCGGGGCCGGGGGCGATGGACGCCCCGGCGGGGCCCGGGGCTTCGGTCTCGTCGGCTCTGGCGGAGGGGATCGTCTGGGCCACGGTCACGGGACGCAGGGGTTCGGGTCCGGATCGGGATGGGATTGTACCCGAGCGGGGACCGCCGTTCCAGCGGGGAGGGTCACAGCTGGAACCTCTCCACCAGCCGCTTCTCCGTCTCCCCCTCGATGTGGGCCTCCACCTGGACGAACCGCTCCAGGCCGGAACCGGCCAGCTTCTTCCTCAGGAGCTCGTCCACCTGGAAGACGCCGGCGGAATTGGTCATCTCCACCCGGATGCGCACGGGGACCTCCTCGCCCTCCTCGATGTGCACGGCCTCGATGGCGGCCGCCGACACCGAGTGGATGCTCATGGAACCCGACTCGAAGGGGATCCGCGAGCGGCCCTCGGCCATGTCCAGGGCGTCGGCGATCCTCAGGACGCCGGCCTCCACCGTCAGGGGATCCCCTCCCCGCCGGTGGGCGATGATGGCGTGGAGGACCTCCGACCGGATCACCGTGTCCGCCGGGGGATCGTAGACCCCGGAGAGGAGCTCCCTGAGCTTGCGCTGGGCCACGAACAGGGAATAGTGCTCGTGCCCCGACCGGTGGATGGACATGCCCACGTCGTGATACAGGGCCCCCAGGACGACCACCACCTCGGCGTCGTCCAGTCCCAGCCCGTAGTCCCGCATGACGTTGGGCTGGATCCCGGCGTCGGCCAGCAGGCGGAGGAGGCGGAGGGCCGAGTTCGCCACGATCTGCATGTGGACGGGGCCGTGGTCGGAGATCTCCATCCGGTCCATGGCGTTCACGTTGGTCGCCACCCAGAGGGCGTAGGTCTCCTCGTCCTCGTTCACCGCCTCCACCAGCCGGCTCAGCCGAGGATTGTGGCGGGCGGGGACGTTGATCTCCAGCCGATCCCGGAACCGCTCCCCGGGAAAGCTACCGTCCCCGGCCGGCGTGTGCAGGGCGTCGGATTCCGCTCCTCCGTCGTCACTCATCGTGTCGCCTCCTCGCGGACCGTGGACAGGCGGTCGACCGCCTGCTCCAGCGTCGAGCGTCGCTTGCAGAACGCGAAGCGGACCCAGGTCCGTCCCCGCTCCGGATCCGAGTAGAAACTGGAGCCGGGGACCGGCGCCACGCCCACCTCGGCCGTGAGCCAACGGGCGAACTCGTCGGACGGCATACCGCTGAGATCGGAGAAGTCGGCCAGGAGGTAGTAGGACCCCTCGGGGTCCCGGACCCGGAAGCCCGCCGACCGGAGACCCTCCAGCAGCACGTCCCGGCGGGCCGCGTAGTGCTCCCGTAGATCGGCGTAGTAGTTGGGCCCCAGGGTCTCCATCGCCGCCGCCACCCCCTCCTGCAGCGGGGCCGGCGCCCCCACCGTGAGGAAGTCGTGGACCTTCCGTACGGCATCGGTCACCTCCGGCGGGGCCACCACCCAGCCGATCCGCCACCCGGTGATGGCGAAGGTCTTGGAGGCGCCGCTCACGGTGATGGTCCGGTCCCGCATCCCCGGCAGCGTCGCCATGGGACGGTGCTCCCCCCGGTAGACGATGTGCTCGTAGATCTCGTCGGTGACGGCCAGCGCCCCGTGCCGCCGGCACATCTCGCCGATGGCCCCCAGCGTCTCGGGAGAGAAGACCCGGCCGGTGGGGTTGTTCGGCGTGTTGACGATCACGGCCCGGGTCTCCTCGGAGAACGCCGACGCCAGCCGCTCCAGGTCCACCTCGGGGCCCGTGCCCAGGGGGACGTGGACGGCACGAGCGCCGCAGATGGCCGCGTCGGGCCCGTAGTTCTCGTAGAAGGGCTCGGGGACGATGACCTCCTCGCCGGGGTCCACCACGGCGAGCAGCGCCGAGATCATGGCCTCGGTGGCGCCGCAGGTCACGGTGATCTCCCGCTCGGGGTCCAGCTCCAGGCCGTGGCGGCTCCGGTAGTGCTCGGCCACGGCCGCCCGGAGACGAGGGCTGCCCCAGGTGATGGCGTACTGGTTCACGTCGTCACGGATCGCCTCGGCCCCGGCCTCCTTCACCACCGCCGGCGCCGGGAAGTCCGGGAAGCCCTGCGCCAGGTTGGCCGCCCCGTGTCGGCGGGCCATGCGGGTCATCCCGCGGATCACCGACTCGGTGAAGCCGTGGGTGCGGCGGGCCGTCCGGATCATCCCCTCTTCCGGCCCACCGGTCGCCGTTCCCATGCCTCAGCCCCCGGCGTCCGGCCGGAGGCTGTCCGGGTGCGGGCTGATCCGGTCCATGACCTCCTCCGCCACCCGGAACACGGCGCCGTCCCCCCGGGAGGATCGGGCGAGCCAGTCGGATCCCGTGGAGGCCGGCGCCGCCCTCACCCAGGCCAGCGTGTCCCCCCGGGCGTCCAGCACCTCCACCGCCCGGACCGGCTGGCCCATGGCACCGGTGTCCCCGGCGAAGGCGTAGGCACGGCTCTCGTGGAGCCCCGCCAGGAGCTCCTCCAGGGCCGGGCCCGACGCCGGCGCCCCGTCCAGCGTCCAGGTCCCGCCGTCCCTCCGGAGGCGGTAGGACCCGTCGGGGCGGCGGACGTCCACGCCGGCGGCCTCGGAGGTGTCCACCGCCGCCACGACCTTCTCCCTCCACTGGATCAGCTCGCCGGCCAGGGCGGACCGCAGCCCGCCGTGGAGGAGATAGACCCGGTCGTCGCCGGCGATCCGGGCGAAGAGGCTCCGGTCGTACGGCCCCTCCCGGCCCACGTGGAGGAGCGGCGTCGTGTCCGTGCCCATGGCCACCCGGAGGGTCCACGACGAGTCGCTCGCCACCCCGAGCTCCGGGTGGTTCCGGGGGTTCCGGGAGACCAGTTCCCGCACCTCCGTCTCCCGCAGGGACCGGAGGAAGTGCCCCACGGTGACGGTGTCCGCCCCGTAGCGGTTCACCCGCCAGCCGTCGCTCCCGCGGGCCACGTCCAGGTCCAGCTCCGGCCGCCGGATCCGGACCGCCGTGACGCTCCCCTGCCGGGCCGGCTCCAGGACCCGGGCCGTCACCGGATCGTCGGTCGGCGTCCCCCCCTCCTCGCCGGCGCCGAACCAGCGGATGCCCAGGTAGACGGCCCCCAGGACCACCACCACCGCGAGGATCCTCCGCAGGGCGGTCTCGCTCACGGTCCCGCCTCCTCCTGATTCCAGCCACGGCCGGCCAGCCGCCGGCGCCGGACGATGCGGATCGCGCCCACGGCCACGAGCAGGAGCGGGACCCCGGCCAGGTTCAGCCATTTCAGCAGCGCTCGCTGGAGGGAGGTCTCCAGGGTCAGACGGGACGGGGTGCGGTCCTTGGAGCGGATGTCGATGAGCCGCTCCTCGCCGGCGAGCCAGTCGACGAGGTTGCTGGCGAAGGTGATGTTCTGCGGGTTGTTCCGGACGATCATGGGATCGAGGAAGGTCACGTCGCCCACCACCGCCACCCGCGCCGCCGAATCCCGGGAGACGGTGGCCAGCACGTGCCGGTCCAGGCTGTCCGGTGAGCTGGCCAGGTCCACGTAGGGCGTGACGACCGTCCCCATCGCCCGGACGCCTCCCTGCTCCGTGGTGTGAAGCAGCGGACGGGCCCGGCTCGTATCCACGATGGCCAGGGGACGGGGCCACGCCATGCCCACCCGGGTGCCGATCCGGAAGGCCGGGTGATCGGGTTCGGGGATGGCCAGGGGCCACAGGGGGAAGTCCTGGACGGCGTCGAGGGACTCCTCACCCGCCAGCTCGATCCGCTGGGACGACTGGAGGTCGTAGACCACCCCCGGCCGGACCTCCACGCCCCACGGTCGGAGCAGGCCCTGCAGCTGCGCCCCTACCGGTACGGCCGTCGGGAGCCGGGCCCGGGGATCGACCCGGACCCCCTCGGAGAGGACCAGCACCGAGCCTCCCTCGTCCACGTAGCCGAGGAGCGCTTCCACGGCCGCCGGCGACGGCTCCTGGGTGGGGGCGGCGAGCACGGCCACCCGCACCGAATCCGGGGAGAGCCCCGGGATCTCGGGGCCCGAGACGTCGATGCTCCGCACCTCGTACCGCTCCCGCAGAACCGAGGTCAGCTCGGGAAAGCTCCCCGCCCCCCGAGCCCCGAACCCCTGGAGGAAGGCGATCACCGGAGGATCCTCCCGGATCAGCGAGACGATCTTCGACGTGAGCCGGTACTCCAGGTCGGCGGTCTGTCGAACCACCGGCAGGACCCGGGTCTCGCCCGCGTACTGGATCACCAGGCCCAGCCATCCGTTCTTCACCTGGAGCTCGTCGCCGCGGAGGACGCTGAACCGGATCTCACGGACCCCCAGGGACCGGGCCTGCTCCGCCGTCTCCCCCTCGCCCTCCGGATGGACCTCCTCGACCTTCAGCATCCCCTCCGAGTACCTGCGGTAGTCCTCCAGGACGTCGCGGATGTCCCGACGGGTGGTGGTCACCTCCGTCGGGAGCTCCTCGGAGACGTAGAAGGTGACCGTCACCAGGTCGTCCAGCTCGGCCAGGACCTGGTGGGTGCCGGGGGAAAGGGTGTAGAGGTCGTTCCGGGTGAGGTCCATACGGCCGTGGATCCGATCGCCCAGCAGGTTGAAGATCAGCGTCCCCAGGACCAGGGCCCCCACGCCCATCTGGAGCCGCCGGTACCCGCCCCGCCGATCGCTCAGTCGGCGGCAGGTGACGTTGAAGTAGGCCAGCGAGCAGAAGACGAAGGTCACCGAGAGGAAGTACAGGACGTCCCGGAGATCGATCACGCCGCGGGCCACGGCGTCGAAGTGGGTGAGGACCGAGAGCCGGCCGACGGGAGCGGCCAGGGCCGTGGGGAGGGTCTGCCCCACCACCCCCATGCCCGCGAGGACCAGGACGAAGCCCACGGCCACGCTCAGGATGAACGCCGTGATCTGGTTCTTGGTGGTGCTGGATGCGAACAGACCCACGCCCACCATGGTGGCGGCCAGCAGCGCGGCGCCCAGGTACTGGGCCACCATCACCCCCGGATCGGGATCGGCCACCATCAGGAGGCCGGCCGCGGTGGGGAGGGTCCCGGCCAGCGCCACCAGGGCGAAGAGCCAGTCCCCCAGGAACTTCCCGGCCACCACCTGGACCTCGTTCACCGGCTGAGCCAGGAGCCAGTCCAGGGTCCCGGTCCGGCGCTCCTCGGCCAGCGTCCGCATGGTGATGGCCGGCACGAAGACCAGGAAGAGCCAGGGCAGCAGGTCGAAGAACGGCCGCAATGTGGCCAGCCGGTCCGAGTAGAGGCTCTGGAAGTACAGGAAGAGCCCCAGCCCCAGGAACGCCACCAGCAGGATGTAGGCGGTGGGATGGTCGAAGTAGCTCCGGAACTCCCGCCGGGCGATCCGCCAGACCTGCTTCACGCCGATCCTCCCTCCCACCGGGAGCCGGCGCCCTCCAGCTCCTCGGGCTGCTCCTCCACCGTGAGGCGCTGGAACAGCTCCTCCAGGCTCGCCTGCTCACGGCGGAGCTCCCAGAGCGTCCACCCCTCCTCGGCCGCGATCCGGGAGATCCGCGGACGGAGGTCCTCCCCCGTGGCCACCAGCTCCACCCGGCTCCGGCCCTCCAGGGACTCCGACAGGATGGAGGTGACCTGCGGCAGCTCGGCCAGTCTCTCCTCCACCCCGGCCCCCTCGACCTCCACCACGTAGCGGTCGCCCCCCCGGCCGGCGGACAGGAGCTCCTCCACGCCGCCGTCGGCCACCAGCCGTCCCCGGTGGATGACCAGGAGCCGGTCGCAGGTGGCCTCCACCTCGCCCATCACGTGGGTGGAGAGCAACACCGTGCGTTCCTCTCCCAGCTCGTTGATCAGCGACCGGATCCCCACCCGCTGGTTCGGATCGAGCCCCTCGGTGGGCTCGTCCAGGATCAGCACGTCGGGCCGGTGGAGGATGGCGCCGGCCAGGCCCACTCGCTGGCGGTAGCCCTTGGAGAGCTCGACGATGGGGCGGTGGTAGACCTCCTCGATCCCCGTCTCGTGGACGGCGGCCGCCAGGGCCGAGCGGAACGCGCCCCCGACCAGATCCCGGAGCTCCGCCTCGTACTCCAGGTACTCGCTCACCAGCATGTCCTCGTACAGGGCCCCGCGTTCCGGGAGGTAGCCGATGCGCCGTTTCGCGCCGGTCAGGTCGTCGGCGATGGGCCGGCCGTCGAACCGGACCTCCCCTTCGTCGGGCTGGAGCGTGCCGTTGAGCATCTTCATGGTGGTGGTCTTCCCCGCCCCGTTCGGCCCCAGGAACCCCACCACCTCGCCCCTGTCGATGCCGAAGCTGATCTCGTCCACGGCCACCACGGGACCGTATCTCTTGGAGATCCCCTGGACCGCCAGCATCGCACCTCCGTCCTGCGTTCGAATTCTCGGCTCTGATACCCGGCTCGAACGGGAACCCGCGTCTCGAGCGGTGTCGGGAGCTTTACCCCTTCGGCCGCCTCGGTTTCCGTGGGACCGGTGGCCGGGACCCGACGGCCGGAAGATCCAGCGCCCGGGCTATACCCGGCGCATCCGCGGGTTCGGGGAGCGGGCGGCCGGGCCACGGGTCTCCCGGCGACGGGGGGACGACGGGCGCGCCGGCCGCCCGGACCTCATCGGCTCCGCCAGCGGCTCACCAGCCGGGCCACCAGGGGCGCCGTCAGCCCCCCCACCGTCCCGCCGATGATGCCCATGGTCAGGACGGGAT
>CAZVIY010000033.1:13368-14969 GCA_964627425.1 uncultured Gemmatimonadota bacterium
GGCGCCGTCAGCCCCCCCACCGTCCCGCCGATGATGCCCATGGTCAGGACGGGATCCAGCCGGGCGAAGGGCCCGCCCGCCACCACCGAGTTCTGATAGAGGGCGGCCAGGACGAACAGGGCCGCCCCGATCCCGAAGCCCAGCGCCGTCCGCCGCACGTCCTGACCGTCCATCCGCTCGATCCCCGGTTTCGACTCACCCCTGCGCCGCTCGGATCACGCGACGCGCCGCCGCCGTGATCCGGTCCGGCCGATCCTCAGGCACATAGTGGGCCGCGTCCTCCACCCGGTCCACCCCGACGCCGGGGATCTCCCGGCGCCAGCGGGCCAGGACGGCCTCCCGCCCCAGCGCAGGATCCCTCATCCCCCACACCAGCTCCGCCGGGATACCGTCCAGCGGGAGGGCCCGCCTCCTCACCTCCTCGACCCACCCGGCCTCCGTACGGATGGCCCGGGGGAAGACCCAGGTGCCGAGCCGGCTCGCCGGGGTGGGAAACGGCATCCGGTACGGGGCGAGCTGGCTCTCCGGCCGCCTGGACGCGCTCCTCATCCCGGCGGGGAGGACCCGCCGGACGAAGAAGTTCCGCCGGAGCTGGAGCCAGCGGCCGGGCCCGCGTCCCCCCATGGCCAGGGAGAAGAGGAGGAGCGGGAGGTCCGGCCTCCAGCACCAGGTGTTGGACAGCACCACCCCCTCCACACGGTCCCGGAGCGCGGCGGCGACCGCGAGCCCGATGGGACCACCCCAGTCGTGCCCCACGACGATCACCCGTCGGAGCTCCAGGCGCCGGAGGAGGGCTACCACCACGGCCGCGTGCTCCCTGGGGCGGCACCCGTACCAGGAGGGACGGTCCGTGCGCCCGAACCCGGGGTAATCCGGAGCGACGCACCGGACGTCCCGGCCCAGCCCTGCCAGGACGCGCCGGTACAGGTACGCCCACGTGGGGTTGCCGTGGAGGAGGAGGACCGTGGGGCCCGAAAGCGACGACGCCGCTCCCCCCGGGCCGTGGTCCGTGAACACGACGTACAGCCTCCGGGAGTCCCCGGCCCCCCCGGGCGCGTGCGGTCCGGCCTCGCCCCATCCGGTGTCCTCCGGCGACACTTCGACCTCGACCCGGTACTCGGGGAACGGGAGGAGGCCCCGGAGGGCCGCGCGGTGCGAACCGGCTACCAGCGTTCGCCCAGGTGGCCGAGATGGAGGCGGGAGCAGAGGGACCCCCGCCGGGCCGACTCCCGGAGCCGGTCGGGCCCCGACCAGCGCCACTCCACGTACTGGGTGCCCTGCCCGTCGGCCTGCGGAACCGTCGGCGTTCCCTCCCGGATCCGGGCCTCGAAGAGTCGCATCCGCAGGGGGCCCTCCGGTCGCCCCAGGCTCCCCCGCTCCAGCTCCCGGACGACGTCGAGCACGACGCCGAGCTTGTCCCGGCCCACCCGGAGGACCGCTTCCTCGTGGCTCTCCCCGGACCGGAGGGTGGTCGCCGGGAGGCCCCAGGCTCCGGGGAGGTCCTCGTCGCTCTCGGGACGGCGGACGGCCAGGAAGCGGTCCGGTCGGCGGCCCGTCCGATCCGGGGCCGGCACGACCACGGCCACCGTATCCGTCGCCAT
>CAZVIY010000034.1:0-14703 GCA_964627425.1 uncultured Gemmatimonadota bacterium
CTCTTCACCCACGTGCCGGGCCTGCGGGTGGTCTGCCCCTCCACGGCGCTGGACGCCAACGGCCTGCTCCGGACGGCGATCCGCAGCGAGGATCCGGTGCTCTTCTTCGAGCACAAGCACCTCTACCGGCAGACCTACAACAAGTCGGCCTATCCGGGCCCCGACTTCATGATCCCCTTCGGCCGGGCCCGCGTGGTCCGGTCCGGGACCGACCTGACGGTGGTGACCTACGGCGCCACCGTGGAACGGTCCCGGAAGGCCGTCCGCCTGCTGGAGCGGGAGGGGGGGGCGAAGGTGGACGCGGAGATCATCGATCTCCGGACGCTCAGCCCCCTGGACATGGAGACGGTGGCGGCCTCGGTGAAGCGGACGAACAAGGTGCTGGTCGTGTACGAGGACCCCCGGTCCTGGGGCGTGGGCGCCGAGATCTCCGCCCGGATCGCCGACGAGGTCTTCGAGTGGCTGGACGGCCCGGTCCGGAGGGTCACCGCCACCGACACCTTCGTGGGGTACGCTCCGAGCCTGGAGAGCGCCATCCTGCCCCAGGTGGAGGACATCGCCGCCGGAATGGAGGAGCTGGCGGCGTACTGACGGCGGCCTTCCGTCGGGCCGGGCGGGGGGCCGCCCCGGCCGTCAACCCCCGCGCCGGCGGCGCCAGCGCCGGATGTCGCGCACCAGCTCGTCCCGCTCCACGCCCTCGCCGGCGAGCTCCAGCTGCTCCCCGTGCAGGTCGAAGTGGGGGAGGTCGTGGCCCCGGTCGATCCAGTCGGGCTCGAGCCCGTGGTCCCGGCCCCACTGCTCGAGCTCGCGGAGCGACTCGTCGCTGTAGGCGTGGCACAGCTGGTCGCCCGGCTCGACCCCCAGGCGGGGAACGGCGGTACGGGCGCGATGGTAGTGGAACTTGATCATCGAGCTACAGAGCGGAGGAGAGCAGATGCCCCGGTCCCGTCCCACAGCGCCCGTCCCGGCCGCCGTCCTGGCGTCGGCCCTCGCCCTCCTGACGGCCGGTTGCCTCGGGGACGACAACACCGGACCCGAGCCGGAGCCCCGCCTCGCCAGCGTCGAGGTGACGCCGGACTCCGCCGAGCTCTCCGCCATCGGGGCGACGCAGCAGTACACCGCCGAGGCCCTGGATCAGTTCGGGGACCCCTTCCCGGACGTGGAGATCCAGTGGTCCAGCGAGGATCCGTCCATCGTGGAGGTGGATTCCACCGGGCTCGCCACCGCGCGGGACAGCGGGAGGGCCCTGGTGCAGGCCACCGCCGACGGGCTCGGTGACGTGGGCGTCGCCCGGGTCACCTTCGTGCGCGACGAGGCGGCCGAGATGGAGGCCCTCTCCGGGGGCGGCCAGCACGGCACGACCCTCCATCCCTACCCCGACTCCCTGGTGGTCGAGGTGCGTCGGGACGACGGCGAGCCGGCCCGGGGCGCCATCGTCGAATTCCGGGTCACCGAAGGGACCGGCTCCGTGTCGCCGGGGGAGGCCACCACCGGGGTGGACGGCCGGGCCATGACCCGCCTCACCGCGGGGGAGACCACCGGCCCGGTGACCGTGGAGGCCCGGGCGGGCGACGCCGACCCGGTCACGTTCCACGTCACCACCACCGTGCTCTACGTGGAGATCCTGGACGACGTGTTCGTGGACCCCCGCGGCCGGACGAACACGGCGGCCTCGGCCGAGATCCAGCTCGGACGGGACACGGTGCTCTTCGAGTACAGCGGCGGCTCCACACAGCACACGGTCACCTCGGGCGAGGGCACCGGCGGGGGCGAGGGGGACGGGCTGCCGGAGGGAGCGGGCGAGGGCATGGACAGCGGCCTCCTGGATCCCGGCGACACCTACCGCTTCGTCCCCGGGACCGCGGGCACGTGGACCTACTACTGCGAGGTCCACCCGGACCGGATGTACGACGCGGAGATCGTGGTCCGGGAGCCGTAGCCGGCGCCCCGGCCCGTCATCCTCCCAGGCCGTCCGGGAGGTGGCGGGAGAGCTCGTCCCACCGGCCGGGCTCCAGCTCCTCGCGGAGCGCCCGAACCACCGTCTCCAGGAGGACGCTGGCCTCGTCGCCGTTCACCGTGGGGGTGAGCCGCTGCACCCGCTGCAGCGTCGCCTCGATATCGGGGGGCTCGCCCCCGTCGCCGTCGTCGCCGTTCCGGAGGCACTGGAAATAGGCCGGCTTCCAGAGGGACTCCAGCCCCGCCGGGAGGCTCTCGGCCAGGTCCCCCGCGCCCTCCGGTCCCAGCGGCCGGAAGAGGGCGTAGAACGCCGCCCGGGTGCCGGAGAGGGCCCGCCCGCGCTCACGGATCCCTGCCTGCTGCTGGACTCGGTCGAGGAAACGGGAACTCTGGTCGTGCATGCCGTGGCTCGGCCTCGCCTCCCCGCCGCCGGATGCGGAACGCGCTCCGGCGCGAGCGGGAGGGCCTTCGGGATGGATCCTCCGATCCGGCTCGCGTGCTTCTCGCAGCCGCAACGGCCGTGCCGTTCCCGCCGACCCCCGGCGGGTCCCGTCAGCCCGGCGGGGGTACGTCGAAGTGGGTGTAGTTCTTCCCGATGAACTCGCTCCACTCCTCGGGCACCTCGTCGTCCGGGTAGATGGCCTCCACCGGACACTCGGGGACGCAGGCGCCGCAGTCGATGCACTCCTCCGGGTGGATGTAGTACTGGTCCTCGCCCTCGTAGATGCAGTCCACGGGACACACGTCCACGCAGGACGCGTCCTTCGTCCCGATGCAGGGCTGGGTGATGATATAGGTCATGTCGCCGTCGTTTCCCGTGAGCGGCAGGGGTCGTGGGAACCCCGTGCCGAGCCTGATGGCTGAGCATTTCCCGGGGCCGTCGAAGGTAGGAGCGCGGCCTCGTTCCTGCAACGGAAGACGGGCCCCATCGTGTGGACGGCCTCGCCGGCCGCCGGTATGTTCACGTTCGCCGCGAAGCCCGCCCGCCCCGCCCGACGTGCCGGGGGTGCCGCGGGAGGACGACCCCGGAGCTCGCCTCCGGCAGCGAACCCACCGACGGATCCCGATGAAGAAGCTCGACGTCATACAGCCAGCCCCCTCCCGGCGCGCCCCCTCCCGGAGCCGCGACGCGTCCGCCTCCGGCCGCGGCCACGGTGCCGGCCAGAAGGCCTCCGAGGCCGCCCCTTCGCCGGACGCCTGGCCGCAGAAGAAGCCGGGGTGGATGAAGGTGAAGGCCCCCGGCGGGGACAACTACCGGCGGGTCAAGGAGCTCATGCGGGGCCTGGACCTGCACTCGGTGTGCGAGGAGGCCCACTGTCCCAACATCGGCGAGTGCTGGGAGAAGGGGACGGCCACCTTCCTCATCATGGGCGACCGGTGCACCCGGAACTGCCCATACTGCGCCATCGGCCACGGGCGGCCCGAGGAGCTGGACCTCCGGGAGCCCCGGCGCGTGGCCGAGGCCGTGGAGGAGCTCCGGCTCAACCACGTGGTCGTCACCTCGGTGGACCGGGACGACCTCCCCGACGGGGGCGCCCGGATCTTCGCCGACACCATCCGGGAGGTGCGCCGCCACCGGCCGGAGTGCTCCGTGGAGGTCCTCACCCCCGACTTCCAGGGCGACGCCGAGGCGGTGGCCACGGTCATCGAGGCCGAGCCGGCCATCTTCAACCACAACATGGAGACGGTGCGCCGGCTCCACCCCACCGCGCGGCCCGGCGGCCGCTACCAGCGCTCCCTGGACGTGCTCCGGACCGCCCGGGAGCTGAGCGACGACGTCCTGGTGAAGACCGGCATCATGCTGGGGATCGGCGAGGAGGAGGACGACATCCGGGGCTTCATGGACGACGCCCTGGAGCACGGGATCCAGATCCTGACCCTGGGACAGTACCTGAGACCGTCGGAGGACCACCTGCCCATCGACCGCTACGTCACGCCCGAGGAGTTCGACGAGTGGAAGCGGATCGGCGAGGAGAAGGGCTTCCTCCACGTGGAGAGCGGGCCGCTGGTCCGCTCCAGCTACCACGCCGAGGAGCAGGTCGCCGAGCTGCATCAGCGGCGGGCGGCCCGGGCGTCGTGACGGAGGCGGCGGACGTGACGGACGAAACGAGAGGACGATCATGACGGACCGAGAGCCGGGGACCGCCGCCGAGCCCCGGGAGCTGCTGGAGCTGGAGGACGAGGAGCACCTGCGGCTCCTCCGGATCATGATGCTCTCGCGCCGCTTCGAGGAGAAGACGGCCGAGGCGTACCAGATGGGGAAGATCGGCGGCTTCTGCCACCTGTACATCGGGCAGGAGGCGGTGGCCGCCGGGACCATCCCCGTGATGGGCGAGGAGGACTACGTCATCACCGCCTACCGGGAGCACGCCCAGGCCCTGGCGCGGGGGATGGAGCCCGGGACGGTCATGGCCGAGCTCTACGGCCGGGTGGACGGCTGCTCGAAGGGGAAGGGCGGCTCCATGCACCTGTTCGACCGGGACCTGAACTTCATGGGCGGCCACGCCATCGTGGGCGGCCACATGCCCATCGCCGCCGGCGTGGGCTACGCCGCCCGGTACCGGGACCAGGACGCCGTCTGCCTGGCCCTGTTCGGCGACTCGGTGGTCAACATCGGCGCCTTCCACGAGTCCTTCAACATGGCGGCCAAGTGGGGGCTCCCGGTGGTCTACGTGTGCGAGAACAACTCCTACGGCATGGGCACCGACATCGACCGGGTGGCGGCCATCGAGGAGCTGTACGAGCGGGCCTGCTCCTACGACGGCATGGAGGGCGTGGCCGTGGACGGCATGGACGTCATGGCCGTGCGCGAGGCCACCGAGGAGGCGGTCCAGGTGGCCCGGGAGGAGCGGCGGCCCACCTTCATCGAGGCCCGGTGCTACCGCTACATGGGCCACTCCATGGCCGACCCCTCCCACGGCACCTACCGGACGAAGGACGAGGTGGAGGCCGAGCGGGAAGACGACCCGATCCTCACCTACCTGGAGCGGCTGCAGGAGGCCGGGGTGCTCACCGAGGAGGAGTACGAGGAGATGGACGAAGAGGTGATCCGGGAGGTGGAGGAGGCGGCGGAGTTCGCCGACGCGAGCCCGAAGCCCGAGCCCTCGGCGATCTACGAGGACATCTACGCGGACGAGTATCCCGGCGCGCTGGACCGGCGCGACGGGTGGCGTCCCGAGCTGTCGTAGGGGGACGCCGTGGCCACCCTCACCTACCGGCAGGCCCTGAACGACGCCCACCGCGAGGAGATGGAGCGGGACGACCGCGTCTTCCTCATGGGCGAGGAGGTGGGCGAGTACGACGGCGCCTACAAGGTGTCCAAGGGGCTCCTGGATCACTTCGACGGCAGCGAGTGGCGGGTCCGGGACACGCCCATCGCCGAGTACGGCTTCGCCGGGGTCGGGGTGGGCGCCGCCATGGCCGGACTCCGTCCCATCGTGGAGTTCATGACCTGGAACTTCTCCCTGCTGGCCTTCGACCAGGTGGTGAACTCGGCGGCCAAGATGTACCAGATGTCCGGCGGCCAGTACGACGTCCCCATCGTCTTCCGGGGGCCGGGCGGGGCGGCGCTCCAGCTCGCCAGCCAGCACTCCCAGGTCCCCGACGCCTGGTACAGCCACGTCCCGGGCCTCAAGGTGGTGGCGCCGGCCACGCCGGCCGACGCCAAGGGGTTGCTGAAGAGCGCCGTCCGGGACGACGACCCCGTCCTCGTCATCGAGGGCGAGCTCCTCTACAACGTGAAGGGCGAGGTGCCCGAGGTGGACGACCACCTGGTCCCCATCGGCCGGGCCGAGGTGAAGCGCGAGGGGTCCGACGTCACGGTGGTCTCCCACTCCAAGATGGTCCACCAGGCCCTGGAGGCCGCCGAGACCCTGGCGGCCGAGCACGAGGTGGACGCCGAGGTGGTGGACCTGCGGACGCTCCGTCCCCTGGACATCGACACCGTGCTGGAGTCGGTGAGGAAGACCAACCGGATCGTGGTGGTCGAGGAGGGCTGGCCCTTCGCCGGCGTCGGGGCCCAGGTGGCCGACGACGTCCAGCGGGAGGCCTTCGACTGGCTCGACGCGCCGGTGGAGCGGGTGGCGGGCCTGGACGTGCCCATGCCCTACGCCCGGAACCTGGAGAAGATCGTCTTCCCCGACGCGAAGAACGTGGTGGAGGCCGTGAAGAGCGTCTGCTACATCTGAGCTAACGACGAAACCGGGATAGAGAGCGCTACATGGCGAACAAGGTCGTGATGGCCCAGCTCAGCCCCACCATGGAGGAGGGGCGGCTGGTGGAATGGAAGGTCGAGGAGGGCGACGAGGTCCTCCAGGGCGACGTGGTGGCCGAGATCGAGACGGACAAGGCCAACATGGACGTGGAGGCCATGGCCGGCGGGGTGCTCCGGAAGATCGTCGTCGGCGAGGGCCAGACCGTGCCGGTGGGCGCCACCATCGGGATCATCGCCGACGAGGACGAGGACATCGAGGACCTGCTGGAGGAGGCCCGGTCCGAGGGCGCCGGCGGGGAGCCGGCCGCCGCGGAGGAGGCCGGCGAAGCCGAGGAGCCGGAGGAAGGGGCGGAGCCCGCGGAGGAGGAAGCCGGCGAGCCGGAGGAGGCTCCCGACGAGACGGGCGAGCCCGCCGCCGCGTCCCGCCCCGCCGCCGGCCGGGAGGGGGGCGACGGGGACCGGGTGAAGGCCTCGCCCCTGGCCCGGCGGATGGCCGACGACGAGGGGCTCAGCCTCTCGCAGCTCGAGGGCTCCGGCCCGTCGGGGCGCATCGTCAAGGCGGACATCGAGCGGGCCGTGGAGGAGCGGGCCGCCCGGCCCGCCGCCGCGGCCGCCGGTCCGGCCCGGCTGGAAGAGGAGCGCATGGAGCTCACCCAGATGCGGAAGGCCATCGCGAAGCGGCTCACCCAGTCGCTGGGCCCGGTGCCCCACTTCTTCCTCACCGTGGAGATCGACATGGAGCGGGCCCTGGCCCTCCGGGCCGAGCTCAACGACCGGCTGGAGTCGGGGAAGGTGGGCGTGAACGATCTCCTGGTGAAGGCGGCCGCCGAGGCCCTGGTCCGCCACCCGGAGGTGAACGCCTCCTGGGACGACGGGGCCATCCAGCGCCACGGGAGCGCCGACATCGGCATCGCCGTGGCGCTCATGGACGACGAGCAGGGAGGCCTGATCACCCCCATCGTCCGGGAGGCCGACCGGAAGGGGCTGCTCCAGATCTCGGCCGAGGCCGCCGAGCTGGTGGAGCGCGCCCGGTCGCGGGACCTGGAGCCCGAGGAGTTCCAGGGCGCCACCTTCTCCATCAGCAACCTGGGCATGTTCGGCATCGACGAGTTCACGGCCATCATCAACCCGCCGGAGTCGGCGATCCTGGCCGTGGGCGGGACGAAGGAGAAGCCGGTGGCCGTGGACGGCCAGGTGGAGGTGCGCAAGCGGATGCGGGTCACCATGTCCTGCGACCACCGGGTGGTGGACGGGGCCATGGGGGCGCGGTTCCTGGATACGTTCCGGGGCATGCTCGAGAATCCGCTGGAGATGTTGCTTTGAGGCGGGTGGGGGCGCGGACCGGGGGGGACGCCCTCTTCGCTCCGCGAGGACGATCGTTCGGAGCCTCCTCGGAGGCTGCGCCTCCTGCGGGGTCTCCTCACTGTCCTCGGGTCGCGCATCGGGGTCCCCCCCGGTCCGCTCCGACCCGAAGCGGCAGCATCTCCGGGGTAGGGGGCGTGGGCACGGGAGCTGGCTGATCATGGATCGACATAGACAGGCGAGATAGACAGATGGCAGAGAACGGGACATACGACGTGGTGGTCATCGGGGCGGGGCCGGCGGGGTATCCGGCGGCCATCCGGGCGGCGCAGCTCGGGCTGGACGTGGCCTGCGTGGAGGCGGACAACTACGAGGGCGGCCTGGGCGGCACCTGCCTGAACTGGGGGTGCATCCCGGCCAAGGCGCTCCTGGAGAGCGCGGCCCTGGCCCAGGAGGTGAAGAGCCACGGCGCCGAGATGGGCGTGAACCCGGTGGAGGTGGAGTACGACATGGCCGCCGCGGTGGAGCGGAGCCGGGAGATCAGCGAGAAGCTCACCGGCGGGATCCAGTACCTCTTCAAGAAGAACGGGGTGGAGCCGGTCATGGGCACCGGCCGGATCGCCGGCCCGGGCCAGGTCCACGTCGACCTGGCCGAGGGGGGCGAGCGGACCCTGGAGACCGACCATATCGTCGTGGCCACGGGTTCGGAGATGAAGACGTTCCCGGGCTTCGAGTTCGACGGGGAGAAGGTCATCGGGAGCCGGGAGGCCCTGGCCCTGTCCGAGCTGCCCGACCGGATGGTGGTGGTGGGCGCGGGCTACGTGGGCGTGGAGTTCGCCGACGTCTTCGACGCCTTCGGCGTGGAGGTCACGCTGGTGGAGGCCCTGGACGGTCTGGTGCCGGGCTTCGACCCGGAGCTGGGGGAGGCCCTGGAGAAGTCGTTCCGGAAGCGCGGCATCGAGGTGCGCACCGGCACCCGGGTGGCCGAGCTGGACCGGGAGGCCGAGCCCATGGTCCTCACCGTGGAGACCGACGACGGCGAGGAGACCGTGGAGACGGAGCTGGTGCTCATGGCCGTGGGCCGCCAGCCGGTCCTGGAGGACCTGGGCCTGGAGGAGGTCGGCGTCGAGGTGGACGAGGACGGCTTCATCCAGGTGGACGAGTGGCTCCGGACCTCCGCCGACGGGATCTACGCCGTGGGCGACGTGGCCGGCCAGCCCATGCTGGCCCACAAGGGCACCCACGAGGGGCTCCTGGCCGCCGAGCACATCGCCGGCGAGGCCGCCCATCCCATGCGCTACGACAACATCCCCAGCGTGGGCTACTGCCATCCCGAGATCGCCAGCATCGGGATGACCGCCGAGGAGGCCGAGGAGGAGGGCTACGACGTGAAGGTCGGGAAGTATCCCCTCCAGGCCCACGGCCGCGCCCTCACGGCGGCCTCGAGCGAGGGCTTCGTGAAGATCGTCTCCGAGTCGAAGTACGGCGAGATCCTGGGCGTCCACATGATCGGCTACAACGTGAGCGAGCTGGTGGGCGAGGCGGGGATGAGCCGTATGCTGGAGGCCACCACCGAGGAGCTGGCCGCCCATCCCCACGCCCATCCGAGCATGGCGGAGGCCGTCATGGAGGCGGCGCTCGCCGCGATGGACCGGGCGATCCACATCTAGTGGGGGCGCGGCCCGACGGCCGCCTCCTCGTGCTGCCCGTGGACGGGCGGGTGCCGTACGGTGAGGGGCTGGAATGGCAGCGGGAGGCCGCCCGGCGGCGCATCGACGGGGCGGCGGACCGGGACCTCCTGCTCCTGCTGGAGCACGAGCCGGTGCTCACCCTGGGCCGGAACGCGGCGGAGGACCACCTGGCCGTGAGCGAGGACCGGCTCCGTGCCGAGGGCGTGGAGCGGATCGAGGTGGAGCGGGGGGGTGACGTCACCTACCACGGGCCGGGCCAGCTCGTGGGCTATCCGATCCTGGACCTGGCCGGCTACCGGAAGGACCTCCACTGGTACCTGCGGACCCTGGAGGAAGCGCTGCTGGACGCGCTGGAGGCGCTGGGGCTCCCGGCGTTTCGCGTCGACGGGTACACGGGCATCTGGGTGAGGGACGCCGCCGCGCGGGCCGACGGCGACGGACCGGGCGGGGCGGCCGAGGGGCTCGCCGACCGGACCCTGGCGGGCGGGGAGGCCGCGGCGCTGATCCCCGACGGCACGATCCGGAAGATCGCCTCCATCGGCGTCCACGTGAGCCGGTGGGTGACCTGGCACGGCTTCGCCCTGAACCTGACGCCCGAGCCCCTGGAGAAGTTCGGCTTGGTGGTGCCCTGCGGCATCCGGGGGGTGCGCATGACGAGCCTCCGCTCCGAGGGCGTGGACGCCGGCATGGACCGTGTCCGGAGCACCGTGGCCCGCTCCTTCGGGGACGCCTTCGGCGTGGACGGCGAGCTCCGGCCCGCCGTGCCGTGGGCCGCCGTCCGGGGAGGGGAGGCTGTGGAATCCGGCGCGGCCGACTCCTCGCCGGCCGATGGCGGCGCTCCCCTCGCCGGGCTGGGCTCCTCTTCCTCCACCGCCGCCCGCTGAGGAGGACGGCATGCCCTCGCTCTTCGACATCCTGGGTCCCTCCATGGTGGGGCCGTCCAGCAGCCACACCGCCGGGGCGTGTCGGCTGGGCTACGTGGTGCGGGCCATCGTGGGCGGGAAGCCCGACGAGGCCCGGGTGGAGCTCCACGGGAGCTTCGCCATGACCGGCGAGGGACACGGGACGAAGAAGGCCATCGTGGGCGGCCTGCTGGGGTTCCTGCCGGACGACACCCGAATCCGGGACAGCCTGGCTCGAGCCCGGGAGGAGGGGCTGGAGGTCTCCTTCGAGGGCGTGGACCTGGGCGAGGAGGCCCACCCCAACACCGCCCGCTTCCGCGTCCGCCGCGGCGGCGAGGAGACGACGGTGGTGGGCTCCTCCATCGGCGGCGGGCAGATCCGTGTCACCGAGATCGACGGGATCGAGGTCAGCCTCTCCGGCTCGCTCCCCACCCTGGTGGTCCACGCCGACGACGTCCCCGGGACCATCGCCCGGATCGCCGGCATGTTCGCCGACCGGGAGATGAACCTCGCCACCATGCGGGTGGACCGCACCGGCCGCGGGGAGGCGGCGCTCATGACCATCGAGGTGGACTCGCCCATCCCCGAGGAGCTGGTGGACGCCCTCCGGGAGCAGCCGTGGGTCCACTGGATCCGAACCATCCGGCAGATGAACCGCTGACATGTTCCGATCCGTGGAGTCCTGGTTCGAGTACGCCCGGGAGGAGGACCTGGGTCTGGCCGAGGCCGCCCAGCGCCGGGAGGTGAAGGAGACGGGCGCCGAGCCCCGGGAGATCCGGGAGCGGATCCGGGAGAGCCTGGACGTGATGCGGGAGGCGGTGAGCGAGGGGCTGGAATCTGAGGAGATCAGCCCCAGCGGCCTCACCGGGGGGCGGGCCCGGCGCCTGGCCGAGGAGGGCCCCCGGCTGTTCGGGGAGACCTTCACCGGCATGCTGGCCCGGGCCATCGCCACCCTGGAGGTGAACGCCCGCATGGGCCTCATCGTGGCCGCCCCCACCGCCGGCGCCGCCGGGGTGGTCCCGGCCACGCTCCTCACCCTCCGGGAGGACCGGGGGTGGGCCGACGAGGAGCTGGTGGACGGCATGCTGGTAGCGGGAGCCGTGGGCGCGGTCATCGCCGACCGGGCCTCCATCGCCGGCGCCGGAGGAGGATGCCAGGCGGAGACCGGCAGCGCCGCCGCCATGTCCTCCGCCGCCATCACCTACCTGGAGGGCGGCGACCCGGAGCAGGTGGGCCACGCCGTGGCCCTCACCCTCCAGGGGATGCTGGGCCTCATCTGCGATCCCGTGGCGGGGCTGGTGGAGATCCCCTGCGCCTACCGGAACGCCACGGCGGGCGTCCAGGCGGTGGCCTCGGCCGAGATGGCGCTGGCCGGCCTGGACTTCCCCATTCCGCCCGACCAGGTGATCGACGTCATGGGCGAGGTGGGTCGGAAGATGGACGTGCGGCACCGCGAGACCGCCCTGGGCGGCCTGGCGGCCACGCCCGCCGGCCAGGAGCTGGCCGAGAAGGCCGGCATGTCCGAGCTGGTCCAGCTCCAGCGCAGGGGTGGCGCCAAGGGCGAGGACTCCGCCAGGTTCGGGCCGTCCTGACCGTGACCGAGCAGCCCTGACCAGACCAGCGCAGGCCGTGAACTCTACCGATCCGGAGACGACCCCATGACCACGATCGTCCTGTGGATGCTGGCCGCCATCCTGGCGACGGGCCTCCTCGTGGGCTGGCTCGCCGACATGACCCCGAAGGAAACGGGCATCCAGCTCGTGGTCATGTCGGCGGCCGGCGCCGTGATGATCGGCCTCGTGAGCCTCCTCTACACGGGGGTCTGAGGGCGGGGACGTCGGGAGGCGTCAGCGGGAGATCCCCGGGGAGCTCTCAACAGCGACGTCTCCGCGGATGCGTCAACAGCGACGTTTCAGCGGATGCGTCAACTGGCCGATCGTGTTGATAGCGGCTGGAGTTGAGGCTCCGGACCCGGCTCCCCGGCCTCTACTCCACCTCCCGCCGGAGCGCCTTCCGCCGCTCGGCCAGCTCCAGCCGTGACTTCCGCCGCTCCTCGGCGTCGCGGTGCCGGCGCAGCTCCTCCTCGGTCTCCAGCCGGAGCTTCGGGACGGGCACGGGCTCCCGGTCCTCGTCCACCGCCACCATGGTCACGTAGCAGGAGTTGGTGTGGCGGCGCTCGCCGCCCTGCACCGACTCGGCGGAGACCCGGACGCCCACCTCCAGGGAGGTCCGGCCCACCGTGTTCACCGACGCCTTCAGCGTGACGATCTCGCCCACGCTCACCGGGCTCCGGAAGTCCACCTGGTCGAAGCTGGCGGTGACGCACGCCCGGCCGGCGTGCCTGGAGGCCGACACGTAGGCGATCTTGTCCACGGCGGCCAGGATCACGCCGCCGAAGACGGTCCCCAGGAGGTTCACGTCCTGGGGCGCCATGAGCTGGGTCATGCTCACCCGGGAGCGGGAGACGGGACGTTCCTCGTCCGTCTCGGCCCGGCCCACCACCCGGGGGAGGTCGCCTCCGCTTCCGCTCACGAGCCCCCCTCCGCGTCGCTCTCCTCGTCGTCCGGGGGATACGGGCCGCGGTACGGCAGCCGGTCCACCGGCGCGGGTTCGCTCTCCCGGAGCTCCGCCGCCACCCCTTCGGCCCGGCGGAAGGCGCGCATGACGTTGTCGCCCAGGATCATCCCGATCTCGTCGGGCTCGTAGCCGCGCCGGAGGAGCTCCTCGGTGAGGACGGGGAGCCTGGAGACGTCCTCCATGCCCTCGGGCAGCCGGGAGACGCCGTCGAAGTCGGAGCCCAGCCCCACGTGCTCGATCCCCGCCGCCCCGGCGATGTGGTCGATGTGGTCGGCGATGGTCCCCACGGTCCCCAGGGGGTTCTCCCCCTCCCGCTCCTCCTCGGGGACGATGAAGTCGGAGTAGAAGTTCACCATGACAACGCCCCCGTTCTCCGGCATCATCCGGAGGATCCGATCCGGAACGTTCCGGGGGTGGTCCACCAGGGCCCGGGCCGAGGAGTGGGAGAAGATGACCGGCGCCCGGGAGGTCTCGAGGGCGTCGGCCATGGCGTCGGCGGAGACGTGGGAGAGGTCCACCAGCATGCCCAGGCGGTTCATCTCCCGGACCACCTTCCGGCCGAACTCCGTCAGGCCCCCGTGACGGGCGTCGTCGGTGGCGGCGTCGGCCCAGGCCAGGGTCCGGGAGTGGGTGAGGGTCATGTAGCGCGCGCCGGCCCGGTACAGCTCCCGCAGCGCCGGCAGCGAGTTCGCGATGGCGTGGCCGCCCTCGATCCCGATGAGGGAGGCCACCTTGCCCTCGTTGGCGATCCGTTCGATGTCGTCGGTGGAGTAGGCCATCTCCAGGTGCTCGGGGAAGCGCTCCACCAGCCGCTTCACCACGTCGATCTGCTCCAGCTCCACCAGCGTGCCCTGGCTGTCGTCGAAGCTCGCCGGCACGTAGGTGGACCAGAACTGGGCGTCCACGCCGCCCTCCTGGAGCCGGACCATGTCGGTGTGTCCCTCGTCGATGCGCCGGCCCAGGTCCATGGCCTCGATGTCCAGGTCCGACTCGCCCCGGATGCGCCAGGGGAGGTCGTTGTGGCCGTCCACCACCAGGGCGGCCCGGTGGATCCGGTGGGCTTCCTCGGAGACCTCGGTCTCCTGAGCCGCGGCGGTGTCGGGTGCGGCGGCCGCGGCCATCAGGAGGAGAGCGGCGAGGGAGGCGACTCCGGCGATTCGGCCGGCGTGGAGAGGGCGAGGCGTTGGCATGGGGGTTCCTCCGCGGAAGGGTTGAGGTCGGTAGCGGTCGATGTCTCGGCCGGGGCGTCTCCCGGCGCCCGAGGCCCGGCGTCACGGTGGACGATCCCTCCGCCGAGCCAGGCGGCGTAGGCCGCGAGGGCCACGGCGCCGGCGCCCAGGAGGAGCACGAAGCGGCGGAGCCGTCGGTCCTCGGGGCGCCCCCGGTCCTGCCAGAGGGCGAAGCCGGCGAAGATGGCCGTGGACACCAGGAGGAGTGTCGCCCAGGTGGCCCAGCTCCGGTGGGTCTGCACCAGGGAGGGAGCCACGAAGGTACGGCTGGCCGCCGTGTCGGCGGCGGCGATCCCGGAATAGTAGGCCACGGGCGCGGCCGCGCCGGCCAGGAGGATCGCCTTGAGCCCCCACTCCTCCAGCGACACCCGGCCGACGGTCCACCCGGCCAGACCGACGCCCACCCCGGTCAGGGCCAGGACCACCGGGAAGGGGTGGGTGACGAGGTGGAGGTACTCCCAGCTCACGTGGCTCTCTCGCTGAGGCGGCGAACGCTCGAACGGTCGCGGCGCGGGGGTGGGCCCGGAGGCCGGTGCCGAACCGGAAAGATAGGGCGGGCCGGGGGGAGATGGGCAAGGAGGACGGTCCGGCGGAACCCTGGAGGCGAGCGGCCGTATACAGTAGCCAGCGCGCCCCCTTCGTCTAGTGGCCTAGGATACCTGGTTCTCAGCCAGGAGGCAGGGGTTCGACTCCCCTAGGGGGTATCCGACAGACGTGATGTTGTTGGAAGCCGCCAGGTGATCGGCGGCTTTCGTATCTCGTCGTCCAGCTCAAGGCTGGCGGCGGCACCCGGCCGGGAAGAACGGGGGAGTCCTTCTCGGAACGGCCTCTCC
>CAZVIY010000035.1:0-14650 GCA_964627425.1 uncultured Gemmatimonadota bacterium
GTCCGGGCCCGCTTCTTCAACCGCAACGCCGCCGACGAGGACAAGCGGGCGGACACCCTGGACGAGGTCCTGGAGGAGGCGGGCCGGGGCGGGGTGAAGGTCCTGCTCCACTCGCTGGCCTTCGGGACCCTGGTCCCCTTCGTCGGCGAGGAGGCCGGCGACGGGGTGAGCCCGAAGCAGATGGACATGACGCTGGACGTCATGGCCCACACCCTGGTCTACTGGACCCAGGGGCTGGTCCACCGCGGCCTCATGGGCGAGGGCGGGCGGATCTTCGCGATGACCTCCTCCGGCGGGGACCGGGTGGCCCCCGCCTACGGTCCGGTGTCGGCGGCCAAGGCGGCCCTGGAGTCCCACTGCCGCCAGCTCGCCCTGGAGCTGGCCGACCGGGACATCACGGTGAACGCGATCCGCGCCGGGGTCACCGACACGCCGGCGCTCCGCAAGATCCCGGGCTCCGACGTGATGGTGGAGCAGGCCCGCGCCAGCAACCCGCACGGGCGGCTGACCCGGCCCGAGGACGTGGCCGAGTGCATGGTCAGCCTGGCCGGCGCCGGCACCCACTGGATGACGGGCAACGTGATCCGCGTGGACGGCGGCGAGGACTGGGTCATGGCCGGGGCCGGGGCCGGGTCGTGAGCACGGGAGCCGTGAGGGCGGCGCTCCCGGCGGCCGCGGTCGCCGCCCTCCTGCTGGGCTCGGTTTCGGCGGGGGCGGATCCGGCGCCGTCGCCGGCCCCGGCGGCGAGCCCCGGGGACCGGTCCGGGACGCAGGCCCGGGCCGACACCGCGCCCGACCCCTCCCCCGGCTTCGACGTCCTGGCCTACCGGCTCCGCCTCTCGCTGTGGGACGGAGCGGACACCCTCCGGGCCCGCCAGCGGATCGCGCTGATGGCCACCCGCGACGGGCTCGAGGAGCTCCGGCTCCACCTGGCCGGGCTCACCGTCGACTCGGCCCGGGTCGGTCCCGCGCCGGGCGGCCTGGCGGCGGAGGTGGACGGGGTCGGGGGCGTCGACGCGGAGCTCCCCGCGCCCCGGCGGGCGGAGGTCCGGCGCGCGGGCGAGCGGCTCACCCTGGCCGTGCCCGACCCCGGCGCGGTGGAGGCCGGCGACACCCTGGTGGCGGAGGTCTTCTACCGGGGCGCGCCCTCCGACGGCCTGATCCTCCGCCGGAACGTCCACGGGGACTGGACCGTCTTCGCCGACAACTGGCCCGACCGCGCCCGGCACTGGTTCGCCGGCGTGGACCACCCGGCCGACAAGGCGCGGGTGGCCTACCGGCTGGAGGTCCCGTCCGGCTGGAGCACGGTGGCCAACGGCCGCCGCGTGCTCGAGCGTCCCCTGCCCGACGGGCGGCGAGAGGTGGTCTGGGAGATGCCCCGGGCGATCCCGCTCTACACGATGGTCGTGGGAGCGGGCCCGCTGGCCGAGCGCCTGATGGGCTCGGTGGAGCGGCCCGGCGACGACGCGCCGATCCTGGCCGTCACCTTCGCCGAGGACGTGGAGGCCGGCCGGCGGCTCTTCGACGGCGCGGTGGCCACCACGCGCCACTTCGCCCGGCTCCTGGGTCCCCTCCCCTACCCCCGGCTGGCGCTGGTCCAGGCCGCCACCCGGTTCGGCGGGATGGAGAACGCCGGCGCCATCTACTTCCCCGAGGAGGCGGTGGCGGACGGCAGCCTGGGGGAGCGGATCGTGGCCCACGAGATCGCCCACATGTGGTTCGGGGACGACGTCACCGAGGCCCGCTGGGGGCACCTCTGGCTGAGCGAGGGCTTCGCCACCTGGCTGGCCGCCGTGGACGCCGGCCGGCGGGGCGGCCCGGAGGCCTATCGGGAGGAGATGGCCCGGCTGGAGGAGGAGTACCTCCGGTCGGACGTCACCGACCGGCCCGTGGTGGAGGGGCCCGAGGTGCCCCCCATGGAGCTGCTGAACGCCAACAGCTACGAGAAGGGGGCCTGGGTCCTCCACATGCTCCGGTCGACGGTGGGCGATTCGGCCTACTGGGACGGGCTCCGACGCTACCTGGACCGCCACCGGGCGGGGACGGCGCTGACCGACGACCTGCGCCGGGCGGTGGAGGACGCCTCCGGCCGGGAGCTGGCGTGGTTCTTCGACCAGTGGCTGCGGCGCCCGGGCCACCCGGAGGTGACGGTCGGCTGGCGCTGGGAGCCCGGGGATCGGCTGGCGCTGGAGGTCCGCCAGGAGCAGGACGGAGCCCCCTTCCGGCTGGCCGTCCCGGTGGAGGTCCGGACCGAAGACGGCCGGACGGTGCGGCGGGTGGTCCGCACGGACGGGCGGACGGCCACGGTCCGGATCCCCCTGGCGTCCTCGCCGGAGGCCGTGGTCGCCGACCCCGGGAACCGGGTGCTGGGCCCCGTGGACGCCGAGTCCGCTGACGGAACCCCCTGAACGAGGAGGCGACGATGGAGACACGGGAGAGGCCGGACGGCGGCGAGACGAAAGCCGGACGGACGGTGGGCCAGAAGCTCAGGCTGGCGGGGGCCGCCCTCGTGGCGGTGTTGGCCCTGGTCCTGGTCTTCCAGAACCAGGCGCCGACGGAGACGCACTTCCTGGCCTGGAGCATGGAGATGCCCCGCTTCGCGCTGCTGGGCTTCGTGTGGCTGCTGGGGATCGCCACCGGCTGGTTCCTCCGCCGGCGCGGCGGGAGCGGCGGGCGGTAGTCGAGCGGTCGACGGCGGCGCGTCAGCCCTCCGGCTCGCCCTGGCCCCCGGAGGCGAGCAGGGCCCATCCCAGCAGGCCCGAGACCAGCGACGCGCCCAGGATCGCCAGCTTGGCCCCGTCGGTCACGGGCGAGGGCGGGAACGCCAGGCCCGTGATGAAGAGCGACATGGTGAAGCCGATGCCGCAGAGGCAGGCCACGCCGTGGATCTGGCGCCAGCTCACCCCCTCGGGCCGGCTCGCCCACCCCATCCTCTCCGCCGCCCAGGCGAAGCCGGTGACCCCCACCTGCTTGCCCGCGAACAGCCCGGCGGCGATGCCAAGCCCCGCCGGCCCCGTGAGGCCGGAGAGGGCGCCGCTCCCCACCGCCACCCCGGCGTTGGCCAGGGCGAAGACCGGCATGATCACGTAGGCCGACCAGGGGTGGAGCGCGTGCTCCAGCCGCGCCAGGGGGGTGTCCACGTCCGAGCAGGCCACCTCCAGCCCGTGGACGGCGTCCATGGCCTCGGCCGAGGGGCCTCCCCCCTCCCCCTCGTCCGCCTCCCGCCGGATCAGGTCCAGCGCCTCCCCGGCCCGCCGGGCGAAGCCCGCCAGGTCGGTCTGCCGGCGGGCGGGCACGGCCAGGGCCAGCAGGACGCCGGCCACGGTGGCGTGCACGCCGGACTTGAGCACCGCCAGCCACAGCACCGCCCCGACGGCGAGGTAGAGGGGGACGTGCCGGACGTCGAGCCGGTTCATCAGGAACAGCACGGCCGCCAGCCCGGCGGCGATCGCCAGCGGGAGGACGGCCAGCTCCGAGGTGTAGAACACGGCGATCACCAGCACGGCCCCCAGGTCGTCGGCGATGGCCAGGGCCGCCAGGAAGACCTTGAGGGAGGTCGGCGCCCGGGAGCCCAGCAGGGTCAGCACGCCCAGGGCGAAGGCGATGTCGGTGGCCATCGGGATGGCCCAGCCGCCGGCCGTGGGGGTCCCTGCGTTGAAGGCCACGTAGAAGGCCGCCGGCACGATCATGCCGCCGGCGGCGGCGGCCAGGGGCAGGGCGGCCTTCCGGGGCGAGGCCAGCTCGCCCACCAGCACCTCGCGCTTGATCTCCAGGCCCACCAGCAGGAAGAAGACCGCCATCAGCCCGTCGTTGATCCACAGCCGGAGGGGCTTGTCGAGGGCGGCGTCGCCCAGGCCCACCGAGAGGTGGGTCTCCCAGAGGGCGAAGTAGCTCCCGGCGAACGGGGAGTTGGCCCAGGCCAGGGCCGCGGCCGCGGCGGCCATCAGCAGGATGCCCCCGGCGGCCTCGGTCCGGACGAAGGACTGGAAGGGGCTGACGAGCCAGCCCCGGGCGACGCGCTTCAGGCGGTCGGAGGACATCGGGATCCTCTTCGGCGGGTCAGCCGTTCTCTTCGGCGCTCGCTTCCGTGTCCAGCGGGGGGAGGGCCAGCACCACCTCGATCCGCCGGTTCAGCGACCGGCCCTCCTCGGTGTCGTTGGAGGCCATCGGCCGGGTCTCGCCCCGGCCCACCGCGGTGATGCGGTCGGCGCTGATGGGCAGGTGGAGCAGGAGATGGTCCCGCACGGCGATGGCCCGCTGCTCGCTCAGCGCGCTGTTCCGCCGCTCGTCCCCGCGGGCGTCGGTGTGGCCCTCCACCGTGATCGCGGCGCCGGGGAAGGCCCGGATCGCCGAACGCACCTTCGTGAGGAGCGGCTCCGCGTCGGAGGGGAGCTCGGTCTCGCCGGTCCCGAAGGTGAGGCCGGTGAGCCGGAGCTCCAGCGTGTCGTTCGCCACCCGGACCGAGCCGTCGGACTCGGAGAAGAGGGCCCGGACCTCCCGGATCCGCCGCTCCCGGCGGAGCCGGGGCGCGAGGCGCCCGCGGACGCTGTCCAGGCGCGCCTCCAGCGTCGCGATCCGGCCGGCCAGCGAGTCCGCCCGGCGGGCCGCCGATCGGACCTCGGCGCGGGCCTCGTCCAGCCGGCCCCGGAGGGCGGCCACCGTGTCCTCCCTGCGGCCGACGGCCGCGAGGATCCCCTCCACCTCGGCCTCCACGCCGTCGGCCGGGTCCACCGGCACGTCCAGCCGCCGCGCGATCCGGATCACCCGACGCTCGTGGGCCAGGGCCGCGGCCTCGTAGGCGCCGTCGGAGGCCCGCGCGCTGTCGGCCTCGGCCGCGAGCCGGGCGGCCCGGCGCAGGTGTCCCTCGGCCGAGTCGGCGGCCGCTCGGGCCGACGCGGCCTCGCTGGAGTCCATCGCCTCCGCCACGGCCCGGACCAGCGCCTCCTCGGCCCGGGCCAGCAGGGAGTCGGCCCGTCCCCAGCTCCGGGGCGCCCGGGTCGGGACGCCGGCCTCCCGGGCGGAGTCGCGCAGGGCCCGGACCTCGCCAAGCGTCCGGGCCTCGAGCGCCCGGCGGGCGGCCTCCCGGTAGCGGCGGACGGCGTCCTCCGCCCGCCGCCGGGCCTCCTCGGGCTCGCCCTCCTCGACGGCGCGCCCGGCCGACCGGAGCGCCTCCTCGGCCCGGGTGCAGGCCTCCGGGGCGCCCTCCCCGGCCCCGGTGACCATGGCGGTGGCCCGGGCCTCCAGGCCGGCGCCCAGAAGCCGGCGCGACCGGGGCTCGACGGAGTCGGCGCGGGCCAGGGCGCGGCGGGCCCGGCCCAGGGCCTCCAGCACCTCGCCGGCGTCGCCCTCGCCGGCCCGCAGGCGGGCGGCGCGGGTCAGCGCCTCCTCGGCGGTCCGGTAGGCGTCGGGCGCCAGGTAGGGGAGGCGCGCCTCGCGGGCCTCGGCCACCGCCCGCCGGACGCGCTCCATCTCCTCGGCGACGTCCTGCCCCCGGAGCGCGGGGGCGCCCGTCAGCAGGGCGGCCAGCGCCACCAGGATCCCGAGCGTCCGGGGGGCGGTCGAGGAGGTCACGGGGTCAGCCCTCCGCCGCCGCCTCCAGGACGTCCAGCAGCTCCCGGAGCGTCGTCTCCCCCCCGTCGCTGGCGTACCAGCGGCGGGCTTCCCGGTAGATCTCGTCGGTGGGCCGCTCGCCCCTCTCCTTCTCGGAGATCACGAAGTCCTGCAGCTCCGCCGGTCGCGGCCCCCAGCTCCCGCGGGGCCGGTCGTCCCGGTCCAGGACCACGGCGATCGGGATGGCCCGCCCCCCGTTCGTCAGGTGGGCGTCCATCAGCTCGGGGTTCTCGTCGCGCTCGACGACCCGCATCTCGACGTTCGGGGCGGCCTCCGCGAAGCGCGCCAGGACCGGGACGGTGTTGGAGGCGTCCCCGCACCAGTCCTCGGCGAGGACCAGCAGGCGCCACTCGCCGCCGATCTCCCGGGCCCGCTCGAGGGCCCGGTCCGGCGTCTCGTGGCGATCGTGGACGCCCTCCCAGAGCTCCCGGTGCTCCTCGACCTCGTGCTCGAGCCACTCCGTGAAGGGGCGGCCCTTCTCCCAGCAGGCGCCGTAGTCGAGCTCGGTGGTGGTGGTCATCGTCACTGGCCTCGATCTTGAACGTGAGATCGCCGTGGCGAAGCACGGCCGGCGGCGGTTCGCCGGCCTGCTGGACGTGCAGGAACGGTGCCGGGGGACCGGCGGTTCCGGGCCCCGGCGGCGCCACGACGAGATCGGCGAGAACGACGACACGGGAGCGAGGACGATGGAATCGGCGACGGCACCCGGAGAGAAGGCGGCGGACGAGCGCCCGGACACCGCCCCGGCCGGCCGGGGCTTCCGGGGCGGGACCGCGGGCGGGGGCACCAGCGCCCGGCAGACGCCCCCCGAGCCCGAGAACGAGCCCGTCCTGGACTACGCGCCGGGCTCCGACGCCCGGGACGAGCTCAAGGCGGAGCTGGCCCGGATGGCCTCCGAGCGGGTCGAGATCCCCCTGATCGTCGGGGGCGAGGAGGTCCGGACCGGCGACGTCGGCGAGACGGTGATGCCCCACGACCACGGGCACGTGCTGGCCACCTACCACCGGGCCGGCCCGGAGCACGTCGACGCGGCCGTGGAGGCGGCCAGCGAGGCCTGGAGCGAGTGGTCGAGCTGGGACTGGAAGGACCGGGTGGCCGTCTTCCTCCGGGCCGCCGAGCTCCTCTCGGGCTCCTGGCGGGCCACCGTCAACGCGGCCACGATGCTGGGCCAGAGCAAGACGGCCCACCAGGCGGAGATCGACAGCGCCTGCGAGCTGATCGACTTCTGGCGCTTCAACGCCCGGTTCGCGGCCGGCATCTACGGGGACCAGCCCTTCTCGGGCGCCGGCGTCTGGAACCAGATGGATTACCGGCCCCTGGAGGGCTTCGTCTTCGCCGTCACCCCGTTCAACTTCACCTCCATCGGCGGCAACCTGCCCACGGCCCCGGCCCTGATGGGCAACGTCGCCCTCTGGAAGCCGGCCTCCACCGCGATCCTCAGCAACTACTACTTGATGCGGCTGCTGGAGGAGGCGGGCCTGCCCGACGGCGTGATCAACTTCCTGCCCGGGAAGGGCCCGGTGGTGGGCCCGGCGGCCATGTCCCGGCCCGAGCTGGCCGGCGTCCACTTCACCGGCTCCACCGGGACCTTCCGGCGGCTCTGGCGACAGACCTCCGAGCACCTGGACGAGTACCGCTCCTACCCGCGGGTGGTGGGCGAGACCGGGGGCAAGGACTTCATCGTGGCCCACGAGAGCGCCGACCCCGACGCCCTGGCGGTGGCCATGGTCCGGGGCGCCTTCGAGTACCAGGGCCAGAAGTGCAGCGCCGTCTCCCGGACCTACGTCCCGGAGGGGCTCTGGCCGGCGGTCCGCGAGCGGCTGCTCGAGATGGTCGACGACATCGAGATGGGCGATCCGCGGGACTTCCGGAACTTCATGACCGCGGTCATCGACCGGAAGGCCTTCGACGACATCACCGGCTACATCGAGCACGCCCGCCGTTCCGAGGACCTGGAGATCCTGGCCGGCGGCGGGGCGGACGACTCGGAGGGCTGGTTCGTCGAGCCCACCGTCGTCCGGTCCGACGACCCGCGCTCCCGGCTGATGTGCGAGGAGATCTTCGGCCCCGTGCTCACCGTCCACGTCTATCCCGACGGGGCGTGGGAGGAGACCCTCGAGCTGGCCGACGACACCTCGCCCTACGGGCTCACCGGGTCGGTCTTCGCCGACGACCGCGAGGCCGTCCGGCAGGCCACCGCCCGCCTCCGCTACGCCGCGGGCAACTTCTACGTCAACGATAAGCCCACCGGGGCCGTGGTCGGCCAGCAGCCGTTCGGCGGCGCCCGGGCCAGCGGCACGAACGACAAGGCCGGCTCGCCGCTGAACCTGATCCGCTGGGTCAGCCCGCGGGCCGTCAAGGAGACCTTCGAGCCGGCGACGGACTACCGGTATCCGTTCATGGAGGCGAAGTAGCCGCCACGATTTTCGCGGCCGGGTGTAGCTTCGTAAGATGGAGGGCCGGCCGAGCGGAGCCTACACGACGGGGAGATCGACCATGGCGCAGCTGACCGACGAGGAGCTGCAGCGGAAGGTCCACGAGGGCTTCATCGTGGAGTCCGCGGAGGACATGACGGACTCCTACAGGAAGGCGCTGATCAACCAGCTCATCGTCCAGGGCGACACGGAGCTGATGAGCGCCCCAGCCTACTTCATGGCGGCCCGGGACGCCCCCTCCACCAACACCATGGTCTCGGCGACGGCCATCATCCAGGACGAGATGGGCCACGCCAACATCGCCTACCGCCTGCTGGAGGACCTGGGGGTGGACCGCCACTGGCTCGTCTACGAGCGGGAGCCCCACGAGTTCAAGAACCCCTTCGGCTTCGACCAGCCGCTCCGGAACTGGGCCGAGATGGTCACGGCGAACGGCTTCTACGACCGGGCCGGCATCACCCTGCTGGGCGACGTCCACCGCAACACCAGCTACGGGCCCCTGAAGCGGGCGCTGGTGAAGGTGGACATGGAGGAGAACTTCCACCTGCGCCACGGCGAGGTCTGGATGCGGCGCCTGGCCGAGGCCGGCGGCGAGGCGCGGGAGAAGCTGCAGGACGCGGTGGACTGGATGTTCCCCATGGGCGTCGAGTGGTTCGGGATGCCCGACGACAAGAAGCGCCACAGCGCCCAGCTCGACTTCAAGCTGAAGGGGATGACCAACGACCAGCTCCGCCAGACCTGGCTCAAGGCGGTGGTCCCGCTGTGCGACGAGCTGGGGCTGGACGTGCCCGCCCACGTGGACGAGGAGACGGGCGAGGTGGAGCTGGAGTACGAGCTGCCCTGCGCCTGGGACCCCGACGAGCGGCGATGGCTCTTCGACGAGCCCATCACCTGGGAGGAGGTCTTCAACCGGTGGAAGGGCCGCGGGCCGATGAACGAGGCCTACGTGGAGTCGGTCCGCCGCAGCCGCCTCGACGTGGAGAACATGCTGGAGATGCACTGATGCGCCCCCGCTCGGGCCCGTGAGCGAGCTGGTCCAGCTCTCCCGGCGCGGCTCGGGGGGCGAGCTCTCGGGCGACGCCCTCGAGGAGGGGACGGACTTCTCCGAGGTCGCCGCCGCGACCCGCGGCGACCACGTCGGACGGCTGGCCATGCCCGTCCCCGAGTGGGACGAGCCCCCGGCCGACGACGACGAGCGGGCGATCCGCGCCCTCCACGAGGTGGCCGACCCCGAGTTCCCGATCAGCATCGTGGACCTGGGCCTGGTCTACGGCGTGGCGGTGGAGGAGGGCACGGTCACCGTCCGGCTCACCTTCACGGCCACCGCCTGCCCCTGCATGGACTTCATCAAGTGGGACGTCCGCCAGCGGCTGCTGGAGGAGCCCGGCTTCGAGGAGGTGGTGGTCCGGGAGGTCTGGGACCCGCCCTGGACCACCGGGCGCATCACCGACCGCGGCCGGGAGGCCCTCCGCGAGGCCGGCGTCTCGATCTGAGCACACCACCAGCGAGGGACGACGTGGACGAGGAAGCGATCTGGGAAGTCTTCGCCCGGCGCGACCGGGAGGACCGCCTCGAGCACGTGGGCGCCGTCACGGCGCCCGGGCCCGAGCTGGCCCGGGTCTACGCCTGGCAGACCTACGACGAGGCCACCTGGTTCGAGATGGTGGTGGCCCCGCGCGACGCCTTCCACGCCGTGAACCGCGACGAGCGGCCCTTCACCCTGGAGTCCGGGGAGGCGGCGTGAGCCCGGCGGCCGACGACCGCTTCGGCTCGGTCGACGAGGTCCCCGAGGCCCTGCGCGAGCCGCTGGCCGACCTCCTCCTCCTGCTGGCCGACAACAAGCGGCTGCTGGGGATGCGCTACGCGGACTGGATCCTGGGCGCCCCGGCCCTGGAGGCGGGGATCGCCTGCTCGGCCATGGCCCAGGACGAGTGGGGCCACGGCCGGATCTTCTACGCCATGCTCCGGGACTTCGGCCGGGACCCCGACCGCCTGGAGCACGACCGCGAGCCCTCCGAGTACCGGAACAGCGAGCTGCTGGATCGCGAGCCGGAGAGCTGGCCCGAGCTGCTGGCGCTGAACGTCCTCCTGGACACCGCCCTCAGCGTGCAGTTCGAGGCCATGGGCGACAGCCGCTTCCAGCCGGTCCATCACAAGGTCGCGAAGCTGCTGGAGGAGGAGCGCTTCCACTTCGCCCACGGGAAGGGCTGGACCGCGCGGCTGGCCTCCACCGACCGGGGCCGGGAGCGGCTGGCCGAGGCCTTCCCCCCGGCCTGGGCGTCGTGCCTCCGGTGGTTCGGACGCCCGGAGGACCCGCTGGCGGAGCCCCTGGTGGAGGCCGGGATCGTGGACGCCGGGCCCGACGAGCTGCGCCGACGCTGGCTCGGCAGGGTCGAGCCGGTGGTGGAGGAGGCGGGCCTCGAGCTGGCCGACGTGGCCCCCGACTGGTCCGGCTGGCGGCCCGGGGCCCGGCGGCCGGAGGACGCGCCGGGGCCGGACGAGCGGACCGTCGAGCGGGTGCGCGGCGACCGGAACCGCGCCCTCCTGATGGACTGATGGGCGCGGACGAGGCCGACCCCCCGCGCCGCCGGCCCTCCGACGAGCCGCTCCACACCGACGAGCTGCCCGACGCCGTCCGCTGCCCCCACTGCGGAGAGACCGACACCGAGCAGCACGGCGCCTTCGGCTCGGCCGTGTCGGTGAGCCAGTACTGGTGCCGCGGGTGCCGGACGGTCTTCGAGGCCTTCAAGTGGCGCCGGCCGGAGGGCGAGGACCGGGCCTAGGCCTTCCGCCACATCTCCTCGTACATCACGTAGCGGGCCTCCTCCATCCCCAGCTCCCGGTACGTCGCCCGGGCCGCCCGGTTGTCGCTGTCCACGTAGAGCCGCAGTCCGGCCGCCCCCTCCGCCCGGGCCCGATCCCGGACGTGGCGGTGCAGGGCCCGGTAGACGCCGGCGCGTCGATGCTCCGGGGCCACGTAGACGCTCTGGATCCACCAGATCTCGGCGTTCCGCCAGTCGCTCCACTCGGTCGTCACCAGCGCCTGGCCCGCCGCCTCGCCCTCCCGCTCGGCGATCCAGTAGCTGCCCCGGGCGGGCTCGGCCAGCAGGGCCTCGACGCCGGCCCGGACGACCTCGGGATCCAGCTCCCGCTCCTCGGTCTCCCGGGCCATGGCCCGGTTGAAGCGCGCGATCCGGTCGACGTCGGCGGGGCCGGCGGCGCGGACGGTGATCGACATGGTCTCGTCCTCCTGGGTGGTGGACAGGGTGATGAAGCTCGCTCCCCTCGCCGGCCTCAGGCGCCCTCCACGCCCTCCAGTAGAGCCCGGTCCAGGGTCGGGCCGTCGGGGTCGCCGTGCAGGACCGAGACGTCGCCGGTGGACTCCATCACCACCGCCCGGATCTGGTCGGGGCGGAGGACGTTGGCCTCCCGCAGCTTCGCCCGGAGGTCCCCCTCCGTGATCCGGGACCGCCGGAGGTTGTCCCGAAGCACCCGGTCCCCGTCCATCAGCAGCAGCGGGCGGTTCTCCACGGCCGCCCGGGTGGCGGGGGAGTGCTGGCGGAGGACGGCCACGCCCATCTGGAGGGCGTAGAGCGACGCGAGACCGACGGTCGCCTGCAGGAGCGGGGGCTCCTCGGCCACGATGGTGGAGGCCACCACCGAGCCGATGGCCACGGTGACGGCGAAGTCGAAGCCCGAGATCTTGGCGAAGCTCCGGAGGCCGGCCACCCGGGTGAGGATCATCAGGGAGAGGTAGATCCCCAGGGCGGAGACGGCTACCATGAGCACGGCGTCGAGCGTCGTGGTGAGCCACGCGGCGTTCATCGAAAAAGCCTCCTCGAGAGATCCGGACGGAAGGGAGCGTCGGATGCGCGAAGATACGGGAACGAGCCGATCGGAGAGAGCCGGAGGCCCGCCGCGGACGATCGGGGCCGTCCCGGCCGCGGCGGTGTCCCTGGCCCTCGCCCTGGCCGCCGCCCCCGCCGCCGCCCAGCAGGCCGACGCCGCCGACGCGCCCGCTCCCGTCCCGTCGGGCCAGCATCCGGTGCTGGGCGAGATCGCCGAGGCCCCCTCCGCCGAGCGGATCCGCGAGGACCTCGAAAAGCTGGTGGGCTTCGGCACGCGCCACACCCTCTCGGACACGGTCTCGGACGAGCGGGGCGTGGGGGCCGCCCGCCGCTGGGTCCACGCCGAGTTCGAGCGCATCTCCGAGGCCTGCGGCGGCTGCCTGGAGGTCCGCTACCAGCGCTTCCGGGTCGGCGGCGAGGAGCGCATCCCCGACACCACCACCGTGGTCAACGTCGTCGCGATCCAGCGGGGCGCGACCGACCCGAACCGCTACGTGGGGATGTCGGGCCACCTGGACTCCCGGGCGTCCGACGTGATGAACGACAGCATCCGCGCCCCCGGCGCCAACGACGACGCCTCGGGCGTGGCCGGCGTGCTGGAGGCCGCCCGGGTGCTCTCGAAGCACGAGTTCGACGCCTCGATCTTCTACCTGGCCGTGACCGGCGAGGAGCAGGGGCTGTTCGGCGCCACCCACTTCGCCGAGCGGGCGAAGGAGCGGGGCTGGCGGCTGGAGGCGTTCCTGAACAACGACATGATTGGCAACATCCAGGGCCAGGACGGGGTGATCGACAACACCGTGGCCCGGATCTTCTCCCACGCCATCCGGGCCGACGCCACCGACCGGATGGTCCGCTCGCTGCGCTACTTCGGGGGCGAGAACGACTCTCCCTCCCGCAACCTGGCCCGCTACGTGGACCGGATCGCCGACCGCCACGTCCCGAACCTGGACGTGATGCTGATCTACCGCCTCGACCGCTTCGGCCGGGGCGGCGACCACACGCCGGTGAACAACCAGGGCTACCCGGCCGTCCGCGTCATGGAGGCCCACGAGGACTACCGGCGCCAGCACCAGGACCTCCGCACCGAGGACGGGGTCGAGTACGGCGACGTCCTGTCGGAGGTGGAGTTCGACTTCGCCGCGAAGATGACGGGCCTGAACGCCGCCACCCTGGCCTCGCTGGCCTGGGCGCCGGCCCCGCCGACGGGCGTGGCGATCGAGGGCGCCGTCGAGCCCAGCGCCACCCTCTCCTGGGACGCCGCCGATCCGGACCACGGGGAGGCGCCGGCGGGCTACCGGGTCTACTGGCGCGAGACCGCGTCCCCCCGCTGGCAGTGGAGCGCGTGGGCCGGCGACGTCACGAGCCACACCTTCGAGAACCGGGTGATCGACAACTACCTGTTCGGGGTGGCCTCGGTCTCCGAGGAGGGCTTCGAGAGCCCGGTGGTCTTCCCGGGCCCCCTGGGCTCCTTCCTGCCGGTGAGCATGCAGGAGCGGGAGTAGCGGCTACAGCCGGCGCCAGGCCCGGCGGGCGGCCCAGGCGAAGACGGCCAGGGAGACGAGCCACCAGAGCGCGCCCCAGACCAGGGCCGGCAGCCCGGTGAGCTCGGCCAGGACGGCGGCGTCCGACGGCGCCCCGGGCCTGGCCAGGACGTCGGCCTTCACGTCCAGCACGGCGTAGAGACAGCTCGCCAGCCCCAGCGCGGCCAGGGTCCCGCGGGCGGCGGCCGGTCCGGCCCGGAGCCCCACGGCCGCCAGCACGAGCCCGGCCCCGAGCCCCACCCCCACCGTCACCAGGCCGGCGCCCCAGAGGAGGACCGTGGCGGCCATGGCCGCGCCGAGCCCGACCAGGGCGGCCCGGGTCCACCCGGCGCCGGCGGTGGCGGCCACGACCAGCGCGGCGCCCCACGCCACGCTGCCCAGGTAGCCGGCCGAGAGGGTGAGGAAGGCGTCGCCGCCGGGGCAGGCGCACCAGCCGGCCTCGCGGGCGGTGACGGCGATCTCGCGGATGGTCCCGCCGGTGGCCACGGCGGCCGCCGCGTGGCCGAGCTCGTGGAGGAGCACCAGGACGAGCCGCAGGGGCGCCAGCACGCCCCGCCCCCACAGGAGCCACAGGAGGACGGCGGCCGCCACCAGCGCGATGGCGGCCTGCCGGGCCCGGCGATCGTCGCCGCCGGCCACGCTCAGAGCAGGATGACCAGCGTGGCGACGCAGACGGCGAGCCCCGCCAGCGCCACGGTGGGCACCCGCCGCTCGAACCGGACGCGGCAGAACGCGAAGATCCCGAGGAAGCCGCCCAGCGCCAGGTAGACGGCGCTCAGCATCGAGCGCCAGAGGTGGCTGTCGTGGGCCACCAGCACCGCCCCGGTGGCCGCCGCGGCGCCCAGGAAGAGGGTGGACTCGGAGAGGGCCTCCCCCGGACGCACCCGTCGGGTGGCCGGCAGCCGGCCCGCCAGCGCCACGGGCAGGAGCGCCGCGGCCTCCAGCCCCAGCGTCACGGCCCAGGCCCGCTGGGCCGGGCCGGGGACCTGGAGGGCGTCGGTGAAGAGGGCGAAGCCCAGCGACGTGACCGAGGCGGCGCCGAGGAAGTAGATGCCGAAGGCGACGATCCGGCCGGCGACCAGGTTGGCCCGGTAGGCCCCGGGCTCGTTCCGGCGCATCCGGAGCGTCGGCACCGTCTCCAGCGTCCAGCGCAGGACCGGATCCGGCGGCCAGTCGCCGGCCCGGGCCCGGTCCAGCAGCTCCCGGCCCAGCCGCT
>CAZVIY010000036.1:0-12537 GCA_964627425.1 uncultured Gemmatimonadota bacterium
CGCGCCGGGCCATCCGGGGCGAGGGCGACGAGGACGTGGACCTGCTGGAGCCCCGTGAGGCGCTCCGGATGGTCCAGGAGTTCGCCTACGCCGATTTCGACGAGACGGTGGAGGCCAGCATCCGCCTCGGGGTGGATCCCCGCCAGGCCGATCAGCTCGTACGCGGCACGGTGGTCCTCCCGGCCGGGACCGGCAAGGAGGTCCGGGTGCTGGTCCTGGCCCGCGGACCGAAGGCGCGGGAGGCCGAGGAGGCCGGCGCAGATTACGCCGGTCCGGAATACGTGGAGAAGATCGAGGAAGAGAACTGGCTCGACTTCGACGTGGCCATCGCCACGCCCGACATGATGAGCGAGGTCGGCAAGCTGGGCCGGATCCTGGGCCCCCGGGGGCTGATGCCCACCCCGAAGGCCGGGACCGTGACCATGGACGTGGCCGACGCCGTGGCCGACGCCAAGGCCGGGAAGATCGAGTTCCGGGTCGATCGTGGGGGCAATCTCCACGCGCCCATCGGCAAGGTGAGCTTCTCCCTGGACGAGCTGGAGGCGAACTTCACGGCCCTCATGGACGCGGTGCTCCGCCAGCGGCCGGCCGGCGCCAAGGGGGCGTTCGTCCGGAGCGTCACCGTGAGCAGCACCATGGGACCGGGCGCCAGGATCGAGCCGGGTCGCTTCCGTCAGGCGACGGGCTGACCGCCGGAGGCCGGAACGGCCGGCCAGGACGTCGCGGCCGGGCCCACGGCATGGCCCCTGCAACCTACACGACGAACCCGAAAGAGCGGTATGGACCTCGAAGAGAAGAAGCAGGTAACACGAGAACTCTCGGAGCGGTTGTCCGAAGCCGGGATCATCTATCTCACGGACTTCACCGGTCTCGCGGTGGGGGAGATGACCGAGTTCCGGGACCGTCTGGCCGAGGAGGGCGTGGATTACAGGGTGGTGAAGAACACCCTCGCCCTCCGGGCCCTGGAGGGGCTGGACCTCCCCGACGTCTCCGAGCATTTCCGCGGCCCCACGGGGCTGGTGCTCGCCGAGGAGGATCCGGTGGGCCCGGCGAAGGTGCTCAAGGACTTCGCCGAGGACCACGAGGAGAAGCCCCGGGTCAAGGTCGGGATCGTCGAACGGCGGGTGGTGGAGGCCGGCGAGATATCGCAGCTCGCCGAGCTCCCCGCCAGGGAGGAGCTGCTCGGTTCCATCGCAGGGAGTCTCGCGGCCCCCGTGTCGGGGATCGTCGGCCTCCTCAACCAGCTCCTCTGGAGCATCGGATCCATGGCGGAGGAGGCGGCGAGGAAGCGGGAGTCCTCCTGATCCGGGAGGGCCCGACCGCCGGCGGGAGCGGCCACGACGGTCGCGTCCGCCAGGCGGCCAGGCGGTGAGCGCACGAACCACGAAACCACGCACCTTTCAGGTGTAACAGCGCAGAGGGAAGGGACACCGATGAGCAAGGTAGACGAACTGCTGGAGCAGATTGGCTCGCTCACCGTCCTCGAGGCGGCGGAGCTGAAGGAGAAGATGGAAGAGGAGTTCGGCGTCTCGGCGGCGGCGCCCGTCGCCGCGGCGGGCGCGGCCGGCGGCGGAGACGGCGCCGAGGAGGAGGAGCAGACCGAGTTCGACGTGGTCCTCACCGAGGTGGGTGACAAGAAGATCCAGGTCATCAAGGTGGTCCGCGAGGTCACCAGCCTGGGCCTGAAGGAGGCGAAGGACCTGGTGGACAACGCGCCCAAGGCCGTCCAGGAGGGCGTGAGCAGGGAGGACGCGGAAGCCATCAAGGAGAAGCTCGAGGAGCAGGGCGCCACCGCGGAGCTCCAGTAGCTCCGATCGCCAGCATGGGGGCATTCGCCCCCGCTTCGTCCCAGCGGCCGACGCCGCCTCGCCGAGCCCGGCGGGGCGGTGCGGCCGCTCGCGTCGCTGGGGGAGACGCGTGACGAGTCTCTCGAGGAGGACCGGCCGACGTCGCCGCCCACCCCGGCGGACGACGGGAGGGCCCGGAGAGCCGTCGTACATCGCAGGGGCCGGGCGCCGCGAGCGCCCGGCCCGGCGACCGATCACCGTGACCAGGAGCTTCCCATCTTGTCCAAGACCTTGAAGAAACACGAATCCACCGTCTCGTTCGCGAAGCTGGGGTCCGGGAAGCAGATGCCCCACTTCCTCGACGTGCAGAAGGAGGCCTTCGACCGCCTCCTGCGCCGGGACGAGACAGATGACGAGCTGGAGACCGGCCTGAAGCGGGTCTTCAACGACATCTTCCCGATCACGGACGTCAACGACAACTTCGCCCTGGAGTTCGTCGACTACGAGATCGGGTCGCCGAAGTACACGGTGAAGGAGTGCATGGAGCGGGACATGACCCATGCCGCCCCGCTCAAGGCGACGCTCCGGCTGGTCATGTACGAGGACGTGGGCGAAGGCGAGAAGCGCCCCCGGGACATCCTGGAGAAGCAGGTCTATCTGGGGGACCTCCCCCTGCTCACCGACCAGGGCACGTTCGTGGTGAACGGGGCCGAGCGGGTCATCGTCAGCCAGCTCCACCGTTCCCCGGGCGTGGTCTTCGAGGAGGAGACCCACCCGAACGGGACGAAGCTGTTCTCCTCCCGGATCATCCCCTTCCGCGGGAGCTGGGTGGAGTTCACGCTGGACATCCACGACGTGATCCACGTCCACATCGACAAGAAGAAGAAGTTCCCCGCCACCGTCCTGCTCCGGGCGTTCGGGTACGGGACCGACGCCGACATCCTGGATCTCTTCTACGAGACCCGCGGGGTGACGGTGGAGGAGGTCGTGGAGGACCGGACGGCCCGCCGGGAGGTCACCGGTACGGTGCTGGCCCGGAGCGTGGCGAACGAGGAGTACGACGGGGATCCGGTGACCCTGGAGCTCGCCGGCGTCGACCTCGACGGGGAGCTCCCCGAGGCCTGGCTCGCCGAGGACGTGGCCCATCCGGAGTCCGGGGATCAGCTGGGCGCCCGCGGGGATCGGGTCGACGACACCCTGGTCCGGCGCTTCCGGGAGGCGGCGCTGGAGGAGGTCCCGGTCCACGAGACGGAGGACGCCTTTCTGGCCCGGCGGGGTGAGGAGCTCACCGAGGAGATCCTGAAGCGCCTCGAGCGGGCCGGGGTGGAGGACGTGGTCATCTACTCCAGCGCCACCTACGTGCCCCTCCGGGGCGACTACGAGGAGTTCTCCATCCGTCGGGACTGGAGCCAGGATCCGCGGCTGGCCGAGGACGTGATCCACCCGGAGACCGGAGAGGTCCTGGCCGAGAAGGGCGATCCCTTCGATCGGGAGACGTTCCAGGATCTCAAGGACGAGCGGGTCCGCGAGGCCATGGTCTTCACCGGCGGCCCCCGCGGCGAGTCGCCGCTGATCAAGAACACCATCGCGAAGGACCCCACCGGCGGCGAGGCCGAGGCCCTCCGCTCCATCTACTCGCTGGTCCGACCCGGCGAGGCGCCCAACCTGGATACGGCCCGGGAGTCGGTGGATCGGCTCTTCTTCAACCCCAAGCGATACGACCTGGGGCGGGTGGGCCGCCACAAGGTGAACAAGCGCCTGCGGGACACCTACCGTCTCCTGGAGGAGGAGCTCCCGGAGGAGGGCCTCGCCGTCCTGGCGCCCACCGACTTCATCGCCATCATCCGGTACCTCATCGAGCTCCACGAGGGGCGGGGCTACACCGACGACATCGATCACCTGGGCAACCGGCGGGTCCGGTCCGTGGGCGAGCTCATCGCCAACCAGTTCTCGGTGGGGCTGTCCCGCATGGCCCGCCTGGTCCGGGAGCGCATGTCCATCAACAGCGACCCGGACAAGATGTCCATCGACAACCTGGTGAACGCGCGGACCGTGAGCGCGGTCATCCAGTCCTTCTTCGGGAGCTCCCAGCTCAGCCAGTTCATGGACCAGACGAACCCCCTGGCCGAGCTGACCCACAAGCGCCGGCTCAGCGCGCTGGGACCGGGCGGGCTCACCCGGGAGCGGGCGGGCTTCGAGGTCCGGGACGTCCACTATTCCCACTACGGGCGGATGTGTCCCATCGAGACGCCTGAGGGGCCCAACATCGGCCTGATCACCTCGATGACCACCTACTCGCGGCTCAACGAGCTGGGGTTCCTGGAGACCCCGTACCGCAAGGTGGAGGAGGGGAGGGTCACCGAGGAGATCCACTGGCTGTCGGCCAGCGACGAGGAGGACTTCGCCGTCGCCCAGGCCAACGCCGAGGTGGACGAGGACGGGGGGTTTCGACAGGACCTCGTGCTCTGCCGCCGTCGGGACGACTATCCGCTCCTCCCGCCCGAGGAGATCGACTACATGGACGTGGCGCCGGACCAGATGGTCTCGGTGTCCTCGTCCCTGATCCCCTTCCTCGAGCACGACGACGCCAACCGGGCCCTCATGGGGTCCAACATGCAGCGCCAGGGCGTGCCTCTGCTGTTTCCCGGCGCCCCCCTCGTGGGGACCGGGCTGGAGGGGAAGGTGGCCCAGGATTCCGGCGCCGTGGTCCTGGCCAAGCGGTCGGGACGGGTGACCCAGGTCACCGCCGACGAGATCGTGGTGGACACCGGTGAACCCAGGGGCGGCGACGAGGACGAGCCCCTGGCGCGCCTGACCCAGTACGACCGATACGACCTCCGGAAGTTCTGGCGGTCGAACCAGGACACGGCCATCAACCAGCGGCCCATCGTCCGGGTGGGCGATGAGGTGGAGGCCGGCGACGTCATCGCCGACGGTCCCTGCACCGAGAACGGTCACCTGGCCCTGGGCAAGAACGTGCTGGTGGCCTTCATGCCGTGGTACGGCTACAACTTCGAGGACGCCATCGTCGTCAGCGACGAGCTGGTGAAGGACGACACCTACACGTCGGTCCACATCCAGGAGCTGGAGCTCCACGTCCGCGACACCAAGCGGGGCATGGAGGAGATCACCCGCGAGATCCCCAACGTGGCCGAGGAGGCGCTCACCGACCTGGACGAGCGCGGCATCGTGCGGGAGGGCGCCCGGGTGGAGTCCGGCGACATCCTGGTGGGCAAGATCACGCCGAAGGGCGAGACCGAGCTCTCCCCCGAGGAGAAGCTCCTGACCGCCATCTTCGGCGAGAAGGCCAAGGACGTGAAGGACAGCTCCCTCCGGGTCCCCCCGGGCGTCGAGGGGACGGTCATCGACGTGAAGGTCTTCTCCCGTCGGATCGACGATCCCCTGCTGGAACGTGAGCACGGGGAGCGGATCGCCGAGCTCCGGGAGCGTGAGCGGGAGGAGATCGCCCGGGTGAACGAGGCCCGGGACGCCGAGCTGCGCGACCTCCTCCGGGGCGAGACCGTGGCCCTCTTCCTCCAGCGCGGCACCATCGAGCCGTACTTCGAGGAGGGCACCGAGCTCACCGACGAGGAGATGGAGACGCTGGACTTCGGCGAGATCGACCTCTCCACCCTCAAGGTCGAGGACGAGGAGACCACCGAGCGCGTCCGGAAGGTCATCGACGAGGCCAAGCGCAGGATCGAGCGGATCCGGGAGCGGACCGAGGAGGGGATCGACAAGGTCTTCCAGCCCGACGAGCTCTCCCCCGGCGTGGTGCAGCTGGTGAAGGTCTACCTGGCCGAGAAGCGGAAGATCTCGGTGGGCGACAAGATGGCCGGGCGCCACGGCAACAAGGGCGTGATCGCCCGGGTCGTGCCGGAGTCCGACATGCCGGTCCTCCCCGACGGCACGCCGGCCGAGATCTGCCTGAACCCGCTGGGTGTCCCCAGCCGGATGAACGTGGGACAGATCCTCGAGACCCAGCTCGGATGGGCGGCCGACGTGCTGGGCTTCTACGCCAACACGCCGGTCTTCCAGGGGGCCTCGGAGCACGAGATCGGGGCCCTGCTGAAGCTGGCAGGGGCCGTGTGGGCGGGCGAGGCCCTCACCGTCGAGGTGGAGGCCCCGGAGGTCGAGCTGGACGAGATCCGTTCGCTGGTCCGGAGCATCCAGGCGGTGACCGGCGAGAGCCAGGTGGCCCGGGCCGAGGTCCGGGAGAACGGCGGTCGTCCCCGGGCGCTGGGGCGTTCCCTGGACGCCTACCTGGACTCGGACCGGGTGGAGCCCGAGGCCCGGGAGCTCCTGGAGGAGGTGGGCCGCTACGCCGTGGAGGTCGCCCGGGACGTGAGCGGCGGGTACAACTCGGAGACCCTGGCCGAGGAAGGATGGCCGGCGGTGGCCGGACTGGTGGGCGAGCGACGGGTGACCGAAGGGCTGGACGCGGCCCTGGTGGAACTCATGGACCGCGCCGACGTCCGGCCCCACGGGAAGATGCGCCTCCGGGACGGGCGCACCGGCGAGTACTTCGACCAGGACGTGACGGTGGGTCAGATCTACATGATGAAGCTGGAGCACCTGGTGGACGACAAGATCCACGCCCGGTCCATCGGCCCCTACAGCCTGGTGACCCAGCAGCCCCTGGCCGGGAAGGCCCAGTTCGGCGGCCAGCGCTTCGGCGAGATGGAGGTCTGGGCGCTGGAGGCGTACGGCGCGGCCCACACCCTCCAGGAGATGCTCACCGTCAAGTCGGACGACGTCTCCGGGCGGAGCCGGGTCTACGAATCCATCGTGAAGGGCGACAACCTCCCCGAGCCGGGCACGCCGGAGAGCTTCAACGTCCTGGTGAAGGAGCTCCAGGCCCTGGGCCTGAGCGTGGAGCTGGGCCAGGAAGAGGCCGACGACACCATTTTCTCCTCGTGACCATAGAGGTCGGATAACGAGATGATCGACTTTCCCAGAGATCGGGGATCCACCCCGTCGGACTTCGACTGGATCAAGATCCAGATGGCCGCGCCGGAGGAGATCCGGTCGTGGTCCTACGGCGAGGTGACCAAGCCGGAGACCATCAACTACCGCTCGTTCAAGCCCGAGCGGGACGGGCTCTTCTGCGAGCGCATCTTCGGTCCGGTGAAGGACTGGGAGTGCCACTGCGGGAAGTTCAAGCGCATCCGCTACCGCGGCCACGTCTGCGACAAGTGCGGCGTGGAGGTCACGCTGTCGAAGGTGCGCCGGGAGCGGATGGGCCACATCGAGCTGGCCGTCCCGGTGGCCCACATCTGGTTCTTCAAGACCCTCCCCTCGCAGATGGGCTACCTGCTGGGGATGAAGCTGAAGGACCTGGAGCGGGTGGTCTACTACGCCGCCTACGTGGTCACCGACGCCGGCGAGCAGGACGTGGACTACAAGGAAGTCCTCACCGAGGAGGACTACTGGGACCTCCAGGAGAAGGCACGCGAGGAGGGGGACAAGGACTTCCGCGCCGAGATCGGCGCCGAGGCGGTCCGCACGCTTCTGGGGCAGCTCGACGTGGAGGAGCTGGCCCAGCAGCTCCGCTTCGAGGTGAAGCACGAGACCTCCAAGCACCGGAAGAAGAAGAAGCTCAAGCGGCTCAAGGTCATCGACGCCATCCGCAACTCGGGGGAGACGCCGGAGGGGCGGAACAACCCCGAGCACTTCATCATGGACGTGATCCCGGTGATCCCGCCGGATCTGCGTCCCCTGGTGCCCCTGGACGGCGGCCGCTTCGCCACCTCCGACCTGAACGACCTCTACCGGCGCGTCATCAACCGGAACAACCGGCTGAAGAAGCTCATCGAGATGCGGGCGCCCGAGGTCATCCTGCGGAACGAGAAGCGGATGCTGCAGGAGGCCGTGGACGCCCTGTTCGACAACGGACGCCGGGGCAAGGCGATCCGCGGTCGGGGCAAGCGGCCGCTGAAGTCGCTGTCGGACATGCTCAAGGGGAAGCAGGGCCGGTTCCGGCAGAACCTGCTCGGAAAGCGGGTGGACTACTCCGGCCGGTCCGTCATCGTGGTGGGCCCGGAGCTGGAGCTCCATCAGTGCGGCCTGCCCAAGGTCATGGCCCGGGAGCTGTTCAAGCCGTACATCATCCACGAGCTGGAGCGCCAGGGCCTGGCGGAGACCGTCAAGCGGGCCAAGAAGATCGTCGAGGAGGACGATCCCCGGGTCTACGAGGTCCTGGAGGACATCATCAAGGACCACCCGGTGCTGCTGAACCGGGCGCCCACGCTCCACCGTCTGGGGATCCAGGCTTTCGAGCCGGTGCTGGTGGAGGGCAAGGCCATCCGGATCCACCCGCTGGTGTGCGCCGCCTACAACGCCGACTTCGACGGCGACCAGATGGCGGTCCACGTGCCCCTGAGCTTCGAGGCGCAGCTGGAGTCCCGGGTGCTGATGCTCTCCAGCAACAACCTCCTGAAGCCGGCCAACGGGCGGCCCATCACCTCGCCCAGCCAGGACATGGTGCTGGGCTGCTACTACGTCACCAAGCCGCGGCCGGACCACGACGACCTGGTGGAGGCCGGGGAGCTGGCCCGCTTCCAGGATCCGGCGGAGATCGAGGTGGCGCTGAACAACGGGCACCTGCGCAAGACCACGGGCGCGCCGGACTACCAGCGGCCCATCGCCCTCCTGACCCGGCCGACGCCGGAGCAGGACCCGGAGTGGATCGCTACCACGGTGGGTCGGGCGCTCTTCAACCAGATCCTGCCCGACGCGGTCCCCTACGCGAACGAGACCATGGACAAGGGGGCCCTGGGGGACATCATCTTCGAGGCGTTCCGCCGCACCGGACTCCGGGAGACCACGGAGTTCCTGGACAAGCTGAAGGACTTCGGCTTCGGCCACGCCACCCGCGGGGGCATCTCCATCGGCATGGACGACATGGAGATCCCCGCCGAGAAGGAGGAGATCCTGGGCAGCGCCCAGGAGGACGTGGACCGCTTCACCAAGGCGTACCGGCGGGGCGTCATCTCCTTCGGGGAGCGCTACAACAAGGTCATCGACGCGTGGACCCACGCCAACAACGACGTGGCCGACGCCATGATCGACGAGATGGCCAGCTCCAAGGACGGGTTCAACCCCATCTACATGATGTTCGACTCCGGCGCCCGGGGCTCACGGGACCAGATCCGGCAGCTCGCCGGGATGCGGGGTCTCATGGCCAAGCCGCAGAAGAAGCTCACCGGCGGCATCGGCGAGATCATCGAGAGCCCCATCCGGTCGAACTTCCGGGAGGGCCTGAGCGTGCTGGAGTACTTCATCTCCACCCACGGAGCCAGGAAGGGCCTGGCCGACACGGCCCTGAAGACGGCCGACGCCGGCTACCTGACCCGCCGGCTCGTGGACGTGGCCCAGGACGTCACCATCACGCAGGAGGACTGCGGGACGGTCCTCGGGCTGGAGGTGGGCGCCCTGAAGGAGGGCGAGGACATCATCGAGCCCCTGAAGGACCGGGTGGTGGGCAACGTGGCCCGGGAGGACGTCTACGACCCCATCGACGACGAGCTCCTCGTCGAGGCGGGGGAGATGATCGACGAGAAGACGGCCCAGGCCATCGAGGACAGCGGCGTCCAGACCGTGAACATTCGCTCGGTCCTCACCTGCGAGTCCAAGCGCGGGATCTGCCGGCGCTGCTACGGCCGGAACCTGGCCACCATGAAGGAGGTGGACATCGGGGAGGCCGTGGGGATCCTGGCCGCCCAGTCCATCGGTGAGCCGGGCACCCAGCTCACCCTGCGGACCTTCCACATCGGCGGCACCGCCGCCCGCATCGCGGCCCAGAATCAGCGGAAGTCCAAGCTCCAGGGCGTGGTGGACTTCGACCGCATCAACTACGTGGAGGACCCCGACGGCAAGTCCATCATCACCAGCCGCGAGGGACAGATCCTGCTCCGGGCCGAGGCGTCGGACGACGCCCGGGTCCGGTCCCGGCTGTCGGTGCCCTACGGCGCCGAGCTCCACGTGGAGAAGGGCCAGGAGGTGGAGCCCGGCGACCTGCTCTTCGGGTGGGATCCCTACTCCGAGCCCATCGTGGCCGACCACCAGGGCTACGTGGAGTACAGGGACATCGTCCCGGAGGAGACGGTCCGGGAGGAGCTCGACGAGACCACGGGCCGTCGCCAGCTGGTCATCATCGAGGATCGGGAGAAGAAGCTCCACCCCCGGCTGGAGATCGTGGACGAGGAGGGGGAGAAGCTCCGGGAGTTCATCGTCCCCGTGGGCGCCCAGCTCCTGGTGGAGAACGGCGAGGAGGTCCTGCCCGGGGAGACCATGGCCAAGATCAGCCGGGAGGCCTACAAGACCCGGGACATCACCGGAGGCCTCCCCCGGGTGGCCGAGCTCTTCGAGGCCCGGAAGCCGAAGGAGCCCGCCACCATCACCGAGGTGGACGGACGGGTCTCCTTCGGCGGGATCAAGCGCGGGAAGCGCGAGATCATCGTCACCATGGAGGACGGCGAGGAGCGCATCTACAAGGTGACGGTGGGCAAGCACCTCCGTGTCCACGAGGGCGACCAGGTCCGGGCCGGCGATCGGCTGTCCGAGGGCCCGGTGAACCCCCACGACATCCTCAGGGTCAAGGGCCCCAGAGCCGTGCAGGAATACCTCCTGAACGAGATCCAGGAGGTCTACCGGCTCCAGGGCGTGCGGATCAACGACAAGCACATCGGCGTCATCGTCCGGCAGATGCTCCAGAAGGTGAAGATCACCGACCCCGGGGACACCCAGTTCCTGGAGGGCGAGCAGGTGAACCGGACCGAGTTCCGGGAGAAGACCCGTGAGGTCCTGGAGCGGGGCGGCAAGCCGCCCAGGTCGGAGCCGATCCTCCTGGGGATCACCAAGGCGAGCCTGACCACCGAGTCGTTCATCAGCGCCGCCTCCTTCCAGGAGACGACCCGGGTGCTCACCGACGCGGCGGTCCGCGGCGCCCGGGACGACCTGAAGGGTCTGAAGGAGAACATCATCATCGGCCATCAGATCCCCGCCGGGACGGGCGTCCACCGCTACGAGGACCTGGAGTTCCTGGTGGGCGCTCCGGGCGAGAAGACCCTGGACGCGGTGCGGGGCGAGGGCCGGGAGCCCACCCGCACCGGTATCTTCGCCGGCCTCGGGGACGAAGAGGAGGAGGCCGGGGAGGCCGCCGAGGAGGTCGAGGCGGCGGCCGAGTAGGCGCCGTCGCTCTCCCCGGTCGGCGCGCCCCCCTCCGGCGGCCGCGCCGGGGCGGCGCCACCGGGGTGTTCCCGGGACGGAACTCCCCGGGGGTCCCGCCGGTACGTTGACATCCCCGAGCCGGAAACCTATGCTCTGTGGTCTCTCGGCCGACGGGTCGACGCTTCACCATCTTCGCGGGGACGGTTCCCGTCCTCGCGACTTTTTTCACGCGACGGCATGGAGCTGGCGGGCGAGTACATGCCCGTCCGATCCGCGCCCACTCGCAGGAACCAGGAGCCGAGAAGCAGCCGGAATATGCCGACGATCAACCAGCTGGTCCGGAAGGGCCGCGAGACGCAGGGAAAGAAGAAGAAGGCGCCGGCCCTGGAGGGCTGCCCCCAGAAGCGGGGCGTCTGCACCCGGGTGTACACCACGACGCCCAAGAAGCCGAACTCGGCCCTCCGGAAGGTGGCCCGTGTCCGGCTGACCAACGGATACGAGGTCACGGCCTACATCCCGGGAGAGGGGCACAACCTGCAGGAGCACAGCATCGTGCTGATCCGCGGTGGCCGGGTGAAGGACCTGCCGGGCGTCCGGTACCACGTGGTCCGCGGGACGCTGGACGCCGCGGGGGTGGAAGGCCGGACCCAGGGCCGGTCCAAGTATGGAACCAAGAAGCCGGATTGACGTAGGCCGGTAGCGCGTCCGGGGCCCGACGGCTCCGACGGACGGCGATCACGGAAGAAGCCCGCGCCGACGCGGGGGACCGCAGGCGGGGGATGACGCGAGGGTGGAAAGCCCGGTCCGGTGAAACGGCCGGGCTGTCTGCTGAGAGAGGGGAACATGCCACGCAGGAACCGACCCGAGAAACGAGACGTCCCGCCGGACCCCCGCTACGGGAGTTCGGAGGTGACGAAGTTCGTGAACAGCCTGATGCAGGACGGGAAGAAGTCGCTGTCCGAGAAGATCTTCTACGAGGCGATGCGGAGGATCGAGGAGAGGACCGGCCAGCCGGCGCTGAACGTCTTCAAGCAGGCCGTGAACAACGCCCGTCCGGTCCTGGAGGTCCGGAGCCGGCGGGTCGGGGGCGCCACCTACCAGGTCCCCATGGAGGTCCCTCCCCAGCGGCGGGACTCCCTGGCCCGGCGCTGGCTGATCGACGCGGCGCGGGATCGGAGCGAGCAGGACATGGCCGATCGGGTGGCCAACGAGCTCCTGGACGCCTCCAACGGCGGGGGCGGCGCCGTCCGCCGGAAGGAAGAGATCCACCGGATGGCCGAGGCCAACAAGGCGTTCGCCCACTACCGCTGGTAGGGAGCGGCGGCGCCAGGATCCCGTGCTCCTCCGCCGGCCCGTAGCCGCCGGAGGGACGAGGGACGACCACAGATCACCGAGCGAGAGCCGAGGTCCCGGGGTGAGCCCGGGGGCCGGCTCCGTGCATTAGATACAAGCCGAGAGATGCCCAGAAAGACACCTCTGGAGAAGCTGCGCAACATCGGCATCATGGCGCACATCGATGCCGGAAAGACCACCACGACGGAGCGCATCCTGTACTACACGGGGCGCCTCCATCGCATGG
>CAZVIY010000037.1:0-10152 GCA_964627425.1 uncultured Gemmatimonadota bacterium
TTGACGTTTCCGCGGAGACGCCTCCGTTGAGGGATCCATGACGATCGGTTGACGCCTCCGCGGAGACGCGGGGGGCATGGACAGGGACGCCGATGTTGAGAGGCAGGTGAGCGCTGCTTGACGCTTCCGCGGAAGCGCGGGAAGAGAAAGAAAGGAGCGAGCGGCCGGGGTTCAGCGGCTATGGAGCGGAGTCGCCGGGAGTGGCAGGTGGCCCGCCGACCGGCCATATGTTCAGCCCTCGAACAGCTCCCGGGTCGCCTCCTGGTACTCGGTGGGCTCGGTGGGAACCGAGATGATCCGTCCGCCGTCGCTCCACTCCTCGGGCAGGTGGAGCACCAGGTGCCGGGTGGGGAAGGGGGGCGGATCGTCGCCCCCGTCGCCGGAGTCGGCAGTTCCGGTCGTCTCCGACCCCTCTGCCTCCAGGTCCTCCAGCGGACGGGCCCGGCCGCCGGGATCCACGGCCACCGTCCGCCCGGGCCGGAGGCGGTCGGCCAGCCAGGCGCCGTAGTCGATCCAGGCGGCCACCGGGTCGGCCTCCCCCCCGGCCACCGCCGGCCGCAGCTCCTCCTCGTAGCGGCGGACCCCCTGGTGGTAGGAGCGCTCGTCGCCGTCCTTCAGCTCCCGGAGCATGGCCCGGAAGGCGGGCCGCAGGTCCTCCAGCCCGTGGCGCTCCAGCGCCTCCAGGTACCGCTCCTCGGCCGCCTCCTCCGCCCCTCGTTCGTCGGTCATGGGCCGGCCGGGGGAAGGGCGCGGGCGGCGGTGACACCCTCGGATGGGCGAGATGCCCCCGGAGTCCCTCTCGATCGCTCGGACTGTCCGTTTCGCTCCCAGAGTCGCTCCTCAAGGGCTCCGGGCGCATCCCTACGATCTTCTCGGGGCGCCGCCCGCACCCTACTCGCCCCGGGCCATGGCGTCCATGAACTCCTCGTTGGTCTCCGTCTTCTCCAGCCGGTTGATGAGGAACTGGATGGCCTCGGCGGCCCGCATGTCCGAGAGGAAGTTCCGCAGGAGGTAGGCCCGGTTCAGCTCCTTCTGGCTCAGGAGGAGCTCCTCCTGCCGGGTGCTGGATTTGCCCAGGTCGATGGCCGGATAGATGCGCTTCTGGGCGATCTCACGGCTCAGGAGCACCTCGCTGTTCCCGGTGCCCTTGAACTCCTCGAAGATGACGTCGTCCATCCGGCTGCCGGTCTCGATCAGGGCCGTGGCGGTGATGGTCAGGCTCCCGCCGTCGTCGATGTTCCGGGCGGCGCCGAAGAACTGCTTGGGCTTGGTCAGGGCGTTGGCGTCCACGCCCCCGGAGAGGATCCGCCCCGAGTGGGGCATGGTGCTGTTGTAGGCTCGGGCCAGCCGGGTGATGGAGTCCAGCAGGATCACCACGTCGTGGCCGAACTCCACGAGCCGCTTCGCCTTCTCGATGACCATGTCGGCCACCTGGGTGTGCCGCTCCGCCGGCTCGTCGAAGGTGGAGGCGATGACCTCGCCGTCCACGGCCCGCTGCATGTCGGTGACCTCCTCGGGCCGCTCGTCGATGAGCAGCACGATGAGGTAGCACTCCGGGTGGTTCTCCGTGACGGACCGGGCGATCTTCTGGAGGAGGATGGTCTTCCCCGCCTTGGGAGGCGAGACGATGAGCTGCCGCTGGCCCTTGCCCAGGGGGGCGATGAGGTCCAGCACCCGGGTGGAGATGTCGCCGTCGGAGCGCTCGAGCCGGAGCCGCTCCTCGGGGTACTTGGGCCGGAGCTCCTCGAAGTCCACCCGCTCGCCGGCCTCCTCCGGGTCGACGTAGTTCAGGCGCTCCACCCGCAGCAGCGCCAGGTAGCGCTCGCCGCTCTTGGGGGGCCGGACCCGGCCCTCCACCGTGTCCCCGGTGCGCATGTCGAACCGCTTGATCTGCGACGGGGAGACGTAGATGTCGTCGGGCCCGTAGAGGTAGTTCCAGTCGGCGCTCCGGAGGAAGCCGTACCCCTCGGGGAGGATCTCCAGGACCCCTTCGCCCCGGAGCACCACGTCCTCCTCCAGCAGGTTCCGCTCGATGCGGAAGATGAGGTCCTGCTTCTGGAGTCCGGAGTAGCCGTCGATCCTGAGCTCCTCGGCGATCTCGTGGAGCTCCTGTATCGACTTGGACTTCAGCTCCTGGATGTTCACGGTCATCGCCTGAGGAGCCTGGAGGGTCGGTGCGGAGGACGGAAGGGACGGAGACGGTGCGGAGGAGTTGGTCGCGGCTGCGGCTGAACAGGGTGCGGATGAATATAGGGGAAGGGCGCGGCCCGGATCTCAGAAGAAGGATGACGGAGCTGCCGCCCGTTCGACCATAGCCCGGGCCCCGGCGGCGGTCAAGGTGGGGGCCCGGCCGGGCCCTCCGGCGGTCCGGGCCCCGGCCGGCTCAGAAGAGGCGGAAGCGCAGCCAGCGGAAGGGATCGGAGAACAGGACGCTGGGGGTCCGCCGGAGGTCCTCCCGGAGGAGGCGGATCTGCTCGCGGAGCTCGCCGTCGGCCCGGAACCGTCCCAGGCTCCCGGCTCCCGAGGCCGTCAGGCTGTCGAGCCGTGCGAGCCGCTCCTCCAGCGTCGCCAGGGACCGGCCGAGCCCGGCCAGGGCCTCGGAACGCCGGGGCAGCAGCGCCGCCGTGCGGTCTCCCCGGGCCACCAGGGAGTCCACCACGCCCGTCTCCCGGACGCCCTCCAGGGCCGCCGGCGCCGGGTGGTCCCGGAGGGCGGCGGCCAGACGGCGGGCGGCCGCCAGGTCCCGCCGGAGCGTCTCCCGCAGCTCGGTGTCCCGGTGGAGGCGTCCCAGGGTGCCGTCGCCGCTCGTGGCGAGCTCGGCGACCTCCTCTCCCACGGCCCTCAGGGAATCCAGACGGGCGCGGATCGTATCCGTCCGGGCGAGGAGGTCCCGGCCGGTGACCCGCTCCTCGGCCCGGAGGGTGTCTCCGAAGTCCAGGGGGGCGCCGTCCCGGGGGCCCGCGCTCACCACCAGGACGGGGGACCCCAGGAGCGAGGACCGCTGGATCCACGCCCGGGCGCCGTCCCGGACGTGGTTCGCCGCGTCCTCCTCCAGCTCGGCGCGGATCACCACGCCGCCCCCGGGCCCCTGGCCGGGCGAGCGGACCTCGACGGAGGTGACCCGGCCGGCCCGGAGCCCGGCCACCCACACCGGTGCGCCGGCCACCAGGCCGTGGGACCGGGGCGCCGTCACCACCAGGTCCGGCCCGGCGGCCAGGTGGCGCTGGAGGGGCTCCAGCAGGAAGATACCGGCGGCCAGCGCCGCCAGGAGGGCGATGATCGCCGTTCCCTGGGCCACGCTGCGGGGATCCGCCGCCCCCTCCGTTCCCTCCCTACCGGGGGTGGCCGCTCGCCTGCGCTTTCCAGGACTCGGCCCGCTCCGTAAGCTAGTCACGTGCGAATTCTGGACTTTCTCGGCGTGGTGGGAAAGGGGGTTCGGTCCGTGGCCGCGGCCACGGGACGGACGGCCTCCCTGGCCGTGCGGGCGGCTTCGTCGCTGGCTCGAACGGAGACCTGGGTCCCCCTGAGCCTCGTCCAGGCCCGGCGAATCGGCGTCGACTCCCTCCCCGTGGCGCTCTTCATCGCCCTGTTCACCGGCGTCGTGCTGGCCCTCCAGAGCTCCTATGCCTTCACCGGCCTGGTGCCTCCCTACTTCGTGGGTACGCTGGTGGGCAAGTCGGTGATCCTCGAGCTGGGGCCGGTGCTCACCGGGCTCGTGCTGGCCGGACGGGTGGGAGCGAACATCGCCGCCGAGCTCGGGACCATGCGGGTGACGGAGCAGATCGACGCCCTGGAGACGCTGGGCTACGACCCGGTGGCCTATCTGGTGGTGCCCCGGGTGGTGGCGGGCTTGGTCACCTTTCCCCTGGTGGTGGCCTTCGCCATCGCCACGGGCCTGGGGGCCGGGTGGCTCACCTCCGTGGTGCTCCTGGACCTCTCCACCATCGAGTTCGTACGGGGGCTCCGCATGTTCCATCAGCCCTTCGACATCACCTTCGCCATGATCAAGTCCGCCAGCTACGGGATCGTGGTCACCGGGGTGGGCGCCGCCTACGGGTTCCAGACCTCGGGCGGCGCCCAGGGGGTGGGCCGGGGGACCACCCGGAGCGTGGTGGCGGCGTGCATGCTCATCCTGGCCCTGGACGCCGTGTGGGCCGTGGTGCTGCTGTGAGCGAGGGGGACGGGGCGGCGGTCCGGCTGGACGGGGTGCACAGGGCCTTCGGGTCCCTGGAGGTGCTCCGGGGGTTCGACCTGACGGTGCGACGGGGCGAGACGGTGGCCATCATCGGCCGGTCGGGCTCCGGCAAGTCGGTCCTCCTCAAGCACGTGGCGGGGCTCGTCCGTCCCGACCGGGGGCGGGTGCGGGTGGTGGGTCGCTGGCTGTCCGAGCTGGACCGGGAGGAGCTCCACCGGGTCCGGCTCCGCATGGGCTACGTCTTCCAGTTCGCCGGCCTCTTCGACTCCATGACCGTGGCGGACAACGTCCGCATGGCGCTGCGGAACCGGGACGTGCCGCCGGAGCGGATGGAGGAGCGGGTCCGTGAGTGCCTGGAGCTGGTGGAGCTGGCGGGGATCGAGGAGAAGGTCCCGGCGGAGCTCTCCGGCGGCATGCGGAAGCGGGTGGGCCTGGCCCGGGCGGTGGCGGGCCGGCCCGAGCTGCTGCTGTTCGACGAGCCCACCACCGGCCTGGATCCGGTGACCACGGCCCTCATCGACGGGCTCACCCTCCGGCTCCGGGACGAGCTGGACGCCACGGCCCTCATGGTGACCCACGCCATGGAGAGCGCCTACCGGGTGGCCGACCGAATCGTCATGTTGTTCCGGGGGCGCGCCCACACCGTGGGCACCCCCGAGGAGATCCGCGCATCGCAGGACCCGGTGGTCCGGTCGTTCGTCGAGGGACGGACGGACCTGTGGCCCCGGACGTCGGAAGGGGAGGTCGAGGCATGAGCGGAGAGCAGCGCAGCGATGTCGTGGTGGGGGCGTTCGTGCTCCTGGGCATCGCGGTGGCCGTCCTCGGGGCCCTCTGGCTCTCCGACGCCCGGATCCCCGGCGACACGTACCGGCTCACGGCCGTCGTCCCCACCGCCGGCCAGCTGAGCGCGGGCAACCCGGTGACGGTGCGGGGGGTGAAGGTCGGCCAGGTGGAGCGGATGGGGTTCGGCCCCGACGGTCGGGTCCAGCTCACCCTCCAGGTGGAGCGGGACGCCCCGCTGCCGGAGGAGCCGGCGGTGCTGCTCCGGCCCACCTCGCTGTTCGGCCAGTGGGAGGCCGCCGTGGTCCCGGCCTCCCGCTATCCCGAGGCGAGCCTGGACAGCGCCGACCGGGCCCGGGGCTACGTGCCCGGGGTGAGCCAGGCCGAGTTCTCCGACATCACCAGCTACACGGAGGACATCGCCCAGAACCTCCAGCGGATCACCAACCAGCTCGAGAGCGTGCTCAGCGACACCACCGTGCAGGACCTGGCCGCCGCCGCCGGGAACTTCGAGCGGGCCAGCGGGGAGCTGGCCGACCTCCTGGAGGAGGGGCGGGAGAGCTTCCGGACCGTGGCCGGCGACGTGGGCGAGGCCAGCGAGGCGGCGCGCCGGGCCGCCCTGGCGCTGGACTCCACCTTCGCCCGGCTGGAGGGGGCCACCGCCGAGGGCGAGCTGGAGGCCATCCTGGAGAACGCCCGGACCACCACGGGCGAGCTCCGGGAGCTCTCCTCCCAGCTCCGGGAGAACAGCCGGCGCATGGACCGGGTCCTGGCCCGGGCGGACACGACCCTGGGGGGCGCCGATCAGCTCTTCGGCCGGCTGAATCGGGGGGAGGGTGCCCTGGGGCGGCTGGTGACCGACACGGCGTTCTACGAGGAGACGGTGGCCACCCTCATCGAGCTCCGGGCCTTCCTGGACGACCTGAAGCGCGACCCGGGGAAGTACTTCAACTTCTCGATCTTCTAGGAGTCTGGTCGGAGAACCCCGTGGGGGCGGGCACCGGCAGGTGCCCTCCGGCCTCCGGGGCGGCCGGGGCTCGGGGAGCGGCCGGGCGGGACGGCATCTGGCACAGGGACCCTGCGCCGGCGGCTCGCCGCTCTCCATGCTGGGGGACGAACGCACGACGATTCTCCAGCCCGGGGAGGTACGCCCATGAGTCGCTCCGTCAATCGCCTGACCCTCATCGGCAACGCAGGGTCGGATCCCGAGGTCCGGACCACGTCCCGCGGCACGGCCGTGGCCCACGTCTCCCTCGCCACGAACCGTCGATACGAGGTGGACGGCGAGGAGCAGCAGCGCACCGACTGGCACCGGCTCACCTTCTGGGGACGCCAGGCCGAGACGGCCGAGCGCTTCGTCCGGAAGGGCTCGCGCCTCTACGTGGAGGGCCGGGTGGAGTACGGCTCCTACGAGCGGGACGGGGTGTCCATCCCCACCGCCGACGTGGTGGTCCGGGAGTTCGTGCTCCTGGACGCCCGGGGCGACGCCATGGACGTCCTGGAGGAGAGCGCCGGCGAGGCCGAGGAGGAGCTTCAGACCGCCTGAACCGCCGGGACCTCCGGGGCCCGGTCCCCGGGGGGACGGCCTTTTTGACCAGGACGGGGCGTCGTGTAGCTTGACGTCACGCGACGGCGCTCGTCCCAGGAGGCCTCCCCATGTCCAGATTCCCGGAGCCGTACGATCCCGAGTCGTATGAGGGCGGGACCGAAACCGGGCTGGCGCTGGAGGAGGCTCCGGACCCGCTCCTGGAGCCCCCCGGCCGCCGGCTCACGGTCCTGGTGACGGGGGCCCGGGGGTTCGTGGGCCGGGAGCTCGTGCCCCGGCTCCTCCACCGCGGCCACCGGGTGCGGGGACTCGTGCGACAGCTCCCCCACCCGGAGGATCGGCTCGACGGGGAGATGGACTGGTGGCAGGCGGACCTGGGGCGGCCCGACCAGGTGGAGGGCGCGGCCGAGGGGTGCGACCGGGTGGTGCACCTGGCCGGGACTTCGCCGACGGCGGTGGCGGCGGTCGAGCCCGACGGGATCCACCGCGCCGACCGGACCCTGGCGGGCGAGGCGGAGCGCGCGGGCGTCTCCCGGTTCCTCTTCATGAGCGCCCTGGGCGCCGAGCCCGGGAAGGAGGGATTCTACGGGTGGAAGCACCGATCCGAAGAGGAGCTCCGCGAACGGGACTTCGAGCTCCTGGTGTTCCGGCCCGCGGTGATCTACGGTCCCGGTGATTTCCTCACCACCCGGCTCCGGCGGGCCGCCCGTGCCGGCGGCTGGCTCCCGGTCCCCGGGGAGACGGAGTTCCGGCTCCAGCCGGTGGCGGTGGAGGACGTGGTGGAGGCCCTCTGCCAGGGGGTGGAGCGCCCCGGCTTCGAGGAGACGGTCTTCGAGCTCGGCGGTCCCCGCCCCCTGGCCTTCTCCGAGGTGGTCCGCGCCGTGGGGGACGCCGTGGGACGCCGGCTCCGGATCGTCTCCCTCCCCGGGCCGATGGCGCTCCCGGCCCGGAAGGTGCTGGAGCGGGTCTCCGGCGGAGCGGGACTCGCCCCGGGGGAGGCCGAGTGGCTCCGGCGGCAGGGCGTCCTCTCCGGGTCCGAGCACGCGCTGCGGACCGTGTTCCGCCTGGAGCCCCTGCCGTTCGAGGAGGTGCTCCGTGACTATCTGTGACCTCGCCACGGGACGGTGATGGAGACGTCGGGAGCCTCGCGCAGATGAGCGACCACGCACAGGGCGAGCGTTCTGCGGGTCACCACGATCCGGGGTTCCTCACCGTGTCGAACCTCCTGTCCCTGTCCCGGATCCCCCTGGGCCTGGCCTTCCTGGCGGTGGACGATCCGGGGATGCTGGCGCTGGTGGTGCTGGGCGGCGCGGCGACGGACCTGCTGGATGGCCTCATCGCCCGGCTGAGCGACACGCAGTCGGAGATCGGCATGCTCCTGGATCCGTTCTGCGACAAGTTCTTCGTCCTCATGGGGCTGGTCTCGTTCCTCCCCGGTGAGTCGCTGGAGTGGGCCGGGTTCGTGGTGCTCATCCTCAGGGACATCTTCACAGCCGGGAGCTACCTCCTGGGCCGGCTGGTGGGGCGTGTCATCCCCTTCCGTTCCCGCCTCGGCGGCAAGATGACCACGGGGCTGCAGGTGGCGGTCCTCTTCAGCCTGATCTTCTGGCCGTGGGTGACGCCCGCGCTGGTGGCGGCGGTGGGGATCGTCTCGGTGTACGCCATCATCGACTACGGGATGGCGGGGATCCGGAACGTCCAGAGAGGCCGCGCCGCCTGAGGAGGGCGGCCGGGGGCCGGATCCCGAACCCACGAGTCGGGTAGATCCCTGCCGGCGAGCGGGAGGATGTCCCCCGGCCATCCCCTCGCCGACGGATCGACCGTTCCCCGCCCAGTTCCCCACCAGGAGTCACTGCGACCGCACGGTGAGTGACGATCTCGTAGACGTGACGATCATCGGCGGAGGGCCCACCGGGCTCTTCGGCCTCTTCTACGCGGGCATGCGTGGCGTGAGCGCGCGCCTCATCGACGCGCTCCCCGAGCTCGGGGGGCAGCTCACCGCCCTCTATCCCGAGAAGGACATCTACGACGTGGCCGGCTTTCCCAAGGTCCTGGCGAAGGACCTGGCCCGGGACCTGACGGAGCAGGCCACCCAGTTCGACGACCAGGACATCTGCCTGGACGAGCGGGTGAAGGCGCTGAGCCGGGAGGACGGCCACTTCGTCCTGGAGACCGATCGGGGGGCCCGACCCACCCGGACGGTGGTGATCGCCGCCGGGAAGGGCGCCTTCAAGCCCCGGCGCCTGAAGGTCCCCGGCTTCGACCGGCACTGGAAGGCCGGGGTCTGGCCCCACGTGGACGATCCGGAGCGCTTCCGGGATCGCCGGGTCCTCATCGTGGGCGGCGGCGACTCGGCCTTCGATTGGAGCTGGGAGCTCCGGCACGTGGCCAGCGAGCTCACCCACATCCACCGGTCCGACCGGTACCGGGCCCACGCCCGGACGGTGGAGCTGGTGGAGGGGGCCGACGAGCGGGACGAGATCGAGCTCCTCACCTACCACGAGGTGGCCGAGATCCACGGCGAGGACCGGGTCACCGGGGCCACCATCTACCACAACAAGACCGACGAGCAGCGGCACGTCGCGGTGGACGAGATCCTCTCCCTCATCGGCTTCGTGCCCAACATCGGCCCCATCGGCGAGTGGGGCCTGGAGCTGGACGGGAACACGATCCGGGTGGACTCCCGGATGATGACCAACCTCCCCGGGGTCTACGCCGCGGGGGACATCGTCACCTACGACGGCAAGCTGGAGCTCATCGCCACGGGCTTCGGCGAGGCGGCCATCGCCGTGAACAACGCCGTCCACCGGGCCCGGCCCGACGAGAAGATCGACCCGGGCCACTCCACGAACCTGGGGGTCTTCAAGGACTGACGGGTCGGCGGCCGCGCCCGGTCGCGGGCCGCCGGCCGGCCCTCAGTCGAGCTCGTGGAGCGCCGCCCCGGCCTCCACGAACAGGTCCCTCAGGTGGTCGTCGCAGGTGAGGTAGACCAGCTGCCAGCCCGCCTCGGCCAGGTCGGCGGCCGCCTCCACCAGCCGTTCCCGCCGCGACCAGTCGGCGGTGAGGAAGGCGTCGTCCAGCAGGAAGAAGCCGCCGTCGCCCACGCCGGCGCTCTCCAGCGCCGCCTGCCCCAGCCCGATCCTCAGGGCCAGGTAGATCTGGTCCCGGGTCCCCCGGCTCAGCTCCGCCACCGCGAAGCGCCGCCCGCGGCCGTCCCGGACGGAGAGCCCCCCGTCGCCGGTCCGGGAGAGGGAGACGTAGCGGCCGGTGATCCGCTCCGTCACCGCGGCCGCCGAGAACGGCCCCTCGGCCTCCAGGACCCCGGACAGCCGCCGCTCCAGGCTCTCGTCCATCCGGGCGAAGATCTCTCCCGCCAGCCGGCCGGCGGCCCAGCCGCGCTCCAGATCCTCCATCTCCCGGAGGCACGACTCGAGCTCGGTGAGGGCGTCCTCGGGGGTGGTCAGACCGGCCTGGACGAACTCGTCGCGGAGGGCCCGGTACGCCTGGCGGGTCTCCTCGAGCTCGCCCTCCAGCCGCGCCCGGCGCTCGCCGTCCCACTCGGGGAGGCCGTCGGCCTCGGCCGGGGCCTCCACGTCCCATCCGGCGGGGTCGGCGCCGGCCAGCTCGGTGA
>CAZVIY010000038.1:0-9582 GCA_964627425.1 uncultured Gemmatimonadota bacterium
CATCGACGTTCACGCCATTGAGCTGCGTGGGCGTGGCGGTCCGTGGTTCGGTCGTAGACATCGGTTTCTCCTGTTGCCGAGCGTTCGAGGTGTGGGGCGCCGTCGGATGTCGGCCGATCGGTCGAGGACGGAGGCGACCCCGAGGGGCCGACCCCGTCTCCATCTGGGCGATGCGAGAACCGCGGACAGAGTTCCAGTGGGTACCCGCCCTCCCGGAGGCTTCAGCCATCCTCCGCAGGGGAGGGCACCCGGAAGTAGAGGGGATGGTGGAGCTCGCAGCGGGGGTTGAACGGGGCGTCGCAGCGGGGGCAGCCCGTCGGGGAGTCCAGGTACTCCTCGACGCTCAACCGGGCCCGGCACTCTCCGCAGAGGACGGCCTCCCTGTGGAACGCATCCGGGGGCCATCGCTCCGCGTCGTGGTCCTCGAGCTCCAGATGGCAGGCGTGGCAGGCGTAGTAGCGACCACAGCACGGCAGCTTGATGGCGACGACGTCCCCCGGGCCTCCGTAGTGGGCGCAGCGGCCGTGCGCGTCCACGCCCACCCCGTGGATCCGGCGGGTCGCCGAGCGGCGAGGGCCTTGCGCCTCACCCGGACGAGTCATCGGCCCAGGGAGCCTCCCGACCCAGCAGACGCCAGACCAGCGGAAGTACGGCCGTGGCGAGAGCCACCTTCGCGAGGTCGCTGGCGATGAACGGCAGAAGCCCTGCGACCATCACCTGATCCCAGCCCACGAAGCGCGCGAGCCAGGGGAGCCCTACCAGGTAGATGACGCCGATGCCGGCGAGCATGGCCAGAGCCGTGGTCCCGGGCCGGCGGTCCCAGCCCCGCTGCGCGAGCCAGCCCACGGTTCCTGCGGCGAGGGGATAGCTCCAGAGATATCCGGCCGTGGGACCCAGGAGCCAGGGCACGCAGCAGCCGCCTCCGGCGAAGACCGGGAGCCCCGCCGCCCCTTCGGCCAGGTAGGCCGCCATGGCGAGCGTCCCACGGTGGCTACCTAGTGCAGCTCCCACCAGGAGCACCGCGAAGGGCTGTCCGGTGACGGGAACGGGCGTGAACGGAAGCGTGAAGCGGAGTTGGGCGGCCAGGGCGACCAGCCCGCTCCCGGCGAGGACCAGAAGTACGTCCAGCGTGGTCCGGGACACGGCGCTGCGGCGCCAGGCGGTGGGGGTGAGCGCGTCGGCCATCGTGGTCACGGCGGTCCTCCCTCGGCGGGATGCGGGTGCGGAAGCGGAACCACAGAAGGCTATCGGTCCACCGGGCGGGACGTCCACCTTTACGGATTCCACGGGTCCATGCGATCTTGTCATGGATGGGAGGTTTCGGGCCGTCCCGTTCCTCGCGGTCGCAGGAGGCTCAGGCGTGGCTCCACGCTCGGTCTCGGAGAAGGCGAAAACGGCGGTGCTCACGGCGCTGCTGGCATGGGCAGGTCTGCTGCTCCTGGGCGTGGCCCTCCGCTTCGGCGGCCCCGTGGTGGTCTGGAACGAGGACGTCCCCTTCGCCCGGAACGCGTGGGCGCCCTTCCCGGGCTTCGTCATCGTGGGCGATCACGTGAAGGGATGGAGTGCCTGCCGCCGGTACGGGCTCATGGCCCATGAGTCCGTCCACTGGGACCAGCAGCTCCGCTACCTCCTGGTGGGGATGTGGGGACCGTTCCTGGCCGGAAAGTACCTGGGGCTGGGCGACTATCACCTCCGGATGGAGGCCGAGGCGGAGCGGCGGGAGCGCCGGGTACGGGCGGAGTGCGCCGGCTGAGCCTCCGCTGGCCGGGATCGCCGGTTCGGTACCGATGGCCCGCTCCCTCCGAGTACCCCGGCACCCCTCGGCGGGACCATCCCTCCGTAGCCGGCCGGGCCTCGGCCGACACCGGCGCGGGTCACCCGGCGCCGGTCCCACCGGCTCAGGCTCGTCCCGTCGCCATCACCACGGGCTGCTCGCCGATCAGGGAGCCGTCGTCCTCGAGGAGCGGCTGCCAGCCGTCGACGACCTCCTGCTCGAGGGCGGCCCTGGCCTCCTCGGGGGCCGGGTTCACGAGAGCCGCCATCGGCGTCAGGCTGATGTACTGCCACAGGAACTCCGCGGGCGGGGGGAGATGGAGGGTGACCGTCGCCTCCCTCGCGTTCACGTTCTCGAACCCGGCCTCCTGGATGAGCCGGCGGACCTCCTCGGGATCGTTCATCGAGAACACGGCCCGCACGAATCCGGCGAGGTCGGGGCTGATGTGGTGAACCAGGGCCTCGTCCATGATCTCGAAGGGGCGCTGGATGGTGCCCGGGGTGTTGAGGGCGAGCCGCCCACCCGGAGCGAGGACCCGGCGCATCTCCCTGAGGGCCGCGACCCTGTCTTCGAAGAACTGGAGGCCCATCTGGCACAGCACGACGTCGAAGGCCTCGTCGGGAAACGGCAGGGAGGCGGCGTCCGCCTCGCGCCACTCGATCTCGGCTCCTCCGGGTGCCGGCGTCGACCGGGCCACCTCGATCATGTCGGGGGCGACGTCCGCGCCGACGACCCTTCCGGCGGGTCCGACCTGTTCGGCGGCGCGGCGGGCCACGATGCCGGTGCCGCAGGCCACGTCGAGCACCCGCTCCTCCGGTTGGAGGGCCGCCGCGGCCAGGAGCTCGCGGGAGACCGGGGTCGCGATGGTGGGGACGAAGTAGCGCTCGTAGTTCTCCGCGGCGGAGTCGCTGTACCGGCGGTATGAGACTTGGTCACCCATGCTGTCTCTCCTCCTCGCGAGTTGGGAGGCCTAGGCAGGTCACCGAACCTGCCAGGAAGGTCCATGACCGATATCGTAGAACTCCATGGATGCGTCGGGCAAGACGCCGGGACGGGAGCCGTTCCTCGACGGTAACGTCCGGGGAAACAGTGCAGGTGAGCGGAGCCGACCGTGCGGATTGCCCGTCCCGTCCACGCGCCTCTACGTTGGAGGAACATGTCCGCCCCGGAGGCAGGGATGCTCCTGAACTCTCCATCCATCCGCCGGCGGCCTCCGGGTTCCGGAGTCCGCCGCCTCGCGCCCGCGGCGCTCCCGCTCCTCTCCGCCCTGGTCCTGGCCGCCGGCACGACCCCCTCCCCGGCCGCCGCCCAGGGCGTGAGCACCTCGGCCGTCCGCGGCCAGGTCACGACGGCCGACGGGATCCCGCTGGCCGACGTCACCGTCGTGCTGCTCCACGAGCCCTCGGGGACCCGCGCCTCGGACGTCACCGACGACGAGGGGCGCTACTACGTGCCCAATCTCCGCCCCGGGGGGCCCTACACCCTGGAGGCGTCCCGCCTCGGCTTCGCCACGGGCCGGCGGGAAGGGCTGACGCTTCCGATGGGCCAGGCGGTGGACGTCGACGTGGTCCTGGCCGAGGAGGCGGTGGAGGCGCCGGAGATCGCCGTCCAGGTGGAGCGGGATCCCGTCTTCAACCCCGCCCACATGGGCTCGATGACGCTGGTGGACACGACCACGGTGGAGGCGGTGCCCAACATCCGGCGGGACCTCCTCCGCTACGCCGACCTCTCGCCCCTGGCCAGCGTCACCGACGACGGAGTCTCTGTGGCGGGAGGGAACCCCCGGTTCAACGCGCTCCGGATCGACGGCGCCCTGAGCCAGGACGTCTTCGGCACCTCCTCCACCGGCGTGGTGGGCGGCCGGGCCGGCGCCCGGGCCCTGCCGCTGGAGGCGGTGGAGCAGTTCCAGGTGCTCACCGCTCCCTACGACGTGCGCCACGCGGGATTCACGGGCGGTGTCCTGAACGCCGTGACAAGGAGCGGCACGAACGAGTGGACCGGGACCGTCTTCGGCAACTGGCGCGACGAGGTGCTGGTGGGGGACCTGGTGGTGGACGAGACCTCCCGCTCGCCCGATCAGCTCGACAAGGTCCACCTGGGGATCGCCGGCGGCGGTCCGCTGGTGGAGGATCGGCTCCACCTCTACGCGGTGGGCGAGCTCGAGCGCCGGCGGCAGCCGCCCACGGGCCTCCAGGTGGGGGTCGACGATCCGCTGCGCACGGGCGTGCCGGTGGACTCGGCGGCCGAGATGATCCGCATCCTGGAGGGGCGGGGCTACGACCCGGGCACGCTGGGCTCGACGACGCTGGAGAACCGGATCGGGAACGCCTTCCTGCGGCTGGACGCCGACCTGGGAGACGGACACCGGGGGACGATCCGGTACCACTACGCGGGGGCGAGCGACGAGCCGCCGCCCAACCGTCTTCCGGGCGAGCCCTACGATTTCTCCTCCCACGCCTACGAGGTGGAGACGAGGGCCCACTCAGCGGCCCTCCAGCTGCTGTCCGATCTGGGGCGCGGCATCTCCAACGACCTGCTGGTGAACGTCCAGCTCATCCGTGAGGAGGTCCGGCCCTTCACGGACCTCCCCCGGGTCCAGGTGGACCTGGGGGGGATCCAGGACGGCTTCGTCCTGTCGCGCCGCGTCCGGGCGGGAGCGCCGCTGGAGGCGCACCTGGACGAGGTGGAGCAGGACCTCCTGGAGATCGAGGACAACCTGACCATCTCGGCGGGCGACCACCGGCTGCTGGTGGGGGCGGGGCTCCAGCGCTTCGGGATCTCCCGCCGCTTCCTTCCCCAGAGCCGCGGGAGCTATCACTTCCGTCCCTATGCCGACGGGGACCTGCACGTCGGCACGCTGGAGGGCCTGCGGCGCAACGATGCGGTCCGGTACGAGATCGGGCTCCTCCGCGACGGGGTCGCGGACGCCGAGGTCTCCTTTCCGATCTGGCAGTTCGCCGGATGGCTCCAGGACACGTGGCACCCGGCGAAGCGGCTCGTCCTGCGGGCTGGCCTCCGGGTGGACGTGCCGACGGTCCCCGAGATCCCGGCGCACAACGAGGAGCTCGAGGAGGAGCTGGGGGTGCGCACCGACGTCATGCCTTCGGGCAACGCCCTCCTCTCGCCCCGGCTGGGGCTCAACTGGCGGCCGTTCGCGTCGGGAGCGACCCAGCTCCGGGGCGGGATCGGGCTCTTCACCGGACGCCCTCCCCTCGTGTGGCTGGCCCACGCCTACGAGGACACGGGACTCCGGAGCTTCGTCCTCGCGTGCCAGGGCGTCGCCGCGACGCCGGCCCTCGACCCCGGGGCCCCGGCTCCGGAGGAGTGCGCGGACGGCTCGACGCCCGAGGCGGGAGGCGGCCCGGCGGTGGTCTTTTTCGATCCGGACTTCCGCTTTCCGCAGGAGTTCAAGGCGTCGGTGGGGATCGACCAGGAGCTGCCGGGCGGGATCGTGGCCTCGGGCGAGTTCCTCACGACCCACGCCGTACACCAGGTGGCCCTGGAGGACGTGAACCTGCGGGCGCCGCTCGGGTCGGTCCCCGTGGATTCGGGCTACACGGTGGGGTACGGCTACGGGGGCCGGGAGACCTACGGCGCGCCGGCTCCGGACGGCTTCCACGCCGGTCGGATCTCCGACGCCTTCGGTCCCGTGATTCGGGTGACGAACGACGATCGGAACTTCGCGTGGGCCGCGAGCCTCGAGCTTCGGAAGCGGTTCGGCGACCGCTTCGGGGTACGGGCCGGCTACGCTTTCAACCGCACCGGCGACACCCGGAGCATGCTCACCTCGGACGTGGTGGCCAACCATGGGCTGAACCCCGTGGAGGGGGATCCCAACACCCCGGAGGTGCGGCGGGCCCGGTTCGACCGGCCCCACAAGGTCGTCGTGTCGGCCTGGGGCCGCGTCCTGGAGCGGCTGGGCGGCACCCGGATCGGGCTCTTCTACGTAGGGCAGTCGGGCCGGCCCTATTCCTACGTGTACGCCGGCGACGTGAACGGCGACGGCTTCCCCGGTGCGGGCCGAGGCCGGGATCTCCACAACGACCTGCTCTACGTGCCCGAGGGCTCCATCGACATGCCGCCCATGTCGCAGGGATCGCGCTTCGCCTTCGCGAACCTGATCGGGCGCGAACCGTGCCTGGGACGAGCCCGCGCGAGCGTCCTGGCACGGAACGCCTGCCGGGCCCCGTGGTCCAACCGTCTGGACCTGCGGGTGAGCCACGGATTCCGTCCCGCCGGGTCCCGGGTCCAGGTCACGCTGGACGTGCTCAACGTGCTCAACGCCCTGAACCCCGGCTGGGGACGGGTGGAGACCACGAACCGCGCGGTGCAGATCCTGAGGGTGGAGGGGAGGGGGGAAGAAGGCGGTCTACCGGGTGAGGCCGACAGGATCGATCCCCTGACTTCCCGGTACCAGGGTCCGATCCGGCGGTCCGGGGAGGGCGGGATCGCCGCGGACCTGCCCCACGTGCCCGGGGTGCCCGAGTCGCAGTGGCAGGCCCAGCTCGGGGTGCGCGTGAGCTGGTGAGACCGTGCGCCGCCGCTCAACGCTTTCCGGCCTCCATCTGTTCCAGCGACCCCGGCGGGTCTCGCGGGGGCGTTCCACTCACCACCACTGAAACGGGAGGAAGAGCCCCGATGCCGATGAAACGATGGCTCCCCCTGAGCGTCGCGGCCCTGATCTTCCTGGGGATGGGTGCGTGCGCGTCCGTCGGAGGGACGCAGGTGATGATGAGCACCCAGCTCACCGCCGACGACCTGGAGCCGTACCGCGACCTGACGGTCTACGAGTTCCTCCGCCGGCACAACCGGGTCTCCTTCGTGGACCGGCAGACCGCGGGCGAGGTGATGTACACCTTCAGCTACGGGGGAGCGGGCAGCCTCACCCAGGGGGGCGTCCAGCCCGCGGCCCTGCGGGTGAACGACCAGGAGGTGCTGAGCCCCGTGGACGAGCTCCGGACCATGTCGATGCGCGATGTGGCCCGGCTGGAGATCCTCAGGCCCACCGAGTACAGCTCCGAGTACGGCGGAGAGGGGAGGAGGGGCGCGGTGCTGATCACCTTCCGGGGGGAGGACTCCGGGTAGCGCCGGTCGCTGGCGGGCCGAGACCTTCAGGCTCCGCCATGGCCGAACAGCAGCTCGAGGTGGGCGCGGTACTGGGCGAGCTGCCGCGCCACCACTCCGGGCTCGGAGAGGGTCTTCGACAGGATGAACGAGCCCTCGAAGATCGCGGTGAGCATGTCCGCCAGATCCTCCGCGTCGATCTCGCGGCGGGGCGGGTGTTTTCTCGCGGCCTCCCGGAGCTTTCCTCCCACCCACCGCCGCCAGCGTAGCAGCCCCTCCCTGACGGTCTCCGCCGTGTCCTGATCGAACATCTGATTCTGGTAGCAGTACGACGCGAAGAGACATCCGGGATAGGGCTCGGTGAGCTCCCGCATCTGCTCCTCGAAGAGCCCCACGAAGACCAGCACCTGCTCCAGGGGATCGTCGCTGCGCCCCTCCGCCTCGGCCATGTGCTGCCGCATGAGGTCCTCGTCGTGGGTGTCGTATCGTTCGACCAGGGCCCGGGCGAGATCCCCCTTCGTGTCGAAGTGATAGAAGAAGGTGCCCTTCGTGATGCCGGCCCTCTCCACCATGGCGTCGACGGTCGTGCCGGCGAGCCCGTGCTGGAGAACGAGCTCCTCTGCCGCGTCCATGATGCGGGCGCGCGTCCCGCGTTCCTCGTCCGTCATGACGTGCCTTCCCGTGACGTGTCTCCTCTGATGAGCCACCACCGGAAAACCTAGCGGCGGCCGGCGAGATATTCCCAACCGGAGCCCGGGTCCGTGGCCCGCGAACGGGGCCGACGGCCTTCATCCCGCGCCGCCCTCCTTGACGGAGGGGCCGTCCGGTCCTCTCTTGTTACACTGACCAGTCAGTATAGTGTCGAAACGGACAGGCGGGAGGACGCTCATGGGACGCCCAGGCAACCCCAGGCTCGGAGAAGGATCGTCGGCTCGTTCGAGGAGGGGCGACCGGGCGCCCCGCGCCCTCCCCCTCGCCGCGCTCGTCCCGGTGGCCCTGACGATGCTCGCCTCTCCCGGCGTCGGCCAGGAGGGCGGCGAGCACGACCACGGGCGGATGCACGATCACGGAGCGCCGCAGGAGGACGTCCCGGCGCTCCGTGACGACCTGGGCGACCACCACCATCCGGTGACCACCGACGTTCCGGACGCCCAGGCCTACTTCGACCAGGGGGTTCGCCTCACCTACGCCTTCCAGCACGACGAGGCCGTGCGCTCGTTCCGGGCCGCGACCCGCCTGGACCCCGCGTGCGCCATGTGCTGGTGGGGCATCGCCTGGGCGTCGGGGCCGAACATCAACGCCGCCATGGATTCGGCCGGCGGAGCGCGCGCCTACGAGGCGGTCCGAAGGACCCTCGATCACCTGGATGCCATCACCGACCGGGAGCGGGCCTACGTCCGGGCCATGGCGGAGCGGTACGGTCCCGATCCCACCGGCGGGCGGGCCGGGCGCGACTCGGCCTACGCCCGGGCCATGGGCCAGGTCGCCGACCGGTGGCCGTCGGACGACGACGCCCAGGTGCTGGCCGCCGAGGCGCTCATGCTCCTGAGCCCGTGGGACTACTGGGTGGAGTCAGAGGCAGACGGAGATCCCGAACCCGGACCGGGGACCCGGGAGCTGCTCCGCCGTCTCCGGACGGTGATGGATCGGAACGAGCGCCACGCCGGCGCGTGCCACTTCTACATCCACGCCGTCGAGGCCGCGTATCCGGAGCGGGCCCTGCCGTGCGCCGGCCGGATCGCCGACCTCATGCCCGGCGCCGGCCACGTGGTCCACATGCCGGCCCACGTCTACATACGGGTGGGGCGCTACGCCGAGGCCGTGGAAGCCAACCTCCGGGCGATCCGCGCGGACGAATCTCAGGAGGTGGGAGACCGCGGCCAGACCGTCTACACTCTGGCCTACCACCCCCACAACTACCACTTCCGCTCGTACGCGGCGAGCATGGCCGGCCGCCGCGAGGTGGCGATGAGGGCGGCGCGGACGCTGGCGGAGAAGGTGGACCGCTCCATGATGCGGGAGCCGGGCTTCGCGGCCCTGCAGCACTACCTGGTCACTCCGCTGCGCGTGATGGTGCGGTTCGGCCGGTGGGGGGAGATCCTGGAGGAGCCGTCCCCGCCGGAGGATCTGCTCTACCCGAGGGGCACCTGGCGCTACGCCCGGGCCGTGGCCCACGCCCGGGCCGGCCGGCCCGCTGAGGCGGAGCGGGAGCTCGAGGCCCTGCGTCGGATCCAGGCCGAGCCCTCGCTCCAGGAGCAGGCGGTCTGGGACCTGAACGCCACGGCCGACCTCCTCGGGGTGGCGGTGAAGGTGGTGGAGGGGGAGATCGCGGCGGAGAGGGACGATCACGCGGCGGCGATCGAGGCCCTGAGGGAAGGCGTCCGCCGGGAGTCGGAGCTGGTCTACGACGAGCCGCCGCCCTGGCATCTCCCGGTGCGGCACGTCCTGGGGGCCGTGCTGCTGGAAGCGGGCCGCGCCGCCGAGGCAGAAGCGGTCTACCGTCGGGCGCTCGAGCGCTTTCCGGAGAACGGGTGGTGCCTCCACGGGCTCGCCGAGAGCCTGCAGGCCCAGGGGCGGGAGGACGAGGCCCGCGACGCTCGGGACCGGCTGGCGGAGGCCTGGCGGAGCGCAGACGTGGAGCTGACGGGGTCCCGTTTCTGACGTCTCGGATCCACGCGCCCTCAGCCCTCCTGACGGAGCCGGATGCTCCCCGAGCCCGTGTCGATCTCCACCAGGCCGTCGCC
>CAZVIY010000039.1:0-9310 GCA_964627425.1 uncultured Gemmatimonadota bacterium
AGTGGATCCTCCGGGAGCTGGCCTGGTGGTCGGTGCTCGTGGGGAACCTGCTGGCCGCCGTGGGGATGGGCGGCTACCTGTGGCGCATCCATCCCAAGCTGCAGGAGCAGCTCCGATCCAACGCCGGGTGGGTCGAGTAGGGCGGGGCTCAGGCTTCCCGGAGGTCCTCGACGATCCGGTCCGGGTGCATCCGCTTGCCCACGTAGAACGGGCCGAACTCGGCGTACTCGGCGCTGGCCTCGTCGTACCGCATCACGGTGACCAGCTCCTTGAAGTCCAGGGGATCGGATCCGAACAGGGTCACCGCCCACTCCCAGTCGTCCAGGCCGATGGAGCCCGAGATGACCTGGGAGATCCGGTCCACGTAGCCGCGGCCGATGTGTCCGTGCTCCCGCATGAGGGCGCCGCGCTCCTCCAGGGAGAGGGCGTACCAGTTCTGACCCGGCCGGCGCCGCTTGTCCATGGGGTAGAAGCACACGTAGGGGAGACGATCGGGCTGCCGCGGGCGCAGGCGTCGTCGGACGAAGGCCTTCTCCCGCTCGGCCTCCAGGGCCTCCGCCGCCCGCCGATCCCATTCCTCGGACCCCGGCGCGAACCCCTCGTCCCGGGCCTCGGCCAGCAGCTCCCGGGTGAGGCCGTACAGCCCGAGCTCCACCACCGAGAGGTAGTCGTGGGTGAGGGCCAGGTGTTCGTGGAGCGCCAGGCCCTGGATCGAGCGCTCGGCCGCGCCCAGCCCCTCGATGTCGGGCCGGAAGTGGACGGCCATGAGGTCCACCGCGCCGCCCACGATCCGGTAGAGCCCGCTCCAGCCGCCCCCGGCCCCGCCGTCGGCTTCGTCCCCGTCGTCGGCTTCGTCCACGTCGTCTCCCTCGTTCCCGTCGCGCCGCCCGCTCTCCTCGGCGGGGCTCCACCGCCGGAAGAAGGCCGCCAGCTCCCGGGCGCGGCGCTCCCGCTCGCCGCGCTCGAGCCCGGATACGTGGGGCCAGGAGATCCGGAAGAACTGGTGGAGCACGTACCAGCCTTCCAGCGTGAGCGGCGCCTGTCTCGTGTCGTCCATGGGTCGCTGAGCTGGATTCGCGGGCCGTGGGGCGCGTGGGATCGCGGGGTCTCCCGCACGCCGGGGAACCGGGGTACGGAGCCGTCCCGTCGGGAACCTCGGCTCCCGCCGGAACAGGGGCAAGCGCCGGCGGATCCGGTCGGGGCGGAGGGTGTACGCCGGCCCGTACCCGAGGGAACGAGGACGCCGTGGGACGGCGGAGACGATCATCGAACATGGGACACAGAGCGTGACAGAAGAGCAGACGGCGACGTTCCGCGAGCTGGGCCTCTCCGAGGAGTTGCTGGAAGCCCTGGACGAGAAGGGGTACCGGGCTCCCACGGAGATCCAGCGGCGGGCGATCCCCCCGGTCATGGCCGGCCGCGACGTGCTGGGGTCGGCGCAGACGGGGACGGGCAAGACGGCGGCGTTCATCCTCCCCACCATCCAGCGCCTGGCCGGGCGGACCGAGCGCCGTCCGGGGGCCGTGGTGGTCACGCCCACCCGGGAGCTGGCCCAGCAGATCGAGAAGGCCACGGCCGGCTACGGACGACTCACCTCCATCGAGCCGGTGCTGGTCCACGGCGGCACGCCCCTGGACCCGGAGACCGAGGCGCTCCGCTTCGGCTGCGACGTCCTGGTGGCCACGCCCGGCCGGCTGCTGGATCACGTGCGGCGGGGCAACGCCGACCTCTCCCGGACCGAGGTCCTGATCCTGGACGAGGCGGATCGGATGCTGGACATGGGGTTCATCGACGACGTCCGGAAGATCGCCGCCGAGACGCCGGAGGAGCGGCAGACCCTCCTCTTCTCGGCCACCATGCCCAACGCCATCAAGTCGCTGGCCCACGAGCTGATGGACGATCCGGTGATGGTGGAGGTGGGCCTGGAGACCGCCGCCGACGGCATCGACCAGGTGGTCCACCCGGTGGACCCGCAGAAGAAGCATCAGCTCCTGCTCCACCTGATCCGGGAGGAGACGGAGGGGCAGATCCTCGTGTTCACCCGCACCCGGAACACCACGAGCTATCTGGCCGACTTCCTCCGGGGACGGGACGTGTCCAGCGACGACCTCCACGGCGGCAAGTCCCAGGACCAGCGGACCCGGAGCCTGGAGCGGTTCCGGCAGGGGGAGACCCGGGTGCTGGTGGCCACGAACGTGGCGGCCCGGGGGCTGGACATCCGGGGGATCCGGCACGTGGTGAACTACGACGTCCCCCGGGATCCCCGGGACTACGTGCACCGGGTGGGCCGGACGGCCCGGGCCGAGGACACCGGCGACGCCGTGACCCTCATGTCCCCCCACGAGTGGCTCATGGTGCGGGACATCGAGCGTCTCATGGGCACCGGCATCGGGCGTCGTACCGTGGAGGGATTCGCCCCCCGGGTGGAGCCCCTGGAGTCGAAGGTGGGGACGGGGGACGAGGACGAATCCCGTCCCGAACCCTCGGCGCTCACCCGGGGGCGCCGGCGCAGATAGCTCCCCTGGTTCCCGGGGAGCGCGGCGCCCGGACGTCGGGACGCCATGCCCGGTGAGGCGGACGGCTCCGGCGAGGGTCGGGGCGGCTGGCTGGCCCGCCTCCGGAGCGTGGGGCCGGGGGCCATGGTGGCGGCGGCCTTCATCGGCCCCGGCACCGTCACCACCGCCACCGTGGCGGGGGTGGAGACGGGCGTGTCCCTCCTGTGGGCGCTGCTCTTCTCCGTGGTGGCCACCGTCGTGCTCCAGGAGATGGCGGCCCGCCTGGGCCTGGTCACCGGCCTGGGGCTCGGCGAGGCCATCCGTGGCCGCTTCCACCGCCCGTGGCGCCGGGCCGCGGCCGCCCTCCTGGTGGTGGGCGCCATCGGCGTCGGCAACGCCGCCTACCAGACCGGGAACCTCCTGGGGGGCTCGCTGGGCCTGGAGGCCCTGTTCGGCGGCGGCGCCTCCCGCTGGGCGCTCCTGTTGTCCGGCGTCGCCTTCGTGCTCCTGTGGGCCGGGAACTACCGCCTCGTGGAGCGGACCCTGGTGGGCCTGGTGTCGCTCATGGCGGTGGTCTTCGTGGCCACCGCCGCCCTGCTGCTCCCCCCGGCCGGCGAGCTGCTGACGGGGCTCCTCGTGCCCCGCCTCCCCTCGGACCGGTCGGGCCTCCTCCTCACGCTGGGCCTGGTGGGCACCACCGTGGTGCCGTACAACCTCTTCCTCCACGCCTCCTCGGTCCGGGAGCGGTGGTCGGGCCCCGAGTCCCTGCCCGACGCCCGGATGGACACGGTCCTCTCGGTGGCGCTGGGCGGCCTGGTGAGCATGGCCGTGGTGGTGACGGCCTCGGGGGCGATCCACGGCGGCGAGATCGAGAACGCCGCGGACATGGCGGTCCAGCTCGAGCCCCTCCTGGGCTCCTGGGCCCGGGGCTTCTTCGCCGTGGGCCTCCTGGCCGCGGGGCTCACCTCGGCGGTGACGGCGCCCCTGGCCGCCGCCTACGCCACCGCCGGGGTCCTGGGCTGGGAGCGCGACGTCCGCGGCCCCCGCTTCCGCGCCGTGTGGATGACGGTGCTCCTGGTGGGCACGGTCTTCGCCGTGGTGGGCCTCCGCCCGGTCCCCGCCATCCTGTTCGCCCAGGTGGCCAACGGGGTCCTTCTCCCGGCGGTGGCCGCATTTCTCTACCTGTCGGTGAACGACCGGTCCCGGATGGGGGACTCGGCCAACGGCCTCTGGATGAACCTGGCCGGCGGCCTGGTGGTGCTGGTGGCGCTGGGCCTGGGGATCCGGGCCCTGGTGAGCGCCCTGTGAGCGACCGGGAGGGAAACGGGGGCGTCCGCGAGGAGGAAGCCGCCGACGAGGTGGGGGACGGCCTCCGCGTGGCCGTGGACATCGGGGGGACGTTCACCGACTTCGTCCTCTTCTCCCCCGGATCCGGGACCTACCGCACCTTCAAGGTGCTCTCCACCCCGGACGATCCGTCCCGGGCGATGGTGGAGGGACTGGAGGAGGCCGGGGCCACGGCGCCCGCGCTCCTGGCCCACGGCTCGACGGTGGCGACCAACGCGGTCCTCGAGCGGAAGGGAGCCCGAACGGCACTGGTGGCCACCCGGGGGTTCGGGGACCTCCTGTCCATCGCCCGTCAGGACCGGACCGACCTCTACGACTTCGGCGTCGACCGCCCGGAGCCGCTGGTCCGGCCGGCGGACTGCCACGAGCTGGGGGAGCGGGTGAGCCCGGAGGGCCGGGTGCTGGAGCCGCTGGACGACGGGGAGCTCGAGAGGCTCGCCGGCCACCTGGCCGAGTCGGGCGTCGAGTCGGCGGCCGTCTGCTTCCTCTTCTCGTTCCTCCGGCCGGAGCACGAAGAGCGCGTGGCCGCTCGCCTGGAGGAGGAGGGGCTGTTCGTGTCCCGCTCCAGCGAGGTCCTCCCGGAGTTCCGGGAGTACGAGCGAGCCAGCACCACCGCCATGAACGCCTACGTGAGCCCGCTCCTGGACCGCTACCTGGAGCGGCTCGGTTCGGAGCTCTCGCCCGGCGTCTTTCGGATCATGCAGTCCAACGGGGGGAGCGCGCGCTCGGAGGCCGCCCGGCGGCACGGCGTCCGCTCGGTGCTGTCGGGGCCGGCCGGCGGGGCCGTGGGGGCGCTCCGGCTGGCCCGGAGTGCCGGCTGGGACCGGGCGCTCTCCTTCGACATGGGAGGGACGTCCACCGACGTGGCGCTCCTGGACGACGAGGTCGGCGTGACCACGGAGGGGAGCGTGGCGGGCCTCCCGGTGGGCGTGCCGCTGGTGGACCTCCACACCGTGGGGGCGGGTGGCGGCTCGGTGGCCCGGGTGGACTCGGGGGGTGCCCTCCGGGTCGGTCCCGAGAGCGCCGGCGCCGATCCCGGGCCCGTCTGCTACGGCCGCGGCGGCGAGCGGCCCACGGTGAGCGACGCCAACCTCCTGCTGGGCCGCCTGCCGCCCGACGAGTTCCTGGGCGGCGAGCTGGAGCTGGCGGCGGCGGCCGCCGCCGAGGCGATGGCCCGGCTGGCGGAGGAGGCGGGACTGGAGGCCGCCGGGTCCCTGTCGGCGGCGGAGCGGGCCGCGCTGGGCGTGGTCCGGGTGGCGGACGCCCACATGGAGCGGGCCCTCCGGGTCATGTCGGTGGAGCGGGGACACGACCCGGCGGACTTCGCCCTCGTCTCCTTCGGCGGAGCGGGCGGGCTCCACGCGTGCGAGCTGGCGCGGCGTCTCGGCATGGGCGAGGTGCTGGTGCCCGAGGCCGCGGCGGTGCTCTCGGCCTTCGGGATGCTCTCGGCGGACGTCGTGAAGGACTACGTCCGGACGGTGATGCTCCCGGGAACGACCCCCGCGGACGATCTCCTCGAGGCGGCCCGTCCCCTGGTCCGCCGGGGCGAGCGGTCCCTGGAGGAGGAGGGCGTGCCGGAGGAGCGCCGGGAGGTGACGCGGAGCCTGGACCTGCGCTACGAGGGCCAGTCCTACGAGCTGGAGGTCCCCCTCGGCGACGACTACCTGGAGCGGTTCCACCGCATCCACGAAGAGACGTACGGATACGCCGACCGTGGAGAGGACGTACAGGTGGTGAACCTCCGCGTCCGGGCGGTGGGAGGGGTGGAGCGGCCGCCGCTGCCCGAGGAAGGGCCCGCCGGGGGCCCCGATCCGGCGGAGGCCGGGATGGGCCGGCGGCGGGTGGTCCTGGGGGACGGGACCGTCGGGGAGGTGCCCCTGTACCGGGGCGGCCGGCTCCGTCCGGGCCACCGGCTGGAGGGCCCGTGCGTGGTGGTGAAGGAGGACACCACGGTGTTCCTGGACCGGGGAGACCGGGGGGAGATGGACCGGCACCGGAGCCTGCGCATCGAGGTGGCCGGGCGATGAGCCGGGGGGGCGCCGACGGAACCGGGGGCACGGCCCCGGCGACCCGGCCGGAGGGGTCGGCCGACCCGGTCCGGCTGGAGATCTTCCGCCAGCTCCTCTCGTCGGTGGCCGAGGAGATGGGGACGGTCCTCCGACGGGCCGCCCACTCGCCCAACATCAAGGAGCGCCGCGATTTCTCCTGTGCGGTCTTCGACGCCGACGGCGGCATGGCCGCCCAGGCGGCCCACATCCCGGTGCACCTGGGCGCCATGCCCCTGTCGGTGGCCGCGTGCGTGGAGGAGCTGGAGCTGGGTGCCGGCGACGTGGCCGTGCTCAACGACCCGTACCGGGGCGGTACCCACCTGCCCGACATCACCATGGTCTCCCCCGTCCACCGGGACGGCGACCTGCTGGGCTACGTGGCCAGCCGGGCCCATCACGCCGACGTGGGAGGCGCCAGTCCCGGATCCATGGGCCTCGCCACCGAGCTCTATCAGGAGGGGATCGTGATTCCGCCGGTGCACCTGGTCCGGGGCGGGGAGCTCGACCGCGGGCCCTGGGAGATGATCCTGGCCAACGTGCGGACCCCCGGTGAACGGGCCGGGGACCTCCGGGCCCAGCTGGCGGCGAACCGGAGGGGGGCGGAGCGGCTGGCCGCGCTGGTCGAGCGGCAGGGACGGGAGGCGGTGGCCCGGTACATGGTCGCCCTCCAGGCGTACGCGGCCCGGATGGTCCGTCGGATGATCGGGGACCTCCCGGACGGGACCTACGAGTTCTCCGACCGCCTGGACGACGACGGGGTGACCGACGAGCCCGTGGAGATCCGGGTGCCGATCCGGATCCGGGGGGAGACGGCGGTGGTGGACTTCACCGGGAGCTCGCTCCAGCGGGAAGGGGGCGTGAACGCCGTCCGGGCCATCACCCGCTCGGCGACCCACTACGTGTTCCGGGCACTGGCCGGAGAAGACGTGCCCGCCAACGGGGGCTGCACGGAGCCCGTCCGCGTGGTGGCGCCGGAGGGAACGGTGGTGAACGCGCGAACGCCCGCCGCGGTGGCCGCCGGAAACGTGGAGACCTCCCAGCGGATCACCGACGTCCTGCTGGGCGCCATGGCCGGGGCGTGTCCCGACAGGGTCCCGGCGGCGAGCCAGGGGACCATGAACAACGTCACCGTCGGCGGAAGAGACCCGCGGGACGACGCACCCTTCGCCTACTATGAGACCATCGGCGGCGGGATGGGCGCCCGCCCGGACCGGGACGGCGCCTCGGCGATCCACACCCACATGACCAACACCCTGAACACGCCGGTGGAGGCCCTGGAGTACGCCTATCCCCTCCGGGTCCGGCGCTACGAGATCCGCCGCGGCTCCGGCGGAGAGGGCCGCCATCGGGGGGGCGACGGGATCCGACGGGAGCTGGAGCTGCTGGCCCGGGCCCGGGTCTCGCTCCTCACCGACCGACGACGGTACCCGCCGTACGGCCTCCGAGGGGGAGAGCCCGGCGCCACCGGCCGGAACCTGCTCCGGAGGGAGGGCCGGGAGGAGTGGCGGGAGCTGCCCGCGAAGGGCTCGGTGGAGCTCGGCCCGGGCGACGTGCTCCGGATCGAGACGCCCGGGGGCGGAGGATACGGCGAGCCCCCGGAAACAGAGGAATGACACACGAGAGCAGGGGAGACGAGATGGAGCTGAACGAGTATCAGGAGCTGGCCTCACGCACCGCCGAATACCCGGAGATCGGGGGGCTCGGGCTCACCTATCCGGCCATGGGCCTGGCCGGCGAAGCCGGCGAGCTCCTGAACAAGATCAAGAAGATCTGGCGCGATCAGGGAGGCGAGCTGGAGGAGGAGGTGCGGGAAGGGCTCGTGGACGAGCTCGGCGACGTGCTCTGGTACGTGGCTCGCCTGGCCCGGGAGCTGGACGCCGACCTGGAGACGGTGGGCCGCAGGAACGTGGAGAAGCTCGCCGGACGCGCCGACCGTGGTGTTATCGGCGGGGAAGGGGACCGACGGTGAAGGGGGCGGGTGGCGGGTCGGGCTACGTGCTGGCGTGGAAGAGGAGCACGTCGCCGTCCCGAACCCGGTAGTCCTTGCCCTCGGAGCGCACCTCTCCCGCCTCCCGGGCCGCCTTCATGGAGCCCGCCTCCACCAGCTCGTCCCAGGCGATGGCGTCGGCGCGGATGAAGCCCTCCTGGAAGTCGGAGTGGACCCGACCCGCGGCCTCGGGGGCGGTGGCGCCGACGGGCACCGTCCAGGCACGGAGCTCCTTCTCGTTGAAGGTGAAAAAGGTGTGCAGTTCCAGGAGCCGGCGCCCGGCGCGGATGAGACGGTCCAGCCCCCGCTCCTCGAGCCCCAGCATCTCCAGGTACTCCTCCCGGTCCTCGCCCTCCAGCGCGGAGAGCTCCGCCTCGAGCTGAGCGCAGATGGGCAGGACCCGGGCGTCGGGATCCATGGCCGTGGCAGCGGCGCGGACGCGCCGGACGGCCTCGGGCTCCTCGTCCTCCGGCCCGCCCAGGTGGGTCAGGGCCTCCTCGCCCACGTTGGCCACCACCAGCTCGGGTTTCAGGGTGAGGAGGTTGAGGTCCCGGAGGCTCCGCTCCTCGTCGCCGTCCAGGGATTCGCGCCGGGCGGGCTCGCCGGCCTCCAGCCGCTCCTGGATCCGGTCCAGGACCTCCAGGCGCTCCTTCGCGTCGCGGTCGCCGGAGCGGGCCTTCCGCTCCAGGGTCTCCCGGTGTCGCTCCACCACGCTCAGGTCCGCCAGGGCGAGCTCGGTCTCCACCACCTCCAGGTGGCGTACCGGATCGAAGCCTTCGGCGGCCCGGGCCACCTCCTCGTCCTCGAAGCAGCGGACCACGTGGGCCACCGCGTCCACCTCCCGGATGTTCTGGAGGAACTGGTTGCCCAGCCCCTCGCCCCGGGAGGCGCCCTCCACGAGCCCGGCGATGTCCACGAACTCCACCACCGCGGGCTTCACCCGCGGCGGATCGACCACCGCCGCCAGGCGATCGAGGCGCTCGTCGGGCACCTCCACCACGCCCACGTTGGGATCGATGGTGCAGAACGGGTAGTTCTCGGCGGGCACGGCCACCGAGGTGAGGGCCCGGAAGAGGGTGGACTTCCCCACGTTGGGGAGTCCGACGATGCCGATGGAGAGTCGGGACATGGAGCCTGCCTGGCGGTTCGGGTCGGTGAGGCGGCGCCCGGGGTCGCCGCGCCGGGCGCTCCGGGAGAGACGGACGGTGTGGGTGGACCCCACCCCCGCGCCGCGTGTTCCGGGGAGGTGGCGGAACGGCACATCCTTCGCATACGGGGTATCACGTGCCGGCGGCCGGAGGCGACGCCGGTTGCTCCAGCAGCGGCCGCGGCTACATTGTCGGCCGTGCCGGTTCGTGGTGGGCGTAGCTCAGCAGGTCAGAGCGCCAGGTTGTGGCCCTGGAGGCCGCGGGTTCGAATCCCGTCGCTCACCC
>CAZVIY010000040.1:0-3973 GCA_964627425.1 uncultured Gemmatimonadota bacterium
CGCTCATCTCGGCGATGCCGCCGGCGTTGTCGGCGATGGGCCCGTAGGCGTCCACGGACATGGTCACGCCCACCGTGGCCAGCATGCCCACGGCGGCGATGCCGATGCCGTAGAGGCCGGAGAACTGGAAGGCCAGGAAGATGGCCACCGAGATGAAGACCAGCGGCAGGGCCACCGACTCCATCCCCACCGCCAGGCCCGTGATGATGTTGGTGGCCGTGCCGGTCTGGGAGGCGTCGGCGATCTTCCGCATGGGGCCCGCCGCCGTGTAGTACTCGGTGGTGAGGCCGATGGCCATCCCCACCAGCGAGCCGAAGAGCATGGCCCAGAAGGGGCCGGCCGCCGGGTTCAGCAGATCCCACCGCTCGGCGGCGAAGTCCGGGGTGAAGATCCCGCCCAGGGAGACGGTGATCACGTAGGCCAGGACCCAGAAGATCCCGCCGGCCAGGAACGTGGTGTTCCGGAGGGCGGCGGCCGGGTCCATCCGCTCCATGGCCTTCATGCCCAGGACACCGACCACGCTGGCCACCAGGCCCGCCATGATGTACAGGAACGGCAGGGCCACCGCCTCCAGCCGGGCGGCGATGAAGGGGCTGGAGCCGGCGATGACCACGGTGGCCACCACCGAGCCCACGTACGACTCGAAGATGTCGGCGCCCATCCCGGCCACGTCGCCCACGTTGTCGCCCACGTTGTCGGCGATGGTGCCCGGGTTGCGCGGATCGTCCTCGGGGATGTCCTCCTCCACCTTCCCCACCAGGTCGGCGCCCACGTCGGCGGCCTTGGTGTAGATGCCGCCGCCCACCCGGGCGAAGAGCGCGATGGAGGAGGCGCCCATGGCGAACCCGGAGATGATCTCGCCGAAGGGCCGGAAGCCCACGGTCTCCGGGGCGTAGATCAGCAGCACGGCGCCGAGGCCGGCCAGGCCCAGGCTGGCCACCGCCATCCCCATGACCGCGCCGCCGCTGAAGGCGATCCTGAGCGCCTTGCCCCGCCCTTCGCTCCGGGCCGCCTCGGTGGTCCGGGCGTTGGACCGGGTGGCGGCCTGCATGCCGAAGAGGCCCGCCAGCACCGAGCAGAAGGCGCCGAAGATGAAGGCCACCGCAGTCCGGCTCCCGATGAGGAAGAACAGGGCGGCCGCCACGGCCAGGACGAAGGGCACCAGCACCGAGTACTCCCGGCGCAGGAAGGTCAGCGCCCCGGCGTGGATCTGGTCCGACAGGTCCTGCATGAGCTCGGAGCCCTCGGGCTGCCGCGTGACGTAGGCGTAGATCCCCCAGGCGAAGACGAGGCCCGCCAGCCCCAGCCAGAGAGCGTGATTCATGTAAGCTTCCACGTGCTCCTCTCCCGTTGCTCGGTCGTCAGTCGGTCGTCGATCAGTTGTAGCGGTTCATGGCCGCCTCGGCGCCCTCGGCGATCCAGCACTCCACGGCGTCGACCATGGGGCCGAAGGCCTCCAGGACCCGCTCCTCCTGCGCCGCCGCCATGGGCGACAGCACCCAGTCGGCCAGGTCGATCCGGTCGTCGTGGGGCTCTCCCACCCCGATCCGGAGCCGGGCGTACTCGCGTCCGCCCAGCGCCCCCTCCACTGAGGCCAGCCCCCGGTGCCCGCCGGCCGAGCCCCGGGCCCGGAGACGGAAGTCCCCCGGCTCCAGGGCCACGTCGTCCACCAGCACCAGCAGGTCCTCCGAGGGGCTCCACCCGTCGGGCAGGGCGCCCCCCCGGAGGACCTGGCCGCTCCGGTTCATGTAGCCGACCGGCTTCCAGATCCGGACCGGCTCGCCGGCGGCCCGTCCATCGGACGCCCGGACCTCCCCCCGGTCCCTGAAGGGGGGAAAGGACCAGGCCGAGACCAGCCGGTCCGCGAGCCACCAGCCGACGTTGTGTCGGGTGTCACGATAGCGGTCCCCGGGGTTGCCCAGGGCCAGGATCAGCTTCAAGGGACGGGCGACGGGACCCGGACGGCGTCAGGGGATCTCGTAGGTGGTCTCCCCGTCCTCGTCCTCCTCGTCCGGCTCCTCTCCGGGCTCCTCGCCCTCGGCCAGCTCCTCGGCTTCCTCCTCGTCCAGCTCGCCGATGACCTCCGGCTCGAGCTCTTCGAGCTCCACGTCCTCTTCCTCTTCCTCGACCTCGATGATGGTGGGAGGCACCACCGTGCAGAGGGTGAGGTCCAGGTCCTCCAGCGGGCGCACGCCGCCGGTGTCGAGGTCGGCCACGTGGAGGGAGTCGCCGATCTCCAGCTCGGTCACGTCCAGCTCGAACTGCTCCGGGATCTCCTCCGGCAGGCACTCCACCTCGATCTCGTGGCGGTTCTGCTGGAGGATGCCTCCGGAGTTGCGCACGCCGTCGGGCTTGCCGGTCAGCTCCAGCGGCACCAGCACCCGGATCTTCTCGTCGGCCCGGATGCGGAAGAGGTCCACGTGGAGGATGTCGCGCCGGACGGGGTTGCGCTGGATCTCCCGGATGAGCACGGGGACCTGCCCGTCCTCGCCGTCCAGCGCCACGTCCACCAGCGTGTTGTCCACGTTGATGCGGTCCAGGACCGTGTTCAGCTCCTTGCGCTGGACCTTGACGTGGTCGGTGTCCTCGCCGTGCCCGTACATCACGCCGGGGATCCAGTCCTCCCGGCGGAGCTGGCGGGCGGGGCCCTTCCCCGTCTCGTCCCGCGGCTTCACGTTCAGCGTCTGTCTATCGGCCATCGTCTTCCGTTCCCTCGGCGTTGCTGCGGTGCGCCGGACCGGAGCGCCGGCGGGCCGTGGCCGGCCACCGGTCGTCCTCGGGTCCGGACGTCTCAGTCCAGGAGCCAGATCTGCTCGCTGGAGGGCGTCCACTCGAATAGAGAGCTTACAGACTCGTTGTAGTGGGTGTTCCGTATGGCGCGGGCCAGCAGGCCCGCCACCGACACTACACGGAGGTTGGGGAGCTGCTCCTTCTTCTCCCGTGGGATGGCGATGGTGTCGGTCACCACGATGTCCTCGGCCCCCAGCTCCCGGAGCCGATCCACGGCCGGTCCGGACAGCAGGGCGTGGGTGGCGCAGATGTGCACCGCCGCCGCTCCCCGCGCCCGGAGCGCCTCGGCCGCGCCGACCATGGTCCCCGCGGTGTCGATCATGTCGTCGGCCAGGAGGCAGCGCCGCCCCTCCACCTCGCCCACCACGTTCAGCGCCTCGGCCACGTTGGGCGAGGGCCGCCGCTTGTCCACCACCGCGAAGGGCGTGCCGAGGCGCTGGGCGTAGCTCCGGGCCATCTTCGCGCCGCCCACGTCGGGCGCCACCACCACGCCCTCCTCGGTCCAGTCCTCGTCCCGGAACGGCTGGAGGATCACCGGCGCCGCGTACAGGTGGTCCACCGGGATGTCGAAGAACCCCTGGAGCTGGTGCTGGTGGAAGTCGATGGAGAGGACCCGGTCGGCGCCCGCCGCCACCAGGAGGTTCGCCATGAGCTTCGCCGCGATGGAGACCCTGGGCTGGTCCTTCCGGTCCTGCCGGGCGTAGCCGTAGTAGGGGATCACCGCCGTGACCCGGGCCGCCGAGGCCCGCTTGGCGGCGTCGAGCATGATCAGCAGCTCCAGGACGTTCTCGGCCGGCGGGTTGGTGGAGTGGATGATGAAGACGTCCCGGCCCCGGAGGTTCTCGTCGATCCGGACGAAGATCTCCCCGTCGGCGAACCGCTCGATGGTCACGTCGCAGAGGGACTGGCCCATCTCCCGGGAGATCCGGTCCGCGAGGCCCCGATTGGCCGTTCCGGAGAGGAGCATCAGGGGGCTCGCTGTGGCGGAGAGCTCGGGCATGGCGTCGGGCGTCCGTCTTCGGTCGGCGCCGGACCCGGGACCCGGGGCCGGTCGGGGGGTATGGACTCGCCGGACCCCGGAGGCCGCTCCGTCGGGAGCGACCCTCCGGGCGCGGCCCGGCGAGCCGGCGGGGATCGGCGGCAGCAGGCTAACCCGAGGGGCCGGGGCCGTCAACTCGGGTCG
>CAZVIY010000040.1:4073-8835 GCA_964627425.1 uncultured Gemmatimonadota bacterium
CGCGCCCGAACCTCGGCGGCCCGGCCGGAGTATGGTGGCCCCCGGTCCGGTCTCGCCCCAGTCTTGCATGAACGGGAACCTACGGATCGACCGCAGGCCCGCCCGGGGCTCGCCGGGCCGCTCACCCCACAGACCCGCAGCGACCACCGAATGAGCTCTCCGCGGTTCCGACAGCTGGACGAGAAGCCCGACGACTCCGACGGGGACTCCGGCGGCGCCTTCGGCGGCGCGGGAGGACCGGGCGGCCGGCGCACCCTCCTCATCTGGATGCTCCTGGCCCTGGCCGTGGCCTCCTTCTTCTGGAGCCCCTTCGACACCGGTGGCGACGGCGCCCGGATCAGCTACTCCGAGTTCCGGGGCTACGTGGAGGAGGGCCGGGTCGACCGGATCACGGTCACCGGGCAGGAGATCACCGGGGTCCTCACCGACTCGGCCACCACCACGAGTCCCGAGGGCGGCGTCACCACCTTCCGGAACTTCCGGACCTTCATGCCGTCCTTCGGCGGCGAGCAGCTCCTGGAGCAGCTCGAGGAGCGGGGCGTCACCGTGCAGGCCGAGCCCGAGTCCGACTTCTCCTGGTGGCAGATCCTCCTGAACGTCCTGCCGTTCCTGCTCCTCATCTGGTTGGGCTACATCTTCATCAGCCGCATGCGCGGGCAGGGGCAGAACATCTTCTCCATGGGGAAGAGCCGGGCCCAGCTCTACGACCGGTCCAAGGAGCGCACCACCTTCGACGACGTGGCCGGGGCCACCGGGCCCAAGACCGAGCTGAAGGAGGTCATCCAGTTCCTGAAGGACCCGGAGCGGTTCCAGCGGCTCGGGGGCGAGATCCCCCGGGGCGTGCTCCTGGTGGGGCCGCCGGGCACCGGGAAGACGCTCCTGGCGCGGGCGGTGGCCGGCGAGGCCGACGTCCCCTTCTACAGCATCAGCGGCTCCGACTTCATGGAGATGCTGGTGGGGGTGGGCGCCTCGCGGGTCCGGAACCTCTTCGAGGAGTCCAAGGAGAACTCCCCCGCCATCATCTTCATCGACGAGCTGGACTCCATCGGACGCCGACGGGGCGCCGGCCTGGGCGGCGGCCACGACGAGCGGGAGCAGACGCTGAACCAGCTCCTCTCGGAGATGGACGGCTTCGAGCCCAACGAGAGCGTCATCGTCATGGCGGCCACCAACCGGCCGGACATCCTGGACAAGGCGCTCCTGCGGCCGGGCCGCTTCGACCGGCAGATCACCGTGGACCTCCCCACCCTGCCCCACCGGGAGGAGATCCTGGAGCTCCACGCCCGGGAGAAGCCCCTGGCCGCCGACGTGGACCTGGAGGAGATCGCCCGCGGCACGCCGGGCTTCAGCGGCGCCGACCTGAAGAACCTCCTGAACGAGGCGGCGCTGCTGGCGGCCCGTGAGGACAAGGACGTCATCGAGAGCGCCGACATCGAGGAGGCCCGGGACAAGGTCCTCATGGGGCTGGAGCGCGAGGGCACGATCCTCACCGACGAGGAGAAGGAGATGGTGGCCTACCACGAGGCGGGCCACGCCGTCCTGGCCGCCGTGCTGCCCCACTCCGACCCCATCCACAAGGTGACCATCGTCCCCCGGGGCAAGGCCATGGGGGTGACCCAGCAGCTCCCCGAGCGGGAGAAGTACATCTACGCCCGGGAGTACATGCTGGACCGGCTGGCCGTCATGATGGGCGGGCGCGCCGCCGAGACCCTGGTCTTCGACACGGCCACCAGCGGCGCCGAGAACGACCTGAAGCAGTCCACCCAGCTGGCCCGGAAGATGGTCATGGACTGGGGCATGAGCGATCAGCTCGGGAACATGGCCCTGGGCGGGCAGTCCGACGAGGTCTTCCTGGGCCAGGACATCGCCCGCCGGAAGGAGTTCAGCGAGGACACCGCGCGCGAGGTGGACCAGGAGATCAAGGACCTCCTGGACGACGCCTTCCGCCGGGCCACCGAGACCCTGGTGGAGCGCCGCGAGGGGCTGGACGAGCTGGCCCGGGTCCTGGTCCAGGAGGAGGAGGTCGCCGGGGAGCGCGTCCTGGAGATCCTGGGCATCGAGAGGGAGGAGGCCTACGAGACCCTCCGCGAGGACGAGGAGGAAGAAGAGGAGGCCTCCGGAGGCCCCGGAGCCCCCGAAACCCCCGAGGCGTCCGAGGCGTCCGAGGGCGAGGCCCCGGAGGCGGCGGGCGCCGTCACCGACGGCGACGAGTCGGTGGCAGCGGCCCGATCCGGGAGCGGGGCCTCCGGCTCGCCGTCGGTCGACGGGGCGGACGGCGACGGCGGAGAGGACCCGGCGGCACCGGAGGCCGACGCCGGGGAGGAGGGCGCCGAGGAGGGCACCCCCGAGGACGAGAAGGCCGCCAGCTGACCTCCGGTCGGGGCCGCCTCAGGCGTCCGTCGGGCTCCCCGTCCGCTCCTCCTCCGGAGCGCCTCCGTCGCCTCCCTCCCCCTCCACCCTGAGGGACGAGCCGAACTCCAGCGTCCGGATGGGGAACGGGATGGTGATCCCCTCCTCCCGGTAGCGGGCGTGGATCCGCTTCACCAGCTCGTGGCGGATCATGAACTGCTCGGAATACTCCGGGACCCAGACCCTGAGCGCCAGGTTCACGCTGGAGTCGCCGAACTCCCGGAACCGGACCGCGGGCTCCCGGCCCTTCTCCTGGACCTTCTCCAGGAGGCCGGCCTCCTCGAGCACCTCCCGGGCCACCTCCAGGGTCACCCGCTCCACCTCCTCCAGGTCGCTGGCGTAGGAGACCCCCACCTCCAGCCGCATCCACAGGGGCCGGTCCGGCAGGGAGAAGTTCACCACCGTGGAGTCGGCCAGCTTCCGGTTGGGGATCACCACCTCGTTGTCGTCCAGCCGGGACTTGATGGTGGTGTTCCGCCACTTCACGTCGGTGACGTAGCCCTCCTCGCCGCTTTCCAGGCGGATGAAGTCGCCGTTCTCCACCTGGCGGGACAGGATGATCTGGAAGCCGGAGAAGAGGTTGGAGAGGGTGTCCTGCAGGGCCAGGGCCACCGCCAGCCCTCCGATGCCCAGCCCGGTGATGAGGGGCGTGATCTCCACGCCGACCTGTCCCAGGACCAGGATCAGCCCCAGGACGAAGACCAGGATCTTGGCGATGTTGGTGATGAGGGAGCTGGAGGGGATGCCCCCCGGGGTCCGCCGGGTCATCACGTTCACCGCCACGCCGGTGAGGCGGGCCGCCACCAGGGTCACCGAGAGGATGACCAGCGCCACCAGGCCGTCCTGGAGCACGGTCCGGACCGTGTCCGGGAGCTCCAGCCCCTCCACCGCGGCGTAGGCCCCCGCGGCCGCCAGCCAGAAGACCGGCGCCCGCTTCAGGGCCTCGGCCGCCGCGTCGTCCCAGGTCCACTCGGTGGACCGGGACAGGCGCCGGAGGAGCGACTGGAGCAGCCGGTCGGCCACCACGCCCAGCGCCACCCCGGCCACCAGGAACACGGCGGGCCAGAACCACGTCTGTATCTGGGAGAACTCGATGTCCATGCTCTCCTCCCTGCCCGTCATCGGAGCCGGAGCGGCCGCGAGGGCTTCCGGTCCGCGGAGGTGGAACCGAACCTGCACCCGGAGCGTTCTCGACACCGTCGCCCCACGCAACGAACACGGGAGCCGATCGATGGACGACCCCCGGATCGCCGAGAAGGGACCGGCCGTGCTGGAGCTCGAGCCCGGAACCTACTGGTGGTGCGCCTGCGGGCGCTCCGACAACCAACCCTTCTGCGACGGATCGCACAAGGGCACCGGGTTCGGCCCGGAGAAGCTGGAGGTCGAGGAGGAGCGCACCGTGGCCCTGTGCCAGTGCAAGCACACCGGCGACGCCCCCTTCTGCGACGGCACCCACGCCGACCTCTGAGGACGGCCGGTCCCGGAGATCCCCCGCGGGCCTCACAGGCCTCACGGACGAACGCCCGGCCGGGAGGCTCTCGCCCCCGACCGGGCGCTCGATGCGTCCGGATCGAGCCGGAGGATCACCCGCCGCGTTCGTCGGCCCGGGGGCCGCCTCCCGCGGTCAGGTCCGGCCGGCTACGCCGTCAGCTCTCCCCGTCCGCGGATCCGCCGGAGTCACCGGACTCGCCCTGACCTCCGGCCGGCGGCTCCATCTCGGTGGGGATGTCGCCGCAGGCGGCGGGCGTCCCGTCCGGGAGGTGGGCCATGACCAGGAAGGGGCCTTCGGCGTCACCGGCGCGGGGATCGGGCACGCGGGTCGTGCTGGTCCCGGTGGTCCCGTCGGCCGTCACTTCGGTCAGGCCCGAGACCACGCCGCCCGGTTCCTGGCAGCTGCCCTCGTGGACGTGGGCCGGATAGCTCTCGCCGTCCTCCACGCCGGAGAGGCTCAGCTCCACGGAGAGGGAATCACCCCCGGCGGAGGTCAGGACCGCCGTCCCCGCCAGCCCCGACTCGTTCTTCGGGGCCAGGGCGACGGAGGTGCCCTCCATCATGTCCCCGGCCTCGGCGTCGGCGGCGGTCTCCTGGGCCGTGTCCTGCATCGCCTGGTCGCCGCCGGCGTCCCCGCCCTGGGCACAGGCGACGAGGAACGGCGCGACCAGCAGCATGGCGAGCCAGCCTGTTCGCTTCATGGCGTTCTCCCGTTCGTGAGTTGAATGAGCCTGTCGTCTCCATGAACCCGCAACCATGGTGCCGTCCCGTCGATCGACCAGGGTGGAGTCCCGTTGACTCGGGCCGGGCGGCGGGCCAGAATGGCACGCGGCACGCGCCGAGCATCCACACGGAGGAATCC
>CAZVIY010000041.1:0-8597 GCA_964627425.1 uncultured Gemmatimonadota bacterium
GCCGCGGCGGGGGTACCGGAGGCCGGGTCCGCGGTATCGGCGGCCGCGGCCCCGCCGGCGTTCCGGGCGCCGGACCTCCGGGGCCCGGGAGCGGGCTCGCCGGGGGGCGTGGCGCCCGGGCTCCGGCTCGCGCCTCCGGGCCGGGACCGAGGCCGGGGCCCGGCCCTCTCCTCCTCGGGAGGTTCGGTGATCCGGCCCAGCAGGTCCCGCAGGGCCTCCCACTGCCCCTCCTGGGTGTCCCGGATCCGGCGGAGGGTCAGGAGGTGGAGCAGGTACATGCCAAGGACCGCGATGGCCAGGGCCGACCGGACGCTGTCGACCACGAAGGACACGAGGGCGATGGTCACCCCCACCACCACGAGGGTGGCGGCCACGGGGAGGATGCTGGGAGGGTCACGACCTGGATCCATGCTCACTCTCCCACCCCCTCTGACGAGTCGGCCGGCAGCCGCGTCTCCCCTCCCTGCGAATCGTATCGGCCTCGCCGGAGCCTCGGCAAGGGCCGGTCAGCTCCGTCCGCGATGGATCGGCCAGCGGTCCACCACGCGATCACCGCGGACCACGTGATAGCGGTCGAAGCACGCGGCGGTGAGACAGGAGTGGTTCGGAAGGATCCGTATCCGCTCGCCCAGGGGCAGACGGCCGTCCAGCCGCCCGTGCTCCTGACTCAGCGAGACCAGGCGCACGTCGTCGCGCAGCTCACCGGCGGCGTAGTCCCGGTAGACCTCCCCCATGGTGTCGGGCCCGGCGTCGGGCCCCGGATCCTTGGAGAGGCTCAGGGCGCCGGCGTCGCAGACGCACCGGTCGCTCCCCGGCGCCGAGGAGACCACCGCGGACAGGACGGTGAGGGCGGCGTCGGCCGGCCCGCAGGAGCCGAGCCGGACCTGGGTGTAGTCGTAGAACGCGTAGTTGCCCGGCCGCGCCTCGGTGACGCCGTCCAGGGTCCGGGCCCGTGCCATGCCCGGGGTGGAGCCCACGCTCACCCCGGGGACGGGGATGCCTTCGTCCCGCAGTCGCCCGGCGAGATCGACCATGACGCTCCGCTCCCGCTCGGCCGCCCGAACGATCTCCGCCGGGGAGTCCTCGTGGTAGGCCTGGCCCCCGTGGGTGAGGATCCCGTCGAAGCGGAGATGGGTCGACTCGGAGATCCGCCGGGCCAGGCGGCCCGGGCGCGGGCCCTCCGGCTCCACGCCCGTCCGTCCGTAGCCGCAGTCCACCTCCAGCCAGACGTGGAGCGGCCGGCCCGTCTCCTCCAGGAGGTCGACGGCGCCGGCGGAGTCCACCACCAGGCGGAGGGTAACCTCCCCGGCGAGCTCCACGGCCTCCTCCACCCGGCCGGGCACGACGGGGAAGGCCCAGGTGAGGTCGTCGAAGCCGTGCTCCGCGAAGACCCGGGCCTCGTGCAGGGTGGCCACCGTGGCGCCCCGGGCCCCGAGGTCCCGCTGGAGACGGGCCACCTCCACGCACTTGTGGGTCTTCAGGTGCGGCCGGAGGACCACCCCCAGCGACTCGGCCCGCCGGGCCATGGCCGACAGGTTGGACTCCAGGACGTCCAGGTCCAGGAGGAGGGCCGGGGTGGGGATCTCGTCGATGGATCGCATGGTCCAAGGATAAGGCGTGGCGGGCCGGGTCACGACCCGGGATCGGGGCCGCGGGCCCGCCCCAGGATTGAGCCGTCCCGGATCGCTCCATAGCTTCGCTCGATCTGTCGCACCAAATCATCCCAGGAAGGTGACCGACGTGAGCCACCACACGCCCAGATCCCGCGTGGCGGGAACGGGACGATTCCTCCCGGAGCGAAGGCTCGACAACCGGGCGCTCTACGCCGTGGAGTCCATCCGGGAGAACTTCGACGTGGAGCGGGCCCGGAGGTCTCTCCGGGACGACGAGGCCGCGGCGGGCCTGTCCCCCGAGGAGGTCTTCGACGCCTGGTCCCGGCAGGTCACGGGGATCCGTGAGCGCCGGGTGCTGGATCCGGAGGACGGGATCACCACGGAGGACATGTGCACCCGGGCCTCCCGGCGCGCCCTGGAGGCCGCCGGGATGGAGGCGGAGGAGCTGGACTTCATCGTTGCGGCCACGGTGAGCGCCGCCGACGACGTGCCCAACGCCGCCTGCACGGTGGGCCGGGACCTGGGGATCCCCACGTGCCCGGGCTTCACCCTCAACGCCGCCTGCGCCGCCTTCGTCTACGCCCTCGCCTCCGGCGACGCCTTCATTCGGAGCGGCATGGCGGAGAACGTCCTGGTGGTGACCGGCGATACGCTCTCGCGGATCACCGACTACACCGACCCCAAGACCGCCGTGCTCTTCGGCGACGCCGCCGGGGCCGCGATCCTCACCTCCGCCGACGGGCCCGGGGCCGGGATCCTGGGACGTCCGGCGCTGAGTGCCGATTACGCCCGGGAGCACCTCTATCTGGTGGGACAGGCGGCCCTGCCGGATCACGAGGAGGAGCCGGTGCCCGCGCGGCTCCGGATGGAGGGCGGTCCCCGTGTCCTCCGCAACGCCATCAAGGCCATGGCCGACGTGGCGGAGGAGGCCCTGGGGAGCACCGGCAGGAGCTGGGACGAGGTGGACTTCGTGGTCCCCCACCAGGCGAACCTCCGGATCACCCGGGGCCTGGAGCGGCAGCTCCCCCTGGGCGACGGACGGGTGGTCCACACCATCCAGGAGTACGGGAACTCCTCGGCCTCCACGGTCTCCGTGGCGCTGGACGAGCTGCTCCGGGGGGAGCGGGGTCCGGTGCCCGATCCGGCGCTGTTCGTCCTCACCGCCGTGGGCGGGGGCTACACCAGCGGAGCGGTGGTCATCGAGTGCAGCCCGGGGTCCTCCTCCGCCGGGTCCTCCCGGTAGGGATCACGGCCTCCGGTACTCGGGCCAGCCCGGCACCACGGGGCGCCGGAGGAGCGCCAGCTGCTCCACCAGCAGGTCCTCCAGGGCCACGGCCACGTCGCCCGGGCCGTGGTAGCCGTTCACCAGGAGGGAGAAGACGAGGGTCCGGCCGGCGCCGTCCTCCACGTAGCCCGAGAGGGCGCGGACGCCGGAGAGCGATCCCGTCTTTCCCCGGAGGTTCCCCTGGGCCGGGGTGCCCAGCAGGCGGCCCGTGAGGGTCCCGCCCTCGCCGGCGGCCTCGGGCAGGCCCCGGGCGAAGTCCTCGAACCCCGGCCGGAGCCAGAGGGCACGGAGCATCCGGACGATGCCCGCCGGCGTGAGCTGGTCGTAGCGGGAGAGGCCGGACCCGTCGGTGAGGTGCACCGCGTCCGGGTCCACCCCCCACTCGCCGAGCGTCCGGACGGCGACGTCGATCCCCTCCGCGGGGGAGCCCTCCCCGCCGGCCTCCCGTCCCACCGATCGGAGCAGGCTCTCGGCGATCTGGTTGTCGCTCCGCCTCAGCATCCGCCGGAGGAGGGTCCCCAGGGGAGCGGATCGGAGCGTGGTGCTCCACGTGGCCTCGGGCCGACGCTCCGAGGGGCCGACCCGCCGGAACTCGCCCTCCACCGCCGGGCCGTCCTCCCGGAGGCGGGCCTCCAGGTAGTCCAGGAGCTGGCGGGTGGGATGGGCCGGGGCCAGGCTCAGGGGCACCGGCTCCCCGCCGGCCGGGAGCCAGCCGGACAGGCGGACGGCCCGGCGGCCCGTGGGAGGGGAGAACCGGAGGCGGACACGTGAGCCCGGGGCCCCCGTCCGGACCCGGAGCTGGATGGCCGGAGGGGGGCCGGCCTCCGGGAGCCGGAGCCGGGCCGGATCCCCCACCGAGTCGCCGGGCACGAGCCGGCCCCGGACCCGTCCCGGATGGAGCTGGAGGGCCGTGGAGCCGACCCCCCATCCGGAATGGAGGTCGCCCCAGGTCCAGCCCTCGGGCCAGGGCGGCCCGACGAACGCCCGGTCGTCGGCCACCACGTCGCCGGTCACCCGCCGGATCCCCGCCCGGGCCAGCAGCCCGGGCCACCGGTCCACCCGGTCCCGGGTCAGCCGCGGATCCCCCTCTCCCACGATCCACAGGTCCCCTTCCAGCGTTCCGTCCCGGACGGGGCCGGCGGCGTGCAGTCGGGTGGCCCATCGGTGCTCCGGCCCCAGCACCTCCAGGGCCGCCGCGGCGGTGACCAGCTTCACGTTGCTCGCGGGGACGAAGCGTCGCTCGGCCGCCCGCTCGTAGAGCACCTCGCCGGTCTCGGCCACGGCCACCTTCATGCCCACGTGGGCCCGGGCCAGGGCAGGGTCCCGGAGGATCCGGTCCAGGCGTCGCGCCAGGGCCTCTCCGTCCAGCAGGACCGTGGTGTCGGCGTCGGCGGCGGGGGTCCCACCCGGAAGGCCCGTGTCGGCGGAGGGGCCGCCCCCGACCGAAGGGTCGGCCCCCGGAGTCCCGGGGGACGGTGACGCGAGGAGGACGGAGGCCGCCACGGCACCCGTCACGGCCGCGTGCCGGGCCCGGATCCGGCGGACCCGGCGGATCAAGGGCGCCGGCGGGTCACGGGTAGTACCAGAGCCCCAGGCTCAGCTCCAGGTTGTGGACCCAGTTCCGTTCCGACGGGGCCACGCCCTCGGAATCCTCGATCCGGTCCAGGATCTCGTCCCGGAAGAAGCCCTGGGGAGTGGTCAGGCGCCACAGGTGGTCCCGGGCCTCGAGGCTCACCCCCAGGGCATCGGAGAGGTGCCACTCCACGCCCCCGGCGGCCGTGGCCACGGGCGCCGTGTTGATCTCGAAGCGGAGGTCCCCCGCGGCCGTGTCCTGCGAGGCGGCCAGGACGGGGCTCGCCGGCTCGTCCAGGCCCACCAGGATGCCGGCGCCGAGCGACACGTAGGGCTGGAGGCCGTGCCAGGTCCTGGCCCCGGTGAGGGCGAGCTGGAGTCCCCCTTCGAGCATGGCCCACCGCACGGGCATGCTGTCCACCGCCGCCGGCCCCCCGGCGAGCCGCGGGTCCACCACGGGGCGGTCGGTGTCCCCGAAGCTCAGCCGCGCTTCCACCGAGATGGGATCGGTGATCCGCGCCCGCAGCCCCCCGGAAGCCATGGCGCTGGAGGCCGGCCCCAGGTCCAGGGGCGTGGTCCCGGTGGAGAGGTAGCCCGCCGAGAGGTTCACCCGGAAGCCCCGGTCCACCCACCGGTACGGGGTGTCGATGCTCGGGTCGGCGGCCGGCTCCTGCGCGGCCAGGGCCGCCGGACCGGCGGCCACGACGAGCGCCAGGAGGACCGCCGGGAGGAGCACGTATCCTACGCGGGTGATGGGTTGGTGGGAGATGATTGCAGCCCTCGACCGGGGAGTCTATACTCGACGCGGGTCGGCGAGCCGCCAATGTAGGCTCGCCCTCCGCCCTTTTCCAGAATCACGTGATCCCGACCATGCGGCGCTTCCTCCTCTCCTGCCTGCTCCTCGCTCTCGCTCCGGTGGCGCCCGACGCGGCCGCCCAGGAGGTGGCCCGCGTGAGCGTGGAGCAGGAGAATTTCCGCCGGTCTCCCGGGGGGAGCGGGACGATCCTGGCCACCGTGAACCAGGGCACGGACCTGCCCATCCTGGAGCGGCAGGGAAATTGGCGCAGGGTCTGGCTGAAGGGCTACGTGTGGGCCCCCTCGGTGGGCCCCACGGATCGGGACGGGGCCGACCTCGTGGTCACCCGGGACGGCGGCGAGAACCTCCGCGACGTCCCCAACGGCCGCGTCGCCGCCCGGCTCCGGGAGGGGATGCTCCTGGAGCGCGTGGGCCAGGCCGGGAACTGGTACCAGGTGGAACGCCAGGGCTGGATCTGGGCCCCCTCGGTGATCGAGCGGGGAGGGAGCGGCGAGGCGGCCGCGGGAGAGGAGTCCGCCCCGGCGGACGCCCCCGCGGGCGAAGGCGGGGAGGCCGCGCCGTCGGAAGCCGGCGCCGGGGGAGGGAGCCCGGACGCCGTGGAGCGCATGGTGGTGGAAGGGGGGGCGGCGACCCTCCACCTGACCCCGGACGGGGACACGGTGGCCCGGGCCCTCGACGGGACCCACGTGGAGATCACCGGCCGGGAGGGGGACTGGACCCGGGTCCGGGTGGAGGGCTGGGTCCCCACGGCGACGCTGGTCTCGCCCGATTCGGCGGCCGTCACCCCGGACCTCACGGTGGCGGCTCTCCGGGCCGAGCCCGAGCGGTACGAGGGACGCCGGGTGCGGTGGACCCTCCGGTTCATCTCCCTGGAGCGGGCGGAGCAGGAGCGCGAGGACTTCTACGAGGGGGAGCCCTTCGTCCTGGCCCGGCCGACGGGATCCAGTGAGGAAGGCTTCGTCTACCTGGCCGTCCCCGCGGACCTCCTCTCCCGGGTCAAGGGGCTCGAGCCCCTGCAGACCATCGAGGTGATGGCCCGGGTCCGCACGGGCCGATCGGCCCTCATGGGCGTACCCGTCCTGGAGCTCCTGACCCTGTACTGAGCTCTCCCTCCCTCGGGCGCCCCTTGCTTCTCCCGCGTCGCCGGCTACATTTCCCCTTCCACTTTCGGTGTTTGTTCGGTATACGCGAGAGATCTCCGGGAGGAGAGGGGAGGGGCCGACGGAATGGCCGGCTCGACGACGCTCCGGGCGCTGCGGGAGAGGCTGGACTCCCTGGACGGCCACGTCCTCCCGGACCGGGCCGCCGGACGGGAGGGACCGGAGGTCCTCTCCACCGGGATCGATCGGCTGGACCGCCTCCTCCCGGGCGGGGGGATCCCCCGGGGCCGGACCACCGAGTGGCGGGGGCCGCGCTCCTGCGGGAAGGCGGCGCTCCTGCGGGCGGCGCTGGAGCGGCGGTGCGCCGCCGGCGATTCGGTGGCGTGGGTGGACGTGGGCCGGACCCTCCACGCCCCCGACTGGGTCCCTCTCGCCCGGAGCCCGGGCCGGTTCTGGGTCGTGCGCCCCTCCCGGGCCGAGGAGGGAGGATGGTGCGCCGACCTCCTCCTGCGGAGCGGGGCGTTCGACGTGGTGGTCCTGGAGGGAGGGGCTCCCGGCTCGGCCCTCCGGCTGCAGCGGCTGGCCCGGGACGCGGGGGCCGCGCTGGTGGTGATGGACCGCCTGCCGGTGGCGGCCCTCCGGCTGCGCTTCCACCCCGGACGGATCGAGCCGGTGGACGGGGGGTTCGGCCCCGTCCTCCCCCCGCTCCGGCCCCTGTGGGTGCGGGTGAGGGGGAGGGAGGAGATGGAGCTCCCGGTGCTCTGTCCGGCCCCGGGCGACCGGACGGGCGTCGTCCCGGCCCGGGACCGGAAGGGCCGGCGGTGAGGGAGGGGGAGGATGCCCTCTCGCATCGCGTCGGTCCGGATCCCGGACGTGGACGAAGAGGTCGCCGGGGAGCTGCTCGGCGCCCTGCTGGACGCCTCGCCGCGGGTGGAGCGGGCGGGGCCCGAGCTGTGGCGCGCCGACGCCACGGGGTGGGCCCGCCGGGGCGGCGAGCGGGCCCTGGCCCGGGACCTCCGGGCCGCCGCGGCCGCGGCCGGGGCCCCGAGGGGCCGCGTGGGCGTGGCCGACGTGGCGGCCGCCGCCGACGCCGCGGCCCGGATCGCGGGGGAGGAGGAGCCCGTCCGGGTGGTGCCGGAGGGGGGAGCCCGGGAGTTCCTCGCTCCCCTCCCTCCGGATCTCCTGCCGATCTCCGAGGAGACGTGCCGGACGCTCCGGGCCCTGGGCGTCCGGCGCATCGGCCGGGTGGCCGCCCGCGAGCGGCGGGAGTGGGAGGAGCGCTTCGGCCCGGAGGGCGTCCGGCTGCACCGGTGGGCCCGGGGCGAGGACGATCGGAGCTTCCGTCCGGTCCGGCCCGAGGAGCCGCCCCGGGCCTCGGTGGAGGTGGAGGGAGGGGTGGAGGGCCTGCAGCCCCTGCTCTTCCTGCTCCGGCGGCTCCTGGACCGGGTCGCCCGGGATCTCGAGGACCGGGGGCGGTGCGCCGCCCGCCTCCGGATCCGGCTCTCCCTGGAGGACGGGACCGGGGAGACGGCGGAGGTCTCCCCCGCCCGTCCCACCCGCCGGCCGGAGCTCCTCCTGGACCTGTGCCGGGCGGCGCTGGAGCGGCGGTCCGGGCCCGGCGGACCGGGTTCGGGTCCGTCTCCCGCGGAAGGGGAGATCGGCCGCCGGGTCCGGGGCCTGGCCCTGGAGGTGGCCGGGACGGCGGCGGCCCGGGCCCGTCAGGGAGACCTGTTCGGGCGGCGGTGGCGGGATCCCGTGAAGGCCGAGGCCACGCTCTCCCGGCTCCAGGCCCGGCTGGGGATGGAGGGGGTGGTGGTCCCCGATCCGGGCCGGGGGCACCGGCCGGAGGCCCGAAACCGGTGGCGGGCGGTGGGGACGCCGCTCGGAGAGCCCCCCGGCGACGCCACCGCCCTGGGGGAGGGGGCGGTGCGCCCGGTGCTGCGGCTGCTCCCGGAGCCGCGGCGGGTGGAGGTGCGGACCCGGGGAGGGGGGGCGTTGGGCGGCGGGCCTCCGGCGGAGCTGTGGGACCGGGAGGGACGGCATGAGGTGCTGGCCGCCGAGGGCCCGGAGCGCCTCTCCGGCGACTGGTGGGAGGACCCGTACCGCCGGGAGTACTACCGGGTCTGCACGGAGGAGGGCCAGCTCCTCTGGGTCTTCCGGGAGTACCGGCGGGACGGCCACCTCCGCTGGTGGCTCCACGGGTGGTGGGA
>CAZVIY010000042.1:0-6826 GCA_964627425.1 uncultured Gemmatimonadota bacterium
TTCGAGGGGGACGACCGCCTGACGCTGCGCACGCCTCCCATCGCTTCCGCCGTGACGGACGGCAGGGAGGCGGTACACGTCCTCGCGTGGAAACGGGTCGGATAGCTCGTATCGCTTCCGCTCACAGGTGAGCACCTGTCGGCGGATCCGGGGGGATCCATGATTCCTTGCTCCGAGAGTGAGGTTCTCCTTCTTATAGAGAGCCGCCCGTGGTTCAGGGCGCGCGGAGCCGGACGAACCTTCGTCGATCCATTTTCACCTGCAGGGAGCTGAATCATGATCATGCGAATCGTGAGCTACGCCGCCGATTCGGTGGAGGAAGCCCGGGATTGGGCGCGGAAGCGCGGACCCGATCTGAGAGAGGCGGAGGGAATCGCCCACGCCTACTTCTTCTTCCGGGAGGACCCGCCCGAGGCCGGGGCGGTGGTCCTGTTCCCGTCCGAGGAGGCGCTCGAGCGGTACAAGGGGTCGGACGCCTACCGCCGGGCGGTCGAGGAGATCGGGACCACCTGGGCGCTGAGTCCGGAGCCGATCCGGGAGGACGTCTACGAGCTCCTGGACGTGTAGCCTTCGCCGCGGGGCCTCCGTCCCCGATCCCGGCTGACCCCAACCCCGGCTGACCGCAATCCCGCCTCACCCGAGCCCACCGAACGCCATGCGAGATCTCCTGTCCCCCTCCGTCGCCCTCGTCTTCCTCCTGATCCTCGGCTCCGGCGCCCGGGCCGACGCCCGCGCTCCCGCGCCGGTGGCCGAAGCGGGTCAGGCGGGAGCCGCCGACACCACGGAGGTCCAGGCCCCGGAGCCCCTCGACCACGACGACTACGCGGAATGGCGCTCCATCGACGACGAGGGGCTCACCCGGGACGGGGAGTGGGCGTTCTGGGTGCTCGCCCCGCCCAACGACGGGGACACGGAGCTCGTGGTGAAGCGGGCCGACGGGTCGGCCACCCACCGGGTGGAGCGGGGTCAGGATCCCCGCGCTTCCGCGGATTCCCGCCACGTGGTCTTTCGGATTCGCCCCCACCGGGACTCGCTGGAGCGGGCCGAGGAGGGAGAGGGCGAGAACGGCGCGGAGAGTCCGAGGGACACGCTGGGGATCCTGGACCTGGCGTCCGGGGACCTGACGCGGATCCCGCGGCTGGCCGCCTTCGAGCTGCCCGAGGAGGAGGGCGCGCGGGTGGGCTACACCCTGGAGGAGCCTCGCGAGGAAAAGGACGACGACGAGCAGGAGTCCGGGGAGGAGACCGGGCAGGCGGCCGGCGAGCCCGAGGGTGGAGCGACCGAGGGCGCCGAGGACGGGGAGTCCCCGGAGGAGGGCGAGCGGGAGGGATCCGACCTCGTGCTCCGCGATCTCGCCAGCGGCGAAGAGGCCACCTGGGAGCACGTCACGTCGTTCACCTTCAGCGACCGCGGCGACCGGCTGGCCTTCGTCGTGGCGCCCCGGCCGGAGCCAGACGACGGAGACGAGGGGGCCGGACCCGAGGGGCCCGAGCCCGGCGTGTACGTGGTCGGCCCGGGCTCCCTCCAGGCCGAATCCGTGCTCGCGGGGCAGGGCGAGTACGAGGCGGTGACCTTCGACGAGGACGGCCGGCGCCTGGCCTTCATCACGGACCGGGACGACCGGGACGCCGAGGCCGGGGAGGCCTCCGGCTCCGATGAGGGCGATGCGGGGACGGACGAGGACGAGGACCGCCTCTGGGCGCTCTACGCCTGGGAGGCGGACGGGGCCCGGGCGGAGCTCGCCGCCGACAGCTCCACGGCGGGGCTCCCGGAGGGCTGGAGCGTGAGCCCCCACGCGGCCCTCTCCTTCTCCGAGAGCGGCGCCAGGCTCTTCTTCGAGACCCGGCCGGTCCCCGAGCCCGAAGAGAGCGGGGACGACGGCGACGGGGGCGAGGGCGGAGAGGCCGACGGAGGAGACGGGACGTCCGAGGGCGCGTCCGACGGGGAGTATCCGCCCGATCCCGACGACGTGCAGGTGGACGTCTGGAACTGGAAGGACCCCTACCTCCAGCCCATGCAGAAGGAGCGGGTGGAGCAGCGCAGGGAGCGGGACTACCGGGCCGTGGTCCTGGACGACGGCGAGGTGGTCCAGCTCGCCACCGAGGAGGTGCCCGAGGTGCGCGTCGGCTCCGAGGGCGACGCCGACGTGGCCGTGGGCACCTCCGGGCGCCCCTACCGGAAGCTCATCTCCTGGGACTGGCCGCGCTACCGGGACGTCTACCTGGTGGACGTCCGGACGGGCCAGGCGGAGCTGGTGCTGGAGAAGACCCATGCGTTCGCCAGGCTCTCACCGGATTCCCGGTACCTGTACTGGTACGACGACCGGGAGCGCGACTGGTTCGTCCGGGACGTGGAGGGCGACGAGGTCCGAAACGTCACCGCCGGCATCGAGGTGCCGCTCTGGAACGAGGAGCACGACCGGCCCTACCCGCCCTCCTCCTACGGCTCGCCGGGGTGGACCGAAGGAGACCGGGAGCTGCTGGTCTACGACCGGTACGACGTATGGTCCGTGGACCCGGAGGCCGGGGCCGCGCCGCGGCGCCTCACCGAGGGCGTGGGGCGACGGGATAGTCTGCGCTTCCGGCGGATCGACCTCGAGCCCGACGAGCCGGCCGTCCCCCGCGACGAGCCGCTCCTGCTGGCCAGCTTCGACTACGACACGAAGGCCTCGGGCTTCCACCGCGACCGGGTGACGGGCGGGGAGCCGCCCGAGGAGCTCCTGTTCGGCGACCGGCGCTACGGGTTCGAGGGGAAGGCCGACGACGCGGAGCGGGTGCTCTACACGCGGGAGAGCTTCCGGGAGTTCCCGGACCTCCGGACGTCGGGCCTCGGGTTCCGGGAGGGCGTCCGGCTCTCCGACGCCAACCCCCAGCAGGAGGACTACCGCTGGGGCACGGCCGAGCTGGTCTCCTGGCGCTCCGACGACGGCACGCCCCTGGACGGGATCCTCTACCTGCCCGACGACCTCGACACCTCGGAGCGGCATCCCATGATGGTCTATTTCTACGAGCGGATGTCCGACTGGATGCACCTGCACCGGACGCCGTCGGCCTCCTCCTCCAGCATCAACATCCCGTTCTACGTGAGCCGCGGGTACGTGGTGTTCGTGCCGGACATCGTCTACGAGACGGGCTACCCGGGCGAGTCGGCCCTGGAGGCGGTGGTGCCGGGGGTGCTTTCGGTCCTGGACCGGGGTTTCGTGGACCCGGACCGGATCGGCGTCCAGGGGCACAGCTGGGGCGGCTACCAGGTGGCCTACATGGTCACGAAGACCGACCTCTTCGCCGCCGCCGAGGCGGGGGCGCCGGTCTCCAACATGACCAGCGCCTACGGCGGGATCCGGTGGGGTACCGGCATGAGCCGGATGTTCCAGTACGAGCGCACCCAGAGCCGCCTGGGGGCCTCGCTGTGGGACCGGCGCGACCGGTACATCGAGAACTCCCCGCTCTTCTGGGCCGACCGAATCGAGACCCCACTCCTCATGCTCCACAACGACGAGGACACGGCCGTGCCCTGGACCCAGGGGATCGAGCTCTTCGTGGCGCTCCGGCGGCTGGGCAAGCCCGCCTGGCTTGTCAACTACAACGGCCAGCCCCACGGCGTGCGGGACTACGAGAGCCGGGTCGACTGGTCGATCCGCCTGCAGCAGTTCTTCGACCACTACCTGAAGGGAGCCCCGGCTCCCGTGTGGCTGGCCGAGGGCGTGCCGGCGGTGGAGAAGGGGGAGACCCTCGGCCTCGATCCCGTCGAGGAGGAGGCCGGCCCGGAGGACCGGGGGGAGGACGGCGGGTGAAGCGCTCCACGGCGGCGCCCTCCGCCCCGTGACCGCCCCGGCGGCGCGGCGAGGGGAACGGAACGCCGCGCCGCCGGGCGTCAGTACGTGAACATCCGGTCGTGCTCCAGGGCCAGCCGGACGAGCTTCGGCGGTCCGGCGAACTCCGCGGGCCGGTCCACCAGGTCCTCCTCCGTCACCCCCCGGGCCGCGCTGGACCCGCCCGAGAGGTAGAAGCGGCCCCCACCTGCGACGATTCCGTCGTACAGCTCCCGCAGATTCCCCGTCCCGAGCCCCTGCAGATCGTCGAGCACCGCCTCGCGGATGAGTTGGACGGCGTCGCCGGCGAGGAAGATCGACACCCGGTGCCCCCGATCCAGGGCCGCTCGGGCCACGGCGAAGCCGAGGGCCGCGCGGGTCGGATGCTCCGGCCCGTGCGTGACGTGCACCAGGATCGTCCCGTCCGTGGGGCTCTCTTCGGCGGGATGATCGGGGCCCTGTGCATGTAGGGGCTGCGCCGTGAGGGCCACGACGAGGGCGCACAGGGCCAGGGCGCCCCCGGAGATCGCCGCTAGATCCGTCATACCGGCCGGGCCATCGCCAGGACCTCTTCCCTCGTCAGGTCCATGTCGTGGACCTCGTCCGCGTGCTCCTTCACGGCCCGGACGAGCTCCTCCTCGCTCTCTTCCCGGATGACCTTGCCACAGTCGCAGGACACCTGTTTCTCCGTCATGACCATCTCCTCCCGCGGGGGTGCGTTCTCGGCTGCGAACGATCATAGTATAGGAGGCGCCGGTTGCGCCCCGCTGGGATGGAGTTTGGGAAAACCTTGGAGTGCTGCCATGGTCCGCATCTACCTGTCGGGCCGGATGACGGTCGAGGGTGGCGGCGCCGTCCTCGGACCCGGGGAGTTCCCGGGCCGACAGGGGCGGACGGCGTTCGCCTACCTGGTGGACGAGCGGCGTCGCCCGGTCCCCCGGTCGAGGCTGGCGGAGGCGGTCTGGTCCGGAGAGCGTCCTCCCTCCTGGGAGGCGTCGCTCAGCGCCATCGTGAGCAAGTTGCGCTCGCTCCTGTCGCGGGTCGGCGTCGACGGATCGGCCGCCCTGGGCGCCTCGGGCGGCTGCTATCAGTTCTCGCCTCCGGCCGAGTGCTGGATCGACCACGGGGCCGCGGAGAGCGGCATCCACGAGGCCGAGGCCGCCCTCGAGGCGGGGGAGTTCCGCCGTGCGTACGGGCCCTCCGCGGTGGCCCTCCTCATCGCCCGGCGGCCCTTCCTGCCCGGCGAGGACGCCCGGTGGATCGTGCCGCGGCGGAGGAAGCTCGCGGATATCCTGGTGCGGGCGCTCGAGTGCCGGGCGGAGATCTACCTCCGCAACGGAGAGCATCCGCTGGCGGTGGAGGCGGCGAAGGAGGTCCTGGACCTGCGACGATTCCGGGAGTCGGGCCACCGGCTGCTGATGCGCGGGCACCTGGCGGCGGGAAACCCGGCCGAGGCGCTTCGTGCCTACGAGCGCTGCCGGACGGTGATGCTCGAGGAGCTGGGCACGGGTCCCTCCAGGGAGACGAAGGCGTTGAGGTCGGAGGTGCTCGAGGCGACGTAGCGCGGCTCCCCGAGGCGCCCGGGACCACGGTGCGGTCGCCATACGGTGCGGTCGCCATCCTGATATATTCGGGGGATGAGGAGGCCTCGGGCATCACCGTGGCCCGGTCGCCTCCGTCGATGCTTCGGGCCCGTCGTTCCGGGCCCTCGCCCCGCAGCAAAGGATGAGGACATGCGACTGAAGAGCCGTCTTTCGCGAACGATGGATCGCGCCGGACTCCCCCTCCTGGTGGGCGCCCTCGCCGTGGCCCTCGTGGCGTGCGAGGCGCCGGAGGGGGAGGACGAGGATCCCGACTCGGAGCTCGGGACGGTCACGTTCCCCACCTCCTGCTCCGAGGAGGTCCAGCCCGACCTGGAGCGGGGGCTGCTCCTGCTGCACCACATGATGTACGCCCGGGCCGAGGAGACCTTCCTGGCGGCGGCGGACGCCGAGGCGGAGTGCGCCATCGCCCACTGGGGCGTGGCCATGGCCCGGTTCCAGCCCCTGTGGGGGAGCGCAGACGTGGAGGCCGGCCGTCCCGCGGCCGAGCGTGCCGTCGAGCTGGAGCCGCCCACGGAGCGCGAGGAGCTCTACGCGCGGGCGGCCCTGGCCTTCTACGAGGATCCCGACGCCGCCTACGCCGAGCGGGTCCGGAGCTGGGAGGTGGCCATGGAGGAGCTCCACCGGAGCCACCCCGACGATCCCGAGGCCGCCTCGCTCTACGCCCTGGCTCACCTGGCGGCCGGTCCCGACCAGCCGGATCGTCAGCAGGGGGCCATCTCGATCCTGGAGGATGTCCACGAGCGGATGCCCCGGCACCCCGGCGCCATCCACTACGCCATCCACGCCCACGACGTGGAGGGGAGGGGCCAGGACGGGGTCCCGTTCGCCCGGGCCTACCGGGAGATCGCGCCCTCGATCCCCCACTCGCTCCACATGCCCAGCCACATCTACGTGCGGATCGGCGCGTGGGAGCAGGTGATCGAGTGGAACCGGCGCTCGGCGGCCGCCGCCCTGGAGCACCCGGCCGGAGACCATATCTCCCTCCACTACCCCCACGCCCTGGACTACCTGATGTACGCCCACCTCCAGCGAGGGGAGCACGAGGAGGCGTCCGGGGTCCTGGAGGAGCTCCGTTCCCAGGAGGGCTACCAGCCCCACCTCGCCACGGCCTACGCCCTGGCGGCCATCCCCGCTCGCTGGCACGTGGAGCGCCGGGACTGGTCCGGAGCGGCCGAGTTGGAGCCGAGGGTGCCCGCCGCCTTCCCCTGGGACGACTTTCCCGCTGGCGAGGCCATGACCCACTTCGCCCGCGGGCTCGGCGCGGCGCGATCGGGTGACGTCGAGGGAGCCCGGGCCGCCGCCGAGCGGCTCGCGGAGCTGGCCGAGGCCGAGGAGGCCCCTTACTGGACGGGAGCCATCGAGGTGCAGCGGCGGAGCGTCTCGGCGTGGATCGCCCTGGCCGAAGGTCGGG
>CAZVIY010000043.1:0-6166 GCA_964627425.1 uncultured Gemmatimonadota bacterium
CGTCGATCATCTTCTGGGTGCTCTCCTCCATGTTGATCACGAGCCGGTCCACCCGGGTCACGAAGTAGTTGTGGAAGATGTTGACCGGGATGGCGATGGCCAGGCCGGTGGCGGTCGTGATCAGGGCGATCTTGATGCCGCCCGCCACGAGCGTCGCCTCGACCTCGCCGGCCAGCTCGATGTTCTGGAACGCGATGATCATCCCGATCACCGTCCCCAGGAAGCCGAGCAGCGGCGCGACGTTGGAGATCGTCGCGAGCCAGACCAGGCCCCGCTCCAGCGAGGCGAGCTCGATGACGCCGGCGTTCTCCACCGCGCGCATGGCCCGCTCGATGCCCTCGTCGTGCCGCTTGAGGCCCGCCTTCAGGATGGAGGCGGCCGGGGCGTCGGACTCCTCGCACCGGGCCAGCGCCTCCTGGAGGCGGCCCTCGGCGATCAGGTCGTCCACCACGTTCAGCAGCTCCCGCGTGCGCGAAGCCTTCACCTGGAGGTCGATGAACTTCCAGATGCTGATGAGGATGCCCACCGCCAGCAGGAAGGCGAGGGGCCACATCATGAACCCGCCCGAGTTCCAGACCTCCACCAGGTTGAGCGATCCACCCTGGCCGAACTGCGGGGTGCTCCCCTGCTGCTGCACGAGAAGAAGGGTCGTGGCCGTGATGCTGCTCAAGGTCACCTCCAGCAAGCGCTCGATCTCCCAGCGTGCGGACCGTCACCGACCTCGGGTCGGGTCCCGGGTCCCGCCGCGCGAGCGGCAGGCCGGGCAAGCTATTCCTCGCCGATCGGCCGTGTCAAGCCGACCCCGCGCGCCCCGGATCCGTGCCCGGCTCGTCGTCCGGGAGCACTTTCACGCATCGAGCGTGCCGCCCCGAGCGCTTCGTTTCCAGCGGGGGCACCGCCTCCAGGCAGGCGTCGTCCTTCTCCGGGTGCGGGCACCTGGGATGGAACGGGCATCCGTCGGCCGGGGCCTCCCCCGTCGCCTCCCCGGGCGGGGCCCGGGCGGAGCGGGCGTCGGGCCGCGGCCGCGGCACGGCCGCCAGGAGGGAGCGGGTGTAGGGGTGGAGCGGGTCGGCGAAGAGCTCCGCCGCGGGGGCCCGCTCGACGATCCGCCCCAGGTACATCACCGCCACCCGGTCGGCCACGTGGCGGACCACCGCCAGGTCGTGGGCGATGAAGAGCATGGCCAGGCCGAGCCGCTCCCGGAGGTCGGCCAGCAGGTTGAGGATCCGGGCCTGGACGGAGACGTCCAGCGCGGAGACCGGCTCGTCGGCCACCAGCACGTCGGGCTCGGCCGCCAGGGCCCGGGCGATCCCCACGCGCTGACGCTGGCCGCCCGAGAACTCGTGCGGGTGCCGGTCGGCGTCGCCGGCGTCCAGGCCCACCGTCTCCAGCAGCTCGCCCGTCCGGCGGCGGGCCCCCTCCCCGCGGGCCAGGCCGTGGAAGGTCAGCACCTCCCGGATCGCGGCCCCCACCGTCATCCGGGGGTTGAGCGACCCGAAGGGGTCCTGGAAGACCATCTGGACCCGGCGCCGGTAGGACCGGAGGGCCTCCCCTTCCAGGCCGGCGACGTCCCGACCCTCGAAGAGCACCCGTCCCCCGTCGGGCGGCTCGAGGCCCGTGAGCAGGCGAGCGGTGGTGGACTTCCCGCAGCCCGACTCGCCCACCAGGCCGAGCACCTCCCCGGCGCCCACCGCCAGGTCCACCCCGGCCACGGCCTCCACCGCCCGGGCCGGGCCGCGCCCGGGGCCGCCGCCGTCCCGGTAGACCCGCCGGAGGCCCCGGCCCTCCAGCAGGGCCCCCGTCCCGGCCGGGCCCGTCACCGCCCCGCCCCCGGCCGGTCGGGCGCGGAGGTCCCTCCCCCGCCGGCCAGCGGATCGTCCTCCGGCCGTCGCCGTCCCGGCTCCTCGGCCAGCCAGCAGCGGGCCCGGGACCGGCCGGCCTCCAGCAGGTCGGGCTCCCCGGCCGAGCACCGGTCCCAGGCGTGAGGGCACCGCGGGTGGAAGCGGCAGCCCTCCGGCCAGCGCGTGGCCCGGGGCACCTCCCCCCCCACCGCCCGGAGGCGATCGCGGGGACGCTCCACGTCGGGCACCGCCGCCAGGAGGGAGCGGGTGTAGGGATGGACCGGCTCGTCGAAGAGCCCGACTGCCGTCGCCTCCTCGACGATCCGGCCGGCGTACATCACCGCCACCCGGTCCGCGGTCTCCGCCACCACGCCCAGGTCGTGGCTGATGAGCAGCAGCGCCATGTCGTGCTCCTCCTGGAGGGAGCGGAGGAGGGCGAGGATCTGAGCCTGCACGGTGACGTCCAGGGCGGTGGTGGGCTCGTCGGCCACCAGCACCGAGGGCCGGCAGGCCAGGGCCATGGCGATCATCACCCGCTGTTTCTGCCCCCCGGAGAGCTGGTGGGGGAAATCGTCGAGGCGGTCGGCGGCGTCCGGGATCCCCACCCGCTCCAGCAGGGCCGCCGCCTCCCGCCGGGCCGCCCCGCCCCGGAGGCCGCGGTGCCGGCGGAGCGCCTCGATCACCTGGTCGCCCACCGTCAGGACCGGGTTGAGGCTGGTGGACGGCTCCTGGAAGACCATGGCGATCTCGCCTCCCCGCACCTCCCGGAGCCGCCGCTCGGACGCCTCCAGGAGCTCCTCCCCCCGGAGCCGGACGCTGGAGCCCGGCCGGATCTCCGCGGGCGGCTCGTCCACCAGCCGGGTGAGCGAGAGCGCCGTGACCGACTTCCCGCACCCGGACTCGCCGACCAGCCCCAGGGTCTCTCCCTCCCCGAGCCGGAAGGAGACCCCGTCCACCGCCCGGGCGACCCCTTCCCCCGTGCGGAACCAGGTGCGCAGGTCGGAGACCTCCAGCAGGGGCGGCGTTCCCCCGGTCACGGCGTCGCCTCCAGGGTGGCGTGGCGCGGGTCCATCAGGTCCCGCAGCCCGTCGCCCACCAGGTTGAAGCTCATCACGGTCAGGACGATGGCGAGGCCGGGGAAGGTGGTGATCCACCAGGCGTCCAGCATCACGTCCCGGCCGGCGGCCACCATCCCGCCCCAGCTCGGGGTGGGCGGCTGGACCCCCAGCCCCAGGAAGCTCAGGGCGGCCTCGGCCAGGATGGCGTGGCCCACCCCCAGCGTCGCCGAGACGATCACCGGGCTCACCGCGTTGGGGAGGACGTGTCGGAGCAGGATGCGGCCGTCGCCGAAGCCCAGGGACCGGGCGGCCGCGACGTAGGGCTCCTCCCGCACCGAGAGGACCTCCCCCCGGACGACCCGCGAGGTGCCCATCCACCCGGTCAGCCCCAGCACCAGGGTCACCAGGGCGATGGAGGGCTCGAAGAGGGCCACGACGGTGATCAGGAGCACGAGCCGTGGGAAGCTCAGGAGGAGGTCCACCACCCGCATCAGCGCCCCGTCCACCCGCCCGCCCGCGTAGCCCGCCGCCGCGCCCACGGCGGTGCCCAGCGTCACCGCGATGAGCACCGCCACCGTCCCGATGCCCAGGCTCACCCGCGCCCCGTACAGGACGCGGCTCAGCACGTCGCGGCCGAACCGGTCCGTGCCCATCGGGTGCGCGGCGGAGGGCGCCCGGAAGCGCTCCTGCACCACGTCGCCCTGCTCGGCGGGATCGTGGGGCGCCAGATAGGGCGTCAGCAGCGCCGAGAGCGCCATGGCCGCCAGCAGCACCGCGCCCATGGCAGCCTGCCGATGCCGGGCGAAGCGGCGCCACCGCGCCGACCCCTCCTCGGGCCACACGTTGCCCGCCGCCCACGCCGTCGCCAGCCCGGCGACGATCGTGGCCAGGGCGATCCAGTCGCCGGCGCCGCCGGACGCGAAGGTCGAGGCGATCCGCCCCGGCCGCAGCGCCACCACCGCCCACAGGAAGAGCCAGAGCCCCAGCGCCGGAACCCCGCCCCGCCGGCCCCGGACCAGCCGCGGCAGGCCGGGCAGGACCCATCCCGCCGCCCGGAGGGGCCCGGAGGGGCCGGCCGCACCCTTCGCCGGCGGGTCCGCGCCTCCCCGCTCAGTCATAGCGCACCCGCGGATCGGCGGCGGCGTAGAGGAGGTCCGCCAGGAGGTTGCCCACGACCACCAGGGCGCCGAAGGAGAAGGTGGCCGCCATCACCAGCGGGTAGTCCCGGGCCAGGATGCCGTTGTAGAGGAGCCGCCCCATGCCCGGCCAGGAGAAGACCACCTCGATGACCACCGCGCCCCCGAAGAGCAGGGGGAGGTAGAGGCCCAGCAGGCTGATCACCGGCAGGAGGGCGTTCCGGAGGGCGTGACGGAGGATCACCCGGCTCCGGGAGAGCCCCTTCGCCCGGGCGGTCCGGACGTAGTCCTGCCGGATCACCTCCAGCATCGAGCCCCGGGTGTAGCGGGCGACGCCGGCCGCCGACGCCAGCCCCAGGGCCACCGAGGGTAGCACCAGGTGGCGGGCGAGGTCCACGAGCCGGCCCCACGTCCCCATCCCCTCGTGGCCCACCGACGTCATCCCCGAGACGGGCAGGCTCAGCGCCTCCGGCCACCAGGGCGCCGAGACCAGCAGGACCAGCATCAGCGCCAGCCAGAAGTTCGGCATCGAGTAGATGAAGAGGGCGCCGGCCGTCAGCGTCTCGTCCAGGGCCGAGTACTGGCGGACGGCCTGGACGACCCCGGCCGCGCAGCCCAGCACGAAGATCAGGGCCAGCGAGACGCCGCCCAGGAGGAGCGTGTTCGGCAGGGCCCGGGCCAGGGCCTCCGCCACCGGACGGTGCTGGCTGAAGCTGTAGCCGAAGTCCCCGGTGAAGAAGGCGCCGAGCCACTTCAGGTACTGGAGGTGCAGGGGCTCGTCCAGGCCCAGGTTCCGCCGCATGGCCTCCACCACCTCCGGCGGGACGTTCGGGTTGAAGTAGGCCGCGGTGGGATCGCCCGGGGCCAGGTGGAGGAGCAGGAAGGTGAAGGTCACCACCCCGATCAGGAGGGGTACGGCCCCCAGGAGCCTGCGGACGACGTACCGGGTCAGGGGAGACCTCCCGCGCGTGGTGGCCGGCGGCCGGCCCGTCCGGTCAGCGGCTCCCGGGCCGGAGCCACCAGTCGGCCACCGAGCTCAGCTCGCCCCGGGCGTCCAGCTCCACCCCCCGGAGGGAGCGCCGGACCCCGTCCCCCCGCTCCTCGAAGTAGAGGAAGGTGAAGGGCTGGGCGTCGTGGACCATCCGATGGTAGCGCCGGAGGAGGCGGTGCCGGCTCCCCCGGTCGCGGGCCGCGGCGACGGAGTCCATCACCGCGTCCAGCTCCTCGTCGCACCAGCCGGACAGGTGCAGGGGCGCGCCCGGCCGGTCGCAGGCCCAGAGGTCCCGGTCGTCGATCACCAGGTCCGGCTGGTACGAGACCAGCGCCGCGTCGAAGTCCCGGCCCTCGCCGGTGAGCGCGCCCACCAGGGCCGCGTACTCCCGGACCCGGGGCTGCAGGTCGACCCCCACCTCGGCGAGCTGGGCCTGGGCCATCACCGCGAGGTCCCGCCGGAGGCTGACGTCCGGCACGGTGAGCTCGAGCCGGAAGGGCCGCCCCTCCCGGTCGCGGACGCCGTCCCCGTCGGTGTCCCGCCACCCGGCCGCCTCCAGCAGCGCCCGGGCCGAGTCGGGGTCGTGGGCCAGCGGGGTCCAGGCGGTGTCGTGGGCCGGGTGCCACGGCCCCACCGGCCCCGACGCCACCCGGCCCAGCCCCTCCACCACCGAGCCCACCATCTCCTCCCGGTCCAGGGCCATCGTCAGCGCACGCCGGATCCGCCGGTCGCCGAAGGGCTCCCGGCGGCTGTTCCAGGCGATGAAGCTGTAGGAGGGGAAGGGGAAGGTCGAGAGCCGCAGGGCGGTGTCCGACCGCACGTCGTCCACGTGGGCGGGCAGGACTCGCATGTAGAAGTGGACGTTGCCGCCCCGGAGCTCGGCCAGCAGCGTCGTCGCGTCGGGGATCACCCGGTAGACGAGCCGGTCGAGGTGGGGGCGGCCGCCCAGCGCCTCCGGGAAGGAGTCGTTCGCGGCGAAGACCCACCGGTCGCCCGGTCGGTGCTCGACCAGGCGGAAGGGCCCCGAGCCCACCAGCTCGGCGGTGCCGAAGGGGTGGCTGGAGAGCTCGGCCGGCGGCACGTCGCCCAGGACGTGCTCCGGCGCCACCGGCACCCGGGTCCAGCCGAAGAGGGGGGAGG
>CAZVIY010000044.1:0-5900 GCA_964627425.1 uncultured Gemmatimonadota bacterium
AGTACAACTACCCGGCCAAGAAGCACAAGGACGCGTTCTACATGGTCCGGAACGCGAACATGAACTCCACCATCCACGCCGGGGAGGCCTACGGGCCCGAGTCCATCCACCAGGCCCTCCACTACTGCGGCGCCCACCGGATCGGCCACGGGACCCGGCTCCACGAGGATCCCGAGCTCATGCAGTACGTGAACGACCACCGGATCCCCCTGGAGATCTGCCTCACCAGCAACGTCCAGACCCGGGCGGTGGAGAGCTTCGGCGAGCATCCGGTCCGCCGATACTTCGACGAGGGGCTCGTGGTGAGCCTCCATACCGACAACCGGCTCATGAGCGGCACCACGGTCACCGAGGAGTACGTCCGGGCCTGGCGGCACCTGGACTTCGACCTCACGGAGCTGGCGGAGATGATCCTCCACGGCGTCCGAAGCGCCTTCCTTCACTGGGAGGACAAGCAGGCCCTGATGTCGCGGGTGAAACCGCAGATCCGAACGGTCGTCGAGGAGGCCGCGGGGGGACGGTAGCCGTTACGTCCCCGTGACCCGGGCGTCACGAATCGGACATCCGCGTCGGCTATCATGGGGCTCCCGATGGGCGCCTTGACGGGCGACGGAGGATGAGCCACGATGAGCCTGACTTTTGGATTCGCCCGGTCGCTGAAGAGGACGCCGGCCGGGCGCGAGCGACCGGGGCCCTTCGGCCCCACCTTCATATCTGGCGTCGATAGCCGGCCGCCGGGTCCGCCGGAGTCGACGGCACTTCGAGGCCCGCGGAGGCGCGGTCGACGCTCCCCGTCGGCGCGAGTCCGCCACCACAGATCACCACCGAACAGAAGGGACACCCACCATGGCTGAGAAGCTGCAGCGATTCCTGGGCCACGTCGGCCCCTACGTCGCGTGTCTGCTCGCCCTCGCGGTGGCGCCCCTGCCGCTCCACGCGCAGGAGAGCACCACCACGGGCTCCATCGCAGGCACGGTGCTCAACCCGGACGGCACGCCGGCGGACAACGCCCGGGTCGTGGCCGTGAACGTGGATCGTGGGACCCAGGTCGAGGCCCTCACCGGCGAGAACGGCCGGTTCGTCTTCGCCCTGCTCCAGCCCGGCCAGTACATGATCCGGGCCGAGAAGCCGCCCCAGCCGGAGACGGAGCTCGGCCCGATTCGGATCAGCGTGGGCCAGCGGAACACCGTCACCCTCGAGCTCCGGCCGGTGGAGGTCGAGGAGGTGGGCGTCCGGGTCCGGCGAACCGGGGGCGACGTAGCCCAGGGCGGCGTGGCCGAGCTGGTGGGCGAGGAACAGATCTCCCAGCTCCCCACCCCCGGCCGGGACTTCACCGACTTCATCGAGCTCTCCGGCCTGGTGAGCCCCCAGCCGGGCGTCAGCACCGGCGGGCAGTTCGCCATCGCCGGCGCCCGGACGTCGGACACCAACGTCCAGATCGACGGGGCCGACGCCAACAACGCCTTCTTCGGCGAGAACCGCGGGTCCTCGCGCGTGCCCTTCAGCTTCAGCCTGGAGTCCATCAAGGAGTTCCAGATCGTCACCAACGGGTACGACGTGGAGTACGGCCGCTACTCGGGCGGGGTGATGAACGCCGTCACCAAGAGCGGCAGCAACGAGTTCCGGGGGAGCGCCCACCTGTTCTGGCGTGACGAGGCGCTCACCAGCAACAACTTCAACAACGAGTCCCCCACCGACTTCCAGGCGTTCCAGTTCGGAGGCACGGCCTCCGGGCCCATCATCGAGGACAAGCTCCACTACTTCGTCTCGGGCGACTTCCAGCAGTGGGACCAGCCCACCTTCGCCCTCACGCCCGAGCGGTCCCCCTTCAGTCAGGGCACCGTCGACCAGTTCACCGACATCATGGTGAACGAGTACGGCTTCGACCGCTCCGAGGTGGAGTCCAACATCGGCACCTTCACCGAGACCCAGGACCAGGCCAGCGTCTTCGCCCGCCTGGACTGGACCCTGAACGAGAACCACCGCGTGGCGGTGCGGGCCAACTACCTGGACTTCGAGAACGTGAACGACCGGATCGGCACCGGCGGGACGGAGGCGCGTACCGTGGGAGGGACCTTCCACGACGAGGCCCTCTCGGTGGTGGGTGAGCTGAACAGCGTGTTCAGCGACCGGGTCTTCAACGTCTTCCGGGTCCAGGTGGCCAGCGAGGACCGGCCCCGGCCCGGGAACAGCCGTCTCCCGTCGGCCGAGATCAACGTCACCGAGAACGGACAGAGCGTCGGGAACCTGGTCTACGGCGGCGCCTTCTTCGGCATCCTCTACGCCAACAACCTGGAAGAGGACAAGATCCAGATCACGGACAACCTGACGTTCCGCCTGGGCGAGGACCACACGGTGAAGGTCGGGACGGACAACGTCTTCACGAACACCTTCAACAAGTTCTGGCTGAACGGGAACGGGTTCTTCACCTTCGACAGCATGGAGGACTTCGCCAACCGGAATCCGGGCTTCTTCTTCCGGCTCACCCCGGACCTCCAGGACCCGTCCCCGCCCATCGCGGACTTCTCGACGGAGGAGTACTCCTTCTACGTGCAGGACGAGTGGGAGGCCACCGACAGGCTGAGCGTGACGCTGGGCCTGCGGTACGACTACACCAGCTTCGGCGACACCCCGCTGCAGCTGGAGAACCTCGACTTCCGGTCGGCGGTGAACGATCGGACGTGGACGTGGAACGGCGAGCCGGTGGAGGCCACCGAGACCAGCGTTCCCGACGACACCGACAACTTCAGCCCGCGGCTCTCCTTCACCTACGACGTCGACGGCGACGGGGGCACCACGCTCCGCGGCGGAGCCGGGCTGTTCTACAGCCGGATCCCCAAGGTGACCCACGGGAACGTGCTCTCCAGCACGCCCAATCCCCTGCTGGCGGTCATCTGCATCGGTTCGGCCACGCCGGACTTCGACTACGCGCAGTGGAAGGGCGGGGAGAACATCCCCAACCAGTGCAAGTTCCAGGGCGTGGACTTCCCCGGGGGCGAGTTCGGCCTGGGGATCATCGGAGCGCCCGAGATCTCCCTCTGGAACGCCGAGACCGAGCAGCCCGAGACCTTCAAGGCGAACCTGGGGCTGGACCACGAGTTCTCTCCGAACTGGAGGGGGAACGTCCAGGCCATCTTCTCCCAGACCAGCAACCACTTCGGCGCCGTGGACCTGAACCTGGCCGACGCCCAGTTCGCCACCGCCGAGGGACGGCCGGTCCACGTCGAGGAGGGGATCTACGACCCCACGGACAGCCCGAGCAGCAGCGACCGGGCCGTGGACCCCGACCTGAGCCGCCTGTACATGCAGACGTCCATGGCGAAGTCCCGGTCCTTCAACTTCAACTTCGGGGTCCAGGGCAACCCCACGCCGAACCTCCAGGTCGCGGCCAACTACACGCTGAACCTCTCCTACGACAACAAGTCGGTGCCCTGCTGCACCGCCAACGCCCTGATGTTCGACACCCCCACCGCCGGGAACCCGAACTTCATCGGGAAGCGGGGATCGAGCGACATCGGGAGCTGGGGGCCCACCGACTGGTCACGGCGTCACGTCTTCGTGATGAACGGGATCTGGAACCTGCCCGCCGACTTCACGGTGAGCGCCATCTACAGGGCGCAGTCGGGCAACCCCTACACACCCGACGTCTCCGGGGACCTGAACCAGGACGGGGACGACGGCAACGACCGGCCGTACATCCCCGACCCGCACAACCCCGAGGGCATGCAGTTCGCCAGCGCCGAGGACCGGCAGATGTACCAGCGGGTCTTCAACCAGTTCGAGTGCCTCCAGGAGGCCGCCGGGAGCATCATCAACCGCAACACCTGCAGCGACCCCTGGTGGCACAGCCTGGACCTGAAGCTCACCAAGAGCTTCCGGACCGCCGGGAGCCAGCGGGCCGAGATCGTGCTGGACATGTTCAACGTCCTGGACGGGCTGGGCTTCGGCGCCGGCGAGTTCATGGCGCACGACGAGGCCCTCTTCCGGGCCGAGGGCTACGATCCGGACACGCAGGAGGTCATCTACTCCGTCCGGACCACCCAGGTGGAGCGGGACGGCGAGCAGGTGACCATCCCCCGCTTCGGCCGCGAGCTGCCGGTGGGCTTCGAGCCCTTCCAGTTCCAGGCGCAGCTCGGCATCCGGTACCACTTCTGAGCCGGACCTGAGCGGTTCCTCCGGGCCGGCCGGGACGGCCGGCGCCGGAGGGGCTCCCCCGGCACGGTGAAGACGGGGGGGCGCCCGAGGCGGAGCAGGTCGAGACGGGGCCCCTCGCGGGCCCCGTTTCGTTCGTGCCCCTGAAGCGCGGTGACCTCGAGCCCGCCACACCCCTCCAGCAGGGAGAGGACGAGATGACCGACGTCACCCCCGGACCGGACCGGCCGGGAGGGGACTCGCCGATCCGGGAGTTCCTGGACGACCACTTCCGGCACTTCAACGCGGCCACCACGGTGGAGGCGGCCCGGGAATACCGGCGCCAGGTCGAGGAGGAGGGCGCCCGCATGATGGTGGCCCTGGCCGGCGCCATGAGCACGGCCGAGCTCGGCCGTTCCCTGGCGGAGATGATCCGGCAGGGGAAGGTGCACGCCATCTCGTGCACCGGGGCGAACCTGGAGGAGGACGTCTTCAACCTCATCGCCCACGAGCACTACGAGCGGATCCCGAACTGGCGCGAGCTCTCCCCCGAACAGGAACAGGAGCTGCTGGACCGGCATCTCAACCGGGTCACCGACACCTGCATCCCCGAGGAGGAGGCCATGCGCCGCCTGGAGGACGCGGTGCTGGCCCGCTGGGAGGCCGCCGACCGCGCCGGCGACTCCCGGTTTCCCCACCGCTACCTCTACGACGCGATCCGGGAGGGAGACCTGGAGGAGCACTACCAGATCGATCCCGCCGACTCCTGGATGGTGGCGGCGGCCCGGCGCGACCTGCCCCTCTACGTGCCGGGATGGGAGGACTCGACGCTGGGCAACTTCCTGGCCTCCCACGTGATGGACGGCTCCCTCTCCACCCCCCGGGTGGTCCGATCGGGGATCGAGTACATGACCCACCTGGCGGGGTGGTACCAGGAGACCAGCGCCGAGCATCCGGTGGGCTTCTTCCAGATCGGCGGGGGGATCGCCGGGGACTTCCCCATCTGCGTGGTTCCCATGCTGCGTCAGGACCTGGGGCGGCCGGTGCCCATGTGGAGCTACTTCTGCCAGATCAGCGACTCGACCACCAGCTACGGGTCCTACTCGGGCGCGGTGCCCAACGAGAAGATCACCTGGGGAAAGCTGGAGCCGGACACCCCGCGCTTCATCATCGAATCGGACGCCACGGTGGTGGCGCCCCTGGTCTTCGCCCACGTGCTGGGCTGGTGAGGGCCGGGCCGGCCGGGCCGGTCGGCCGAGCCGCCCGCCCCTCCGATCTCACGCTGCGCCTGCTCCTCCCCCTCCCGGGTCCTCCCGGCGAGCCCACTCGACGGTCCGACGCACCCCCTCCTCCAGCGGCGTCCAGTCGGGCGCGGCGCCGGCCGCCCGGATCTTCTCCGTCTCGGCCTCGGTGTGGTACTGGTACCGGCCGCGGATGTGCTCGGGCATGTCGAAGTATTCGATCTCCGGCGGCTCCCCCAGGGCGTCGAAGACGCATCCCACCAGGTCGTTGAACGTCCGGGCGGTGCCGGTGCCCACGTTGTAGATGCCCGAGGGGCCGTCCCCGAAGGCGAACGCCAGGACCACGTCCACCACGTCCTCCACGAAGACGAAGTCCCGCCGCTGCTCGCCGTGCCCGTAGTCGGGCCGATGGGAGCGGAAGAGCCGGACCCTCCCCTCCCCGGCGGCCTGATCGATGGACTGCCAGACGTAGCTGGCCATGGCCCCTTTGTGCTCCTCGTGGGGCCCGTAGACGTTGAAGAACTTGAG
>CAZVIY010000045.1:0-5756 GCA_964627425.1 uncultured Gemmatimonadota bacterium
TCTTCATCCTGGCCGTCACCTTCACCTGGCTCATGGGCCTCATGGGCTTCGCCCGAAGCGGCATCCGACAGCACTGGCACGTCTACCAGGTGATGCGGGACGAGAGCGCCCAGGCCGTGACGCCGGCCCTGGGCCACGCCTCGATCATGATCAGCGCCTGCGTGCTCATTTTCTTCGCCCTGGTGGGTCTGATCTTCTGGCTCGGCACGCTGGCCGAGGAGGGATCGGGGGGCGGAGGCTCGGGCGGGGCAGGCGGTACCGGGGATGCCGGAGGTGCCCGGGAAGGGGCCCTGGCCGAGGCGTCCGCCGCGAGCCAGCCGCACTAGGGGGGCGCGGCCATGTGGAAGACGAACCTGAAGATCCTCCTCACGGTGCTCCTCACGCTGGGGGCGTACACGGCCATCTCCAACGTCATCCCCCAGGTGGAGTCCCAGGTGCCGGAGCGGGTGGAGATCAGCTCGGACGTCTCCATCGACGAGCTGGTGAGCATGGGCGAGGAGATCTACCAGGGGGCCGGCGGCTGCGAGGCCTGCCACGGTCTGGGGACCCGGGCGCCGTCGCTGCTGGGCGAGATCGGCGGCCGGTGCGGGGAGCGGGTCGAGGGGATGACCTGCAAGGAGTACCTCCACGAGTCGCTGGTGGCGCCCAACGAGTTCGTGGTGGAGGGCTTCCAGCCCATCATGCCGGCCATGGACGCTCAGCTGAGCGGCGGCCAGATCTGGGCCCTGGTGGCGTTCCTCCAGAGCCAGGGCGGCGAGGTGACCGTCACGCCCGAGGACCTGGAAGGGGCCGGCCAGGAGGGGCAGGGAGGGACCGGAGCCGGCGCGGGCGGCGGTCCGCCGGCCGGTGCGGAGGGCTCCGGCCCCGCCGGCCTGGTGCAGGCCTACGGCTGCCTCTCCTGCCACCAGCTGGACGGCACCGGCGGCGTCACCGCCCCTCCGTTCGAGGCCATCCGGGACCGGGGATTCTCCCCGGAGTACGTCCGGCGCTCCATCCTGGCTCCCGACGCCGACACGGCCTCGGGCTACGCGGAGGACTACGCCCAGTTCGCGGGGACCATGCTGGCGAACTACGAGGAGCGGATGAGCGACGAGGAGATCGCCACGCTGGTGGACTGGCTCGCGGGCGACGGTGAGGGCGGCGGTGAGGACGGCGCCGGCGACGAGGGCGGAGCCGGCGACGAGGACGGAAGCGGCGCGGGAGGCTCGCCATGATGAGGTACCTCCGCCACCCGTTCTGGGGGAGCCTGGCCCTGATGGTCGGGGCCTACGTGCTCATCCGGTTCGGCATCCCCACGATTCCACCGCTCGTCGGCGTGCCCAGCGCTCCCGTGCCCACCTCGGTGGTCACCCAGTACATGCTCTCGGTGCTCCTGGCGGTGCTGCTCTACGTCAGCGCCGACGAGGAGCGGTGGGCCCGGTTCCGGGAGCCCCTCCGCACGCTCCTGGTGGATCCGGACCTGGGCTGGCTCCGGGTCGCGGTCCTGGTCGGGGTCACCGCCCTGGTGGGCTGGACCACCTATTCCATGGCGAGGCCCAGCTACGGGGCCCCGGCGGCCCTCCGGTCCATCCATCCGGCGCCTCCGAACCAGATCCAGTTCCGCGGGGAGACCATGCGGCTCTCCCGGCTCTCCAACCCGCTGCGGGAGGAGGGCGACCTCCAGGAGCATGTCGACCGGGGTGCCGCCCTCTACGTGGAGAACTGCGCACCCTGTCACGGCGACCGTCTCGACGGCCAGGGTCCCTTCGCCGACGCGTTCAATCCCTCCCCCCTGGACCTGACCTCGGGTGGGAGCCTGCCGCAGCTCTCGGAGAGCTTCGTCTTCTGGCGCATCGCCAAGGGCGGGCCCGGCCTCCCGTCGGAGGGGACCCCCTGGAACTCGGCCATGCCGGCGTGGGAGGACGTCCTGACCGAGCGGGAGATCTGGTCGGTGATCATCTACCTGTACGAGCAGACGGGCTACAGCCCGCGGGAGCTGGAGGCCCACGGCGAAGGAGGAGGCGGTCCGGAGGGGGAGGGGGAGGGACCGTGACGTCCCGACGCCGGCTCCCGTCCACGAACGGAGGGACGATGACGGCGGGGGGCCTCGTCGCCGGGCCGCTGCTGGCCGCCGGGCTGGTGCTGGCCGTCGTCGCGGCCGCGGCCCCGGCGGAGGCCGTCGCCCAGGACGTCGAGGCCGGCCGGGAGATCTACGACCGGTGGTGCGCCGAGTGCCACGGCGCCGACGGCGAGGGCGACGGTCCCGCCGCCCGCCGCATGCTTCCGCGCCCCCGGGACTTCACCGAGGCGCGCTACCAGATCCGCACCACGTCCAGCGGCTCGCTGCCCACCGACGGGGACCTCATGCGGGCCCTGGACCACGGGCTCCCCGGGACCACCATGCCCGGCTGGCCGAACCTGAGCCAGTCGGAGCGGGAGGACGTGGTGGCGTACCTGAAGAGCCTGTCCCCCTTCTTCGAGCAGCTGGGCCCGCCGGACTCCCTGTCGTTCGAGTCCCCCCCCGGCGGAGGGGAGGAGGCCGTCGAGGCGGGCCGCGAGGTCTACCGGACGCTGGAGTGCTTCCGGTGTCACGGCCAGGAGGGGCGTGGAGACGGCCCGTCGGCGCCCACGCTCACCGATTGGCGCGAGCTGCCCGTCCGGGCGGCCGACCTGACCCGCCCCTGGACCTTCAACGGCGGGAGCTCGGTGGAGGACGTCCACGCCCGCTTCCTCACGGGGCTCGACGGCACGCCCATGCCCACCCAGTCCGACGCACTGGCCTCCGGCGTGGTGGACTCCACGGACCTCTGGAACCTGGCCTACTACGTCCGGAGCCTGGCTCCCGAGCGGATCCCTCCGCGGGTGGAGGACGCCGTGCGGGTCACCCGGGTACCCGAGGGCGAGCTGCCGGAAGGCCTGGACGATCCGGCGTGGGAGGAGGTCCGACGGTTCTATTTCCCCCTGGCGGGGCAGGTGATCGAGCAGCCCAGGCAGTTCGAGCCCATGGTGCGGGGCGTCTGGATCCAGGGGGCCCACGACGGCCGGGAGCTGGCCCTCCGGGTCGGCTGGAACGACCCGTCCATGAGCCCGGATTCCGCCTGGATGGAGTGGCAGCGGAGCGTGGCCGAGGCCCTGCCGGACGACGGGACGGCCTGGCCCACCGATTCCCTCCCGGACCGCTTTGCCGTACAGTTCCCCGTCGAGATGCCCGAGGGACGGGAGCTCCCCTACTTCCTCATGGGCTCCTCCAGGACCCCGGTCTACCTCTGGGACTGGACGAGCCGGGACGGCGCCCGGGAGGCCACCGCCACGGGGCTCGGCACGGCCGGGAGGCTGGAGGAGGACCGCGTGGAGGCGACGAGCCGGTGGGAGGCGGGCCGCTGGCAGGTGCTCTTCCGCCGGTCCCTGGACGCCGAGGGCCAGCGGCTTTCCTTTCCCACCGGGGAGGCCGTTCCCGTGGCGTTCTACGCCTGGGACGGGAGCAACGCCGAGTCGGGGAAGCGCGCGGCGGTGAGCAGCTGGTACTTCCTCATCCTGGAGATGCCCACCGGACGGGACGTCTACGTGATCCCCGCCCTGGCCATGCTGCTCGTGGTGGGCGGCGGGATCTTCCTGACGAGACGGATCCGTCGGCGGGAGGAGGCCGGCGGGGCCGGGAGCTGACGACGGGCCGCCCGTCCGGATCTTTGCTTCCCCGGAGGGACGGGGACGGCGTGAAAACGAGACGGCGGCATGTATATGATTATCGATGGCACGAGGCGAGAACGCGACGCTGGACGATGAACGGATCACCAACCGGGAGGACGATCATGGAGCACACGAACCGCACGAGGAGATGGCTCGGGCTGCCGATGGCCGCGGTGGCGGCCTTCGGGATGGCCGCCTGTGGAGGCGGCGAGGGAGACGCCGGCCAGACGGCGGGCGAGGACGCGGCCGCCCAGGAAGGTCCGGTGGTGCCCGCCGACTCCCAGGCCTTCGTCCGGGGCGCGGTGAGCTTCGAGGGCACCCCGCCCGAGGGCGAGCCCATCGACATGTCCCAGGAGCCCTTCTGTGAGGCCAGCTACGGCGAAGAGGGGCCGCGGACCCAGCAGGTGAAGGTGAACGACGGTCAGCTCCAGAACGTCTTCGTGTACGTGAAGAGCGGCCTGGACCGCGAGTTCCCCGCGCCGGGCCAGGCCAGGGAGCTGGACCAGCTGGGATGCCGCTACACGCCCCACGTCATGGGCCTCCAGGTGGGCCAGGAGCTGGCCATCCTGAACAGCGACTCCCTGCTCCACAACATCAACGCCAAGCCCAGCGACAACCGGGGCTTCAACATCAGCCAGCCCCAGGCGGGCATGCGCACCACGCGGACCTTCGCCGTGCCCGAGGTCATGGTCCCGGTGGAGTGCGACGTCCACGGGTGGATGAACGCCTACATCGGCGTCGTGGAGCATCCCTTCTATGCGGTGTCGGGGAGCGACGGCTCCTTCGCCCTGGACGGGCTCCCGGCCGGCGAGTACGTGGTGGAGGCCTGGCACGAGCTCTACGGCACCATGACCGACACGGTGAGCCTGGCCGTGGGCGACACGGCGGAGGTGAGCTTCACCTACAGCGCCGACATGGCCGGCAACCCGGTGCCGCTGGGCGAGCCGTTCCATCCCCACGCCCACGCCCACGAGGCCGCCGGCGATGGCGAGGACGGCGCGGCGGCGGGCGACGGACGCTGAGCGGCTGAGCGGGATTCACTCCGGACCCGAGAGGAGGGCGCATGGACTGGACGCTCCCACAGAACCTGTCCGCCCGCGGGGCGGCCATCGACGAGACCTACTACATCATCCTCGTCATGACCGGCATCGCCTTCGTCCTCGTGGAGGCGGGCATCCTCTGGTTCATGTTCCGCTACCGGAACCGCGAGGCGGAGTACACCCACGGGAACAACACGGCGGAGATCATCTGGACGGCCATCCCCGCCGTGGCCATGGTCTGGCTCGGGATCCACAGCGGCGGGATCTGGGCCGACATCAAAGGCTCGAGTGGTGAGCCCGAAGACGCTTTCGAACTTGGGGTTACGGCCAGTCAGTTCGAGTGGATGATCACCTACCCCGGCGAGGACGGCGAGCTGGCCACGGCCGACGACTTCACCCTCCGCAACGACCTCCGCTTTCCGGTGGGGGAGGACGTGATCGTCCGCCTGCACTCGGAGGACGTGATCCACTCGTTCTTCCTGCCGTACCTGCGGGTGAAACAGGACGTGGTGCCCGGCATGACCACCCGTGCGTGGTTCCGGGCCACCGAGAGCGCCGAGCTCCAGCTCGCCTGCGCCGAGCTCTGCGGCCTGGGGCATTACCGGATGCACGCCAGCGCCCGGGCCATGCCGCCCGACGAGTTTCGGACCTGGTACGAGGAGCGGGCGGCCGAGGCCGCCGCCTCCGGCGAGGGAGGGGACTGGACGGAGACCCCGCCGAACACGCCGGCACGGATCCCGGGCATGTCGGGCTTCGAGGGCCGCTCCGTCGGCCCGGGGGCCGGCCAGGGCGGCGACGCCGGAGCGGCCGATCCCGGCGAGGACCACGGCGACCACGGACCCGAGGGAGGTTGACATGGCGACGCTGATCGCGGAGGCCTCGGGCCGGCCGGTGACCGAGCTCGAGCACGAGGAGTCTTTCCTCAGGAAGTACGTCTTCTCCACCGACCACAAGGTGATCGGGATCCAGTTCCTGATCGCCAGCCTCCTGTTCCTGCTGCTGGGCGGGCTCCTGGCCATGCTCATCCGCTGGCAGGTGGCCTATCCCGGG
>CAZVIY010000046.1:0-5707 GCA_964627425.1 uncultured Gemmatimonadota bacterium
ACGCGGCGGTCTCCACCATCGAGATCGAGCGCAAGATGCCGAAGATCGTCATCACGATCTACACGGGGCGCCCCGGGGTCGTGATCGGGAAGGGCGGCTCGGAGGTGGACAAGCTCCGCGACGAGCTGACGCTCCTCACCGACGGCGAGATCTCCATCAACGTCGAGGAAGTGGGTCGACCGGAGGTCGACGCCCATCTGGTGGCGGACAACGTCTCCCACCAGCTGGAGCAGCGGATCAGCTTCCGCCGGGCCATGCGACGGGCGGTCCAGAACGCCATGCGGGCGGGCGCCGAAGGGATCAAGATCCAGTGCGCCGGCCGCCTGGGAGGCTCGGAGATCGCCAGGACCGAGGGCTATCACGAGGGTCGGGTCCCGCTCCACACGAAGCGGGCCGACATCGACTACGCCCAGAAGACGGCGAAGACCACCTTCGGCACCATCGGGGTCAAGGTCTGGATCTTCCACGGAGAGATCATCGAGGACCGCCGGGGCACCACGTACACGGCCGGCGGGAACTGAGGGAGCGGAACGAGACCGACGATGCTTCAGCCGAACAGGGTCAAGTTCAGGAAGCAGCACAAGGGCCGCCTGAAGGGGAAGGCCATGCGGGGGAACCGCGTCTCCTTCGGCGACTGGGGGCTCCAGGCGCTGGAGCCCGCGCGGATCACCAGCCGCCAGATCGAGGCGGCCCGGGTGGCCATGACCCGGCACATCAAGCGGGGCGGGAAGGTCTGGATCAGGATCTTTCCCGACAAGCCCGTGACCAAGAAGCCGGCCGAGGTCCGGATGGGGAAGGGGAAGGGGAACCCGGAAGTATGGGTCGCCCCCGTCCGCCCCGGACGGGTGCTGTTCGAGCTGGAGGGTGTGGACGAGGAGATCGCCCGACGGGCGATGGACCTGGCCTCGGCGAAGCTGCCGATCCGGACCAAGTTCATCGAGCGCGAAGGCTGAGGAAGCGACCGAACGATGGAACCTGACGAGATCCGGCAGCTGACCGACGGCGAGATCGAGGAGCAGATCCGGGAGCGCAAGGAGGAGCTGTTCCGCCTGAACTTTCGCGCGGCCTACCAGGAGCTGGAGAACCCGGCGCTGATCAGGCGGCTGCGGCGGGACGTGGCGCGCCTGAAGACCATCAGGAGAGAGCGGGAGCTAGCGACAGAGAGTGGAGATGAGTGACGCGAGCGAAGGGAGCACGGGGTCCGAGCGGAAGATCCGGACGGGCACCGTGGTCAGCGATCGGATGGACAAGACGGTGGTGGTGGAGGTGGAGCGGCAGTTCCCGCATCCCCTGTACGGGAAGCGAGTGAAGCGACGCTCCAAGTTCTACGCCCACGACGAGGAGAACGAATACCGGATCGGCGACGTGATCCGGATCGAGGAGACCCGTCCCCTCTCGAAGACGAAGCGCTGGCGCGTGCTGGACCTGGTGGAGCGACCCGACGAAGCCCGGGTCGAGGACGTCCGCGCCGGCGGCGTGGAAGAGGAACTCTGAGGGTTGGCGGTCGAGAGAGGACGAGATGATCCAGCAGGAGACAGACGTCCGGATCGCGGACAACTCGGGCGCCAGGCGCGCCCGGTGCATCCGCGTGCTGGGCGGTTCGAAGAGGAGATATGCCAGCCTGGGGGACGTGGTGGTCGTGGCCATCAAGGACGCCATCCCGGGCGGAGACGTGAAGAAGGGCGACGTGGCCCGGGCCGTGGTGGTGCGGACCGCCAAGGAGGCGCGGCGTGACGACGGCTCCTACATCCGGTTCGACGAGAACGCCGCGGTCCTCATCAACGAGGCCGGGGAGCCCAGGGCGACCCGGATCTTCGGCCCCGTGGCCCGCGAGCTCCGGGACAAGCACTTCATGAAGATCGTGTCCCTGGCCCCTGAAGTGATCTGAGAAGAGATGCGATGAGCCAGAACAAACTACACGTACGGACGGGCGACCAGGTGAAGGTCATCGCGGGCAATTACCGCGGTGCCACGGGCCAGATCCTCCGGACGATCCCGGCGGAGCGACGGGTCGTGGTGGACGGGGTGAACATGCGGAAGCGCCATCAGCGGCCCACCCAGCAGAACCCGGACGGCGGCATCGTGACCTTCGAGGCGCCCATCCACGTCTCGAACGTGATGCTCATGTGCCCCCACTGTGACGAGCCCTCCGGGACGTCCACGCGCCGGGATCCGGACGGTACCATCGAGCGCATCTGCAAGCGGTGCGGGAACCCCATCCCGAAGACGGAAGCCTGAGCCGATCATGAGCGAGAACGAGAAGCCGAGGCTACAGGAGCACTACGAGGACGCCGTCCGCCAGCGGCTGGTGGAGACCTTCGGATTCGAGAATCCGCTGGAGGTTCCGCGGCTGGAGAAGATCGTGCTGAACGCCGGCGTGGGCGAGATGAAGGACGATCCGAAGCTGGTGGACTCGGTGGTCCAGGAGATGGCCCTCATCGGGGGACAGAAGCCGGTGGTCATGCGGGCGAGGAAGTCCATCTCGAACTTCGACCTCCGGGAAGGGGACCCGGTGGGGGTCAAGGTGACCCTTCGACGGGGCCGGATGTACGAGTTCCTGGACCGTTTCATCAGCGCGGCGGTTCCCAGGATCCGGGACTTCCGGGGGTTCAACAGCCGGGCGTTCGACGGCCGGGGCAATTACACCGTGGGCATCGAGGAGCAGATGGTCTTCCCGGAGATCGACTACGACGAGGTACAGAAGGTCCACGGCCTCAACATCACCTTCGTCACCACGACCGAGAAGGACGACGAGGCTCTCGTCCTGCTTCGGGAGCTCGGATTTCCCTTCCGGGGCGAGACCCCGGTGGTGGTCTGAGCGCACGGCGACGGAGAAGGCGACAACGGTAGGGAGATGGCTAGAAAAGCGCAGGTCGAGAAATCGAAGAAGGAACGGAAGTACCAGAGCCGCGGGGTGAACCGGTGCAAGCGCTGCGGGCGGGCCCGGGCGTACATGCGTCGGTTCGGACTCTGCCGGCTCTGCTTCCGGGAACTGGCCCTGAAGGGCGAGATCCCCGGGGTCCAGAAGGCGAGCTGGTAAGGCCATGAGTCTGAACGATCCCGTGGCGGACATGCTGACCAGGATCCGCAACGCGAGCCAGGCCGGGCATCGGCGGGTGGACATGCCCGTCTCGAAGCTGAAGGCCGAGATCGCGCGGATCCTCGCGGAGGGCCATTTCATCCACGACTTCAAGGTCCTGGACGACGGACGGCACGGCGTCCTCCGGATCTACCTGAAGTACACGGACGACGACCAGCCGGTGATCCGGGCGCTGGAGAGGATCTCCAAGCCGGGCCGCCGGGAGTACGTGGGAGCCGATTCGGTGCCGAAGGTCCGCGCCGGCCTGGGGCTGGCCGTCATCTCCACGTCGCGTGGAGTGATGTCCGACCGGGAGGCCCGGACCGAGGGCGTGGGGGGCGAAGTCCTGGCGAAGGTGTACTGATCATGTCGAGAGTCGGAAGAGTACCGGTGGAGGTCCCGGACGGCGTGGAGGTGGAGATCGACGGGAGCCGTGTCACGGTGTCCGGCCCCCGGGGCGAGCTCACCCAGGAGTTCGATCCGGACATGGAGATCGTCCACGAGGACGGGGAGGTGAGGGTCGGCCGTCCCACCGACCGGACCCATCACCGTGCGCTCCACGGCCTGACCCGTAGCCTGGTGTCCAACATGATGACGGGCGTGACCGAGGGCTACGAGAAATCCCTGGAGATCCACGGCGTGGGATACCGGGCGGAGAGCCGGGGCGGAACCCTGGTCCTGAACCTGGGCTTCAGCCACGAGGTCGAGATCGACGTCCCGGAGGGGATCGACGTCGAGGTGGAGTCGCCGACCCTACTCCACGTCCGGGGCGTGGACAAGCAGCTCGTGGGAGAGACGGCGGCCCGGATCCGCCAGGTTCGGCCGCCGGAGCCCTACAAGGGGAAGGGGATCCGGTACGTGGACGAGCAGGTCCGCCGGAAGGCCGGGAAGGCCACGGCCGGCGGTACCGGCGCGGGCGCCATCTGAGCTGAAACGTACGAGGCGAGCGAGTAGACCATGGCAGAGAAGAAGCAGAACGAGCTGCGCCGGAAGCGCCGGGCCCGTCGGCACGCCAGGATTCGCAAGAGGATCCGGGGGACGGCCGAGCGGCCGCGCCTGGTGGTGAACCGGAGCCTGAAGCACATCGAGGGACAGCTCGTGAACGACGACAGGGGCGAGACCCTGTTCGGGATCTCCACGAAGGCCTCGGAGATCCAGGAGGCGACCGATCCCGACGAAGGGGAGTCGCGCCGGATCGCCCTGAGCCGGGAGGCGGGGCGGACCCTGGCCCGACGGGCCCTGGACGAGGGCATCGAGAAGATCGTGTTCGACCGCGCCGGCTATCCCTACCACGGTCGCGTGGAGGCGTTCGCGGAGGGCGCTCGCCAGGGCGGGCTGGAGTTTTGACGTTCGATTCGGGTCTCACGCGTGGTGCCCCGCGGCGACGCCGGGCCGGCGCAACGATGAGCATGCAGACAACGGACATCTGAGGCATGGCGAAGAAGAGCAACAAAGGCGGCGGCGAAGGCCTCCGCGAGAACGTCATCCACATCAACCGCGTCTCCAAGGTGGTCAAGGGAGGCCGTCGGTTCTCCTTCACCGCCCTGGTGGCGGTGGGCGACGGTGACGGCACCGTGGGCACGGCCCTGGGAAAGGCGAACGAGGTCGCCGAGGCGATCCGCAAGGGGTTCGACCAGGCCCGGAAGAACCAGGTGGAGGTCCCCGTGGTGAACGGGACCATTCCCCACGAGATCGTGGGGAAGCTGGGCGCCGGACGGGTGCTCTTGAAGCCGGCGGCTCCGGGCACCGGCGTGATCGCCGGGGGACCGGTCCGGGCCGTCCTCGAATGTGCGGGGGTCCGGGACATCCTCACCAAGAGCCTGGGCTCCAACAATCCGCTCAACATGGTCCGGGCCACCATGGACGGCCTGGAGCGCCTGGTCACCGCCGAACAGGCGGCCCGGGAGCGGGGCGTCCCCGTCGAGGAGATCCGGGAGGCCATGAGTGGCTGACAGGATCCGCATACGGCAGGTGAAGAGCGGAAACCGGATGCCCCGGGACCAGCGGCGGACACTCCGGGCGCTGGGCCTGAAGCATCACCAGGACGAAGTCATCAAGAACGACGATCCGAGCGTCCGCGGCATGGTCCGGAAGGTGGGCCATCTCGTGGAGGTCGAGGCCGTCGAGGAATAGAGCGCAGGGACGATGTCAGACGACGAGAAGCTGGGTCTGGAGGACCTGAGCCCGCCCCCGGGAGCGAAGCAGAGCTCCCGGCGCGTGGGTCGGGGCCGCGGTTCGGGCAAGGGCAAGACGTCCGGCCGGGGACACAAGGGCCAGAAGTCCCGCTCCGGGGACAAGGTGCCGGCGTGGTTCGAGGGCGGACAGATGCCCCTCTACCGCCGGCTCCCCAAGCGCGGTTTCAATCCGCGGAACCGGACGGAATACGAAGTGGTGAACCTGGACGTCCTGGAGGAGCGGGTGCCCGAGACGGAGATCGATCCCGGCGTCCTCCGGGACCACGGCCTGGTCCGACCGGGCTCGCAGCCCGTGAAGATCCTGGGCCGCGGGGACGTGGACCGGGCGCTCACGGTGCGGGCCCACGCCTTCAGCTCCTCGGCCGAGGAGAAGATCACGGCCGCGGGCGGCACGGTGGAGCGGATCGAATAGGATGGCCGACGGCCAGTTCGG
>CAZVIY010000047.1:0-5510 GCA_964627425.1 uncultured Gemmatimonadota bacterium
CGGTCGCTCATGGCGCCCGTGCCGCTGTCGGTGAGGAGGTCGATGTAGACGTCCTCGGAGCGGAGCAGGAAGGTGTTGTAGCCCGCCTCCTCCAGCGCCCGCTCGCGCTCGCGGCGTGAGGTCATCCGGATGGGCTCGACCATCTTGATCTTCCACGGCTCGGCCCAGGATCGGCGGCCGAACTGCTGGCCCATGGTCCGCGGCGTCTCGGGCATCGTCTATGTCTCCTCTCTCGGGTCCGGTTCGAGCTGCTGCAGCAGGGACGAGGCGACCTGGAGGAGGTCCCGCTCCTCGAGCACCCCCACCAGGCGGCCCTCGGCCACCACCGGCAGGCATCCCACGTCCTGGCGTTGCATGCGTCGGATGGCCTCCAGGGTGGTCATCTCGGGCGTCGCCGTGGGCACGTCGGTCTCCATGTGCTCCCGGACCGGCTCGGTGGCGTCCCGCCCCTCCGTGCCGTCCTCGATGAAGAAGCGGTTCAGCGTCTTGTCGGTCACCAGGCCCAGGAGCCGATGTTCGGCGTCCTCCACCGGGATGTGGCGCACGCCGTTCCAGTGCATGAGGCGCAGCACGAGCTCCAGGGGCTCGTCGTCGTGGACCGTGATGGGGTCGGTGCGCATGAACTGCTCGACCCGCTCGAAGGACTGGGCCGCTCCCCCTCCTTCCTCCAGGCGCGAGAGGTCCCACTCGTGGACGGGGCGGCCCTCGTTCTGTCGCCGCAGGGCTCCCAGGGTCACCGCGGTGAGGCGCTCCTCCAGGGTCCCGCTGTCCCCCATGCCGGCCAGCGAGTCCAGGAACCACCGGCTGCCGGTGCGACGGGAGCTCACCCGCTCGGCGATGGTCCCCAGATACCGGTCCACGCTGCCGCGGTCGATGCCGGCCGCCTCCAGGCCCTCGGCCGCCAGCGGTACGAGCTCGGCTCCGATCAGGTCGGCGGCTCCGTGGCTCTCGCCGTCGAGCCACGTGAACTCGGCCGACAGCCCGTGCTGGGCGGCCGCGAGGAAGTTCCGGCGAACCTCGTCGAAATCGATGGCCGGCCGGATGTCGTCGTACTCCCGGCTCAGGGCGGAGAGGAGGCCGAGCCAGAGCGCCGCGTTGGCCATCTCGTCGCGCACCGTGGGCCCGGAGGGGAACACCCGGGCCTCGATCCTCAGGTGGGGGCGACCCTCCAGCTTGCCGTAACAGGGCCGGTTCCACCGGTAGACGGTGCTGTTGAAGAGCTGGAGGGCTTCCAGCTCGGGGATCTCCCCCGCCTCCAGGAGCGCCCGGGGGTCCTCGTCGGTCTCCACCGCCAGGAGGGCGGGGAAGCGCGCCACGTCCTCCCGGTAGATCTCGAGCACCGACTCGTCCACCCAGCTCCGGCCGAAGTGGACCCGGGACCGGCTCTCCCGCAGGTGGGGCGGGGGCTTCCGGGTGTCCAGGGCCTGGCGGAACGTGGCGATCCGGGTCTCGTGCCAGAGCCGGCGGCCGAAGAGGATCGGGGAGTTGGTGGCGGCGGCCAGCACCGGCGCGGTGGCCACCTGGGCGATGTTGTACAGGTGGGCGAACTCCTCGGGGGCCACCTGGAAGTGCACCTGGAAGCTGGTGTTGCAGGACTCGACCATCACCGAGTCGTGCTCCACCAGCAGCTCGTCGGCGCCCTTGATGTAGAAGTGGTAGGGCGTGCCCCGGAGCTGGTTCATGGCCCGGTTGAGGCGCCGGTAGCGCTCCCGGGGCGTCATGTTCTTCAGGTCCACTTCGCTCTTGCGCAGGGTGGGGAGGATGCCGGTGAGCAGCGGGTGGGCCCCGGCCTGGCCCGCCAGCTCACGGACACGGACCAGGAGCTCCTCGATGTTCTCCTCCATCCGGCGGAGGGAGTCCCCCCGGAACGGGAGGGGATCCAGGTTCAGCTCCAGGTTGTATCGGCCGAGCTCCGGGACGATCCGGTCGTCCTCGGACGCCTGGAGGATCTCCTGGTTCACGGGGGCCGGCCGGCCCGCGTCGTCCACAAGGAACATCTCCTGCTCGGCCCCGACGCGGCGCAGCCCCGTCTCGACCAGGCCGGCGTCGAGGATCTCCTCCAGCGCGTCCAGGTCACGCAGCACCCGGGAGGTGAACTCGCGGAGGCGCGAACCCTCGGCCTCGTGGACTTCTTCGGTCATGGACCTCACCGTCTCCTGCGTTCGGGACCCGTCGGAGGCGTCGAGACGCGCGGCACGGCGGTCATACGCCGTCCCCGTCGTCTCGTGCCGTGACCCGTGCGAGGAAGATTCGGGCCACGCTGGCCCAGTCCCGGTCCCGGACCCGTCGCCGTCCTTCCCGCCCCATGCGCCATCGCAGGTCGGGATCCTCCAGGAGGGAGGAGAGAGCCCGGGCCAGGGGGCGGGGCCTGCCGGGGGGGCAGAGGAGACCGGTGGATCCGTGGTCCACCACCTCGGGCGCCGCACCCGCCCGGCACGCCACCACCGGCAGGCCGGCGGCCATGGCCTCCTGGAAGGCGATGCCGAACCCCTCCTGGAGGCTGGGGAGGCAGAAGACGTCGGCCCGGCCATACTCCCGGAGCACGGCCCGGCGCGAGGGGAGCGCCCCGAGGAGCTCCACGCGGCCCCCCAGGTCCAGCTCCCCCCGCAGCCGCCGGAGGGCCGGCAGCTCCGGTCCTCCTCCCACGATCCGGAGTCGGGCGCCGGGATGGGCCGCGAGGACGAAGGTCATGGCCCGGAGCAGGGTCGCCGTGTCCTTGCGGCGGTACTGGCGGGCCACGGACAGGACCACAGCCTGGTCGTGGGAGGCCTCCTCGCCCGCAGCGGGGCTGCCGCGCCCGCCCGGCGCCTCCGCTGCCTCCGGCGCCTCCGCTGCCTCCGGATCCTCCGGTCCTCGCCGGAACCACTCCTTCGGGTCCAGCCCCTCGGGAACGACCACCGTCCCCTCCGGACGGAGACCGTAGAGGTCCACGGCCCTGCGCCGGGCGTAGCGGCTGGGGACGACCACCCGGTGGGCCCGCCGGGCGGCCCGGCGCTCGAGGAGGGCCAGGACGGTCATCCGGGCCCGGGTGGTCCCCGACTCGAACCGGAGCTCGTCGGCGGCCACGCCCTTCAGGCAGGTCACGCGCGGCGGGCGAGGCTCCTCCGAGGGGCGTCGCGGGAGGGCGAACCCGTCCAGGTCGAATCCCACGACCAGGTCGTAGCGTCCCTCGGGGAAGCGGCGCCGGAGCCGTAGGTTGAAGGCGATCCGGCGCAGATCCAGGGCCGGCCCGCCGGGTGCCCGGTCCGGCGGGGGGCGCCAGGTCTCGACCCGGTGGCCCAGCGACTCCAGCCCCGAGCGGAGTCCGGCCACCGCCACGGAGGTGCCCGACCCGTGGACCGGATCCGCCGGCCACGAGTCGAGGAACGCGATGCGCAGGGCCGGGGGGCTCAGAGCTCGTCGATCTTCGCCGCGAGGATGAAGTCGTTCTCCGAGAGCCCGTCGATGGCGTGGGTCCAGATCTCCACCGTCGCCTCGCCCCAGGTGAAGGTGATGACCGGGTGGTGGCCCTCGTCCTCGGCCACCTCGCCCACCGCGTTCACGAACTCCAGGGCGCCCCGGAAGTCGTCGAACTCGAAGGCCCGGGTGAGATGGTGGTCGTCGACGATCTCCCAGCCCTCGTCCAGCTCGGCCAGCATGGCCTCCGCCTCGTCGGGTTCCATGGACGGGACCCCGCCTTCGCAGGGGACGCAGTGACGCTCGGCCAGCGGTTCGCTCATCGGGTCCATCCCTCCCTCGGCACGGTTCCCCCTCTCATGGTCACAGCTCCCGGACGGCCCGGGCGAGCTCCCCGTAGGGCGGGTGCTCGTCGGCGTCGTCGGCCACCCACCGGTAGGCCACCGAGCCGTCCTCGTCCACCACGAAGGCCGACCGCTTCGCCACGCCCCGGAGGCCGTGCATGTCCTCCTCCACCACCCCGTAGCGCCGGACGACCTCCCGGTTGAAGTCCGACAGGACGGGGAACGGGAGCTCGTGCTCCCGCCGGAACCGGTCGGTGACGAACGGGCTGTCCACGGAGACGGCCAGCACACGGGCGCCCGGCTCGTTCCAGCGGGACCAGTCGTCGCGCACCGCGCACATCTCCTCGGTGCAGACGCTGCTGAAGGCCAGGGGGAAGAAGAGGAGCAGGGCCGGCCCGCGCTCCAGCTCGTCCCGGAGCCGCACGGTCTCGCCGGGAGCCGCGGGGAGCTCGAAGGGCGGGGCCCGGTCGCCGATGTCTACCGTCATGGAGCGTCCCTCCCGTGCGCCGATCCGTGTGACGGTTCGCGGGTCTCCCGTCGGTCGTGTCCCGCCGGCGTGGCGCCACGGCAGCGCGCCGGAACCGCACGCGCCTCCGCGGCCGCCACGGGCCGGGATCGGGCTGCGAAAAGCGTACCGATCTTGCATCCGGATGGCAGGGGGGGGGGCTCCTCCGGCGCAGGAACGAGCGTCCGGTCCGCTGGCACGAGCGTCCGGTTCGCCTGCACGAGCGTCCGGACCGCCGGCCCCGGGGATCGTCCCCCGACTCGTTTTCCGACGGCCCGTCCGTCCACCAGCCACGGAGGATACCACGAATGCAGGCCCCCTACTGGCAGGTCGACGCCTTCACCGATCGACTCTTCGCGGGCAATCCCGCCGGCGTCTGCCTCCTGGAAGGGTGGATCCCCGAGGCCACCATGGGGGCGGTGGCCGCGGAGAACAACCTGTCGGAGACGGCGTTCCTCGTGGGCGTGGAGGATGAGGAGGAGGACGCCCCGGCGTCCGGGACCCGGTCGCCCTCCGGACGGTTCGAGATCCGGTGGTTCACGCCCACCGCGGAGGTGGACCTGTGCGGGCACGCCACCCTGGCGGCGGCGTTCGTCCTCTTCCACGAGGGTCTGGTCCCGGGTCCCCGCGTGGTCTTCGAGAGCCGGAGCGGTGAGCTCCCGGTCCTCCGGGACGGCGACTGGCTGTGGATGGACTTTCCGTCGCGTCCCGCGGCCCCCTGTGAGCCGCCGCCCGCGCTGGCCGACGCCCTGGGCGCCGAGCCCGAGACGGTGCTGACGGCGGACCGTGACTATCTGGCCGTGTTCGGCTCCAGCGAGGAGGTCCGGGACCTCCGGCCCGACCCGGGCGCCCTGGAGTCGCTGGACCGCCCCGGCGTGATCGCCACCGCTCCCGGGCTGGAGGCCGATTTCGTGTCCCGTTTCTTCGCCCCGGCGCTGGGGGTCCCCGAAGATCCGGTCACCGGCTCCGCCCACTGCACGCTGGCCCCGTACTGGGCGGAGCGGCTGGGCAAGACGGAGCTCCGGGGACGCCAGATCTCCCGGCGGGGCGGGGAGGTGGCGTGCGAGCACCGCGGAGATCGTGTCCTCATCGGCGGCAAGGCCACCCTGTATCTGGCCGGGGCGGCCACGCTGGACTGAGATTTCCGGAACCGGGACGCCTTTCATTTTACCCGAACGAGATCACACCCGAACGACAGCATGGGAGCAGCCATGGACTACCGACGCCTCGGAGAGACGGGCCTTCGCGTGAGCGAGATCGGGATC
>CAZVIY010000048.1:0-4854 GCA_964627425.1 uncultured Gemmatimonadota bacterium
CGACGGCCGGCACTTCGCCAACGACATGACCTCCGGGCCCGACGGCACCGCCTACCTCACCGACAGCTTCTCGCCGGTCATCTACCGGGTCTCGCCGGAGGGCGAACCGTCCGTGTTCGTCCGGGACGACCGCCTGGGCGGATCGGGCTTCGGGCTGAACGGCATCGATTACCATCCCGACGGTTACCTGGTGGTGGCCATGGCGGGTGACCGGACGTTCTACAGGATCCCCCTGGACGATCCCGATGCCATGACGGAGGTGGGGATCCCCGAGCCCATCCGCGCCGACGGGATCGTCTTCCGGTCCCCGACGGAGCTGGCGGTGGTGGGCACCACCTCCGGGGGCGATGGGGAGGAGTCGCGGAGCGAGGTGCTGCTGCTGGCCAGCGACGACGGATGGGAGAGCGCCACGGTGGCCGGCCGCCGGGCGACCCCCCTGGAGCCCACCACCGCGGCGATCCGCGACGGCCAGGTCTACGCCGTCACCCCCCACTTCTCCGGCATGGGCGGCGATGAGCCGGTGGAGGTCTTCGAGATCTTCCGGGTGGAATTCGGGAACTGAGGGTGGCGAGCGGGAGGTGAGCGGAGGACCGAGCCGCGGAGGACGAGCACGGGACGAGCAGGGGGGAGGAGAGCTCCCGGGGCGTGACGTCCAGGGTCGTCAGCCCCAGACGTCCTCGTACATGACGTAGTCCGAGGGCTCCATCCCGAGCCGCTCGTAGGTCCGGCGGGCGGCCTCGTTCTCCCGCTCCACGTACAGCCGGAGACCGGCCGCGTCCCGGGCCCGGGCTAGACGCTCGACGTGCTCGTGGAGGCTCCGGTACACGCCGGACCTCCGGTGGACCGGGGCCACGTAGACGCTCTGGATCCACCAGAGACGCCCGTTCCGCCAGTCGCTCCACTCGTAGGTGACCATGGCCTGCCCCACGGCCGTGTCGCCCCGTTCTGCCAGGAAGTACCGTCCCCTGGAGGGGTCGGCCAGGAGGGCCTCCACGCCGGCCCGGACGGTGGCGAGATCGAGTTCCCGGCCCTCCGTCTCCCGGGCCATGGCCCGGTTGTACTCGACGATCCGGTCCCTGTCCTCCACGGTGGCTTCCCGGACGGCGGTGGTCTCGGCGTCGCTCATGGGATCCTGGTGGCTGTCGTGTCGAGGATCGCGGCGTCCACGGGTCCCGAACCTGTCGGCCGGAGGGCCTTCGGGCTACCCGACGGCGAGGGGGGAGGGACCGGGCGGGGCCGCCGCCGTGGCGTGCGGGCCCACACCTCCGGTACCATGATCATCGAGCGAGGACGAAACCGAGCCACCGCGAGGAATCACATGTCTCCATCTGCTCCGCGCATCGGACCCGGCCGGACCTCCATCCGTGCCACCCTCCACGCCTGCCTGCCCCCCGTCGCGATCGGCGCCCTGGCGGCCGTGGCGATGCTGCTGGCCGCTCCCGCCGCGGCCCCGGCCCAGGAGGACGCGACCCGGTCAGGGGAGGAGGCGTCGGCGGAGCTCCCCCGGACGTCGCCGCCCGGGAGCCAGCCCGTCCTGCGGACCATCGCCGACGCGCCGGCCCCGGCGAACCTGGAGCAGGACATCGCCGCGCTGGCCGGCTTCGGGACGCGCCACACCCTCTCGGACACCCTGTCCGAGGAGCGCGGGATCGGCGCCGCCCGTCGCTGGATCAAGGCCCAGTTCGATTCCATCTCCGCCGCGTGCGGCGGATGCCTCGAGGTGTTCTACCAGCAGAGGGTGTGGGCCGGGGAGGGCAGGATCCCCGACTCCACGGCGGTGGTGAACGTCATCGCGATCCAGCGCGGCACGACCGACCCCAACCGCTACGTGATCATGTCCGGGGACATCGACTCCCGGGCCTCCGACGTGATGAACGACTCCATCGACGCCCCCGGCGCCAATGACAACGCCTCCGGCATGGCCGGGGCCATCGAGGCCGCCCGGGTGCTCACGAACTACGAGTTCGACGCCTCCATCGTCTACGCCGGCCTCTCCGGCGAGGAGCAGGGACTGTACGGCGGCCGGGGGATGGCCGAGGTGGCGAAGGAGGAGGGCTGGCGGATCGAGGCCGTCCTGAACAACGACATGATCGGCAACATCCAGGGGCAGGACGGCGTGGTCGACAACACGGTGGCCCGGGTCTTCTCCCAGGCCATCCGCCAGGACGCCACCGACCGGCAGCGCGCCCGGCTCCGGTACCTGGGCGGCGAGAACGACTCGCCCTCCCGGAACCTGGCCCGCTACGTGGACAGGATCGCCGACGAGTACGTCCGCAACCTGGACATGCTCCTCATCTACCGGCTGGACAGGTTCGGGAGGGGCGGCCATCACACCCCCTTCAACGACGTGGGCTACCCGGCGGTCCGGATCATGGAGGCCCACGAGGACTACCGGCGTCAGCACCAGGACATCCGGACCGAGGACGGCGTGGAGTACGGCGACGTGCTGGAGGAGGTGGAGTTCGACTTCGCCGCGAAGATGACGGGGCTGAACGCCGCGGTCCTGGCGTCGCTGGCCTGGGCGCCGCCGCCTCCCTCGGGCGTGGAGATCCAGGGCGCCGTCCGCCCCAGCACCACCCTCTCCTGGGAGCCGATGGACCCCGACCGGGCGCCGGGCCTGGCGGGCTACAAGATCTACTGGCGCCGCACCGACGCGAACCAGTGGGAGAAGAGCGTCTTCGTTGGGGACAGCACCGAATGGACGCTGGAGAACGTGGTCATCGACAACTTCGTGTTCGGCGTGGCCAGCGTGTCGGAGGACGGCTTCGAGAGCCCGGTGGTCTTTCCCGGGCCGCTGGGGTCCTTCACACCGGTGGAGTGGCAGGGAGACGGGGGGTAGTGGGCGAGCGGGAGCCCGGGGCTCCCTCCGCGAGCTGGCTGTACGCTACGCTCCCAGAGGCTCGCTCCGGGAACCGCGGGCTCCCTTGACCCGCCCCGTCCCGCCGGTCTCCCTGCCGGGATAGGGGGAGGCGGGCTACTCGCCGGCACCCCGGGATCTGTGTGACGTGAGTACGGGATCACTCGCAGGGCCCCTCCGCGGCACCCCGCGGCGGGGGCTGACGACCGCGACGGTCGCCTTCTTCGCGGGCCTGACCAGCATCGTCTTCTACGGGGCGGCCGGTCCCACCTTCATGGAGGCGCTGGGGCTCACGGGTGCACACACCGGACTGCTCCTGTCGTCGCCCCACATCAGCAAGGCGGTCCTCCGGATTCCCTTCGGCGCCTGGGTCGACGAGGTGGGCGGCAAGCTGCCGTTCCTCGTCCTCCTCGGGCTGACGACGGTCGGTCTGGCGGGGGTCGTCGTCCTCCTCTGGCTGTACTATCCCGATCGGTTCGACCGGTCGCTCTACTGGTGGCTGGTGCTCTGCGGCTTCGTCGGCGGGGCCGGCGGCGCCACGTTCTCGGTGGGCGTGCCCCAGACGTCGTACTGGTTCCCCTCCGATCGGCAGGGGTGGGCGCTCGGCGTCTACGCAGGCGCCGGCAACGTCGGGCCGGGCGTCGTCAACTACCTGCTCCCGCTGGCGATCGCGGCCTGGGGGCTGACCGGCGCGTACGTGAGCTGGCTGGGCTTCCTGGTGCTCGTGACGGCCTTCTACGCGCTGACGGCGGTCGACTCGTACTACTTCCAGCTCCGCCAGAGGGGGCTCGAGGACGATCGGGCCCGCGAGGTCGCCCGGTCCGAGGGCCAGGAGGTCTTCCCGTCGGGCGACACGTGGTCGTCCCTCAGGGACTCCGCCTCCAACGGCCGGACCTGGATCCTGGTCTTCCTCTACACCGTCTCGTTCGGCGGCGGGTTCACGGCGCTGACCGCCTGGTTCCCGACCTACTGGAAGGAGCTCCACTTCCACGACACGGAGACCCTCTGGATGGCCGGGCTGCTGGCCGGGATCTTCACCGTCTACGGCTCATTGATCCGGATCCCGGGCGGCAGCCTCAGCGACCGGTTCGGCGGCGAGGTCGTCGCCGTCGGGAGCTTCCTGGTCATGGTCGCCGGTGCCGGACTCCTGACCCTCTCGTCGACCGTCGTACCGGCCATCACCGGCATGATGATCCTCGGGACCGGGATGGGGGTCGCCAACGCCGCGGTCTTCGAGCTGGTCCCCGTGTACGTCCCCGACGCCGTCGGAGGTGCGTCGGGCTGGATCGGTGGGATCGGGGGAGCGGGCACCCTCGTGATCCTTCCCGTCCTCGGGACGTTCGTCGACGTCTTCGGCCGTTCGGGCTACGCCCGCGGATTCCTCGTATTCGTCGCGCTGAGTGCGATCTGCGCCCTGATCTCGTACGGTCTGAAGCGCACCGAGCCCGCGAGGTGATCCGGGTCCACCCTCGCCCGCTCCCGTCGACCGCGGTCCTCCCCCCGTTCGGTGGGCGAGCGGGAGCCCGGGGCTCCCTCCGCGAGCTGGCTGTCCGCTTCGCTCCCAGAGGCTCGCTCCGGGAACCGCGGGCTCCCTTGACCCGCACTGTCCCGACGGCCGCGGTCCTCCCCACGTTCGGTGGGAGGCGGGGGCGGGAGGTCCCCGAGGAGCGACTCGAGCGCAGTGAGGAGACCCCGGAGGGCGCAGCCCGAGGAGGCTCCGAACGATAGCGCTCGCCCGAGCGACGAGGGCGGCCTCCCGCCCCCGCCACACCGCTAAAGCAGGAGGACCAGGGCCACCACGCTTACGGCGAGCCCCATGAGGGCATAGCCCGGCACCACCCGATCGAACCACGCCCGGCAGCCGGCGAAGACGGCGGAGAAGACGGCCACCACGCCGTAGATGGCCGAGAGAAGGAGCCGCCACTGCCGCTGGTCGTACAGGAAGAGCACGGCCACCCCGCAGGCCAGCGCCGCCAGGAAGAGCGAGTGCTCGGTGA
>CAZVIY010000049.1:0-4816 GCA_964627425.1 uncultured Gemmatimonadota bacterium
CCTCCTCCTGGCCGGGCTGGCGGCCGCCGGGGGCGCCGCCTGGACCGGCTGTGCCGGGCCGGAGCGGAGCGAGCCGGCCCTGGCCGACTCGGCCTACGTCTCGGTGATGGCCCGCCTGACGGTGATCCGGGAGGCCACCCGGCCGGGCCCCCGGTCCATGCCCGACAGCCTGGTCCGCCGTTCGGTGGACTCGGTCCTGGCCGGGGCCGGGGTGGACCGGGAGCGGCTCGTGGAGTTCGCCCGGCTGGTGGGCGACGAGCCCGAGCGCATGGCCGCCCTCTGGGAGCGCATCCGGACCGGGGCCGACTCCCTCCGGGAGGCGGGCTGGGAACCCCCCGGGCCGGTGACCTCCGAGGTCCGGCCCGGCCAGCCTTGACCGCTCGCGCCGCCATGGCCCGGATCTTGTGGCCCGGACTCCCGGAATGACGACCTGCGCCCCCACCCCCGGTGAACCATGAGCGATCGTCCGGACGACCCGGGCGGGCGGGAGCCGGACCGGCGGGAGGCCGCTCCCGCCGAGATGGTGGAGGAGGCGGCGGCACCCCCGCCCGCCGAGGCGGCCGAGGAGCGGTCCCCGGAGGGTCCTGTGGGGGGTACCGTGCGGCGTTTGGGCGCCATGGCCCTGAACGGCGCCCATCACGCCGGGCGGGCGGGGATCCTGTTCGGCGCCCTGGTGGGGGGGCTGGGGCACCCGAGCCGCTATCTGGCCGAGACCTGGCGCCAGGCCAAGAGGTTCGGCGTGGACAGCCTGGGCCTGGTGCTGCTGGTGGCCGCCCTCAGCGGATCGGTGCTGGCCCAGCAGAGCGGCTACCAGTTCACCACCCTGCCCATGTGGGTGGTGGGCCAGGCGGTGGCCGCCGGGATGCTCACCGAGCTGGCCCCGGTCCTCACGGCGGTGGTCCTGGCCGGCCGGGTGGGCGCCGGCATCGGGGCGGAGATCGGGACCATGAAGGTCACCGACCAGGTGGACGCCCTCCGGACCCTGGGGAGGGATCCCGTCGTAGAACTGGTGGTGCCGCGGGTGCTGGCCGGGACCCTGGTGCTGGTCCCCCTGGTCATCCTGGCGAACGCCGTGGGGATCTGGAGCGGCTGGATCACCTCCATCAACCTGCTGCCCATGACCACGGCCGAATACGTGCAGGGCGTGCAGTCGTACTATCACGGTCCGGCCCTCATCTTCTCCCTGGTGAAGGCGGTGGCCTTCGGGTTCACCATCACCTTCACCGCGTGCTACGTGGGCCTCCAGACCGAGGGCGGCGCGGCCGGGGTGGGCAAGACCACCACCAACGCCGTGGTGGCCATCATCGTGTTCGTCATGGTGCTGGACGTGGTGCTGGCCCCCATCTACAAGGCGGTATCCTGAACGTGGGACAGCGATGATCGAGATCCGAGGCCTCAGGAAGTGCCTGAACCGGAAGTGGGTGCTCGACGGCGTGGACCTGACCGTCCGCGAGGGCGAGACGGTGGCCGTCATGGGACCCTCCGGAACGGGCAAGAGCGTGCTCCTCAAGCACATCGTGGGACTGCTGGACCCCGACGAGGGGACGCTCCTGGTGGACGGGATGTCCGTCCCGGACGCCGACGGACGCCAGATCCAGGTGATCCGCTCCAAGATCAGCTACGTCTTCCAGCACTCGGCGCTCTTCGACTCCCTCACCGTGGAGGAGAACATCCGGCTGGGGCTCCCGGACGGCGGGGGGCACGGCGACCGGAGCGCCCACGATACGGTCCTCCGCAGCCTGGAGGTGGTGAACCTGGACCCCGACGTGCTGCCCCTGCTGCCGGCCGAACTCTCCGGGGGCATGCAGAAGCGGGTGGCCATCGCCCGGGCCATCGTGGGGGAGAAGGAGTACGTCCTCTACGACGAGCCCACCACGGGGCTGGACCCGGTGAACAGCGACGTCATCAACAGGCTCATCGCCCGGCTCACCGAGGACCTGGGGAACACCAACATGATCGTGACCCACGACGTCCGCTCCGCCTTCTACCTCTCCGACCGGGTGGTGCTCCTCATGGGCGGGAAGATCCGGGCCGAGGGCACCCCGGAGGAGCTGCGGGACACCGACGACCCGGTGGTCCGGCGCTTCCTCCGGGGCTCCGACGCCGTCCCGCAGGTGGCCTGAGTCCATGGTGAGGGACGCGGGTCTCCGGGAGGGACATCGGGCCGAGCTCCAGGTGGGGATCCTGGTGGTCGTCTCCCTGGTGGTGCTGGCGGCCGGGGTGCTCTGGATCAGCGGGACGGACCTGGGGGCCGAGGTCACGCCGCTCCACGCCGTCACCAGCGACGCCGGGGCCGTGGCCTCCGGCGACCCGGTGACCTACCTGGGCGTGGAGGTGGGCACCGTCTCCCGTGTCACCATCGACGGACGCCGGGTGGTGGTGGACCTGGAGGTCCGCCGGATGGATTCGCTCCCGGCCGACACCCGGGCCACCATCCGTCCTTCGGGCTTCCTGGGCGGGAGCGTCGTGCAGCTGAACCCGGGCAGCGCCCCCGAGCTTCTCCGGGCCGGCGACACCATCCAGGCCTCCACGGTGCCCGAGCTCCAGAACGTGGCCGCCAGCGTGGGCGACCGGGCCGGCGAGGTCATGGACCGGGCCGGGACGCTCCTGTCGGAGGCCGCCGTGGAGGACGTCCACCGGAGCGCCGAGGGGATGGCCGCCACCATGGCCCGCCTTCGGGAGATGGTCGACGAGCAGCAGGGGTCGGTCACGCGGTTGACGGAGCACCTGCGTCAGGTGAGCTCCCGGCTGGACACGGCCACCGCCGACGGCCGGCTCGATTCCACCGTGGCCAACCTGGACAGCCTCATGGCCGGCCTCCGCCGGAGCAGCCGGGAGCTGGAGGCCTCCAGCGAGTCCCTGAACTCGCTGCTGGGGAAGATGGACCGGGGCGAGGGCACCCTGGGGAAGCTCGCCAACGACGACCGGCTCTACGAGCGGGCGGTGGACGCCGCTACGCGGATCCGGGACGTCTCCGAGGAGCTCACGGCCCTCACCCGCGACCTGCGGGAGAACCCGGGGCGGTACCTGAAGGTGTCGATCTTCTGAGGGATCCGCGCGGTCGGTGACGGGAGGCCGTCACCCCTCCGGGAAATACACGCCCCCATCCTCGAAGACGATCTCGCCGGCGTCCTTCCGGGCCTCGTACCGGCGCTTGGCCTCCGCGAACGGACCTCGGTCGTGGAGCGGCCGTCCCTCCTCCAGGATCACGCACCGGAGGTAGCTCAGGTCCGGCTCCAGGAGCTCCGCCGGCGTCAGGTGGATGAGCTCCACGCCGGGCGGAGGACAGTCCAGCACCGGCTCGGCCCGCTCGATGGGGTTGCGGCCCTCGAACTCCGCCGAGAGGACCACCAGGTCCCAGTCGCTCCGGACGAAGGAGTCGCCGCGGGCCCGGGAGCCGAAGAGCACCAGGGCCTCCACCCGGATCCGCTCCTGGAGACAGCGGAGGAGCCGGACGAAGTCCGGGACGGGCTCGTCGGCCGCGACCGCGTGTTCCGGCGGCGACGCTCCTCCGGGGTTCGACCCTCCGGAACTCATTCCCCCTCACCCGCCAGGTGATCACGGCCGAAGACCAGGAAGTGTTCGGCCAGGTCGATGGCTTCCCTCGCCAGCTCCTTGTCGTAGTACACCGTGGGATCGCCGCCGAGACCGTTCGGGTAGCGCGACTGGACGTAATGGAGGTCCAGGCGCCGCGCCGGATGGTCCAGGTCGTCGGGCACCGGCAGGCCTGCCTCCCGGAGCGAACCCAGCAGCTCGGTGGCGGCGTGGGTCCGGATCTCCCGGCCTTTACTGGTCAGGACGGCTCTGAGGGCCTTCTCGGCGGCCTGCTGAGCGTGGAAGGCGGCCAGGTTGTGGCGATCGGCCTCCGTGAGCAGACGGGCCGCCTCCAGGTCGCCCTCGGCCGTCCGCATCCACCAGCGAGCCTGTTCCCGCCGTCCCATGTCTTCCGGTGCCTCCGTCATGACGTGAACGGTTGCCGACTCCATCACCGGGCGATCAACCTGTCGTCGGGAGGGGACCCGGGCCAGAGGTGGGGCCCCGTTACAGCCCCGTGGGATGGTCCAGGAAGGTCCACTCCAGGTCGAAGCGGCCAGCCAGCCGATCGGCCAGGGCCTTCACCCCGAAGGTCTCGGTGGCGTAGTGGCCCGAGTAGATCAGGTTCATCCCCCGCTCCACGGCGTCGTGGTAGGTGTGGTGGGGCCCCTCGCCAGTGACGAAGGTGTCGAGCCCCGCCCGGTCGGCCTCGGACAGGAGCGAGCTGGCCCCACCGGTGACGATCCCCACCCGCCGCACGTGGGAGGGGCCACCCGGGATGACCTGGGGCTCCGTGCCGCAGGCCTCGGCCAGCCGGTCGGCCAGCGTCCCGAGGGAGATGTCCGCCACGGACCAGACGCCGATCCCCTCCACGCCCTGGTGGTCGCCGAACCGGCCCTCGATCTCCAGCTCCAGGGCCCGCGCCAGGAGCACGTTGTTCCCCACCTCGTCGTGGACGTCCAGCGGGAGGTGGGCCGAGTACACCGCCAGGTCCGCCTCCATGCACGCCCGGAGCCGGCGGTAGGTGGCGCCGGTGGCCGGAAGCGGGTCACCCCAGAAGAGCCCGTGGTGGACCAGAAGCAGGTCGGCACCGGCCCGGGCCGCCTCGTCGATGGTGGCCTGGCAGGCGTCCACGGCGGCCGCCACGCGCTCCACCGGCGCCCGGGACTCCACCTGGAGCCCGTTGTGGGCGCCGGGATAGTCCTCCACGTGCTCGATGCGCAGGTAGTCGTCCAGGTGCTCGACGATCTCGGTCAGCTCGGCCACGGGCTAGCCTCCCTCG
>CAZVIY010000050.1:0-4530 GCA_964627425.1 uncultured Gemmatimonadota bacterium
GCCAGCAGGTTCCCCACGAGCACCGACCACCAGGCCAGCTCCCGGAGGATCCACTCGCCCAGGATGGCCACCAGCCCCACCACGAACAGCTCGAACACCACGGCCAGGATGATGAGCAGGAAGATCAGGGGCGGGAACCGCTCCACCTGCCGCACCAGTCCGGCCAGGGCGATGCCGAAGGTGAGGAACGCGGCGAAGTGGACGGCGGTGTAGCCGAGCACCGTGCCGGCGGTGACCTGGACGGCGGCCGGGCCCGAGGCCGCCAGGAAGAGCGCCGATCCCAGGGCCCCCGGCGTGTAGAGCACGCGGCCCGCCACCAGGTCCACCACCAGGAACCAGGCGGCCACCGTGACGGCACCCAGGAAGCCGGCCAGCAGGCCCTCCCGGAGGATCGGATGCTTCTCCAGCTCGTTCACGATCCCGACCGGTCCCGGCCGGGGGCTCACGGCATGGAGGTAGGTGCCCATGACGAGCCCCGCCACCAGGTTCCCCACCAGCACCGACGGCCACCACGGGGCCGGCAGCACCGATGTCCCGGTGAGGGCGAGGGAGAGGTAGAAGAGGAGCGTCCCGACGAACAGCCCGTAGACGGCCCCCACCAGCAGGTTCTGGGGGATCTCGCACCACCGGGTGAGGAGCACCGCCCCCACGCCCAGGGCGCCGAACGCCCCGAAGTGGAGGCACGTGAACGCCGCGATGCCCGCCATGCCCGCCGGCTCCTGGACCCCCAGGACCGCCTCCGCCAGGAACGCCGGCGTCCGGAACGGATCGCCCTGGAAGAGGTCGATGAGGAAGAAGAAGAGCACGACGGCCGCACCGCCCAGCACGCCGGCCACCACGCCGTTCCGGATGGAATAGGTCTCCTCGTCCCGGCCCTCGCCGGACTCGACGCCGGACGTCTCTCGTGGATCCACGCGATCCTCCTCTCGGTTTCGACCGCTCACAGGTACAGCATGCCATAGACGACCAGGCCCGTGACCGACACGTAGGCCCAGATCGGGAGGGTCCATCGGGCCAGCCTGCGGTGAGCCCTCCGCCTCCCCCGGAGCGCCCGGATCAACGTGACCAGCACCAGCGGCACCACCGCCGCCGCGAGGATCACGTGGCTCACCAGCACCGCGAAATAGACGGCCCGGACGGCTCCCTCTCCCCCGTACGCCACCGACCCGACCTCCAGGTGATAGACCACGTAGGAGACCAGGAAGGCCGCCGAGGTGAGCGTGGCCGTGAGCATCGCCCCCCGATGGGCCCGGAGCCGGCCCCGCCGGACGAAGGCGAAGCCGGCGGCCAGGGCCACCGCCGTGGCCCCGTTCAGGGAGGCGTTCAGGGTCGCCAGGGGGTGGGCCTCGGCGGCGCCGGGGGCCACCAGCGCCAGCGCCGCCAGACCGCTCGAGAGCCACGCTCCGGCGGAGATCTCCACCAGGGGGCCGTCCAGCACGAGGAGCAGGAGGACCAGCGGCAGGTAGATCAGGGACGCCAGGAACAGCGTCCGGGCGCGGGCCTCCGTCCGCCTCAGGGCGAACCGGAGGGCGGCGGCCGCGTAGCCCGTTCCGGCGGCCAGGGCGCCCCAGAGGTAGACCTCGCCGGCCAGGTCGAGGACCGCCGGCGCCATGCCCAGCGGGAGGAGGACCGCGGCGTAGGCCATCGACCGGAGCCCCATCCTCCAGCCCGAGTCGTCGCCCGCCGGGATCACCTCGTAGCCCGCCGAACGGTACTGGTCACGGTAGCGCCAGCCCAGGGCGAGGAAGTGCGGGATCTGCCAGAAGAAGAGGATGGCGAACAGGGCCCAGCCGCCGGCGCCGAGCCCGCTCCGTGCGGCGGTCCAGCCGCCCAGGATGGGGAGGGCCCCGGGCACCGCTCCCACCAGGAGGGCCACCGAGGAGACCCGCTTCAGCGGCGTGTAGACGAAGGCGTAGGCCACGACGGTGGCCAGGCCCAGGACGCCGGTGAGGGGGTTCACCGCGGCGAAGAGCAGGACCCCGCCACCGGCCACCAGCAGGATGGAGAAGGCCGTGGCCTCGGCCGGGCGGACCCGGCCCGCGGGCAGGGGGCGATCACGGGTCCGCTCCATCCGGGCGTCGGCGTCCCGCTCCAGGAGCTGGTTCAGCGCGTTGGTCCCCCCCGCCAGGAGCGCCGTGGCCAGGAGCGTCCAGCCCAGGCCCCACGGCTCCAGCCCCGAGGGCGACGCGGCCATGTAGCCCGCCGCCGTGGTGACCAGCACCAGGGCGGTGATCCGCGGCTTGGTCAGGGCCAGGAGATCCGACGGGGCCGGCAGTCCGAGCTCCCGGACCCCCAGGGCCGTCAGGCCGGTCCCGCCGGTCCTCGCCGCTCCCCTCGCCGTGCTCATGGCCGGCCGCTCGCTCTCACCGTGATCTCCCGTTCCGGCGCCGCCGTCTCCTTCAGTGTGATCCTCCCCCGTCCCGGATCCGCTCCAGCCGAACGCCGAAGACCAGGAAGCCGAGCCGGCAGAGCACCGGCAGGAGCAGGAGGGCGACGATGGTGGAGAGCAGGACGGCGAAGAACATGTGGACCCCGCCGGCCAGGAAGTTCCGCAGGAGGACCGCCACGCCCAGGAACACCGCGAAGCTCACCAGGAGCCCCCCCGTCTGGCGCACGCCCCCGCCCCCGACGATCCGGACGGGGCCTCCCCCCAGGTACATGGAGCCCACCAGCAGGAACGCGCAGGTCGGTACGAGCCAGAGTACGACGCTCATCTCTCCTCCTTCGACGATGTGGTCGGTGCCTCCGTCCCTTCGCCCCGCTCCGTCCCCGGGTCCGATGTCCGGTCCGATTCCCGCCGGATCGCCCGCGCGATCCCTCCTCCGATGACGCCGACCACGGCCAGGGGGGCGAAGATGAGGAGCAGGATGCTCCATGTGCCCGCCGTGTCGCCGCCGCTCGCGGCCGACTGGATCAGCGCCACGATCTCGAACAGGAACACGGCCAGGACGCCGGCGCCCCACAGGGCGAGCTTGGTCCTGTCCGTCGGGGTCCGGCCGGAGCGTCCCCCCGAACGCGCCCCTCCAGCCGCCATCAGGGCGTCGTCGGCGTGCGGGACGCGGCCGGCATCAGAACTCCGCCAGGACCGCCAGGATCAGGATCGCCGCCAGGGGGAGGGGGGCCACCGCCACCAGGACCACCCTCCGGGGCTCGAAGCGCAGGTGCATGAAGTACAGCGCCACCAGCAGCGCCTTCCACACGGCCAGACCCAGAAGGGTCAGGACGATGAGCGTCCGGGACAGGTCCACGAACGCCACCCCCACCTCCAGGAGCGTCAGGAGCGCCAGCCCTCCCCAGACCGCCAGGTAGTTCGGGTGCTCCCGCTCCCCTTCGGCCCCGGGCTCTCCCGTCTCGTCCCGCGACTCCGATCCCGATGTCTCGTGCTCGCTCACGCGATCCTCCGCGCCAGGTGGTGGTCGGTCAGATCAGGTAGACGATGGTGAAGAGGATGATCCACACCAGGTCGACGAAGTGCCAGTACAGCCCGAGCACCTCCACGCCCCGGTGGTTCTCGGCGGAGTACCCGCCCCGGAGCGCCTTCACCGTGGTGAAGCCCAGACAGCAGATGCCCAGGAAGACGTGGAACCCGTGGAACCCCGTCATGATGTAGAAGGTGGAGCCGTACAGGCCCGAGGAGGGGAGGAACCCGTGTCCGATGAGCTCGGCGTACTCGTAGACCTGCACCCCCAGGAATCCCGCGCCCATGGCGAAGGTGGCCAGGAGCCAGAGCGAGGTCCCCCGCTGGTCTCCCTCCTCCACGGCGGCGAAGGCCTTCACCATGCTCACGCTGCTGCAGATGAGGATGAAGGTGTTGATCGCCGTGATGGGCACGTTCAGGACCTCGTCGGGAGCCGGCCAGGTGGAGGTCGCCCCGAAGCGGAGGATCACGTACGACCCGATGAGTCCCGTGAAGAACAGGACCTCCGAGCCCAGGAAGACCCACATCCCCACCTTGGCGTCGTAGACGCCCAGGCCGGTCTCGCGGGGGTCGCTCGCCGCGGTCGCCTGTGCTGACATCTCGCTATGCCTCCCGTCCGTGGTTCCCGCCCCGCCTCACGACGCCCTCGCGGGCGCCACCTCGGCCCCGCCCCCCTCGGGATAGGGGCTCACCACGTCGGGCCGCTCGTTCTGGGCGAGCCAGTCCCTGTCGGTCACCTGGGGATGGCTGTACTCGTACGGCCCGTGGTAGACCGTGGGGATCTCCTCCCAGTTGCCGTGCTTCGCCGGCGAGGGGGTCTGCCACTCCAGGGTCCCCGCCTCCCACGGGTTGGCCCCGGCCTCCTCGCCCCAGAACAGGCCGTAGAGGAAGTTCCCCGCGAAGATCAGACCCACCAGGAAGAGGCCGAAGGCGGACATGGTGATGAACTCGTTGGTCCCCTCCATGCCGGCCGTGTGCATGTATTCGGAGGGGTCGTAGATCCGGCGCATCATGCCGCCGAGCCCCACCTCGTGCATGGGCATGAAGGCCAGGTTGAAGAAGACGAAGGTGAGGGCGAAGTGGATCTTCCCCACCGTCTCGCTCATCATCCG
>CAZVIY010000051.1:0-4348 GCA_964627425.1 uncultured Gemmatimonadota bacterium
GCCCACCGGGTCCACGGCGGTGATGCCCAGGCAGTAGCAGACCGCCGAGTTGGCCGCCGAGCCCCGGCCCTGGACCAGGATGCCCCGCCGGCTCGCGAAGCGCACCACGTCCCACATGATCAGGAAGTAGTCGGCCAGCCCCAGCCGGCCGATCACCGCCAGCTCGTGCTCGATCTGCTCCCGGTGCCGGTCGGTGAGCTCCTCGCCGTAGCGCTCCCGGGCCCCCTCCCGGACCAGCGCCTCGAGGAAGCCGTCGGAGCCCTGGTCCCCCGGCGTCGGGAAGGACGGGAGCCGGGGCCCCAGCTCGCCGATCCGGAAGTCGCACCGTCCCGCGATCTCCACGGTCCGCCGGAGGGCGCGACATCCGGGGCAAGGGCAGCGGAGCTCCGGGCCCCCGTCCTCGCTCTGACTCTCGCGGGCGCTTCGGAGCCTCCTCGGAGGCTTCGCCTCCTGCGGGGTCTCCTCGCTGCTCGCGGGTCGCTCGGGACGGGGACCCGGATCCCCGCCCCCCGCCGGAGGAGAACGCCGCCGCCGGCACCACCGGCGGCGCATCTGCTCCGCGGACTTCAGGTACCACTCGCCGTTCGGGCGGAGCCGGTCGCCGGCCTCCTCCAGGGTGACGCCGTGCCGGAGACAGGCCAGCACGTCCTGGACGATCCGGTCGCCGGGCCGGGCGTAGAGGGGGGCGTTCACCGGCACCCACGGGATCCCGGCCTCCCGGGCCCGGCGGATCCAGCGCTCCGCCCGCCGTCCCTCCTCGGGCAGGCCGTGGTGCTCCAGGGCCACGTAGAGGCGGCCGGGGAAGAGCTCCCGGAGGCGGGAGAGGAGGGGGACGGCGTCGGGCGGGGGCCCGTCGGCTCCCTCGCCGGAGGATCCGGCGGAAGACGCGGTGGAGGATGGGGCAGAGGACGCGGCGGACCGGCCCGGCCGCCACAGGCAGATCAGCCCTTCCGTGCGCCCCTCCAGCGCCCCGGCCGGGAGCTCCGGCTCTCCCCGGGGACGGTCCAGCCGGGCCCGGGTGACGAGCCCGGAGAGGTGGCCGTAGCCCCGGCGGTCCATGCACAGGAGGACCAGGGGGTCGCCGCGGCGGCCCGGCTCCGCCGCGGTACCACCCTCTTCCCGATCTCCGCCCCTCTTCCCGACGTCGACCAGGAGCTCGGCTCCGTGCACGGGCTTCACCCCCCGGGCCTCGCACGCCCGCTCGAACCGGACCGCCCCGCCCAGGTCGAACCGGTCGGCCAGGGCCAGGGCCGGCATCCCGACCCCGGAGGCGCGTTCGGCCAGGGCCTCCGGGAGGGAGGCCCCCTCCAGGAAGGAGAAGGCGGAGCGCGCCGTGAGCTCGACGAATTCGTCTCTCATGCACGTACCGAACGAAAACCGAAAACCATGAGGTCACGGACCTCTTCCTCCCGGGGACTCGATTCCGGGGAGGAGGGGCGGCTAGTAGGGGATCTCCGCCGTGAGACCGGCCGACAGCACGTGGAAGTCGAGCTCCCGGTTCAGGGCGGGAGCCTGGTGGCGGTAGAACAGTTCCAGGCGGACGTTCCGGACGATCGGCACGTATCCCCTGACGAAGGTATCGAGGAGCGTACGATCGGAGCCCTGGCCGCCCGGCGGGGCCACCCGCCCGACCCCCATCCCGAGCGTCGCCTCCAGTCCATTCCCTCTCCGATAGGTGGGCGCCACCTGGAGCCGGAACTCCCGCACCCTGTGCCGCTGGCGATCCGTGGAGGGCCACGTGCCGATGGCGTCGGTGAACATGACATCGGAAGAGATCCGGAGGGTGCTCAGCAGGGGCACGTCCACCCCCGCCCGGAGGAAATACTCATCGAACTCCGCATCCTGCCAGTCGCCCAGACCGGCAGCGAGGCGGAGGGCACTCCGCTGGAAATCGGCTTTCAGGCCGTCTCCGAGGCGAATCACCTGCTCCAGACGGTAGATCCTCTGCTCGGAGTCGGCAGGAGGACGCTTCCGGGTGCCGCCCTCCAGCCGCGTGGAGAAGCGTCGTCCCTCGCCCCACCCGAGCAGGACTCCTCCGTAGACCGACTCGAAGGCCGCGGATCCCCGGATCAATTCGGTGCGATCCGGTTCGATGCCGCGGTCGTACTCCGCGAAGAGTCCAACGGAGCCGGGAAGAGGCCAGATCTCCAGGAGTCCCCGGTGGAAGCCCGAGCCCACCATGGAAGGAGGGTCTCCGAAGGAATCCCCTCCCCAGGCCACCAGACGACCCCGAACCGCCTCCTGGTCGGCGATCACCGCCCGGAGCCGACTCCGGAGGTCCTCCCGCCGGTCGGGCGCCAGCTCCAGGGCCTTCCGTAGCGACTCCCCGGCGGCTTCGTCATCGCCGCTCTGCCTCTGTGCCGCCGCCAGCCGGGTCCACAGCGCCACGCTGTCCGCCGCGACCTCGGTGGCTCGCCGGAGCAGTCGGGCGGCCTCGTCGGGCTCGCCGGCAGAGAGGAGGCGCTCGGCCCGGGAGGTCAGGGCCTCCAGCTCCCTCTCGCGATCGGTCGGCTCCGGGGTGGGCGGCTCTGCCCCGGCCTCCTTCGCTTCTCCGGCGGGGTCCGCCCTCTGCCGGACGACGGGAAGAGACGCCAGGTCCCGTCCCCCGGCCACCACGCCGAGCGAGTCGATCCCCGCCAGATCCGCGCCCGTCACCCGGAGGGTCACGCTCCCGTCCGGCCCCGTCACGGCCCCGGCCAGTACGTCGCGGCCGGGAGTGGTCAGGGAAACGGAAAGCGAGTCCAGGGAGTTTCCGAAGCGATCCATCACCCGGAGAGAGACGCGCAGATCGTCCTCCGCCCCCTCCCACTCGAGGGCCTCGGGCTCCACCGTCGCCCGGCTCGGAGCAGCCGGTCGGACCCGGAAACGAACGAGGGCGCTGTCCTGGCCCGCGTCCACGAGAACCGGGACCTCCCCCACGCGGCCGGGGACGGGGATGCGGAATTCCACCGCTCCCGTGCTGTCGCTGAAGGCCTCGAGCACGGCCCCCGGGTACTGGAGGACGCGATCCGAGCGGTCCCGGAGGACCACCCGGACGTTCCGGGCGGGTTGCTCCCCCCGGAAGACTCGAACGGAGAAGGTGGCCGTGTCCCCCGCGGTCACGCTCACCAGGGAATCCAACTCGGAGAACCGGAGGGGAGGCGGTGGAGGGGCTTCCTCACCGGCCTGGTCTTCGGCCTCCGCTTCGAGGCACTCCCGGATCGCCTCCATCACCCCTTCCCCGGCACCCAGCTCCCGGAAGTCGGCGAAATCCCTCTCCGTCGGACGAAACGCGAGGCACCGGCTCCGGATCCGACGGGACGCCTCGTCCGGCGTGTACGACCCGGAGGTGAGGAGATCCACCACCTCGCTCTTCCGGAGCGGCTCGACCTCTTCCTGCTCCTGGGCCTTCAGGTCGGGAGAGGTCATCGGCCCCACCACCACGCTCAGTGCCAGGACCAGGCACGGGAGGAGCGCCAGACGACGAAGGTCCGGTAATGGGCACCCACCATGGCGCGAGGACATCATTTCGCCTCCCTGGTCTGGGTGAGGAGACCGCCTCGAGCTATTCCGGCCGTGGACAGTCGGATTCATCATAACTCTGGTCCACTTCCGTCATCCGGTCGAACAGCGTCCCGTGGCGGCTGCGCCGGTCGGGAGAAAGGCGAGTGCGCACGGCCTGATACCGGGACGCCATCTCCACGAACAGGCTGTCCACCCGCCGATACGCGGCGGCGAGCTCGGGACAGTCCATTCCTCCCGTCTCGAAGCTCGCCCGGAGATCCCGGTACCGGTCGACGCCCGTCTCGAGAGAATCCTGGAGGGCCCGGTACTCCTGGACGGCTGGAGGCTGGGACCGGGTCCCGGTGGAGGAGCTCCCGGAAGGTGGAGATGTCCCGACCCGCTGCCCCACGAGCCACACCGCCCCGACGAGGAGGACCAGCCCCAGGAGGACGACGCCCACCTGGCGGTGGACGGGATCCGGCCACCAGCGGCGGATCGGTCCCGGCCTGCCACCCTTCTTGACAGGAACCACCACGCGAGGCGTACTCCCGGAAGGGTCCCTTCCCTCTCCCCCTTCCTCCCCCTCCCGAACCGAATTCTCCTCCGACGACATATCCGACGTCCGTCCTCCGCAGGAGACCTCTCAGCCACGGGGCTCGCCTCCATTCGCCCCTCTTCCATCTGCCGACGTTTCCTATCATACCCACGGGGCACACTCCATGCCCAGCGGTCGGAGCCGACGAGCCGGAAAAACGCCCTTCGGTCGCGGCGCTCCCGACCGGCCTCCGGAGGCCGTCTCCAGACCATCAGTCCCACCACCCGTGGAGCCACCAGCGGAGGTGGCCGTCCCGCCGGTACTCCCGGA
>CAZVIY010000052.1:0-4172 GCA_964627425.1 uncultured Gemmatimonadota bacterium
TGCCCAAGGGCCTCTCCGGGACCCTCACTCTCCTCACTCACTCCTGCTTTTCAAAAAACAATGCTCGAGCCGGGGCACTCCCCTGCTCAAGGCCGTAGATCATAGAGCCGAAGCACCGGGATGTCAAGCTCTCACGAGCCGTGATCCCATCGGCGCGACGGTCCGTATCTACCGTCCATGCTCGGCGGGGTTCCCGTCGCTCGCCACCCGGTTCGGGCCGCCGCGAGGCGTCCCGCTGAACCCCGGGAGACGGCGAGGTCTTCCGTCCGCGCCTTCCGGTGTACGCCCCGGCCACCGCGGGGTTCCGTCGCCGGGATCGCTTGTCCGATCCACCGCCCGCGCCCACCTTCCCGCCTACCGCTCGCGCGTCGACCGTCACCTGCCACCAGGGGGGAACCCGCCATGCCCCGTGACTCAAGCTCCCCGGTCCGTCACTTCCGCTGGGAGGAGATCCCCCGGGAGGACGTCACCGAGGAGATCGGACGCAAGCTCGTCACCGGCCAGCGGATGATGATGGCCCACGTCTACCTGGATGAGGGCTCCATCGTCCCCACGCACGCACACGAGAACGAACAGCTCACGTACATCCTCGAGGGCGCCCTCCATTTCTGGATCGGCGAGGAGGGTGAACGGGAGGTCGTGGTCCGGGCCGGCGAGGTGCTCCACATCCCGGCGGGCGTGCCCCACCGGGCCCGGGCGCTGGAGGACACGCTGGACCTGGACGTCTTCTCCCCTCCACGGCAGGACTGGCTCGACGGCACCGACGCCTACTTCCACGCGGAGGACGACGAGGCTTCGACGGCGGAGACGGGAGGCTGACGTGGATCTCGGACTGGAAGGAAAATCGGCCCTGGTGGCGGCGTCCAGTCGGGGCCTCGGACGTGCCGTGGCCCGGACCCTGGCCCGGGAGGGAGCGGACCTCACCATCTGCGCCCGGGGACAGGACCGCCTGGAGCGGACCCGCGACGAGATCGAGGAGGAGTCCGGCCGGTCGGTGATCGCCGTTCCCGCGGATCTCGCCACCGCCGAGGGGGTCGAGCGGGTGGTGGACGCGGCCCACGAGGCCTTCGGAGGGGTGGACGTGCTCCTCACCAACGCCGGCGGCCCGCCGCCCGGTCCGTTCGCATCGCACGACATGGAGGCCTGGCGCGGGGCGATCCGTCAGAACCTGGAGAGCGTCCTGAGGCTCACCCGGGGGGTGCTTCCCGGGATGAAGGAGCGCGGATGGGGGCGGATCATCAACGTCACCTCCATCGCCGTGAAGCAGCCCGTGGACGGCCTCATCCTGTCCAACAGCGTCCGGGCCGCGGTGACGGGCTTCGCGCGGACGCTGGCCAACGAGGTGGCCGCCCACGGGGTCACCGTCAACAACGTCCTGCCCGGCTACACGCGGACCAGCCGCCTGGAAGGGCTGGCCGACGAGGTCGCCGTGGACGAGGACATCGGCCCGGAGGAGGCCATGGACAGGTGGCGCGACGAGATCCCCATGGGCCGCATCGGCGAGCCCCGGGAGTTCGCCGCCCTGGTCGCCTTCCTCGCCTCGGAGCAGGCATCCTACATCACCGGCACCTCCATCCAGGTGGACGGCGGCTGGGTCCGATCGCTGCTCTAGGAGATCACCATGTCGAAGGGCTTCGTCGAAGGTGAATGGATCTGGAAGGACGGTGAGTTCATCCGGTGGGAGGACGCCACGGTCCACCTGCTGAGCCTGGCGGTCCAGTTCGGCTCGTCCGTCTTCGAGGGGATCCGGTGCTACGCCACCGATCGGGGCCCGGCCATCTTCCGGCTCCCGGCCCACCTGAACCGCCTGACGCATTCGTGTCGCACCTACCGGATGGACCCCGGGTGGACCCGGGAGGAGCTGGCCCAGGCGTGCCGGCGGAGCATCCGGAAGAACCAGCTTCAGGAGTGCTACCTCCGGCCCATGGTCGTGCGCGGCTACGGCGCCCCGGGCCTGAACCCGGCGGGCAGCCCGGTGGAGACGTACCTGCCCTGCTGGCCGTGGGGCGAGTACCTGGGCGAGGGGGCCCTGGAGCACGGCGTGGACGTGTGCGTGTCCAGCTGGAGCCGGCCCCGGCCGAACACCTACCCGGTCCGGGCCAAGGCCGCGGGCCACTACAACAACGCCCAGCTCATCAAGATGGAGGCCCTGGAGCACGGCTACGACGAGGCCATCGTCCTGGGGCCCGACGGACTGGTGAGCGAGGGGAGCGGCCAGAACCTCTTCCTGGTGGAGGACGGCGACCTCGTCACCCCCACCCTGGACGGGACGTCGCTGCCGGGCATCACTCGCGACGCGGTGATCACCCTGGCCGGCGACCTGGACGTCACCGTCCGGGAGGAGTCGGTGGCCAGGGAGCGACTGTACGGCGCCGACGAGCTCTTCTTCACGGGCACCGCTTCGGAGGTGACGCCGGTGGTGTCGGTGGACGGGACCGCGGTGGGCGACGGCGGCGTGGGCCCCCTCACCCGTGAGCTCCAGGAGCTCTACCTGGGGGTGGCCCGGGGCGAGGTACCGGACCGCCACGGCTGGCTCACCCACGTGGAGAGCGGGGGCTGAAGTCGAGCGGACGGGGCAAGGCCGGGACCACTTCTGCCTCGCCTCCGCCCGTCTCGCTCTCTGTCTGTCTCCGATCCCACCCACGGGAACGGGACACCTCCGGCCGCGGTAGTACCACCGATGGCACCATTCTCTCGTCGTCTGCTGGCCGAGCGCCCGAGGAGACCATCCAGCTGGAGCACGACGTCATCAATGCACGTGGAGACGTTCCCGACGCCCGGCCCGTCACACCGATGAACGGCCCGGCAGATTCCGGTCCGAGCCCCCGCAGGGAGGACTTCGACGCCTTCCTGGCTTCCTTCCGCGAGAACCTGCGCCATGCCCTTCACGTCGAGGGCGACCTGGACCAGCTCTCGATGGATCGGGGGCTCCCGCCCCGCGTCATGGATCGGATCCGGGCCAACGACCCGTTCACGACGTTCATCCCCGAGGAGTACGGGGGACGGGGCGGGCACGTCGACGAAGGGCTGGCCGTGCTGGCCGCCGCATCGTACGAGTCACTCCCGGTGTCGGTGATCTTCGCCATCAACTGGACCCTCTTCCTCCAGCCGGTCACCAAATACGGGCGGGAGGAGCTGAAGGCGCCCCTCTTCGAACGCTTCCTCCGGGACAAGCACATGGGCGGGTTCATGCTGACGGAGCCGGAGTTCGGCTCCGACGCCCTGAGCATCCGGACCGCCTACGTGGAGCATGACGACCACTACCACATCGAGGGCACCAAGCACTGGGGTGGCCTCACCGGATGGGCCGACTGCTGGATCCTGGCCGCCCGCGAGCGCCGGGGCCAGGAGCTCGGTCGCGACATCGGCCTCTTCGTCTGCGACGTCACCGAGCCGGAACAGGAGATCGCGGTGGCCGAGATGTACGAGAACCTGGGCCTCCGCATGGTCCCGTACGGGCGGAACGACATCGACGTGAAGGTTCCCAAGATGCACCGGCTCCGCCCGAAGTCCACGGGGATCCTCATGCTGGTGGACATGCTTCACCACAGCAGGACGAAGTTCCCGGGCATGGGCATGGGGTTCCTGCACCGCCTGCTCGACGAGGCCCTGGCCCACTGCAGGGAACGGAACGTGGGCGGCGACAGCCTCTTCTCCTACGACCAGGTGCAGGAGCGGCTGACCTGCCTCCAGGGGGCCTATACCGTGTGCTCGGCCATGTGCGTCCACGCCAGCGAGAACGCCCGGCTCGAGAACGACCTCATGCGGAGGAGCCTGGAGGCCAACGCCATCAAGGCCGTCCTGACGGACCTCATGCAGGAGGCCTCCCAGTCGCTCCTGCAGCTCACCGGCGCCAAGGGCTACCGCCTGGACCACATCGCCGGCCGGGCCACGGTGGACAGCCGCCCGTTCCAGATCTTCGAGGGCTCCAACGACATCCTGTATCAGCAGATCACCGGCCACGTCCTCAAGGGGATGAAGGCCCGGGACCAGTGGAATCTCCGCGACCACCTCGCCACCGTCCCGCTGGCGCGGAGGGGCGCCGAGTTCCTGGGAGACCACCTCTCCTTCCGGGTCGATCCGGAGCTCTCACAGCGGAAGCAGGTCCAGCTCGGCCGGATCCTGGGACGGGTCGTCGTCCTCCAGATGGTGCTGGAGCTGGGCGACAGGGG
>CAZVIY010000053.1:0-4113 GCA_964627425.1 uncultured Gemmatimonadota bacterium
GATTCCCGGCTCGCGGCCCTCACGGACTCCACCGGCGCCTACCGGATCCCGAACGTCCCGCCGGGCCCGCGCACGCTGCGGGCGGAGCGGATCGGGTTCGCGAGCGCCGAGGTGACGCTCAGCGTGCCGGTCAGCGGCGTGGTGAGTCGGGAGATCCGGCTCGCCGAGCGCGCGCTCGAGATGGAGGACATCGAGGTCACGGTGAACCCGGCGCGCCGGGCCGGGGGTGAGCTGGGCACGGCCAGCGTGATCGACCGCGAGGCCATCGAGCACGTCACGGCCACGAGCCTGAGCGAAGTGCTGGAGATGGTGCCCGGTGTCGAGGCCAGCTCGCCCGGCCTGACCGGGGTCCAGCAGGTGAGCCTGCGGTCGGTGTCCACCACCGGGCTGCTGGCCTCCCGGGCGGGGGTGAGCGCCTCGGAGCTGGCCTCCTTCGGGACGCTGATCGTGGTCGACGGCGTCCCGCTCTCCAACAACGCGAACCTGCAGTCGCTGGGCCCCCGGGGCGAGCTCAGCCTCTCCACCTCCGCCGGGGGCGGCCTGGACCTGCGCCGGTTCCCGGCCGCGACGATCGAGCGGGTGGAGGTGATACGCGGGATCCCGTCGGCCCGCTGGGGCGAGCTGACCAACGGCGCGGTGATCGTGGAGACCCGGGCCGGCGCGGTGGAGCCCGAGCTGCTGGGCCGGCTGGACGCGCGGACCGCGGAAGTGTCGCTCCTGGGCGGCGAGTCCTTCGCCGGCGGGAACCAGACGGCCTCGGTCACGGCCGACTACACCCGGACCCTCTCCCGGCCGGGCCTCACCGACGACATGGCGGAGCGGGTCGCCACCCAGTTCGCCCACCGCGTCGAGGGCGAGCTCCAGGGGGCGGGCCCGGGCGCGGAGCCCCGCTGGGTGCTGGACACCCGGGTGGACCTCTTCCAGCTCACCGACGACCAGCCCGAGAACCCCGTCATCCGCCCGGACCGGGCGTTCCGCAGCCAGAACCGCGGCCTCCGGATCTCCGAGCGCGCGCGCCTCCGGCTCGACGGCGACACCGAGCTCTCCTTCACCGGGGCGTGGGGCGGGCAGTGGCGAGACGCCTTCTCGACGGCGCCGAAGGTTCGGCCCGCCATGCCGTTCACCGACCGCCTCACCGAGGGCCGCCAGGAGGGCTTCTACGTCGTCGGGCCGTATCAGGCCGAGGTCACGGTCGACGGCCGCCAGACCGACCTCTTCGGCCGGCTGGAGCTGGAGGACGAGCGGTCGATCCTGGGCCTCGACCACCAGCTCCGGGCGGGGCTCCACTTCCGCCGTGAGGGGAACGCGGGTCCGGGCCGGCAGTTCGACATCCGGCGCCCGCCGCAGGTGAACTTCAACGGCGTCCAGGGCTACGACCGGCCGCGGAGCCACGAGGAGGTGCCGGCGCTCAGCACGAGCGCCTTCTACGTGGACGACCGGCTCACCGTGCCCGTGGGCGATGCCGTGCTCCAGGCGCAGGGCGGCCTGCGGGTGGACCTGCTGCACGAGGGGGGGAGCTGGTTCTCGGGCGTCCGGGACGCGGCGATCCAGCCGCGGCTGAACCTGGAGGTCCAGCCCACCGACTGGCTCCGGCTCCGGGCGGGTGCGGGCCGGTTCGCGAAGTCGCCCACCAAGGCGTCCCTCTTCCCCGCCCCCCAGTACTACGACGTGGTGAACGTGAACTGGTTCACCGACGACCCGGCGGAGCGCCTGGCCGTGCTCACCACCTTCATCGAGGACCCGTCGAACCCGGAGCTCGGCTTCTCCACGGCCGAGAAGCTGGAGGCGGGCCTGGAGCTCTCGCCGGGCGACGCGTGGATCTCCCTGGCCGCCTACCGGGACGAGATCGACGGCGGGGTGGGGATCCGGCGGGAGCCGACCCACCTGCTCCGCCACCGCTTCGCCCTCACCGACTCGACGGTCGGAAACGGGGAGAAGCCGGAGATCATCACGCCGCCGGCGGGCGCCGACACGGTGCCGGTGCTGGTGGACCGGCCCTCCAACCTCGTGCGCCAGACGACCCGCGGGCTCGAGCTCGTGGCCTCCCTGCCCGAGATCGAGTCCCTGGGCACCCGGCTCCAGGTCACGGGCTCGTGGTCCCGGACCGAGCAGGCGGTGGACGTGCCGCTGTTCGGCCCCCGGGGCGACTTCGGCGACTTCCAGCTCCGGGCCGACGACCGGCGGCACCCCTACTGGCAGGGGGCGCGCTCGGTGGGTGAGCGGGCCATGTTCACCTACCGGGTCATCCACCACCAGCCGGCGGCCGGGCTGGTGGTGACGGCCAGCATCCAGCACAACGTCCACGACGAGATCCGGGATGCCTCCTCCTCGGACACGCTGGCCTTCGAGGGCTACATGACCCGGTCCGGCGAGCTAGTGCCGGTGCCGCGCGAGGAGCGCGGCCGGCCCGAGTTCGCCGACCTGCGGACCCCCCGTGGCGGGCTCCTCGACCGGCCCATCAGCACGCCCGCCGACTGGATGGCGAGCGTGCAGGTGAGCAAGTCGCTGCCGCTGGAGGGGCGGCTCAACTTCTGGGCGTTCAACCTCCTGGACCGGACGGGCGTGATCGGCGCGGGAGGCGTGCTCCCGCGCCCCTACAGCGACATGCGGTTCGGGGTCGAGCTGAGCCTCCGGCCCGGCGCCGTGCTCGGCGGCCGGGGCTCGCCGTGAGTCGGAGGGACGGGGTGCGGGTCCGGCTCCTCCGGATCGCGGCGGCGGCCGCGGCGACGCTCCTGGTGGCCGCCGGGTCCCCGGCGGAGCTCTCCGCCCAGGGCGGCGGGGACCGCCACGCCACGGCGGCCGGGGCTCCGGCCTGGCTCCACGCGTGGAGCCCCCTCGGGCCCGTCGGGACCCTCCCCCGGGCCCTCCCGGAGGCGAGCGGGCTGGCGCCCGAGTTCCTCCTCCTCCCGGCGCCCCGCGCGGGACTCTTCTGGAGTGCCGGCAATCCGGCCGGCGTCCGCGACGAGATCGACGACCGGCGGGTGCTTTTCTCCGCCGGCCTGGACCGGCGCGAGGGCGCCTACCGCCGCCCCCTGGACCCGGGGGCCGTCGAGCGGCGCGGGGGCGAGGCGCTGGCCTGGGGCCCGCTGGGCGGCGACGGGGCGGGGATCGGCCGGGTTCGGGTCGGGCGCGTGGCCCGGGAGGCGCCGAGCCACGGGATGTTCGTCACCCCGGACGTCATGAGCCCCCTGGCGGTGTTCGACACCCTCGGCCGCGCCAGCACCACGACGGTCGCCCGGCTGGAGGCGGCGGGGAGCTGGCGGATCGGCCGGCTGGCGCTGGGCCTCGCCCCCGGCTACCGGGCGGAGCAGGGCCGGACGGACGCCTCCGCCGTGCCCGTGCGGACCCGCACGGCGGGTCCCGGCGTTCGCGCCGGGGCGTCCTACCGCCTGTCCTCCGACCTCCGGGTCGGCGCCCACGCGGGCTGGCAGGGGCTGGTGCACTCCATCTCCTCCTGGGCGGTGAGCGGGAGGTCCACCATCTACGAGCTCACGGGCTTTACCGAGCCCGTGCCCGTCCGGATCTCGAGGAACGAACCACCCTCCTCCTACAGCCGGCGCTTCGAGCGGGACGCGTGGAGCGCCGGCCTCTCGGTGACCGGGCGGGCCGGAGAGATGCGGTGGGCGGCCTTCGGGCGGGCGGAGGCCGAGGCGACGGACCGGCTCCGGTCCACCGGCTCGAATCCCATCGCCGACGACTGGCAGGCCGACGGCTGGAGGGCGGGCGTGGCGGCCACCCGGCCGCTGGGCGATCGGCTCCGGCTGGCGGCGGACCTCCGGTACGGCGCCTTCACCGGCGACCTCTTCCAGGAGAACTTCGAGGAGCCCGTCTTCGTGACCGACGACCGGCGGCTCCGGATGGAGGCCGACCTCCGTGCGGAGGCGGGCCGCGGCTGGACCCTGGGCGGCCGGCTCCTGGTGATCCGGGACGAGCGCCTGCGCCGGGACCGGCTGGCCCAGGTCCGCCACCGGATCGACGCCTGGACCAGCGGCGTGGCCGTGGGGGCCGCGCGCCGGGTCGGCTCGGGCCTGTCGGTGGGGCTGGGGGCGGGCGCCATGCGTCACGCGCCCACGGGCGCCCTGCCGTTCCCGGACCAGATGAACCCGGTCTACG
>CAZVIY010000054.1:0-3985 GCA_964627425.1 uncultured Gemmatimonadota bacterium
TGCCGTGCGAGCCCGGGCCGTGCTCCATGCCGATCATGACGTGCGCGGCCGGTGCCTGCATCTCCATCGCTCCCCCGCCGGCCGGTGCCCTGTCCATCCTGTCCCCGGGCCTCTCCGGCGTTTCCGCCCTCGGCACCGCGGACGGACCTTCCTCTGCCCCTTCCGGCATCCTGACGCCGCCTCCCCGCGGCTGACCCTCTCCACATAGCCGGGCTCCGGCCCGGCGGGACCGCCCCGCGGGGTGGTCCGCGATCCCGACCCCGACGCGAGCTCCTCGTCGCGCTCCCGTCGGAACCGATCTCAGTTGCCGAGGAGAGGCGTCGTGTCAGCTTCCGATCCAAGATCCGTACTCGTCACCGTTATCTTCCTCCTGGCCCTCGCGCCCGCCGCGGCCCGTGGCCAGCAGGTCGACACCGCTCGCGCCTCGCTTTCCGCCCTGGTGCAGGAAGCCGTGGAGCGGAGTCCCCGCGTCGCCGCCGCGCGCGCGAGAGCCCGAGCCCGCGGGGAGCGTATCTCCCGGGCCGGAGCGTGGGAAGACCCGCTCCTGACCGTGGGCTTCACGAACCTCCGGACCACCAGCTTCGACTTCTCGGACGACTTCATGACGATGAAGGTCGTCCAGGTGGCCCAGGAGATCCCCCTTCCCGGCCAGATCGGCCACCGGCGGGAGGCGGCCGCCCTCGGGGCCGAATCCGCCCTCCACCGGGTCGAGTCGGTTCGCGTGGACGTCGCCGCCTCGGTGAAGCGCGCGTACGCCGAGCTGTACTACCGGGACCGGGCGCTCGCCATCGTCGACCGGAACCTCGCGGTGCTGCGGGGCCTGGAGGAGATCACGCGCTCCCGCTACGCCACGGGAGTCGGTCGGGGGCCGGCGGTCCTCCGGGCGGGGCTGGAGATCGACGGTCTCGAGGCACAGCGGGTGGCGCTGACGGAGAGCCGGAGGGCGGCGCTGGCGCGCCTCAACGCGCTCCGCGACCGGCCGGCCGACACGCCTCTGGAGGGAACGGGGTTTCCCGCGGACCTCGCCACGCTCCTGGCCCCGTCGAAGCACGAAAAGGCCTTCCCTTCCGCTCTCGACCCCGGCGTGGGGAGGACCTCCGGCCCGCTTCCGCCGCTGGACTCCTTGGTGGCGAGAGCCCTGGAGCGCAAGCCCGGTCTCCGGGCGCACGTGGCGCGCATCCGGGCGCAGGAGGAGACCGTGGAGGGCGCCCGGGCGGACCGGTGGCCCACCCCCCCGGATCGGCGTGGGCTACGGCCAGCGGGAGGGACGGCCCGACATGCTCAACACCACCGTGTCGTTCCGCCTGCCGATCTTCGCCGGCGCTAAGCAGGACGCCGCCGTCCGGGAGGAAATGGAGATACTGGCCCGGGAGCGGTCCCTCCACGAGCGGATGGTTCGGGAGATCGAACGGGACGTGACCGTCGCCCACGCGTCGGTCTCCGACGCCCTGGAGCAGCTCGCCCGGTACCGGTCGGGCATCTTGACGCGCGCCCGCGCCAACCTCGACGCGGCGATCGCCGCCTACCGGTCGGGGGACGAGGACTTCCTGGCGCTGCTGGACAGCCAGACGACGCTGTACCGATACGAGCTCGACCACCACCGACAGCTTGCCGACCTGCTGACCGCCTGGGCCGACCTGGAGCGGGCGGTGGGCGAGGAGATCGAACCATGACGACCACGAGACCACCGATGCCCCCCGCGCGCTACGCCGCCGCCCTGCTCACCACCATCGCCATGATCCTGAGCGGTTGCGGCGGAGACGGGACTCCAGAAGGCGAGGACCCGACGGCGTCTCGCCCCATGGAGGTCGGACAGGAAAGAGCGGGAGCCGCTTCCGGGGAGGCCGGGGGAATGGAGGGAATGGAGATGGACGGGGCGGAGATGGAGGGAGCGGCCGGCTCCACCGTCGAGCTCCGGCCGGACCAGGCGGACCGCATCGGGCTCCGCTGGGGCGTGGCGGTCCGGGAACCCATCGTCCGCACGACCCGGCTCTCGGCGACGGTGCGGTACCCGGAGTCGCGCATGGAATGGGTCTCCCCGAAGGTGTCCGGCTGGGTGGAGAAGCTCCACGTGAGGTTCGAGGGGGCGCCGATCCGGGCCGGCCAGCCCCTCATGGACCTGTACTCGCCGGAGCTGGTCACGGCCCAGGAGGAGCTGCTGCTGGCCCGACGGCTCGACCGGACGCTCCCGCCGGGCGGTTTCACCGGTGAGCGGGACCGCCAGGGCCAGGCGGCCGGCACCGTGAGCTCGCAGGACGCCGAGCCGGAAGGGTTGGAGGGCGTCGCCCGCCGGCGCCTGGCCTACTGGGACGTCCCCGACGCCCAGGTGGCGCGACTCCTGGAGACCGGAGAGGTCCGCAAGACGATGACCCTGAACGCCCCGGCCACGGGCATCGTGATGGAGAAGCGGGCCTTCGAGGGACAGGGGGTGAGGGCCGGGGAGAACCTGTTCATGATCGCCCCCACCGACCCCGTGTGGATCGAGGCGGAGGTCCCCGAGGAGGACCTCCCGTTCGTGCGGGAGGGGCTGCCGGCCGAGGTCACCCTGGAGGCCCTGCCCGGCCGGACGTTCCGCGGCCGGATCTCCTACCTCTATCCGGAGCTCCGGGAGGCCACCCGGACCGTCGTGGCCCGCATCGAGGTGCCCAACCCCCGGGGCGAGCTCCGGCCCGGCCTGTACGCCACGGCCCGGATCGAGAGCCGCACCGAACCCGTCCTCTCCGTGCCCGCCTCGGCGATCCTCCACACGGGTACACGGAGCGTGGCCTTCATGGCCATGGGCGAGGACCGCCTCATGCCGATGGTCGTGGAGACGGGCCGGGCCGGCGACGACCGCGTGGAGGTGCTCGGCGGCCTCGAGCCGGGTACCCGCGTGGCCACCTCCGCCCAGTTCCTCCTCGACTCCGAGGCGAACCTCATGGAAGCCATGCAGGCCATGATGGCCGAGATGGGACGGGCCGGCGAGGGCGGGATGGAGATGGAGGAACACTGATGCTGGAGCGACTCATCTCCTGGTCGGTCGACAACCGGAAGATCGTCCTGGTCCTGGTGGCCGCCCTCGCCGTGGCCGGCGTCTGGGCGGTGGAGCGCACCCCGGTGGACGCCGTGCCCGACCTCTCCGACGTGCAGGTCATCGTCATGACGGAGATGCGGGGGCAGGCGCCCCAGATCGTCGAGGACCAGGTCACCTATCCCGTCTCCACCGCCATGCTCTCGGTGCCGAAGGCCAAGACGGTCCGGGGGATCAGCCAGTTCGGGCTCTCCTTCGTCTACGTCGTCTTCGAGGACGGCACGGACCTCTACTGGGCCCGGAGCCGGGTGCTGGAGGCGATGAACACGGTCCAGGGCGACCTGCCCGAGAGCGCCCGACCCCGGCTCGGACCCGACGCCACCGGCGTGGGCTGGGTGTTCCAGTACTACCTGGAGGGGGAGGACTACGACCTGGCCGAGCTCCGCTCCATCCAGGACTGGTACCTCCGGTACGAGCTGGAGGCCGTGCCCGGGGTGTCGGAAGTCGCGGCGGTGGGCGGCTTCGAGAAGCAGTACCAGGTGCTGCTGGACCCGGAGAAGCTGCGGGGTTACGGGCTCTCGCTCCCCGCCGTGCTCCGGGCCGTCGGCGCCTCCTCGGAGGAGCGGGGCGGCCGGGTGCTGGAGATGGGCGGGGCCGAGTACATGGTCCGGGGGCACGGCTACGTGGAGGAGGCGGCCGACCTGGAGACGGCCGTGGTCGGGACCGACGGCCGGGGCACCCCGGTGCGGGTCCGCGACGTGGGTCGGGTGCGGCAGGGCCCGGAGATCCGGCGCGGCATCGCCGACCTGAACGGCGAGAAGGAGGTCGTCTCCGGGATCGTCGTCATGCGCTTCGGCGAGAATCCGCTGGCCGTCATCGATCGGGTGAAGGAGCGGTTGGACGAGGCCGCCGCGGGGCTTCCGCCGGGGGTCGAGGTGAAGACCGCCTACGACCGATCCGGGCTCATCCACGGGG
>CAZVIY010000055.1:0-3954 GCA_964627425.1 uncultured Gemmatimonadota bacterium
ACGGAGGAGGACCCATGGGACGCTTGATCCGGAGGGTCGCACTGGTCGTCGCCGGAGCCGTGGGGGTCGGGATCGCGTACCCGGCCGCCGCGCCGCCGCTGGAGGCCCAGGAGGCGGACGCCGGGCTCGACCGCCTCCACGGGGAGACGGACCGGATCCACGCCCCCGGTTCCTGGCAGTGGGGAGGTGGCCTCCTCGTGCCCCGGGCGGGATTCGGGAGCTGGTTCGCCCGCGTCGATCTCGACGAGGCCACCGGTGGGCTGGAGGTGGACGTGGGCCGCGTGGGCCTGGACCGCATCCTCCACGTCGTGCGCCATCGGAGCTACTACCGCGGGGCCTGGGGCGGATCCCGTCCGTGGCGCCGCCGCGCCCCCGACGATCCCTGGTGGGTCGGGCTCGGCCTGTTCGGCGACGACGGGTCCGGCGCGCTCTCCGCTCCGGAGGCGGGCTGGCACGCGGCGCCGGATACCGGCAGGATCCCGTAGGTGACCGCGAGATCCTGAACGGCCTCCGGCGGGCGTGACCGGGGCCGGCCGAGCGGCGAGGAGCCGAGCCATGGGAGCGAGCTGGATCCTGGCGGTGGACCAGGGGACCACCTCCAGCCGCGCGATCCTCTTCGACCCCGAAGGGAACCCGGCGGCCACGGGCCGGCGGGAGCTCGCCCAGTCCTTCCCGGGACCCGGGCGCGTGGAGCACGCCCCGGAGGAGATCTGGAAGGGCACCCTGGCGTCCTGCCGGGAGGCGCTCTCCGCCTCCGACGCGGAGATCTCCCAGGTGGCCGCCGTGGGGATCACCAACCAGCGGGAGACCACCGTCCTCTGGGACCGGGAGAGCGGCGAGCCCGTCCACCCGGCCATCGTGTGGCAGGACCGGCGCACGGCCGATCGGTGCCGGGAGCTCCGGGAGGCGGGCCACGAGGAGGAGATCCGCGCCCGGACCGGGCTCCTGCTGGACCCCTACTTCTCGGCCACCAAGCTGGAGTGGCTCCTGGAGCACGTGGCCGGGGCCCGGGAGGCGGCGGAGCGGGGCGAGCTCGCCTTCGGCACCGTGGACAGCTGGCTCCTGTGGAAGCTCACCGGCGGCCGGGTCCACGCCACCGACGCCAGCAACGCCTCCCGGACCCTCCTCTTCGACATCCACCGGGGGGCGTGGGACGAGGACCTCCTGGAGCTCTTCGGCGTCCCCCGGTCCCTCCTCCCCGAGGTCCGGGACTCGGCGGGCTCCTACGGCGAGACCGACACGGATCTGTTCGGCCGTCCCCTTCCCGTGACCGGGATCGCCGGCGACCAGCAGGCGGCGACCTTCGGACAGGCCGCCTTCGAACCGGGCGAGGCCAAGCTCACCTGCGGGACCGGCGCCTTCCTCCTGGTGAACACCGGCGACGAAGTGGTGCGGTCCGAGCACCGGCTCCTGTCCACCGTGGCGTGGCGCCTCGACGGCCGGCCCACCTACGCCCTGGAGGGGAGCGCCTTCAGCGCCGGGTCGGCCATCGAGTGGCTCCGGGACGGCCTGGAGATGGTGGACGACGTGGAGGAGACCGAGGCCCTGGCGGCCCGGGCCCGGGAGGGGAGCGAGGTCCACCTGGTGCCGGCGTTCACGGGTCTGGGCGCGCCCCACTGGGATCCCCACGCCCGGGGCGCCCTCCTGGGCCTCTCCCGGGACACGGGGCGCCCGGAGCTGGCCCGGGCCGCCCTCCAGTCGGTGGGGTTCCAGGCGGCCGATCTCATGGAGGCCATGGAGGCCGACGGGGCGCCCCGGCCCCCGGCCCTGGCCGTGGACGGCGGGCTCTCGGAGAACGACTGGGCCATGGCGTTCCTGAGCGACGTGGTGGGGGCGCCGGTGGAGCGGCCCCTGGTCACCGAGACCACGGCGGTGGGAGCGGCGCGGCTGGCCGGGCTGGGCGCCGGGGTCTACGGCTCGCCGGCGGAGACGGCGGAGCTCCGCCGGGTGGACCGCCGGTGGGAGCCCTCGATCCCCGCGGACCGCCGCGAGGAGCTCCTGGCCGGCTGGCGGCGGGCGGTGGAGCGGGTCCTCACCGGCGGAGGCGACCGGAGCGGGAAGCCGTGAGGTCGGCGGGCGGGATCGCCGCCGGGGTCCGGGAGGGGCGCCTGAGCGCCGCGGAGGTGGCCCGGCGGCACCTGTCCCGGATCCGCGAGCGGGACGGCGAGATCGGGGCGTTCCAGGTGGTGGACGAGGAGGGCGCCCTGGCCGCCGCGGCGGACCTGGACGACCTGTCCCCCCGGGATCGGGCCCGGCTCCCCCTGGCCGGCGTCCCCGTGGCGGTGAAGGACAACGTGGCCGTCCGGGGGCTCCCGACCCGGAAGGGCTCCCGCGCCACGCCGGAGGAGCCCGAGGCCGAGGACCACGAGCTCGTCCGGCGTCTCCGGGCGGCGGGGGCGGTGATCCTGGGCAAGACGCGCCTCCCCGAGCTGGGCGTGTGGGGGACCACCGACTCCCGCTTCGGGATCACCCGGAGCCCCCGGGATCCGGAGCGCTCGGCGGGGGGCTCCTCCGGGGGGAGCGCCGCGGCCGTGGCCGCCGGGATGTGCCCGGTGGCCCACGGAAACGACGGGCTGGGCTCCCTCCGGATCCCGGCGGCGGCGTGCGGGGTCGTGGGGTTCAAGCCGGGGGCCGGCGTGGTGCCCTCGGGCATCGGGAAGAGCTCGTGGTTCGGGCTGGCCGAGAACGGCCCCCTGGCGCGGACCGTCGCCGACGCGGCCCTCCTGCTCTCGGTCATGGCCGGTCGGCCGGAATGGCGGGAGGTCGAGCCGGCGGAGGGCCGGCTCCGGATCGCGGTGTCGGCCCGGACGCCGGTGCCCGGGATCTCGGCCCGGCCGCCCATGGAGGAGGCCGCCCGGCGGGCGGGCCGCCTCCTGGAGGCCGCGGGCCACCGGGTGGTCCGGGAGGATCCGCCGTATTCGGTCCGGGCCGCCGGGGCGGTGATCGCCCGCTGGCTCACCGGCGCCCGGGACGGGGCGGCGGAGCTGGATCCCTCGCTCCTGGAGCCGAGGACGCGAACCCACGCCCGGCTGGGCCGGGTGGCCGGTGGCCTGGGCCTGGTCCGTCCCGGGGCCCGCCAGCGATGGCGGCGCCGGCTCGAGCCCTTCTTCCGGCGCCACGACCTGCTCCTCACCCCCACCCTGGCGGCGCCCCCGCCCCCCGCCGTCGCGTGGTGCGAGCGCTCATGGCGCGCCAACGTCCTGTCCAACCTCCGGTTCGCCCCGTACACGGCGCCCTGGAACCTGGCGGGTTTTCCGGCGGCCTCCGTTCCTGCGGCCTCCAGGGGCGGCGAGGCCGGTCTCCCGCCCTCGGTGCAGCTGGTGGCGCCGCCGGGGAGGGAGCGGCTGCTCCTGTCGGTGGCCCGCCGGGTCGAGGAGTCGGCGGCGGAGCGGGCGTGAGCGGCGGTCTCTTCTCCCGCCTCCTGCGGGGGCGGTTCGGGTCGGTGGTCCTGCCGGCGGTGATCCTCCAGTCGGTGCTCATCGGCGGCGGCTACGCCACCGGCCGGGAGATCGTGGCCTACGGAGCCCGGTTCGGGGCCCGGGGGTGGATCGCCGTGGTCGCCGTCTTCGCCGGCTTCACCCTCATGTCCTTCGTCACCTTCGAGGTGGCCCGCGTCTGCGGCGCCTACGACTACAAGAGCTTCATCCGGGAGCTCATCGGACGGGGGTGGCCGCTGTTCGACCTGCTGTACGGGGTCATGGCGGTGATCGTCATCGCCGTGATGGCCTCGGCGGCGGCGAACATCCTGGAGGAGACCCTGGGGGTCCCGCCCCTGGTGGGGACGGCCGGGGTGATCCTGGCGGTGGGCGTCCTGAGCTACCAGGGCGCCCGGGTCATCGAGGCCTTCAAGAGCGTCGGCACCTCGCTGCTCTACGGGGCCTACCTCCTCTTCTCCGGGATCGTGCTGCTGCGCCGCTGGGACGGGGTGGAGGCGGTCTTCGCGGCGGGCGACGT
>CAZVIY010000056.1:0-3942 GCA_964627425.1 uncultured Gemmatimonadota bacterium
CGGACCGACGGGACGCCCCGGTCCATCGAGAAGGAGGTCAAGCAGGTCACCTGGGACCTGGAGCAGATCGAGAAGGGCGGCTTCGAGCACTTCATGCTCAAGGAGATCTTCGAGCAGCCCGAGACGGTCCGGGACGCCATGAGGGGCCGCCTCCTGGAAGATGAGGGCACGGCGCGCCTCGGCGGGCTCTCGGCCATGGACGAGACGATCCGGGGGAGCGATCGGCTCATCATCACCGCCTGCGGCACGAGCTGGCACGCCGGCCTGGTGGGCGAGTACATGCTCGAGGACTACGCCCGCGTCCCCGTGGAGGTGGAATACGCCTCCGAGCTCCGCTACCGGAACCCGGTGATCTCCGACGGGGACCTCCTGGTGGCCATCTCCCAGTCGGGCGAGACCGCCGACACCCTGGCGGCCATGGAGGAGGTCAGACGGCGGGGGGCGCCGACCATGGGCATCGTCAACGTGGTGGGGTCCACCATCGCCCGTGAGACCGACGGCGGGGTCTACATCCACGCGGGCCCGGAGATCGGTGTGGCCTCGACCAAGGCCTTCACCGGTCAGCTCACCGTCCTGGCCCTGCTCACCCTCAAGCTGGCCAGGGAACGAGGGATGTCCATCGTCCAGGGGCGGAAGGTGGTCTCGGCCCTCCAGGCCCTCCCGGACCAGGTGCGCGAGATCCTGGATCGGGCCGGGGAGATCGAAGCGGTGGCCGACGACTACTGGAAGAGCGACAACTTCCTGTACCTGGGACGGGGCTTCAACTTCCCGGTGGCCCTCGAGGGAGCGCTGAAGATGAAGGAGATCAGCTACGCCCACGCCGAGGGGTATCCGGCCGCCGAGATGAAGCACGGGCCCATCGCCCTCATCGACGAGAACATGCCCGTGGTGGTGGTGGCGCCCACGGATTCGGTGTATTCCAAGGTGGTCTCCAACATCGAGGAGGTCATGACCCGGGGCGGACGGGTCATCGCGGTGGTCACCGAGGAGAACGGCGAGCTGGCGGAGAAGGTGGACCACGTCATCCCCGTGCCCCGGACGCTGGAGATGCTCCAGCCGATCCTCTGTTCCGTGCCCCTGCAGCTCCTGGCCTATCACGTGGCGGTTCGGCGGGGATGCGACGTGGATCAGCCCCGGAACCTGGCCAAGAGCGTGACGGTCGAGTAGGGGCGGCCCGGTCCGAGGACCGGGGCCGTCCGGCCGGGGTATGGATTTCTGGTGCTGCCCGGACGACGCCAGGCGGCCGCACTTCCCAACCGATGGACGGTGCAGGAGAGGCCCGCTATGGAGAACCAGTACCTCCGGACCCTGAAGGACGAGGTCGCCCGCTACATGGGGGCCCTGCGGGACGTGGTGGTCCTGGCCCCGTCCTACGGGATGCTCATGTTCCACCTCCTGAACGATCCCCGGCTGACCCGTCAGCACCGCCTCCTGGTGGACGCCGCCATCGCCTACCTGGTGAGCTCCGACGACGTGATCCCGGAGGATCAGGTGGGTCCCTACGGCTACCTGGACGACATCTTCTGCTGCGCCTTCGTGGCCAACCGGATCGGCCGCGACCTGGGATGGGAGGTGCTGGAGGAAGCGTGGGCCGGTGACGGGACGGCCCACGAGGTCTCCCAGGCCCTCCTGGGACGGGAGCAGGAGCTGCTCGGCACCACCGGGGAGGACGTGCTCCGCTTCGCCGGCCTCGACGACGTGCTGGAGGACCGGGACGAGGACGGAGGGAGCTCCGTCGGAGGCCGGGCGGTCCTGGGCGGAGGCGGATCCGCGGCGTGAGTCGACGGAGGGGCCGGGGGGAGCGCTCCTCCATGCGTGCCCCCGTCGTCCTCGCTTCCTTCCTGTCCCTCCTCCTCCTGGGCGCCGGCTCCCTGCCGGCGCAGTACCGGATCACGGCGCCCTCGGGCGAGGAGCTCTCCTTTCCCCGGGATTCCGTGCTCTCCATGCTGTCGCGGACCCGGGCCCTCTACGACACCCTCGAGGCGGATCCCCGCATCGTCTACTACGTGGGCTACGAGCGGCACGCCTCCGAGGAGCGACCCGGGGAGGTCTATCCCTGGAACGCCGTCACGGTGGAGAGCGACAGCGCCGTACGGGTGGTGGTCCCGGGGAATCTCCGGGAGGCGGACCGCGCCTACTTCAATTATGCGGTGGTCCGGATGCGCGAGCGGGCGGTGGCGGAGGCGGCGTCGGAGCTCTCGTGCCGGGAGATCGTGGCGCGCGAGGTCCGGATCCTGGACGCCTTCGCCGACGGATGGATCGTGTCGCGGACGCTCTTCGGGTCTCCCGAGCACGCGGCCCTCACCGAGATCCCCTTCGCCCGGGCGGCCGGCCACCTGGACGCCTTCCTGATGGACCGGGCTCCTCCCCGGGTGGCGGACTGCATGGAGCCCTGGGCCGAGGCCCACCGCGACCGGCTGGAGGCGTATCGGACGTGGCGGTCGCGTCGCTTCTCGCCCGGTGCCCCGGCGGAACACTCCCTGCTGGAGAGGTAGCTCGACCCGAGCGCTCCGCTCACCACCCGTCGACGGCAGCGAACCCGATTCCATGGCCCTCAGATTTCACAACACCCTCACCGGGGAGGTCGAGCCGTTCGAGCCGCTGGAGGCCGGCCGGGTCCGCTTCTACGCCTGCGGTCCCACCGTCTACGACCGGGCGCACATCGGGAACTTCCGCACCTTCCTCTGGCAGGATCTCCTCCGACGCTACCTGAGGTACCGGGGCTACGAGGTCCGCCAGGTGATGAACCTCACCGACGTGGACGACAAGACGATCCAGGCCGCGGTGGACCGGGGGGTGAGCCTCCGGGAGGTCACCGACCCCGTGACCGAGATGTTCTTCGAGGACTGGGAGACCCTGGGCATGGAGCCCGTGGAGGCGAACCCCAGGGCCACCGAGACCGTGGACGCCATGATCGACCTGGTTCGTCGGCTGGAGGACAGGGGGCTCACCTACCGGCGGGACGGATCGGTGTACTTCTCCATCGCCGACTACCCGGACTACGGGCAGCTCGTGGAGATGGATCCCGACCGGCTCGCCGGTGCGGACAGGGCCGAGGGGGACGAGGTCTACGACAAGGAGGATCCCCGGGACTTCGTGCTGTGGAAGGGAGGGGAGCGGGAGGAGGAGGGGGGAGTGGCCGTCTGGGAGTCGCCATGGGGGCCGGGTCGGCCCGGCTGGCACCTGGAGTGCTCCACCATGGCACTGGAGGGCCTGGGGGAGACCATCGACATCCACGCCGGCGGTGTGGACCTGGTCTTCCCCCACCACGAGAACGAGATCGCCCAGGCCGAGGGTGCCACGGGTCGGCAGTTCGCCCGGTACTGGCTCCACGGAGCCCACCTCCTGGTGGAGGGGAAGAAGATGTCCAAGTCCCTGGGCAACTTCTACACGATCCCCGACCTGGTGGACGAGGGACATCCCCCCTCGTCCATCCGGTATCTCATGCTCAGCGCCCATTATCGCAGCGAGCTGAACTTCACCCGCGAGGGCCTGGAGAACGCCGATCGTGCCGTGGCCCGCCTGGAGGACCTCCGCCGCCGGGTGGAATCGGCGGCAGCGGCACCCGGCGAGACGGAGGCGGGGCCGGACCTGGCCGCCCGGGTGGCGACCGCCCGGGAAGGGTTCGAGGCGGCCCTGGACGACGACCTGAACGTGAGCGCCGCCCTGGGCGCGACCTTCGACCTGGTACGGGACGTGAATGGTCGTCTGGACCGCCGGGGCGAAGCCCTGGACCCCGACGGCCGGGAGGCGGTCCTGGCCTTCCTGGAGGACTTCGATCGGGTCTTCGGCGTCCTGAGGTTGCGGCGGCGGGAGCGGTCCCGAGCTCCCGGGGAGATGCAGGCCTGGATCGAGGAGCGGATCGAGGCCCGGGCCCGGGCCCGGGAGGAGGGCGACTACGCCCGGGCGGACGCCATACGGGACGAGCTCGAGGCCCGCGGG
>CAZVIY010000057.1:0-3873 GCA_964627425.1 uncultured Gemmatimonadota bacterium
CCCTGGACCGGTTCCGGGAGATCGCGGAGATCCTCCGGGATCGGTACCCGGACGGCGCCCGGATCACCATCTTCGACGAGGCGCCCCTCGGACCGTTCGCCACCGAGCCCGGGGGAGGGCGCACCAGCTACGTGGAGGCCGTCCGCCAGTTCCGCGAGTGGGGTCCCCGGGCCTTCGCCCAGATGGCCCGCGCGCTCAAGGACGTCCATCCCGCCCTCCAGGTGGGCGTCTTCCTCCACCATCCCCACAACGCATCGCCGGCCATGGCGGGGGAGTGGTCCTTCATCGACGAGTTCATGGGGCGGGCGGCGGATCTGGGAGCGACCCCCGACTTCATCTACTCCGACGTCTACCGAGGATACTTCAACCGGGGGTTCGGGGTGGAGGCCACCGACGCCTACATCCGGGACGTGGCGTCCCACACCGATTCGGTGGGCGAGCGGTACGGCGTCCCCGCCTACCAGCTCGGACAGACCCACACCATCAAGCTGGGCTACACACCGAGCCGGTGGGAGATCGACCGGAACGTGGACGCCATGCTGGACGGCGGCCTCGACGGGATCGGATGGTACTGGCCGAACTACGCGGCCACGGATCACGTGGACCCGGGGACCCCGGCGGGCTACGACGTCTCCTTCGATCCCTTCGTCCCCAACGCCTGGGGAAGCATCGGCCCGGCGGGATCGCTGTACGGCACCTCCCGCGACCGGTTCGTCTACGCCTATCTGCGGGCCCTTGAGGCGACGGGGCGACTGGAGGACGAGGAGCGCTTCGACCTCTGGATCTACGGCCGGGACTTCGACCACGTGGAGCACGCCCTCTACCTGCGGACGAACCCGACCGAGGGAGGTGAGTGGGAGCTGGTGGGCCACTTCGACGGTGATCAGGACTCCACGGCCTACGTGGAGGGCGCGCGGCCGGAGCTCGTCCGCGACCGGGACGGCCAGTTCGAGGCGGCCGTCTTCCACGGGCTCTCCCGGGAACGCTACCTGGGAGGAGACATCCGCGAGGGGGGGCTGGAGGTGCGGATCGTCACCGACTCGGCGGGCGACGGCTCGGAGGTGTCGGCCCTCTACGCCATGCCCTACCGGCCCACCCGGAACTACCGGACGGAGGAGGAGATCGCCCGGCTCGTGGAGGAGAGCCCCCGCTGGATTCGCGTCAACAGCCTGGCCAGCCACGTCCGTCCACGACCCGTCCGGCTGGAGGCCGGGAGCGAGTGGATCGAGAAGCTCGAGGCGTCCGTGAGGGAGGCCCGTCCGGGCGTGCTGGAGGTGCAGTGGCTCGATCTGCTGTGGGAGATGGGAGGGGACGGCTGAAGCGGGACGGCGCGGGGGGAGCCCTCGGGAGCCAGCCGCCCGGCGCGGCGGCGGGACGATGCCGCCCCCGGGTCAGCCCGAAATCCTGAGCTCCGCGTAGCGGGCCAGGAGGGTCCTGGTCCGTCCGTCGTCGAATTCCACCACCACCCGGGGATCGTCGGACTCACCCTCCACCCGGGCCACCACCCCGGCACCGAAGCGGGGATGCTCCACCTCGTCGCCCGCCTCCAGCTCGCGCCACGGCTCGTCGTCTCCATCTCCGGCCCCGATCCGGACCTCCTCCACGTGCTCCTCCGGGAGCTCGTCCAGGAAGCGGGAGGGGGCCGCGTAGGAGCGGCTGCCGAAGCGTCGCCGGGTCTCCGCGTGGGTGACCGTGGCCCGGTCCCGAGCACGGGTGAGCCCGACGTAGAACAGCCGGCGCTCCTCCTCCATGTCCCCCTGGGTCCCGTACGAGCGGGAATGGGGAAAGAGTCCCTCCTCGAGTCCGGTGATGAAGACGTCCGAGAACTCAAGCCCCTTGCTGTTGTGTAGGGTCATGAGGGAGACGGCATCGGCGTCGGGATCGTGCTGGTCGGCATCGGCCACCAGCGCCACCTCCTGGAGAAACCGGTCCAGGGAGGTCAGGTCGTCGGGGACGTCCGGGACCGTCGCGTCGGTCCGCTCCTCCACCTCGGCGGCGGCCGCCACCAGCTCCTCGACGTTCTCCGCCCGCTCCTCGCCCTCCGGACCTTCCTCCTTGAGGACCTGCAGCAGGTCGAGCTCGGCGATGAGCCGCCCGAGGAGCTCCGCGGCGGGGGTCTCCTCCGTCTCCTCCCGGTAGCGGTCCACCAGGTCGGCGAAGTCCCGGAGGGAACGGGCGCCGCGTGCCGGGATCCGCTCGTACCGGTCGGCCTCACGGGCCACCTCCAGGGCGGTCCGTCCTTCCTCCCGGGCGATCTCGAAGAGCCGGCTCCGGGTGACCTCGCCGACGCCGCGGCGAGGCCAGTTCACCGCCCGCTCGAAGGACGCCCGGTCCCGGGGGTTGGCGAAGAGGCGCAGGTAAGCGAGGACGTCCCGGATCTCCCGCCGCTCGTAGAACCGGAGCCCGCCCACGATCTGGTACGGGATCCCCCGCCGGCGGACGGCGTCTTCCAGGGCCCTGGACTGGGCGTTGGTACGGTAGAGCAGGGCCATGTCCCGAAACCGGGGCGCCCCGTCCCCCTGGCTCCGGTGCTCGATTCGGTCCACGATCCAGCTCGCCTCCGCTGCCTCGTCCGGCGCCCGGGCCACGAACACCGGCTCGCCCGAGCCCCGCTCGGTGAACAGCGACTTGTCCTTCCGCTCCTCGTTGTGCCGGATCACGGCGTTCGCCGCGGCGAGGATGTGACCCGTGGACCGGTAGTTCTTCTCCAGGCGGACGGTCCGACAGCCGCCGAAGTCGGATTCGAACTCCAGGATGTTCCGCAGGTCGGCACCCCGCCAGCCGTAGATGGACTGGTCGTCGTCGCCCACCACCATGACGTTTCGGTGCTCCTGGCCCAGGAGCTGGACGAGCCGGTACTGGGCGTGGTTCGTGTCCTGGTACTCGTCCACCAGTACGAAGGAGAACCGATCCCGGTACCGGCGGCGGACCCCCGGATGCTCGCGGAGGAGCTCCACCGCCTTCATCAGGAGATCCTCGAAGTCGAAGGCGTCCTGCCGCTTCAGCTCTCCCTGGTACCGGGCGTAGACCTGGCGGCAGACCTCCTCGAAGGGCTCGGGATCGGGGCCGAGCATCGCTTCGTACGCTTCCGGCGTGACCAGGTAGTGCTTGGCGGCGGCGATCTCGTTCCGGATCCCCCGCGGCTTCCATCGTTCCCGGTCCAGGTCGAGGACCTCCATGACACGGTCCACCTGGTTCAGGCTCTCCTCGGCGTCATGGATGGTGAACCGGGGGGACCATCCGACCCGCTCCGCGTGGCGGCGCAGGAGCCAGGCCCCGAAGGAGTGGAAGGTGCCGGACCAGAGGCCCCGCGGGCGCTCCTCCAGGAGCCGGGCGATCCGGTCGCGCATCTCGCCGGCCGCCTTGTTGGTGAAGGTGAGGGCCAGGATACGCTCCGGCGGCACGCCGTGCTGGTCCACCAGATGGGCGATCCGGACGGTCAGCACCCGGGTCTTGCCGCTGCCGGCGCCGGCCAGCACCAGCAGCGGTCCGTCCACGTGCTCCACCGCCTCGCGCTGCGGGGAGTTCAGATCTCTCAGGTAGGAGGGCCGGGTCACGAGATGGGGGAATGGAGGATGGGAGGGTGTCGGAGGAGGGCTCGATCCGGGCTCGATCCAGGCTCACGGCCCCCGGTCGATCCGGGGTCCTGCGGTCGTTCTCTACCCCGGGGACGGAGGCTCGTGCCGGCGGATCCTGGTGGGTTCGGAACAGGTCTCCGATGGCCTTGTAGGTCTTTCACGCGCCGGGGAAGAAACGGTTCCCGGTCGCATCTCATCCTTATCAGCTCGCCGGCCTCTGGAGGCGGCGGCTGGATGCTGTTTGAAAAGCAGGAGTGAGTGAGGAGAGTGAGGGTCCCGGAGAGGCCCTTGGGCA
>CAZVIY010000058.1:0-3843 GCA_964627425.1 uncultured Gemmatimonadota bacterium
TCCACGTTGGCCACGATGGTCTGCTCGCCCCGGCCGGTGGGCCGGCGGCGCGCCAGCCGGCTCCGGCGGGGCCGTCGGTCGGCGATCCGGCAGTCGCCCTCGTCCAGGAGCTCCACCTCCACGTGGTCGCCCACGGCCAGGGGGTCCTCCTCGCCCTGCTTGAGCCGGCCGCGCAGCGTGCACTCCACGCGGTGGGGCGGTCCGTCCAGCTCCACCCGGTAGCTCCCCCCGCGGATCCGGAGGACCCGGCCCTCCCGTCGCCTCAAGCCCCCGCCATCTCCTGGATCGGCGGCCGCGCCCGGGCCTCAGCCACCGCCGGGACGTCCCTCTCGGCCGTCGCCGGCGTCGCCGTCTCCCACCAGCTCCTCGAGGCAGTCGAATCCCAGGAGCGCGCACTTGATCCGGACGGGGAACCGGGAGACGCCCACCAGGGCCCGGAGGTCGCCGAGCTGCTCGTCGTCGGTGAGCTCCTCCTCGCCGTGCATCATCCGGGTGAACTTGTCGGCGATCTGCTGGGCCTCGCCCACCGGGCGGCCGGCCAGGCCTTCGGTGAGCATGGAGGCGGCGGCCTGGCTGATGGAGCAGCCCCGCCCCTCGTAGGTGGCCTGGCGGATCACGCCGCCCTCCACCCGGAGGTTCAGGGAGATCACGTCGCCGCAGAGGGGGTTGTTGCGGGTCACCGTGTGGGTGGCCGCGTCCATCTCCTCCTTGTTCCGCGGCCGGCGGTAGTGGTCCAGGATCACCTCCTGGTAGAGCTGGCTCAGCTCCCCCGGGATCGACCGGTCGATGCCCTCCGGCGGCCCGTCCGAGGCGCCCGGCCCGTCCCCCGCGCCCGCCGTCATCAGAGCACCCCGCCGAAGACCTCGGAGCCGAACTCCAGGCCCTCCACCAGGGCGTCGACCTCGGCCCGGGTGTTGTAGAGGTAGAAGCTGGCCCGGGCGGTGGCCGAGACTCCCAGCCGCTCCATGAGGGGCTGGTTGCAGTGGTGTCCCGCCCGGATGGCGATGCCCCGCTGGTCCAGGATGGTGGCCAGGTCGTGGGGGTGGAGGTCGCCGTACCGGAAGGAGACCACTGCGGCCCGATCCTCGCCCCGGGGCGGCCCGAAGACCTCCAGCTTCGGGACCCCGGCCAGCCGCTCCAGGGCGTAGTCCACCAGCGCCTCCTCGTGGGCGTGGATCCGGTCCATGCCCACCTCCTCCAGGTAGTCCACGGCGGCGGCCAGGGCGATGGCGCCGCCGATGTTGGGGGTCCCGGCCTCGAACTTCTGCGGTACCTCCGCCCAGGTGCTCCCCTCCACGGTGACCCGGGAGATCATCTCGCCGCCGCCCTGGTAGGGGGGCATCTCCTCCAGCAGCTCCCGCCGGGCCCAGAGGGCCCCGATGCCGGTGGGGCCGCACATCTTGTGGCCGCTCAGGGCGTAGAAGTCGCACCCGAGCTCCGCCACGTCCAGGGGCAGGTGGGGGGCGGCCTGGGCGCCGTCCACCAGGCACAGGGCGCCGGCGTCGTGGGCCATGTCGGCGATCTCCCGGACGGGGTTCACGCAGCCCAGGGTGTTGGAGACGTGGGTCACGCCCACCAGCCGGGTGCGGTCGGACAGGAGCCGCCCGACGTCCTCCATGGCCAGGCCCTCACCCCCGGGCGTCACGTCCACCCACCGGATCTCGGCTCCCGTGCGCTCGGCCACCAGCTGCCAGGGGACGATGTTGGAATGGTGCTCCATGCGGGTGAGGAGGATCTCGTCGCCGTCGGACAGGTTCGCCGCGCCCCAGCTCCCGGCGGCCAGGTTGATGGCCTCGGTGGTGCCCCGGGTGAAGATCACCTCGGCGGGGTCGGCGGCGCCCAGGTGGCGAGCCAGCGTCTCCCGGGCCGCCTCGTAGGCTTCGGTGGCCCGGACGCTCAGGGCGTGGACCCCACGGTGGACGTTGGCGTGGTCCCGCCGGTAGTACCGGTCCAGCGCCTCCAGCACCTGCACGGGCCGCTGGGAGCTGGCCGCGTTGTCCAGGTAGACCAGCCGCTGGCCGTCGTGGACCTCCTGGTCCAGGACCGGGAAGTCCCGGCGCACGGCCTCGGGATCCAGGGGGGGCGTCTCGACGGCGTCGGCCGGCGGCGCGGCGTCGGGTCCGGGGGTCATGGTCTCGCCGTTCCCGATCGGTCTCCTAGACCTTCACCTGGATGTCGCCGCTCTCGACCCGCACCTCGTAGGTCTCCACCGGGACCACCGCGGGCAGCGCCTTCGGCTCGCCCGTCTCCAGGTCGAAGCGGGCGCCGTGGAGCGCACAGGTGATCTGGTCGCCGGTGAGCTCTCCGTCGGAGAGGGGGAACTGCTCGTGGGAGCAGCAGTCCTCCAGGGCGTAGATCTCGCCCTTCCGGTTGGCCAGGACGATCTCCCGGCCGTCGACCTCCACCCGGTGGAGGCCGCCGTCGGGCACCTCGTCCATCGTGGCCACGGTTCGGTAGTCGGACATGCCGTCTCTTCCCGTTTCAGAGGTGGATCAGAGGTCGATCTTCCGCTCGATGGCCTCCCGGACACGGGAGACCACGCCCTCCACGGGCACCCGTCCCAGCACTTCCTCGAAGAAGCCGAAGACCAGCAGGCGCTCCGCCTGCTTCCGGGTGACCCCGCGGGTCATGAGGTAGAATAGCTGGGAGTCGTCCACCTGGCCCACCGTGGCGCCGTGGGAGCAGCGGACGTCGTCGGCCTGGATCTCCAGGTTGGGCAGGGTGTCGGCGTGGGCGTCGTCGCTGAGCAGCAGGTTCCGGTTCGTCTGGTAGGCGTCGGTGAGCTGGGCCCCGGGATCCACCCGGATGAGCCCCCGGAACACGCTCTCGGCCGAGTCGGTGAGGGCACCCTTGTAGAGCAGGTCGCTGTAGGCGTGGGCCTCGGCGTGGTGCTGGAGGGTGTGGTGGTCGACGTGCTGGTCGGTGTCGCCGAACCAGATGGCCAGCATCTCGCTCTCGCTCCCCTGGCCCTGCAGGTGGCTGCTCACGTCGGCCCGGTGGAGGTCGGCGCCCAGCGCCACGTTGAATCCGCTGAGCGTGGCGTCCCGCCCGGTGGTGGCGTGCTGCATCCCCAGGTGGGTGACGCCGCGTCCGTAGCGCTGGAGGGAGATGTAGCGCAGGGTCGCGTTGTCGCCCCCGAAGGCCTCGAGCCCCGAGACGCTCACCGTCTCCCGGTCCAGGTCGGGGGAGAGGTACTCCTCGATGCAGGTGACCTCGGCGCCCTGCTCGGCCACCACCAGCGTGTGCGAGGCGAAGAGCGAGCCCGGACGGTCCAGGTAGCGGAAGGTGTGCAGGGGCTCGGAGATGGCCACGCCCTCGGGCACGTGGAGGACGTGGCCCTGGGTGAGGGCGGCCACGTGGAGGCTCCAGAACTTCTCCTCCATCTCCGCCACCTGGCTCGTGTAGAGCCACTCCTCCAGCAGCTCGGGCCGCTCCCGCGCCACCGAGGCGATGGGCGCGAAGGTGACGCCCTGCTCCACCAGCTCGGGGGCCAGGCTCCGGTGCACCTCGGTGCCGTTCACCAGCACCGCCACCGCGCTCCGCTCCTGGTCCCGTCGCAGGACCTCCCGCACCGGCTCGGGGAGCTCCTCCCGGGGCACGTCCCGGGCCTCGCCGGGCGTCAGGAGGGAGAGGTCGTCCAGCTCGAGCCCCGTGACGTCGGTGTAGCGCCACTCCTCGGACTCCCGGGTGGGGAGGGGGAGGGCCTCGAACCGCTCGAAGGCGTCCCACCGCCGCCGTCGGAGGAAGTCCGGCTCGGCCAGACGGTCGAGCCACTCGCCGAAGTCCCGGCTCAGGGCGAGCCCCTCCTCCCGGTCCGTCGGGGCTGCGCGCGTGGTGGTGTCG
>CAZVIY010000059.1:0-3682 GCA_964627425.1 uncultured Gemmatimonadota bacterium
CGGCGTGCACCCCGCTCCGCCGGAGGGTCCACCCCCTGGTGGACTTCTTCCTGGCGTTCTTCTTCGTGACGCTGGGCGCCGGTGCCGATCCCGCCGCCGCCCTCCGCCACTGGCCGGTCGTGGCGACGCTGACCCTCCTGGCGGTGGCCGTCAAACCGGCTCTGGTCGGGGTCGCCCTGGGACGGCTGGGCGAGTCCGATCGGTCGTCGTTCCTGGCGGGGCTGAGCCTCGGACAGATCAGCGAGTTCGCCTTCGTCCTGACCGCGGCGGCCGTGGCGGGAGGGATGGCCCGCCCCGAACTGCTGTCCGTGGTGACGGCGGTGGGCCTGCTCAGCATGGGGGTCTCCGCCCTCCTCTTCCCGCAGGGGGACCGGCTGCTGGCGATGCTGGAGCGGCCCGGGCTCCGGGGTCTCTTCGGCTCACGGGCCGAAGACGCGGAGGAGGGGGATCGCCGGGAGGGTCACGCGGTGGTGGTGGGGATGAACGCCCTCGGCCGGGCGGTGGTCTGCGGCCTGGCCGGGCGCGGCGGAGAGGTGGTGGCGGTTGACACCGACGCCGGCAAGCTGGAGGGACTCCCGGCGGGGCCGGTGGCCGGCGACGTGAGCCTGGGGGACGTGCTGGAGGAGGCGGGGCTGGACGAGGCCGGACTGGCCGTCTCCGCGCTGCAGATCGAGGGGACGAACCGGCTCTTCGTCCGGCGCTGCGCCGACCGGGGGGTGCCGGTGAGCGTCCACGTGCTGGATCCGGTCCAGGAGGACGAGCTGATCGAGGCCGGCGCCGATCACCTCATGGCGTCGAAGATGGTCGCGGCGCGTGCGATCCTCCGCGAGCTCCACCGGCGGGGCGTGCTCCCGCGCAGGGAGGGCGTCTGATGGCGGCCGTGGCCGCCCTCCTCGTCGCCGCCGCCGTGGCCCACGTGGCCGCCCGGAGGCTGTCGGCCCCCATGGCGCCGCTGATGATCGTGGCCGGCGCCGCCGCCTCGGCCGTCCATCCCATGGCCGAAGGCTCCCTGGAGACGGCGATCCGGCTCGGCGTGGCCGTCCTCCTCTTCCTGGCGGGGATGGAGCTGGAGCCGGTGAGGATCCGCTCCCAGCGGACGGCGGCGCTCCGGGTGGGATCGTCCCAGTTCGTGGCCGTGGGCGCCGCCAGCTTCGCTCTCTCGCTGGGACTGGGCTTCGCCCCCACCGAGGCGGCCTACGTGGCGCTGGCCCTGACCGCCAGCTCCACCGTCATCGGGGTCAGGATCCTGAGGCGGCGGCAGCAGATGTTCGAGCCCTTCGGTCGGGTGGTGGTGGGCTCGCTCCTGCTGCAGGACCTGCTGGTGCTGCTCACGGTCCCCTTCCTGGCCCAGCTGGGTCCCGGCATGGGAGCCAGCCTCCGGACCGCCGGAGCCCTGGGCCTGCTGGGTGCCGGCGCGGTCGCCGTCCGCCGATGGGTCGCCCCCCTCCTGGCCCGGGCCTTCCACGGCGAGATGCAACTCCTGGCCGCGCTGTCCGTGCTCTTCGTCTTCCTGGGGGCGGGGGCCGCGCTGGACCTGCCGCTGGTGGTGGCGGCGTTCCTGGCGGGGATCTCCCTCTCGCGGTTCCCGGCGAACGCCGTGCTGCGGCCGGAGCTCGCTCCCGTGGGCGACTTCTTCGCCGCCCTCTTCTTCACGGCGCTGGGAGGCCTGGTCCGGGTGCCCTCGGCCACGGAGATCTGGCAGGCGACGGCCCTGGCGGCGCTGGTCGTGGTGGTGACGCCTCCCCTGGTGGCGGCGGTGGCCGAGCGGTCGGGGCTCTCCTCCCGGTCGGCCCTGGACGCCGGACTCCTCCTGGCCCAGGCCAGCGAGCTCTCCCTGGTCATCGGGCTGGTGGGGATGGTCCAGGGACACCTGGACCCCGGCCCCTTCACCGTGATCGTCCTGGCCACCACGGCCACCATGCTCCTGACCCCGTTCCTCACCACCGGGACGGTCACGGCCAGGCTCCTCCGCCTCCATCCCTCGCGCCGGGTCTGCGTCCCCCGGGAGGGTCCCCCCGGGGGACATCTCCTCCTGGTGGGCGCGGGCTCCACGGGCCGCGAGGTCCTGAACGCGGGCTACCTGGCTGGGATCCCCCTGGCGGTGCTGGACCAGGATCCCACGGTGGTCCACGAGCTGGAGGCCGCCGGCGTCCGGGCCGTCCGGGGCGAGGTCGACGACCCCCGGGCCCTGGAGGCGGCGGGTGCCGCCGGCGCCCGGGCGGTGGTCGTGGCGGTGGACCGGCCGGCCGACGGCGAGCTCCTGCTGTCCACCGCCGGCCAAAGGACCGACGTCATCGTCCGGGTCTTCGACGACGAGGAGGCCCGCTGGGTCCGGGAGCGCGGGGGTGTCCCGGTGGTGACGGCCCGGGAGACCGCCGCCGACTTCCTGGAGTGGTTCGACCGGGAAGGAGCGGACCTCAGATCAGCGCGTCGAGGGCCGTGAGATGACAGCCGGACGGCTCCTGCTCCGCCGGGCCCGCGGGCACGGCGAACGTCAGAAGTCCAGCCGGGAGTCGTCCAGCTCCTCCGGGTCGTCGTGCCCCATCTCCCCGGCCAGCTCCTCGGTGATGGGGCGGCGTCCGGCGTAGCCGGCGTCCACCTCGTGCCAGTACCGGAGCTCGGGATCGCCGCGCTCCCAGCAGAGGTAGATCCACCGTCCCTCGTGGCTGCTGGGAAAGTCCACCAGGCCGTGCTCCAGGCCGCCGGCGGGGAACCGGAGGCCCCGGTCCAGGATCTCCTTCTTCACGGTGGCTTCCAGCGTCCCCACGGCGTCGCGGAGCTCCCGACGATGGGTCTGCCACTCCTGGTGGTCGGGGTTCTCGGGCTCCTGGACCTCCTCGCCCCAGAGGGCGTCCAGGACCTGGAGCTTCTCGTGGCGGCTCCGGGCCCGCTCGCGGGCCTCCTCGATCCGCCGGAAGGCACGCGCCAGGGTGGGGATCAGCTCGTTCGCCTCCCGGACGGTGAAGATCCGGTAGCTCAGCGGTTCGCTCCGCGTTCGGGGCGTACGCTCCGTCGGCCTCCCGGGGAGCTTCCCGCTACTGCTCCCCCCCGGCCGTCGGAGGAGGGGCGTTCGCGCTCAGCGCCTCGCGGGCGAGTCGCCAGCCGTCGGCCGTGCGCCGGAGGAGCGCCGAGTAGGTGCTCTCCATGGTCACCGGCTCGTCGGCTTCGGGGGGAGTGAAGCTCACTCGGCCCGTACCGAACTCGTAGACCAGATCGGGCCCGAGGACCATCACGTCCGTGGGTTGGATCTCTATGGTTCCACCCGGCGGATGGGTGCGGGAGATGACCGCTCGGATGGAGTCGCGGCCCTGGACCGCCGGGAGGCCCGGGTGGGAGTAGATCGCGTCCTCGGCGTAGAAGGCGGCCATGGCCTCGGCGTCGCCCGCGGCGAAGTGCTCCTCGAAGGCCGAGCGCATGGAGTCCAGCTCGGCGAGGATCGCCGCGGTGTCCACGGCGGTCCCCTCCGTCTGCTGCGCCGTCTGGGGCTGGCAGGCCGCGGTCCCGATCACCGCGGTCGCGGTGACCAGGGCCATCAGGGTTCCGGTAGCGCTGCTGTGTGTTCTCATGGTCGCGTATCCCTCCGGTCGTTGGGCGAGCAGTCCGGGCGGAGAGCGGGCCTCGCCCGGACGTGGATCGGCGTCGGCACGCCCCGGCGTACGGTGCGGCCGGGACGGTCCTACGG
>CAZVIY010000060.1:0-3681 GCA_964627425.1 uncultured Gemmatimonadota bacterium
GCCCCTCGCCGTCGTCGGCGCCGGCCAGGTCGGCGAGACGGGCGATCCAGGCCCGGACGTCGAACTCCTCCTCGGTGCGGAGCATCCGCCGGATCACCGGCGAGAGGCCCCGGAGCTCCGCCACCAGCTCCTCCACCGCCTCCTGCAGCTCCCCCGGCTCGTCGTCGTCCCGGTCCCGGAGCAGGTCCTCGAGGATCGCCTCCTCGGTCCGGGAGGCCACCACCGGCTCCTCCCGACCGGTGACGTAGACGAAGGTGCGTCGGCCGGGCCCCCGGTCCTCCTCGACGGGCAGCAGGCCGAGGACGTGGTCGGACCGCCAGTACTTGGCGTAGCCCAGGTGGACCATCCGGTCGCGCTCGATCTCCACGGGACCTCCGTCGGTTGGTGTGCGCGAGCGTCGATCGTCCGACAAGATGGGGGCTCGACGGGGGCTCCGGTAGGCCGCGGCCGGCGACCTGCCTCCCGGGCGGGAGCCGCCCGGCGCGCGGCCCGGGCGCCCGCTCCCACCCCCGGACGATTCTTGCAGCGGATCGGGACCCGTGACGGCCGGTCCGGATCCGGCCACGACCCGCACCAGGAGACACCATGGTGGACGTCCGCAGGGAAGAGGCCCTCCGCTACCACGAGGAGGGCCGGCCCGGGAAGATCGAGGTGGTCCCCAGCAAGCCGACGCGCACCCAGCGGGACCTCTCGCTGGCCTACACGCCCGGCGTGGCCGAGGCGTGCCGCGCCATCGACCGGGACGTGGAGGACAGCTACCGCTACACCGCCCGCGGCAACCTGGTGGCCGTGGTGACCGACGGCTCGGCCGTCCTCGGGCTGGGCGACATCGGGCCCGAGGCCTCCAAGCCGGTGATGGAGGGCAAGGCCGTCCTCTTCAAGCGATTCGCCGACATCGACGTCTTCGACCTGGAGATCGACGCGGACGGGACGGCCGACGTGATCCGCTTCTGCGAGATGCTGGAGCCCACCGTCGGGGGCATCAACCTGGAGGACATCGGGGCGCCGGCCTGCTTCGAGGTGGAGCGGGAGCTGCGGAAGCGGCTCGACGTCCCCGTCTTCCACGACGACCAGCACGGGACGGCCATCATCTCGGGGGCCGCCCTGGTGAACGCGCTGGAGCTGGCCGGCAAGGAGATCGACGAGGCGCGGATCGTCTTCTCGGGGGCCGGCGCCGCCGCCGTGGCCACGGCGGACCACTACGTCGCCCTGGGCGCCGATCCCGGGAACATCCTGATGTACGACAGCAGCGGCCTGGTCACGCCCGACCGGGAGGGGATGGGGCCGGAGAAGGCGCGCTACGCCCGGGAGAGCGACCGGCGGGAGCTGCGCGAGGGGATGGAGGGCGCCGACGTCTTCGTGGGGCTGTCGGTGGGCGGGCTCGTGGACGGCGAGATGGTGGCGTCCATGGCGGACGACCCGGTCGTCTTCGCCATGGCCAACCCGGACCCCGAGATCCTCCCCGAGGAGGCGAAGGCGGCCCGGGACGACGTGATCATGGCCACGGGACGCTCGGACTACCCGAACCAGGTCAACAACGTGCTGGGCTTCCCCTTCATCTTCCGGGGGGCGCTGGACGTCCGGGCCCGGGCCATCAACGAGGAGATGAAGATGGCCGCCACCCGGGCGCTGGCCGAGCTGACCCGGGAGGACGTCCCCGAGGCGGTGGCCGCGGCCTACGGCGAGGAGCGGATGCGGTTCGGGCGCGAGTACCTGATCCCCACCGCCTTCGACACGCGCGTGCTGCTGTGGGTGGCGCCGGCCGTGGCCCGGGCCGCCATGGAGACCGGCGTGGCGCGGCGGGAGATCGACCTGGAGGAGTACCGGGTCGAGCTGGAGGCCCGGCTCGGCCCGGCCCGGGAGCTGATGCGCTCGCTCATGGACCGCGCCCGGCGGGCGCCCAAGCGGATCGTCTTCCCCGAGGGCGAGAACGAGAACGTCATCCGGGCCACCGCCATCATCCGGGAGGAGGGCCTGGGCACCCCGATCCTGCTGGGCGAGCAGGACGACGTCGAGCGGGTCGCCGGGCGGGAGGGCGTGGACCTGGAGGGGGTCGAGGTCATCGACCCCGAGCGGGCGGACCGCCACCAGCTCTACGCGCAGCGGTACTGGGAGAAGCGCCAGCGGAAGGGCGTCACCCGGGCCGAGGCCGACTGGCTCATGGAGGAGCCCACCTACTTCGCCTCGATGATGGTGGAGACCGGCGACGCGGACACCCTCATCGCCGGGGTCAACATGTACTACCCGGACGCCCTCCGCCCGGCGCTCCAGACCATCGGGACCGGGCCGGAGCGGCGGCGGGTGGCCGGCCTCTACATGATGGTCTTCGAGGACGACATCTACTTCTTCGCCGACACCACCGTCACCATCGAGCCCTCGGCCGAGGACATGGCGGAGGCGGCCATCCTGTCCGCCGACTTCGCCGCCCGGCTCGGCGTCCCGCCGCGGATCGCCATGCTCTCCTTCTCGAACTTCGGCTCCTCGCGCCACGAGGAGGCGGTGAAGGTCCGGCGGGCCACCGAGCTGGTGAAGGAGGAGCGGCCCGACCTGGCCGTGGACGGCGAGATGCAGGCGGACACGGCGGTGGTGGAGGAGATCCTCCGGGAGACCTATCCCTTCTCGGAGCTGGACGAGGCGGCCAACGTGCTGATCTTCCCGAAGCTCGCGGCCGCCAACGTCTGCTACAAGCTCCTCTCCCGGCTGGGCGGCGCCGAGGCCATCGGGCCCGTGCTCCTGGGGACCGAGAAGCCGGTGCACATATTGCAGCGCGGAGCCACCGCGGCCGAGATCGTCAACCTGGCCGCCATCTCCGTGGTGGACGCAGAGACCCGGCGCCGCCAGACCGAGCTGGACCTGCAGGCCCCCGCGCCCGTACGGCAGGAGGGATCCGGCGCCGGAGAGACATAGCCGGCCCCCGGGGCGGGGCCGGACCGGGCCGGGCGAGGACCGCCGCCATCGACCCGGGACGCCAGCCGCGTCCCCGCGCCCGCCACCGGGCGGCGCCCCGACGACGACGAGAGATCGAGCCGACCAACACGGGGGAACCGTGATCATCGCCAGCGACGCACCGCCCAGGGCCCGCGACATCCTCGTCAACCCGAGCCGCGAGGAGCTCCGCGAGCTGGCCCGGCACGACGAGCGCACCACCGAGTACGGGAGCGCCGCCTACGTCACCGAGCACCGCTCCCGCAGCGCCGCCGACACCCGGACCACCGTGGACGAGCAGGTCACGGAGGAGGACCTGGAGACGGTGGAGCGGGCCAAGGCGTTCCTGGAGGACCGGGAGCTGATCCGGCTCGACCGCCGGATGGGCACCGACAGCGGGTTCGGCTCCCTCCACTGCCGGCTCTACGTCACGAAGCCCTTCGCGCGGCTGGCCCACATGTTCGAGGCGAGCCTGGAGCCGGCGCCGGACCCGGGCGGCGAGCCCCACTTCGTCACCGTGGACGTGCCGGAGTGGCCGCACGGGAAGGACATCCTGGTGGACCCGAAGACGGGGACCACCTTCGTGCTGGGCTCGGACTACTTCGGCGAGATCAAGAAGTCCTTCCTCCGCCAGGCCATGTACCACGCCAAGCAGCGGGGCTGGCTGGGCCTGCACGCCGGCAGCAAGCTGGTCCGCGCCCGGGGCGCCGACGACGGAAAGCTGCGCCAGAACGGGTTCCTCTTCTTCGGGCTCTC
>CAZVIY010000061.1:0-3558 GCA_964627425.1 uncultured Gemmatimonadota bacterium
CCGCTGGCCGCCAGCTTGCCGTCGACGATGAGGAGCACGGTGTCGGCGAGCTGCTGGACCTCCTCCAGGATGTGGGAGGAGATCACGATCGTCCGGCCCTCCCCGGCCAGGCACTCCACCAGCTCCTGAAAGGCCGCGCGCTGTCTGGGATCGGCGCCCTTGAGCGGCTCGTCCAGGAGGAGGAGCTCCGGATCGTGGACCAGGGCCGCCGCCAGCCGGATGCGCTGGCGCATGCCCCGGGAGTAGCCGCCCGTCTTCCGGTCGGCCGCGTCGGTGAGCCCCACCAGCTCCAGGGCCCGGGCCACGGCGGCGTCCAGGCCGCCGGCGCCGTCATCCGGGCCGTCACCCGCACCCTCTCCCGGGCCGTCACCGGCGCCCCGCAGCCGGCCCATGGTCCGGACGAACTGACGTCCGGTGAGGAACCCGTAGACGGCCTCGTGCTCGGTCACCACCCCCATGCGACGGTAGAGCTCCGGGTTCCCGCGGGGCGACTCCCCGAAGACCCGGACCGTGCCCGCGGAGGGCTCGGCCTGGCCGGTGATGAGGCGGAGCAGGGTGGTCTTTCCGGCGCCGTTGGGGCCCAGGAGGCCGGTGATGCCCGGCCCGATCTCGAAGGAGACGTCGTTCACGGCCACCACGCTCCCGAACCAGCGGGACACGCCCTCCACCCGGACCACGGGCCGGGCCCCACCTTCCCCGCTCATCTCGTGAGGTTCCGGAACCGGAGCCACAGGACGCCGGCGGGCACCGCGATCCAGGCCAGGTACCAGCCCACGAGGACGGAGTCCGGGAAGTCGGCCGCCCCTTCCCCCGGGGGGATCCCGCTCGTCTCCCCGAAGATCACGTCGTTCACCCGGACCGGGATGTCGGCGAGGTTGAACATGGAGATCCACCGGCCGGCGGTGCCCTCGAGCTCGGCGGCCAGGGCCGCGGTGAACGGGGTGGTGATCACCACCAGCCCCACCAGGAAGACGGACGCGTAGACCCGCCGGTCGGTGAAGGACGCGGTGAGGGTCGCCAGCGTGGTCACGTAGGCGGCCACGGCCAGGCCCGCCAGGAGGAACCGGGGGACGTCGATCCAGTGGACGGCCAGGTAGCTCAGGGGATCGGGGGCCCCGAGGGCCAGCCCCGCGATGAGGACGAACTGGGGCAGCCAGGCCGCCCCCAGCGTCACCGCCAGGAAGGCGGTCCAGCGGGAGAGGACGTAGTCCGGGCCGGTGAGGGGACGCACGAGGTAGAGGTCGATGACCCCCTCGCGCCGGTCCCGGCACAGCAGCTTGGGCGCCACCGCCGCGGCGAACACGAAGAGGATGATGGAGGTGATGCCGTAGTAGTCGGCGTGGGAGGGCAGGTTGAGCCCTTCGGCCATGGCCGGACCGGCCAGGCGGTCGGCGGCCCCGGCGATGAGCGCCATCACCAGGCCGATGATCGTCAGGATGCCGATGAAGAGCCACGGCAGGATCTTCGCTCGCATGCCGCGGCCCATTCCCATCGCCGTCCGCACCCCGTCCTTGATCAGGGCCAGCCGCGCGCGACCTCGCCCCTCCCGGGGCCCTCCGTACCGCTGGTAGCCGATGTCGAAGACGGTCCCGCCGGGGCCCGTCGTCTCGTGGCCCGACGCCTCCCGGTTCACGGCTCCTCCCCGGACGGCGGCTCGCCGTCCTCCCACTGGAAGAGCTCGCCCAGGGCGTGGCGACGCGGGGCCATCCGCCGCAGGGGCGCGCCGGTCTCCACCAGGGCGTCCCGCACCTGATCGTAGACCGACCCGTCGGGGCCCTCGATGGTGAGCCCGCCTCCGTCGGGGGTCACCTCCACGCCCCGCTCCCGGAGCGCCTCCACGAGTCGGTCCCGGCGGGCGTCCACCTCGATGAAGACGGTGGCCGTCTCCCGGGTGAAGCGCCCCACGTCGCCCGCGTGCATCATGTGGCCCGCCCGGAGCACCAGGATCCGGTCGCAGGTGCGCTCCACGTCGGCCATCAGGTGCGAGGAGAGCAGGACGCTGATGCCGAACTCCCGGTACGTCTTCCGCACCAGTGAGAGCATCTCCTCGCGCCCCACCGGGTCCAGGCCCGACGTGGGCTCGTCCAGGAACACGAAGTCCGGGTCGTGGACGAGCGCCTGGGCCAGCTTCACGCGCTGCTTCATGCCCGTGGAGTAGCCGTCCATCTCCCGGTAGCGCTCCTCGAACAGGCCGGTGTGCCGGAGGGTGTCGGAGGCACGCATGCGGGCGGCCGCCGGCGGGAGGCCGCTGGCCTCGGCGATGTGGGTCAGGAACTCGGCCGCGGTCATGTCCGTGGGGAGACAGTCGTGCTCCGGCATGTAGCCGAGCCTGGCCCGGACCTCCACGTCCCGGGAAGCGTCGCGGCCCAGGACCTCCGCCGAGCCCGACGTGGGCCGGAGCAGGCCCAGGAAGAGCTTGATCGCCGTGCTCTTGCCGGCGCCGTTCTCGCCCAGGAGGCCGCTGATGCCCTCGGTGACCTGGAAGCTCACGTCGTCGAGGGCCACCACGTTTCCGTAGCGCTTCGTGAGGCTCCGGGCCGAGAGAAGGGCGTCGGAGGCGTCGGAGGAACCGGTCACGAGCTCATGCCTCCTGTCCCACGTCCGACCCGTTCTCACCGCTCCCTTCCTCGTCGCCGCCGTCGTCCTCCTCTTCTTCCTCCTCGCGGGGGCACGCCTCCTCGTGGCCCAGGCGACAGGCCCGGCGGATCAGATCGGCGGCGCGTGCGGGCCGCCCCGCGACACCGTCGCCCGACTGGTAGAGCAGGCCCAGCCGGTAGCAGCTCTCGGCGTGCCGGTCCTCGCAGGCCTCCTCCCACAGGCGGGCGGCCTCCGCCGGGTCGCCGGCCGCGCCCTCGCCGGACGCGTGGAGGCTCGCCAGCCGAAAGCAGCCGGCCGTGAGCTCGCCGTCGCACGCCTGCCGGAGGTGCTCTGCCGCACGGACGGGGTCCCGCGGGACGCCGGTGCCGGAGGCGTGGGCCTCGCCCGACTCGAGGCAACCGCGGGCGTGCCCTCCCTCGCAGGCCTGCCCGAAGAGGTCGGCGGCCCGGGTGGGGTCCGGTTCCACCCCGGCCCCCTCGGCGTACAGCCTGCCCAGCCCCGTACAGCCCGCCGGGTCCCCCTCCTGGCAAGCCCGCCGGAAGAGATCGGCGGCCCGGGAGGGATCCTCCTCCACCCCGCTTCCCTCCCGGTACATCTCCCCGAGCTGGCCGCACGCGCGGGCCAGGTTCCCGTCGCAGGCCTTCTGGAACAGCCCGGCGGCCCGGGCCCGATCCTCCAGGACGTGGTCTCCCTCCCGGAGCATCAGGGCGAGATCGTGACAGGCGGAGAGGTCGCCGTCCTCGCAGGCGTCCCGCAGGCCCGCCGCCTCCCCTCCCGGCGCGCATCCGGCGAGGCCCGCCGCGGCCGTGGCCGTCGCGCCGATCAGGACGACCGGCAGGAGGGCAGGGGGGAGGTGATGGAGGACGCGCTGGATCATATGCCTCGTGGCTGGAAGGTCGCGGCCGCCAGCTCGGCGGCTCTGTTCGCGCACTACGGGGCCCCGCCGGCAGGTGTTTCAGC
>CAZVIY010000062.1:0-3381 GCA_964627425.1 uncultured Gemmatimonadota bacterium
GACTGGAGCCGGACCGGGCCGGAGGAGACGTATCCGAGCATGGTGGGCCGCCACCTCTTCAGCCTCTCGGCGGCCTTCCTGGCCACGGGCGACGAGCGGTACCTGGCGCTCGCCGATACGGTGAGGTCGTTCCTCCTGGAGCGAGCCTGGGACGGTGAGCACGGGGGCTGGTTCGATCGCCTCGGACCGGCCGGGGAGCCGGCGGACTCCACCAAGAGCACCTTCGTCCAGACCTACGCCGCCACGGGCCTGGCCCTGCACCATTTCGTCACCCTGGACCGGGGCTCGGCCCGGCGGGTGCGTGAGACGAACCGGATCCTCGAGCGCCACGCCCGCGACGGGGACCGGGGCGGCTATGTCCAGGCGCTGGCCCGGGACCTGTCGGTGGCCGATTCTCTGAAGAAGCCCCCGTCCCAGCTCGCCCCCGTCTCCGGTTATCTCCTGTATCACCTGGCGGCCACCCGGGACGGCGAGCTCCTGCGGCAGGCGTCCCGGATCCTGGAGACCGTCTGGAATCGGATGCGGGATTCCCGGAACGGGTGGATACGGGGGCGGTTCGGGCCCGACTGGGAGCCCCGGGGTGGAGCCGACGAGACCTACAACGTGGGGCACAACCTGGAGGTCGCGTGGCTGCTCGAGCGCCTGACGCTGGCGGCGGCCGACCTCCCGGGGGGCGACCGGGTGGCCGGGATGGGGGCCGACTCGGCGGTGGCCGCGGCGGGAGGGCTGGCCGAGGCCGTGGCGGCCGCCGCGTTCCGGCATCCGCCCGGGGCCTGGATCCAGTCCGTCTCCGCTCCCGGGCTCGAGCCGGAGCGCGAGCGGGTGGTCTGGTGGATCCACGCCTACGGCGCAATGGCCGACGCCACCCTCCACCGGATCGCCGGGGATCCGGCTCCCCGGGCACGATACCGCGCGGGCGTCCGCTTCTGGGGCGATCATCTCCTGGATCCCACCCGGGGAGGGACCTACCTGGCCGTCACCCCGGAGGGCGCCGTGGAGACGGGTCGGAAGGCCGGCCGCTGGAAGACCTCGTATCATTCCGTGGAGCACGCCCTCTTGAACTGGTGGGCCGAGGCGCTCTGGATGGAGGGATCTGGGCTGACCCTCCACTTCCGACCGGTGCCGGAGGCGGCCGGGGACACCCTGTATCCGATCCTGATCCCCGATCCCTCGGTCCGGGTCACGACGGTCCGACAGGACGGGAGGGAGCGGGAGTGGATCGTCGAGGAGGGACGAGGAGTCTCGCTGCCGACGGAGCTACCGGCCGGGGCCGTGATCGCGGTGGATCTCGCGTCGGTCCCCGCCACGCCCCGGGCCGGCGGCGGGAGAAAGGCGAAGCCAGTTACCGAGGAGGAGCCATGAGCGGATCCGACGGAACGCTGTCACGCCGGGAAGTCCTCAGGCGGCTGGGAGGGGCGGGGCTCGCGGCGGGCGTCGGAGGAGGCCTCGGGGGAGGCCTCGGCCGGAAGCGCCCCGAAGCCCGGGCATCGGCAGCTCGCGCCCCGGACCGCTCTTCCGAAGCCCGGGAGCGGCCGAACATCCTCTTCGTCATGACCGACGACCACGCCACGGAGGCCCTCTCCTGCTACGGCGGCAGGTGGAACCGGACCCCGAACCTGGACCGCCTGGCCCGGGAGGGCGTCCGCTTCCGGAACTGCTTCGTGCTCAATTCGCTCTGCTGTCCGAGCCGGGCCACCATGCTCACGGGCAAGTACAGCCACCGGCACGGGGTCTACGAGAACCTGTTCGGCGACAAGGAGCCGTTCGACGGGAGCCAGACCACCTACCCGAAGTTCCTCCGGGAGGCAGGGTACCGGACCGCGGTGGTGGGGAAGTGGCACCTGAAGAGCGATCCCACGGGGTTCGACTACTGGAACGTGCTCCCGTTCCAGGGGCGCTACCGTGATCCGCGGTTCATCGAGATGGGCGAGGAGCGGACCTACGAGGGCCACACCACCGACGTGGTCACCGAGCTGGCCCTGGAGACGCTCCGGGAGCGCCTCGCACCGGACCGGCCCTTCTGCCTCATGGTGCACCACAAGGCCCCGCACCGGAGGTGGGTCCCGGCGCCCCGACACCGGGACCTGTACCAGGGGTCCGACCAGCCGGTCCCGCCCACCTTCAACGACGACTACTGGAACCGGTCGAGCGCTGCCTCCCACGCCGACATGCGGGTGGCGGACATGCCCGACTGGGAGGAGGAGCAGCCGGAGGGGATGGACGAGACGGCGCGGACGCACTGGAACTGGCAGCGCTACATCAAGGAGTACCTCCGGACCATCGCCGGGGTGGACGAGAGCGTGGGCCGCCTCCTGGAGTACCTGGAGACGGCGGGCCGGGACCGGGATACCGTGGTGGTCTACACCACCGACAACGGGTTCTTCCTGGGCCAGCACGGCTGGTTTGACAAGCGGTTCATGTACGAGGAGTCCCTGCGGATCCCGCTGCTGGTCCGCTGGCCGGGACGGGCGCCGGCCGGCCGGACGGTGGACGAGATGGCCCTGAACCTGGACTTCGCCGAGACCTTCCTGGACATGGCCGGGATCCGGATCCCCGAGGAGATGCAGGGGAGGAGCCTGGTGCCGCTCCTCCGGGGCGACCGGCCGGACTCGTGGCGGCGGAGCATGTACTATCACTACTACGAGTATCCGGGCCCCCACACCGTCCGTCCCCACTACGGCGTCCGGACCCGGCGGCACAAGCTCATCCGATACTACACCATCGACGAGTGGGAACTCTTCGACCTCGAGAAGGATCCATGGGAGCTGAACAGCGTCCACGAGGCCCCGGACTACCGGGAGATTCGCCGGGAGCTGGTTGGGGAGCTCGGGCGGCTACGGAGACGGTTCGGCGACGACACCGGTGCCCCCCTGCGCGGATGAGGGCCCGTCCGGGGGATACGGTACCGGATACGGTGAGGAGGCTTCCGCGGCTGGTCCCGCTCCTGATGGCGGGACTCCTGGCCGGGTCGGCGGCGGAAGCTCCCGCCACGTCCGCACCACGGGGGCCGACCCCCACGGAGGCGGTGCCTGCCGCCGCTGCCCGGGACACGTCGAGCACACCGCTGGTCTTCATGTGGACCGGAGCTCACCACCTGGCCCAGGAGGAGCCCCGGATGTTCCGGGACGTCCTCCGGTTCGCCGAACGCCACGGAATCGTTCCCTACGAGTCGGGGGCGGACCGGCCCCCGGTGGCCCGACGGTTCCTGGACGCCTGTCGGGAGGTGGGGATCGAGGACGTGTGGCTGGAGATCGGTCCGAAGCGGCGGGAGACCGACGGGGCCACGGCGCGGGAGTTCGCCACCGATTCGACCCGGCGCGCCCCGACCCTGGACCGGTTCCGGGAGATCGCGGAGATCCTCCGGGATCGGTACCCGGACGG
>CAZVIY010000063.1:0-3372 GCA_964627425.1 uncultured Gemmatimonadota bacterium
AAGCCGTGGACCATCATCAGCGGCTGCGGCCCCGGCTGCGGCGACGGCATCTGGAAGTCGGCCGACGGCGGGGACTCGTGGCGCGAGGTCTTCACCGGCGACGACCTGCCCGGGGGGCTGATCGGCAAGATCGACTTCGCGGTCTCCCCCGACGACCCGGACCGGGTCTACGCCCTGGTGGAGGCGAAACCCGACGCCGAGGGGCTCTACCGCTCCGACGACGCCGGGGAGAGCTGGCGGCTGGTGAACACGAACCCGTCGCTCATGAGCCGCCCCTTCTACTTCACCAACGTCACCGCCGACCCCAACGACGCCGACGTCCTCTACGTGGGCAACGTGGGCTACTACCGGTCGGACGACGGCGGGGAGAGCTTCGAGCGCCGCCGGACCCCCCACGCCGACAACCACGACCTCTGGATCAACCCCGACGACTCCGACATCCAGATCCAGGGGAACGACGGGGGCGCCAACGTGACCCTGGACGGGGGCGAGAGCTGGTCCACCCAGCACAACCAGCCCACCGCCGAGCTCTACCAGGTGGACGTGGACGACCGGGTCCCGTACTGGCTCTACGCCGGCCAGCAGGACAACACCACCATCTCGGTGCCCAGCCTGCCGCCGGCCGAATCGTCCCCTTCCGGCCCCGAGGGGCTGTGGCACGCCGTGGGCGGCTGCGAGACCGGCCCGGCCGTGCCGAAGCCGGGGAGCGACCCGCTGGTGGTCTACGCCAACTGCAAGGGCCGCTTCGGGCTCTACCACGCAGGGGCCGGCCAGGAGCGGGGCTACTGGGTGGGCGGCCAGTACATGTACGGCCGGAACCCCGCGGAGCTGAAGTACCGGTTCCAGCGCACCGTGCCCATCGAGGTCTCGCCCCACGATCCGAACGTGGTCTACCACGGCTCCCAGTACGTGCACAAGACCACCAGCGGGGGGCTCCACTGGACCACCATCAGCCCGGACCTCACCGCCTTTCCCCCGGAGCGGCAGGTGCCCTCCGGCGGCCCCATCACCCGGGACATCACCGGTGAGGAGCACTTCTCCACGCTCTACGCCGTGGAGGAGTCGCCGGTGACCGAAGGGCTCATCTGGACGGGCTCCAACGACGGCCTGGTCCACGTCACCCGGGACGGAGGCGCCAGCTGGACCGACGTCACGCCGGCGGGACTCCCGCCCCTGGCCCGCGTGAACGCCATCCAGCCCTCGCCCCACGACCCCGGCACCGCCTACGTCGCCGCCTACCGTGACCTGCTGGGCGACGCGGCGCCCTACGTCTTCCGGACCGAGGACTACGGCGCGAGCTGGACGCGCATCGCCGACGGGACCAGCGGCATCCCCGCCGACCATCCGGTGCGGGTGATCCGGGAGGACCCCGTGCGCGAGGGCCTGCTGTTCGCCGGGACCGAGTTCGGCCTCTTCGTCTCCTTCGACGACGGCGCCCGGTGGCAGCCGTTCCAGCTCGACCTGCCGGTGACGCCGGTCACCGACATCGAGATCCACCGGGGCGACCTCGTCCTCTCCACCATGGGCCGGGGCTTCTGGATCCTGGACGACCTCTCCCCCCTCCGGCAGTTCTCCCCCCGGGTGACGGCCTCCGACGTCCACCTGTTCCGGCCCCGGGACGCCGTCCGCATGCGCTACAGCAGCTTCTTCGGCTTCGGCCCGGGCAACCCCGCCGCGCCGGAGTACCCGCCGTCCGGCGCCACGCTGGACTACTACCTGGCGGCCGACGCCGACTCGGTGGTCCTGGAGGTGCTCGACGCCGACGAGGAGCGGGTCCGCCGGATCACGGCGCGGCCCCCGTCCGACTCCGCCGGGGAGGGCGGCCCCCGCATGGCGGGCTCCGGAGAGGCGCCGCGGCGTCGGTCGCCCCGGAGTCTCTCCACCGCCGCCGGCACCCACCGGTTCGTCTGGGACATGCGGCACCCGGGGCCGTCCCGGCCGGGAGAGGAGGACCGATACGGTGGCCCCGACCCGGACGACGGACCCCTCGCCGTGCCGGGCGAGTACACCGTCCGCCTCACCGCCGACGGGACCACGGTGAGCCAGCCCCTCACCATCGAGATCGACCCCCGGGTCCGGAACGCCGGCGTCAGCGTGGCCGACCTCCAGGAGCAGCTCGAGCACAACCTGGAGGTGGTCGCCACCTTCGAGGAGGTGAGGCAGGTGCAGGCCGACATCTACGGAGCGCTGGATCGCCTGGAGGCGGGCGATGTGGCCGAGGACCGGGCCGAGGAGCTCCGGGCCTCCCTGGAGGAGGTGCTCCACCGGATCGTCACCGAGGACACCGGTGAGAGCTATCCGCCGCCCATGCTCCTGGACCAGCTCGGATACCTCCAGGGCATGACGGCCCGCGCCGACCAGGAGCCCGGAGGCGACGCCCACGCGCGTCTGGACGAGCTGCAGGCCGACCTGGAGGAGATCCGGAGCGAGGCCCGCTCCGTGGTGGAGCGGGTGGAGGGGGCGCTGGGAGGCTAGCCCGCGGGCTCCCCCCTCGCCGGCGCGTCGTCCCGCTCCCGGGACGCCCGGACCGGCCCCATGAGATCGGGCCGCTTCGCCTCCATCCCCTCGTAGAAGTCGCGGATCCGGTCCATGTCCGCCTCCAGGTCGCCCGACGGCCAGAACCAGTCGCCCACGCCGACCCGCTTCCGCCCGAAGTCCAGGAAGGCCAGGGCGACGGGCACCCCGGCACCCTCGGCGATGTAGTAGAAGCCCGTCTTCCACCGCTCCGTGCGTGAGCGGGTCCCCTCGGGGGTGATGACCAGGACGAAGTCCTCCTCGCTGCACATTCGCTCCACCACCTGCCCCACGAAGTTCTGGGGGCGGGACCGATCCACGGAGACGCCGCCGAGGGCGCGCATGATCGGACCGAAGGGGAAGCGGAAGAGCGACTTCTTCCCCACCCAGCGGGCGTCCAGTTCCATGGCTTCCCGGGCCAGCATGCCCACGGGAAAGTCCCAGTTCGAGGTGTGGGGGGCGACGACGACCACGTACCTGTCCTCGGGCGGGAGCTCCTTCACCACCGTCCAGCCGAAGAGCCGGAGGACGGCCCGGGCCAGCCGGGCCCGGGCGCTCTCCTTCGGGCTCACGCCGCGCCGCCCTCTCCCGGCGGCGGATCCCCCGGCTCCCGCTCGTGGGCTCCCACGTCCCGGAGCACCTCCGTCACGTCTCCCCCCTCCTCCATCACCCGACGGTGGAGGTCCCACCGGAGCCAGGTGAGGGCGTCGTTCAGGTGACGCCGGATGTCCCGCTGGTGCTCGTCCTCCTGGAGCTCCGGGTCCTCCTGGAGCCGTCGGAGCTCGCGGATCCACTCCTCGATGGCCGCCGGTTCGCTGAACTTGTTCACCGGTGGGTCCAGGTGCATCGGTCCTCCTC
>CAZVIY010000064.1:0-3282 GCA_964627425.1 uncultured Gemmatimonadota bacterium
CTCCCGACCGATCGAAGGCGACTCCCGAAGCACCCGATACCTGGCCCCTCACCACCGACTCCATCCCACCGGCAGGTGCCCGTCCCGGGCGACCCCGGGACCCTCCTCGCCGCCTTCCCACCGACCACGGGAGCGACACGTGGACATCGCCGATCTCAAGGCCAAGGACATCAGCGAGCTCCACCGGATGGCCGAGGACCTGAACATCCGCAACTACTCGGGGCTCCAGCGGCAGGACCTCCTGTTCCAGATCGAGCAGAACCTGCTGGAGGAGGACGTCGTCCTCCGGGGCGAAGGGGTGCTGGAGATCCTGCCCGAGGGGTACGGGTTCCTGCGGAGCCCCGACTGGAACTACCTGTACGGTCCCGACGACATCTACGTCTCGCCCTCCCAGATCAAGCGCTTCGACATGCGGACCGGGGACACCGTGAAGGGACAGGTCCGCCCGCCCAAGAACGGCGAGCGCTACCTCGCCCTCCTCAAGATCGAGTCGCTGAACGGGGAGGACCCGGAGCGGGCGAAGCACCGGATCGCGTTCGAGAACCTCCGGCCCCGGTACCCGGAGGAGCGGATCGTCCTGGAGCGCTCCGACGGCGACATCTCCATGCGGGTGATGGACCTGATCGCCCCGGTGGGCAAGGGCCAGCGGCAGCTCATCGTCTCCCCGCCCAAGGCGGGCAAGACGATCCTCCTCCAGAAGATGGCCAACTCGGTCGTCGAGAATCACCCGGAGTGCCACGTCATCGTGCTGCTCATCGACGAGCGGCCCGAGGAGGTCACCGACATGGAGGAGAACGTGGACGCCGAGATCGTCGCGTCCACCTTCGACGAGCCCGCCGACCGGCACACCCAGGTGGCCGAGATGGTGCTGGCCAAGGCCAAGCGGCTGGTGGAGTACGGCCGGGACGTCGTCATCCTGCTGGACTCCGTCACCCGGCTGGCCCGGGCCTACAACACGACGATCCCCCACTCGGGGAAGATCCTCTCGGGCGGCGTCGACGCCAACGCCCTGCACGACCCGAAGCGCTTCTTCGGGGCGGCCCGCAACATCGAGGACGGGGGAAGCCTGACCATCACGGCCACCGCCCTCATCGAGACGGGCAGCCGGATGGACGACGTGATCTTCGAGGAGTTCAAGGGCACCGGCAACAGCGAGGTCCTGCTGGACCGGCAGATCGCCGACAAGCGGATCTACCCCGCCATCGACCTCAACCGCTCCAGCACCCGGAAGGAGGAGCTGCTCCTGAGCGAGCTGGAGCTGAACCGGGTCTACCTGCTCCGGAACTACCTCTCCGACATGCCCCCGGCCGAGGCCATCCAGTTCCTCATCAAGCGGCTGGAGCGGACGGAGACGAACCAGGAGTTCATGGAGTCCATGGCCGAGGGAGGCTGACCGTGGGGGTGAGCTACGAGGCCGCGCTGGGCGAGCACGGCCTGGCCGACGTGCGCCCGCTCTACCGCGAGCTGCTGAAGGAGCTGAAGGTCCAGGACCCGGACGGGTACCGGGAGGCGGTCCGCCGCTACGAGGAGGAGGTGGGGCCGGCGGCCGGGGAGGCCGACGACCCGGTGCGGCCCTGGATCGAGTACGGCCGCTGGCTGGCCGACCGGCTCATCGACGGCCGGGCCGTGGCGGTGGACCGCACCGGCCGCTCGAGGGAGTTGCCCGAGGGCGCGCCCCCGCCCGAGGGGGCGCTGCTGCTGCACCTGCCCGAGAGCACCCGCCGGCGGGCCCTGGAGCTGGCCGTCCCCGCCGAGCCCACCGACTACCAGGAGGCGGCGAGAGAGCTGCTCTGCGGCTGAGGGGGGTCAGCCCCCCGGGCCGCCGACGTCCCCGCCCCCGATCTCCCTCCGGTCGTCGGAGGGATCCGCGTCCAGCAGGTCCTGCTCCGGGTCCACCTCCGCGGCGACCGGCCGGAAGGCGGTCTCCACCTCCAGCGTCACCGTCCGGTCGCGGGACGTCACGCGGACGTCCTTCTCCCGGCCCTCGGGCCCGACCAGCCGGAGCGTCGTCGGCATCCAGGCGTCGCCCTCCCGGTCGAGCGTGACCGTGGTGCGGAACCCGCCGCCCTCCGTCCCAGCGACCTCGACGTCGGAGACGCCCCAGTCCAGGGTGGCGGACGTGTGGAGCCACTGGTCGAAGAACCAGCCCAGGTCGCGCCCCGAGACTTCCTCCGCCACCGACCGGAGCGCCCCCTCGTTCACGTGGCGGTACTGGTAGCGGTCGTAGTAGGTGCGGAGGACCCGTCGGGTCGTCTCCTTCCCCAGCATCTGCCGCAGCATGTAGAAGACCGCCTGCGGCTTCGTGTAGGAGAGGTAGCCGTACCAGGAGTAGTTGGGGAAGGTCTCGGACGGGCGGGCGATCTCCATCGGCACCGGCAAAGTGTCGCCCTCCACCGTCAGCCCCGAGAGGTTCGAGGGCGGCGAGCGCCGCACCGCCGGGTCGCGGAGCGTCCCCTCCCTCCGGCCCACGCCCGTCATGAAGCCGTCCCACGGGTCCGCGCCGTGCTCCTCGGCGTACCAGCCGTCGATGAAGGAGGTGATCCCCTCGTCGAGCCAGGCCTCCCTCCACTCGTTGTTGCCCAGGATGCCGTGGGCGTACTGGTGGGTGGCCTCGTGGACGATGAGCCCCTCCGAGGCGTTCCCGTCCATCACGAGCATCGGGAACTCCGTCCCGCCGCCCTCCAGCCGGTGGAGGTTGGTGAACTGCGGATAGGGGTACGGGCGGAAGATCGTCTCGAGCCAGGAGAGCGCCCGGATCGAGCGCTCGACGGCCACCCCGTCCGTCCAGGTGCTGTCGCCGGGCCGGTAGAGGACGTGGATCGCCACGTCCGGCAGGGCGCCACGCTTCCAGTTCGCGCCCTCGTAGCGGTACTCCGGGCTGGCGCTCCAGGCGAAGTGGTGGACGTGCTTCGCGTGGAAGCGGACCCGGCGCCGGTCCTCGTCGGCCCCGGCCGCCAGCAGCCCGGGGTCGCGGCCCACGCCCGAGGACGGGGCGTCGCCGTAGAAGTCACGCTGGTAGAGCGGCTCGTCGATCGGGCTGCCCGGCCCCGGCTCCCAGCCCGGGTCGCCCTCCACCGGGACCCCCGTGGCGCCGACCACCTGGTCGTCGGCCAGGTCGAGCGTCACGTCGTAGGTCGCGAACTCCCCGTAGAACTCGCCCTGCGGGTAGAGCGGATGGTCGTTCCAGCCCATCCCGTCGTAGACCGCCACCCGCGGATACCACTGGGCGAAGTCCCAGCTCCGCCCGTCCCGGCACTGGCGCCGGCAGAGCGTGGCGGGCCG
>CAZVIY010000065.1:0-3200 GCA_964627425.1 uncultured Gemmatimonadota bacterium
GACCCGCTCCCCGCCGTACTTCTTGACGCCGAGGTACTTCGGGTTGCTGTCGCGGACGTTCTGTGTGGAGCCTGCGCCCTTTTTATGAGCCATCGTGGGATCCGGTGGCTGGAGTGATCTCGCCGCTACGTGCGGTGCTACGGTCTACTCGGACTTCTGTTCCTCGACGGCGGCCTCGGCATCGGCCTTCAGGATCCGGCCGTCCTTGCCGGTCCCCTCGATCTTCGTGACGTCGAGGCCGTGCTCCTCGGCGATCTCCCGGGCGGCGCCGGTGATGGCCACGTCCTCGGGGATCACCGCCTCGGGCTCCTCGGCCTCGGGCTCCGGCTCCGGCGCAACCTCGGCGGCCTCCGGCTCCGGGGTCTCCTCGGCGGCCTCCGGCTCCGGGGTCTCCTCGGCGGCTTCCGGCTCCGGCGCCTCTTCCTCGGCGGAGACATCCTCTTTCTCGCCTTCCGGCTCCGCCTCTTCGACCGGCTCCTCCTCGGCGGCCTCCGCAACCTCGTCCGCCTCGGGGGCCACCTCCCGGGCGACCTCGGCCTCGGGGGTCTCGGCAACCTCCGCCGCGGCGGTCTCGGCGTCGGGCGCGGGAGCGCTGGCACCGTCCAGGTCGATCTCGACGATCCGCACCTCGGTGAACTGCTGCCGGTGGCCCTGCTTCCGGCGGTAGCCCTTCCGGCGCTTCATCTTGTAGACGACGATCTTCTCGCCCTTGCCGTGCCGAACCACCTCGGCGGACACCGACGCGCCGTCCACGGACGGGCGCCCCACGAGCACCTCGCCTCCGTCGCGCTCCGCCAGGAGCACGCGGTCGAAGGTGAGGCGGTCTCCCGGCTCGGCGTCGATGCTCGGCATCCGGATGGTCCCGTCCGGATCCGCGCGAAACTGCTTTCCCTTGGCTTCGAAGATGGCGTACATGGTGGCCGTCTGGTCTATCTGGTCTGGAGGAAGTGGCTGCGTATCGTCCGTCGGGTCGTTCGTCCGGTCGCTCGTCCGGTCGTCCGTCCGGTCGTTGGTCCGGTCGTTCGTCGGGCCGCCCGTCATGTCGTGCGTCGGGTCGTCCCCGGGGCGGTACCGGCATCGGGGGCGTCACGGCTCGCCGCCGGGAGGCGGGGGAGCCGGGAAGTCTATCCGCCACCGTATCCGGCGTCAATTCCCGTGCCGCTTACACGCCCCGGGGCCCGCGGATCCGCCCGCCGCGGCGGTTCGGATCAGGCCACGGCGTACCGTGTGGTCACGTCCTGGTCCGACGGAGCCGCCAGCAGACGGAACTCGCCCATGGCCATGAGCGGGTCGTCCCGGATGTCGAGCCGGATGTCGGCCTCCTCCTCCATGACCCGGAGGAACCCGGGCTCCTCCTCCAGGAGGTAGAGGGCCACCTCGGGATGAGCCCGGATGGTGAGGGCCCGGCTCTCGCCCGAGGCGGCGGCCCGGCGGACGGCGCGCTCGATCCTCCGGACCAGCGTCTCCGGCGCCAGCACCCGTCCGGTCCCGTTGCACGCCGGGCACGGCTCGGTCATGGCCTGGTAGAGGCTGGGCCGCACCCGCTGCCGGCTCATCTCCAGGAGACCCAGCTCGCTGATCCCGAACACCTTCGTCCGCGCCCGGTCCCGGCCCACGTGGCTCTTCATCTCGTGGAGCACGCGGTTCCGGTTGCTCTTGGACTCCATGTCGATGAAGTCACAGACGATGATCCCGCCGATGTCCCGGAGCCGGAGCTGTCGGGCGATCTCCCGGGAGGCGTCAAGGTTCGTCCGGAGGATCGTCTCCTCCGGATCCTTCTTCCCGGTGTAGCCTCCGGTGTTCACGTCCACCGCCACCAGCGCCTCGGTGGACTCGATGATGATGTGCCCGCCGGAGGGGAGGGTGACCTTCCGGTGGAACGCCTGGAGGATCTCGTCCTCGATCCCCATCTCGTCGAAGATCGGGAGCTCGCCGTCGTGGACCTCCACCCGGTCCACCAGCTCGGGGTTCACCTGGCCCAGGTACGACCTGATCTCGTGGGCCTGCTCGGGTGAATCGGTGACGAGGGAATCGATGTTCTCGCCGAAGAGGTCCCGGATGAGCCCGGACGTGAGCTCGGCGGCCTGGTAGACACGGGACGGCGCCTTCGAGCTCCGGGCGCGCCGCTGGATCTTCTTCCAGGTGGAGCGGAGAGACTCCAGCTCGTTGCCGAACGTCTCCCGGTTCAGCTCCTCGCCCACGGTCCGGACGATGACTCCGCCCGGCCCGTCTCCGATCAGCTCCCGGGCCAGCTCCCGGAGGCGATCGCGCTCCTCCTCGTCGTCGATCTTCCTGCTCACGCCCACGTGATCGCCCAGGGGGATGTAGACCAGGAACCGGCCGGGGAGGCTCACCTCGCTGGTGCAGCGGGGCCCCTTGGTCCCGATGGGCTCCTTGGTGACCTGGACCAGGATCTCGTCGCCCCGGCTCAGGAGGTCCTGGATCGGACGACGCTCGTCGTCGTCAGCCTCCGGCGTGGCGACGTCCGAGGCGTGGAGGAAGGCCGATTTCTCGGTACCGATGTCCACGAAGGCGGCCTGGATCCCCGGGAGCACCGCCTCGACCCGACCCATGTACATGTCCCCGACGATCCGCTGGGCCTCGGGCCGGTCGTGCATGAGCTCCACGAGCTGGCCGTCCTCCAGGATGGCCACACGGGTCTCGTGGCCCACCGCGTTGATGACGATCTGACGTTTCATGTTCCTGTCCCGCCCTTCCCCCGCGGCCGCTCGGGGCGGTCGGGGGGCGGGCCTCTGGTCTGCTGAATGTCCTGGCCGGGGAGGTCCGGCACGGGGCGGTGGCGGGCGGGATCGGCGCCGGTGCGCCGACCCGCTCCTCCGGTGCCACCCTCGTGCCCGACCGGTTCACGAGCGGAGCTCCTCCAGAAGCTCTCGCGCTATGACCATCTTCTGGATCTCCGTCGTCCCCTCACCGATCTCCGTGATCTTCGCGTCCCTCATCATCCGCTCCACGGCGTACTCCCGCGTGTATCCGTAGCCCCCGTGGAGCTGTACGGCTCGTGTGGTGACGTCCATGGCGGCCTCCGACGCGAACAGCTTGGCCATGGACGCCTGCTTCTTGTGGGGCGATCCCTCCATCCGGCGCCGCGCGGCGTCGTACGTCATCAGCCGGGCGGCGTGGATCCGGGTCGCCATCTCCGAGAGCATGAACTGCACGCCCTGGAAGTCGTTGATCCGCTT
>CAZVIY010000066.1:0-1484 GCA_964627425.1 uncultured Gemmatimonadota bacterium
CTCCCGACGACCCCTCCCTGCTGGCGACGCTGGCCCAGCGTCTGCTCGCTACCTTCTCCGGCGGCACGTAGGCATTCCCCCGCTCGAACCGACGGACCGTTCGAGCCGACGGACCGCGCGTACACACGACAGTCCATTCCGTAGTCCATAGATCCAGACCAGCGAGGAAGAGCTCAGCCATGGCACACCGCATCACACTCATCCCCGGAGACGGCATCGGTCCCGGCATCGCCGACGTGACCACCCGGGTCGTCGAGGCGGCGGGCGTCGAGGTGGACTGGGACCGGCAGATCGCCGGCGTCTCGGCCACCGAGGCCGGGAAGGATCCCCTGCCGGCCGAGACCGTCGAGTCCGTGGAGGAGCGCCGGGTGGCCCTCAAGGGGCCCCTGACCACGCCGGTGGGCTCCGGTTTCCGGTCCATCAACGTGGCCCTCCGGAAGCACTTCGACCTCTACGCCAACGTCCGGCCGGCCCAGACCATGATCCCCGGCGGACGCTACGAGGACCTGGACCTGGTGATCGTCCGGGAGAACACCGAGGGGCTCTACGTGGGGATCGAGCACTTCATCGGCATGGAGGACGACCCCCGGGCCGTGGCCGAGTCGGTGATGCTCATCACCCGCTTCGGCTCCGAGCGCATCGTCCGTTACGCCTTCGAATACGCCCTGGCCAACGACCGGGAGAAGGTGACTCTGGTCCACAAGGCGAACATCCTGAAGGCCACCCAGGGCCTCTTTCTGGAGACCGGCCGGGACGTGGCCGAGGAGTACGAGGGGCGGGTGGAGTTCGAGGACAAGATCGTGGACAACACGGCCATGCAGCTGGTGATGGACCCGTACCAGTTCGACGTGATCGTCACGGAGAACATGTTCGGGGACATCCTCTCCGACGAGGCCGCCGGACTCATCGGCGGCCTGGGCTTCGCTCCCGGCGCGAACATCGGCGAGGACGCCGCCATCTTCGAGCCGGTCCACGGCTCGGCGCCGGACATCGCCGGCACGGGGGTGGCCAACCCCACGGCCATGATCCTGGCCAGCTGCCTCATGCTGGAGTATCTGGAGGAAGAGGAGGCGGCCCGGCGGATCCGGGAGTCCCTCCGGGCGGTGCTCCGCGAGGGATCGGTCCGGACGCCGGACATGGGCGGCGACGCCACCACCGACCAGGTGGGCGAGGCCGTGATCGATCGGCTCGGGGCGTGAGGAGGGCACGATGAACCGGGCCCTGACCCGCCCCTGTCCCTCCTGCGGCCAGGAGGTGCCCGAGACGGACGCCGACGACTTCGGCTGGTGCGAGGAGTGCCGGGAGGAGCTCCGGCGGAGCGCCCGGCGGGGCTCGCACCTGGTGGCGGCGCTGATCACCGTGCCCTTCGCCGGGTGGATCCTGGTCAAGGGGCTCGTGGACGACCTGTTCCAGGTGCTTCCGTACTACGCGTGGCTCCTGCCCCTGGCCGTGGCGTACTATCTGGGCCTCCGGATCGGCAGGGA
>CAZVIY010000066.1:1584-3149 GCA_964627425.1 uncultured Gemmatimonadota bacterium
TACGCGGTGGACGAGCTCCTCAGCCAGGAGGAGCGACAGGTCCGGGACATGGTGCGCCGGTGGGTGGACGAGGAGGTCATGGGCCTCATCGAGGACGCCTACATCGAGCGCCGCTTCCCCATGGAGCTCGTGCCGCAGATGGCGGAGCTGGGCTTCTTCGGCGCGAACCTCCCCCAGGAGTACGGCTGCGCCGGCCTGAACGACGTGGCCTACGGCCTCATCATGCAGGAGCTGGAGCGGGGCGACTCGGGGATCCGATCCTTCGCCTCGGTCCAGGGCGCCCTGGTCATGTATCCCATCCACGCCTTCGGCTCCGAGGAGCAGCGCCAGGAGTGGCTCCCGAGGCTGGCCTCCGGGGACGCCATCGGCTGCTTCGGCCTCACCGAGCCCGACTTCGGCTCCAACCCCTCCGGCATGCGGACTCGGGCCGAGAGGGACGGCGACGAATGGGTCCTGAACGGCACCAAGATGTGGATCACCAACGGGTCGGTGGCCGACGTGGCCGTGATCTGGGCCAAGACCGGCGACGTGGACGACCCCTCCTCGGTCCGGGGCTTCCTCGTGGAATCGGACCGGGACGGCTACACCGGCAAGGACCAGAAGGGGAAGCTCTCGCTCCTGGCCTCCGACACCAGCGAGATCCACCTGAAGGACGTCCGGGTGCCCGAGGAGAACATGCTCCCCGGGGTGGAGGGGATGAAGGGTCCGCTCTCCTGCCTCAGCCAGGCCCGCTACGGGATCGTGTGGGGCGCGGTGGGCGCGGCCATGGCCTGCTACGACGAGGCCCTGGACTACGCCAAGAACCGGGTCCAGTTCGACGGCGAGCCCATCGCCGCCACCCAGACCCAGCAGAACCGGCTGGCCGACATGCTCACCGAGATCACCAAGGCCCAGCTCCTGGCCTGGCGCCTGGGCCGCATGAAGATGGAGGGCACCATGCGCCCCCAGCAGGTGTCCCTGGCCAAGCGGAACAACGTGGACATGGCCTGCGAGGTGGCCCGCGAGGCGCGCCGCCTGCTGGGCGCCAACGGCATCCTGGTCGAATATCAGGCCATGCGCCACATGGAGAACCTGGAGTCGGTCTACACCTACGAGGGCACCCACGACATCCACGGCCTGATCCTGGGCCAGGACATCACGGGACACGCGGCGTTCTGATCCCGGTCGGCCGCCGCTCCTAGGGAGGCGCGGTAGCGTCGGCGGCGTCCGTTGAAGTGTCCGCAGCGTCCGTCGAATTGTCCGCCTCCACCGCCGTGCATCCACGCTGGCGAAGCCGGCCTCCAGGGCGGCGAGGTAGAGCTCCTCGGGCACGTCCCCCTCGTGCTTCCACCGGGCGCTGGCTGCCAGCGGCCCGTCGGGCCCCGCGCCCCGCCGCCGGTTCTCCCGCACCACCGCTCGGACGGGCTCGGCGGGCGTCTCTCGTGGCTCCTCCCGCAGGTCGGCGTGCACCCCTCCCTGAGGGTCCCGGAACACGAGCCGGGGCTGGCCCGAGCCCCGCCCCCACCACTCGACCCGCCATCCGCCCTCGTGATGGAGCCCGTGATGGAAGCGGCACAGGAGCACGC
>CAZVIY010000067.1:0-3145 GCA_964627425.1 uncultured Gemmatimonadota bacterium
TCGGACTGCTCCGCCTCCAGCTGCTCGATCATGCTCGCGAAGCTCCTGACGATCTGCGGATCGAAGCGGTGCCCCGATCCCTCGTGAATATGTTCCATGATCCGGGCCCGGGGCCAGGGATCGCGGAACGGCCGGCGGGTGCGGAGGGCGTCGTAGACGTCGCAGATCTGGATGAGCTGGCTGGCGGGGTGGGGGCGGCGCGGGAAGCGGAGCTCCGGATAGCCGCCCCCCGACCACTCGCGGTGGTGCTCGTAGGCCACGAGGGCGGCCAGGTCGAGCTGGTCGTCGGACTGCAGCAGCAGGCGGGCCCCCTCCTCCGGGTGACGGCGGACGATCGCCCACTCCTCCTCGGTGAGGCCCGCCGGCTTCTGGAGGATCTCCGAGGGGACCCGCTGCTTGCCCAGGTCGTGGAGCACGGCCGCCTCGCCGAGGGAGCGGACGTCGTCGCCCGTGTAGCCCAGGCTCTCGGCCAGCCCGATGGCCAGCACCGAGACGTTCATCGAGTGGGCCGTGCTGTACTCGTCCTGCTCCCGGAGGGGGACCAGCATGTCCAGCACGTTCTCGCTCTGGCGCACGGCCGATCCCACCGAGAGCACCACCGCGCGGGCGACGGCGGTCTCCACCTCTCCCTTCTGCCGGAACTCGTCCTGGAGCCAGGCGACGGCCTCGGCCTCCTCCTCCAGGCCCACCTCCCGGAAGGCCTCGGCGCTGGACTTCACGGCCACCTTGCCGAAGCGGGCGTGGGCGAAGTCCTCCTCGGAGGCCGGGGCGTCGGGGTCGGCCAGGCGGCGGCCCACCGAGCGGACGACGCTGCCGAACTCCTTGCGCTCGATGCCGCGCCCGAACTCCATCCGCTCGATGCCCGCCCGGGCCATCTCCTGTCCCGGCTCCCAGCCCCGCAGCTCCCGGACGCGCTCGTCGTCCAGGATGACCTCGCCCTCGAGGAAGGTGAAGACGAGCTCGGGCTTGCTCTCGAGGGCGTCGCTCAGGTGTCCGAAGGCCTCCGCCATGGCCTGGTTCCGGGCCGGGTGGCCGGGCCCGTAGAGCTTGACGCGGGCCTGGGTCCGGGCGAAGGCTCGGAGGAAGGCGACGGCGTCGGCCAGGGCGTCGCTCACGCGGCCCCTTCCGTCCGGATGCCGGCCGTTCCGGCCTCGGGCGCGCGCTCCTCGGCCGGCGAGCGCTCGTCGACCTGCACCGCCGGGTGGGTCCCGGCCGCCTCCCGGAGCCTCGCGTCCTCGTGGTCGGCCGCCTTCCGCGCGGCCTTCTCCACCCGGGGATGCTCCGGCCAGCTGGCCGCCAGCTCCTCCAGGGCTACGGCCACGGGCGGCCGGGCCGGGGCCAGGCGCCGCCAGAAGATCCAGTGGCGGATCCAGACGACCTTCAGCAGGGCCTCCCGCGCCCGCTCCGTGCCCCGGCCGGACAGGGCCCGGACGGCCGTGGTCCGCAGGGGATCCGGGAGCGAGCGGTCCGTGGCGTGTCCCGCCAGCGCCGGCTCCAGCTCCGCGGGGGCGGCCTCCTCGGCGCCGGCCAGGGCGAGGCTCAGGACCCGCTCGTCGTCGTCCTGGAGCCCGATCCGCAGGGCCGCCACCCGGTGGTCCTCCCGGCCCAGGGCCGCCTTCACGGCCTCGGCCCGGACCCGGGCGTCCTCGTCCGCCAGGTAGGGGCGGGGGGTGAAGTTTTCGGGCCAGTCCTCCCGCTCGGCCATCAGGGCCAGCATGTTCCGGCGGACGAACCAGCGGTCGTCCTCCAGGAACGGGGCGACCTCCCCGCCCAGCCCCGAGCCCATCGAGGCGAGCAGGCCGAAGGTCCGCCGACGCTTCGAGCGCGAGCCGGCCAGCGCCAGCGCCTGGAGCAGGGGCTCGGCCACGTCCAGGCCGGCCCGGTCTACGATGCTCTCGAGCAGGCCCCAGGGCGGCGTCTCGCGCCGGAGCAGGCGCTCGACGACCTCGGGTCGGGCGATCCGGTCCCACATGGCCTCGCGGACCAGGTTCCCCTCCTCGGCCTCGGCGAGCATCGCCACGACCTCCTCGTGGCGGTCCTCCTCGACGAGCTTCTGGCCCGCCTCCCGGATGGCCGGCGTCCACTCCTCCAGCTCCAGCCCCATCTTGAGCATCCGGTCCGCCTCCACCGGGCTCTCGCCGTCCCCCTCGCCGGCGCCCGCCGCGGGCGGGCGGTTGGACATCTGCTCCAGGAAGGAGTCGTAGGGCTGGGGGTTGGGGTCCTCCAGGCTCCAGCCCTCCACCATGCTCCGGACCAGGTTCCGCATGGCCCCCTCCTCGGCCTCGGAGGCCAGCTCCGGGTCGTTCTCGGCGTACATCGAGAGCTTGGTGAGCAGCCGCAGCAGCGGCTGGGAGACGTCCCGCTCCTCACCGGCCGCGGCCGCCTGGATCAGCTCCACCACGGCCTCGGTGTCGAGCGCGTCGGCGGCGTCCACCAGGAAGGGGTCCTCGCGGTCGCCCTCCCGGCCCAGCTCCAGGAGCCGATGGAGGGTCTCGGCCTCGAGGGAGAGGATCATCTGCGACATCCGCTTCCGGAGCCGCCGGGCGGCCCGGCCACGGGCGTCGGAGAGCTGCTCGGCCAGCCGGAAGAGCTGGACGGCCACCATCCGGTCCCGGACCTCCTCGCCCATCTGGCGCTCGACGTTCCGGGCCACGGCCTCGGGGGGGTAGTCCAGGAGATCGGCGTCGCCGATCGTGGTGTCGTACTCGCCCCGCACCTCCTCCTGCCAGGCGTCCTCGGCCTCCAGCCCCTCCTCGCGGTCGCCCGTCTCCAGCGGATCGTAGCGGAGCGGCTGGACGTCGACGTGGCTCCAGGCCTTCAGCACCTCTTTGGAGGCGAGCCCCAGGGGGTCGCCTCCCCGGTCGACCTCCTCGGAGAGGCGGCGCAGGAAGGTGCGCAGCTCGCGCAGGCCCGCGCCCCGCCGGAAGGTGATCGAGAGGATCTGGTGGGCGTGGAGGCGGGCCGCCAGGCCGGCGAGGAGCGGCTGGTCCGGGGAGGAGGACCCCCCGTCGACGAAGAGCCGGCCCTTGCGGCCGGTGACCGTCACCGTGGGCCGCTCGCCCAGCAGCTCCTGGAGCCGCTCGAGGAGCTCGTCCACCGCCAGCTCCAGGGCCGGGTGGTCGCCGGGGTACATGGCGTGCTTCTG
>CAZVIY010000068.1:0-3078 GCA_964627425.1 uncultured Gemmatimonadota bacterium
GTAGGCGGTGCCGTCGGGCCCGGAGGTCATGTCGTTGGCGAAGTGCCGGCCGTCGGCCAGGGGCGCCAGGTCGGCCATGTAGACCGGCTCGCCCGTGTCCAGCTCGTAGGCGCCGAGCTTCGCCTGACCCTCGACCGTGGTGTCCTGCACCGCCTCCAGGTCCGAGTTGGCCACCAGGAGCCGGTCGTTCTCGGCGTCGATGTGGATGCCGATGGAGGAGGTGATCTCCGTGTCCCGCACGAAGGGCTCGTGGCTCCCGTCGTCGTGGACGGCGGTCACCGTTCCCCGGGTGACCGAGCTCACCAGGAAGCGCTCCCGCTCCCCGTCCCACTCGATTCCCTCGGGGTGGAGGCCCGGATCCTGGATGCGGACGGTGTCGGGCAGCCCGGCGGCCGAGGCCTCGTCGTCGGTGCCCGCGTCCTCGGCTCCGGGGCCGCATCCGGCGGCGGCGCCCAGCAGCAACGCACCCGCGAGGAGCGTAGCGGGGAGGGTCGCGGGGAGGGAACGTCCGGCGGTCGTGATGCTCGTCATGATGGATCCTCCGGCTGGGGTCGCTCTCGCCACTTCATGAACTCGAAGACGGTCCGGCACCTCCGACAGTAGTACTGGCTCGTGGAGAGGGCCGAACCGAACGCCGCGAACTGCTCGGTGTCGTCCAGGTCGCAGAAGGGGCAGGTGACCGACTCGGGGAGCTCCCGGGAGGCGGCCGACCGATCCGAGGGATGCTTCATCCCATGAGCTCCCGATTCCGGTCGCCCCGGACCCGGGCCAGGGTGTCCGGGTCCGGCCCCGGGGCCGCGGCGGGACGCCGGGCCCTCGCCCGCCAGTCCTTCCAGGAGGGCTCCACGGCGCTCCGCCAGCCGGCCCCGTCGCCCTCGGCCAGCTCCAGGCCCGCCTCCCGGACCACCGGACCCACCCGGTCGATCCACCGTCCCCTGAGCTCCTCCGGCGAGGAGCCGCTCACGCCCGTCCGGTGGAGGACGCCGCCGGGCTCGTCGTCGGCGGGCCCGAACCAGCGGAGGCAGCTCTCCCACGCCGGCTCGAACGCCCTCCGGAGGGCCTCCCTCCCCTTCTCCCGGCCGGCCAGGCGGAGGGTCCAGCCACGGGCGTGCTCGAAGTGGAAGCGCTCCTCGTCCAGCAGCTTGGAGACCTTGTAGTGGAGGGGCTCGAAGCGGCTCTCCCTGAGGGCCTCGAACTGGACGGTGAGGGCCGTGTCCAGGAGGAGGTTCAGCGCCAGGAGCTCGGGCCAGCCCTCGACGGGGTCGTCCAGGAGCTCGGCGTTCCGGTACTCGCCGGCCTCCCGCTCGTGCTCAAGCCGGTCCGGGTCGTGGCCGAAGTCGCGCAGCATGGCGTAGAGCACCCGGCCGTGGCCCCACTCGTCCTGGGCCATGGCGGAGCAGGAGATGCCCGCCTCCAGGGCCGGCGCCCCGAGGATCCAATCGGCGTAGCGGATGCCCAGGAGCCGCTTGCTGTCGGCCAGCACCAGCAGGAGGTCGGCCAGGGGCCCCCGGACCTGGTCCGGGACGTCCTCGGCTCCGCGCCAGGCTCCGTCCTCCCCGCTCACGTGGAGGCCGGCGTGCCGTAGCCCGGAGCTTCCTCGTAGTCGGCCGCCGACCCGGCCCCCTCCGGCTCGGGGCCGCCCAGGGTGAAGGGGGACTCCTGGCGGTTCACGCTCACGAACGCCCCCCGGGGCGCCACCGCCATCTCGAACCAGCTCTGCTCGTCGTAGGTCTGCCAGGCGTAGACCCGGGCCAGCTCGGGACCCGGCGCCTGTACGGCCCCCACGTGCTGGAACCGGTCCTCCCGGTCCTTCCGGGCGAAGACCTCGTAGACGCGGTCGTCCACCTCCAGGGGGCTGGCACGCTCGATCATGGCTTCATCCCGCAGAATTCACGATTCCCGTCGACCCGGCCCGGGCTCCTGGGCCGCGCGGCGCGGACACGGCCTCCGCGGCCGCACGGCCCGGCTACTGCGCTGGCACGGCGCGGAATCGGGTGACCGCCGGCCGCCGTCTACACCGACACGCCGGCACGGGCCAGTGCTTCCCGGCCCCGCCGGCTGATCCGGTCGGTGGTCCACGGCGGATGCCAGGTCACCTCGATCTCCACCTGCTCCACGCCGGGCTCCTCCCGGAGGCGCTCCTCCACGTCCCAGCGGATGAAGTCCATGCAGGGGCATGCGGTGGCGGTGAACGTGAGGCGCACGGTGACCCGGCCCGCCGAGGCGTCCGCCTTCACGCCGTAGACCAGTCCCAGGTCCACGATGGAGAGGGGGAATTCCGGGTCGGCCACCTCGTAGAGCGCCCGGCGGCACCGCTCCGCCAGGTCGGCCGGGGGCTCGTCGAACTCCGGCGGGGGCGGGAGGTCGTCGCGGTCGCCCCGGGTGGCCCGGAGCACGGCGCCGAAGTCCATCCCGTCCTCGCGGCCGTCCGACCGCGTCCCGGTCGCGCCTCCCGGAGGGGGCGACGGGGAGGAGGGACCCGGAGGGTCCTGGACCACGGGCAGCTCGCCGGGACCGGTCACGCCGCCAGCATCTCCTCGACGTCGAACCGGCTCCGGCGCACCGACTCCACGTACCGCTCGTTCATGGGGCCCCGGGCCTTCCAGCGGTCGAAGACCTCCTCCCAGGTGAGGGTCTCGTCGAAGAGCCAGCGCCTCTCCTCGGGATCGTACTGGCAGGGAAGCTCGTACTCCAGCTCCACCTGCTCCGTCTCCGGATTCACGTGGGCGGGCACGTCGTAGCCCAGCTCCTCGCACAGGGGGACCACGGCCTTCAGCCAGGTCTGGCGGAGCTGGTCGTTGGTCATGCCCTTCAGCTTGAAGTCGAGCTGGGCGCTGTGGCGCTTCTTGTCGTCGGGCATGCCGAACCACTCCACCCCCATGGGGAACATCCAGTCCAGGGCCTCCTGGACCTTTTCCTTCGCCGTGCCCCCCTGCTCGGCGAACCGCCGCAGCCAGACCTCGCCGTGGCGGAGGTGGAAGTTCTCCTCCATGTCCACCTTCACCAGCGCCCGCTTGAGGGGACCGTAGCTGGTGTTCCTGTGGACGTCGCCCAGCAGCGTGATCCCGGCCCGGTCGT
>CAZVIY010000069.1:0-3037 GCA_964627425.1 uncultured Gemmatimonadota bacterium
TGGCCCGGGCCGAGGTGAAGGCCGAGGAGGCCATGGAGCGGACGGTGGTCCAGGGTCACGAGGAGGGCGACGAGGACCCGGAGCCTCCGCCCGTGGTGGAGACGTGCCCCTACACGGGCCACGAGACCACGCGCGAGCGGGACGAGTCGGACCCGGTGGTCTGGACGCACGAGGCCTACGAGCGGCTGAAGCAGGTGCCCCTCATCCCCCGTCCCCTGGCCCGGAACACGGTGGAGAAGTTCGCCCGGGAGAAGGGTCTCTGGCGGGTGACCACCGACGTGATGAACGAGAACAAGCAGGCCATGATCGAGGCGGACACCTTCGACATGGACACCATGCTGGTGATGTTCGAGGAGATGAAGACCAAGCAGGCCAGGGCCGAGGCCGCCGGGGCCGAGGGCCTGAGCCCGGAGATGAAGAAGTTCATCGAGGAGGCGAAGGAGAGCGGCGTCGACCGGTGCCCCATCCGGGACGTGGCCGAACAGGCGCGCGACTCGGGCGACTGCCCGGTGGACTACGACATGGCCACGCCGGAGCAGGCCGAGGAGGCGATCCAGGCGTTCCTCGGCGCCGAAGACGGTGGGGAGGCCGGATCCTCCGGCTCCGGTGACTCGAAGGGCGGGGACGGGTGATCGGGCCGGCCGACGAGCCCGAGGTGGAGGAGCCCCCCTCCGTGGAGACCGCACGGCAGGCCGGGGAGGAGTTCCCGGACGCCTACCGCGGGGCGTGGGACGCGGCGCCCGGACCCGCGGATCGTGGCGAGGCCTCCGGCGGCGAGCCCTCGCCGCCCCACGTGGTGGCGTGGAACCTCACCGCCCGCTGCAACCTGGCCTGCCCCCACTGCTACATCTCCGCCGGCTCCTGGCGCTCCGAGGAGGACGACCTCTCGCTGGAGGAGTGCCGCCGGATCACCGACCAGATCCTGGCGGTGAATCCCGCCCCCATGTTCGTGCTGAGCGGCGGGGAGCCCCTGGTCCGGGACGACCTGGAGGAGATCGCCCGCTACGCCTCCGAGGGAGGCGCCACGGTGGTGGTGGGCACCAACGGGACGCTGCTCACCGACGAGCGGATCGAGTCGCTGAAGGACGCGGGCGTCATGGGCGTGGCCGTCAGCGTGGACTCCCTCCGGCCCGAGTACCACGACCGCTTCCGCCGGGGCGCCGGGGCCCTGGAGGGGACCCTCGCCGCCGTGGAGCGGCTCCGGAGCCACCGTCTGGACTTCGTGATCCAGACCACCCTCACCCGGGCCAACCGGGAGGAGATCCCCGAGCTCGTGGAATGGGCGGCGGAGCAGGGTGCGGTCTGCTTCAACCTCTACTTCCTGGTGGGCACGGGGCGGGGCGAGGGGATGGCCCGGGAGGAGCGCCTCACGGGGCTCGATCCGGAGGAGAACGAGGAGGTGCTGGCCGAGCTCACCCGTCTCCAGTCGGAGTACCGGGGGCGGCTGATGATCCGCTCCAAGTGCCAGCCGCAGCTCATGCGCCACGTCCACCGGGCCGATCCCGAGTCGCCGCTCCTCAACTACCGGACCCGATGTCCGTGCGGGGTCCACTACTGCCGGATCACGCCGGAGGGGAAGGTGACTCCCTGTCCCTACCTCCCCGAGGAGGCCGGCGACCTCCGGGAGCAGAGCTTCGCCGACGTGTGGCGCGACTCGCCGCTGTTCCGGCGCCTCCGCTCGGAGACGCCGGGCGGGAAGTGCGGCCGCTGCGCCTACCGGGAGGTGTGCGGCGGCTGCAGGGCCCGGGCGTACGCCGAGACGGGCGATCCCCTGGGGCCCGATCGCTCCTGCGCCTACGAGCCCGACGGGCACGAGGAGGCCGTGGAGCCGCCCGGTGAGGTGACCTACGGCGAGACCGCCGACCGGGAGCTCCCCTGGACCGAGGAGGCCGAGGAGCGGCTGGAGCGGATCCCGTCCTTCGTCCGGGGCGTGGTGGCGAACCGCCTGGAGGACTACGCCCGCCGGAACGGAGAGGCCCGGGTGACGGCGGAGCTCATGACCCGGGTAAGGGAGGAGATGCCCGTGGACTTCTCCGAGCGGCTCCCCTTCTTCGCCCGGGACGGGGAGGAGTCGTGAGGAGCGGGCGGTCTCCGGCGCGGGACGTCGGGCGGCGCGGCCTCCGGATTGCCGCGGCGCTGGGCCTCCTGCTGGCGGCCGGCACGGCACTCCTGGCCGAGCCGGCCCTGGCCCAGGGGATGGAGCAGCGCTACGGCGACTTCCCGGTGGTGGGTGCCCGCGGAGCCGTCTGGATCGCCGCCCAGCTCCACCTGCTGTTCGCCGCCTTCGTGCTGGGCGTCCCCATGTTCGCCGTGGTGGTGGAGGGCATCGGGATGTGGACGGGCGAGAAGCGCTACGACCGCCTGTCCAAGGAGTTCACCCGGCTGCTGCTCACCGCCTACAGCGCCACCGCCATCTGGGGGGCGGTGCTGGTCTTCTTCCTCTCCACCCTGTATCCCACCTTCTGGGCCCACCTGAGCGAGGTCTTCGGGACCACCATGTGGGTCTACGCAGGGATCTTCTTCCTCGAGTCCTTCACCCTGTACGTCTACTACTACGGGTGGGGGGCCATGAAGGAGGGGATCCGGAAGAAGGTCCACCTGGGGCTGGGGATCCTGCTGAACGTGTGGGGCACGCTGGTGCTCTTCATCGCCGATTCCTGGCTCAGCTACATGATGAGCCCGCCGGAGGGGATGACGGCGGAGACGCCGGCGGCCAACGTGGCGCTCTGGGACGCGGTGATGAACGCCACCTGGATGCCCATCAACATCCACCGGCTCCTGGCCAACGTGGTCTTCGGCGGCGCCATCGTGGGCGCCTACGCCGCCTACCGCTTCCTGTCCGCCGACTCCGACGAGGAGCGGGCCCATTACGACTGGATGGGCTACGTCGGGAACTTCATCGCCATCGCCGCGCTGCTGGTGCTCCCCTTCGCCGGCTACTGGCTCGGCCGGGAGATCTACGCCTACGACCAGGCCATGGGGATCACCATGATGGGCGGCTTCATGAGCTGGCTCTGGATCATCCAGGCCTTCCTCA
>CAZVIY010000070.1:0-2959 GCA_964627425.1 uncultured Gemmatimonadota bacterium
GCAGCGACGTCCGGTCGGAGAGGGCGCGGCGCAGGTCGGGGCCGGTCCGCCACGTCCACCAGCCCATGGTGAGGACGGCCACCAGGTTCCCCACCCCCACCGCCCACCAGGCGACGGTTCCCATGAGCCAGCCGCCGGCCAGGGCGGCCGCCGGGACGAACACCGCCTCCATGACGATGAAGGCCAGGAGCAGGAGCAGCCACAGGGTCGGGCGCCGCACCACCTGCCGGGCGGCCCAGGTGAAGGCCGCGCCGGCGGCCACGAACGCCGTCACGTGGACGCCGGTGTACAGGGCCACGATACCGAAGCCGATCTCCACCGTCTCGGGCCCGGCGCCCAGGAGGAGGGCCCAGCCCAGGGCGGCCGGGGTGAAGAACGGCTCCCGGGCGGCCAGGTCCAGGACGAAGAACCAGAGGCCCACCGCTGCGGCTCCCACCAGGCCCGTGGCCACCGAGCGCGCCAGGAAGGGATGGGCCCGGATCCGGCCCAGGCCCAGGAACCGCTCGCCCACCTGGGCCCGGCGGAGGTACTCCATGAGCAGGAGGCCGCCCGCCAGGTTCGCCCCCACCACGTGGCCCGCCGGGAGCACGTCGTAGGCGTCCACCCCGGTGATCAGGAGCCCCGCGTAATAGAGGCCGGTGAGGACTCCCACCCCGAAGACCAGCCCCAGCGGGAGGTTGGGCCGGAACTCCAGGACCGAGAGGATCCACGAGGTCCCGGCACCCAGGGCCGCGAAGACGGACAGGTGGAGGGCCGTGTAGCCCAGGATCAGCCCCGGATCGACGCTCACCGCCTCGCGCCCCAGGTAGACGGAGGCCAGCTCGGCCGGCGTCCGGAAGGCCCGGGCCGTGGCCAGGTCCAGGATCAGGAACCAGGCGGCCACCAGCACGGCGGCCAGCAGGCCGCCGACGGCACCCTGGACGAGGGCGTCACGGGTCGTGCGCTCCATGGGGCTCCCCCTCGGTGGACGACGGGCGCTTCCCCTACGCTACCCGATAGGGTAGCCCCGGATGCCTCGCTGTCAAGGTCCGCGGCCGCCCACTTGTGCCGAGGCCGCGCGACCGGAATGGTGAAGCGCTATGACCGACGCGCTGGTGACCTCGACCCCGGGCATCCTGTTCGTCCTGGCGGCCAACGCCGCCCTCTGGTTCTGGCTGGAGAAGCGGACGGGGTGGACGCTCTTCGAGTACGTCCCGCCCCTCATCTTCATCTACATCCTCCCGGCCTTCTTCTCGAACCTGGGCCTGGTCTCCGGCGAGGCGCCGCTCTACGGCTGGATGGGCGACTTCCTCCTCCCGTTCTTCCTGGTCCTCCTCCTGCTGAAGGTGGACGTCCGGGAGACGGTCCGGGTCATGGGCCGGGGGGTCTTCGTCATGCTGGTGGGGACCGCCGGCGTGGTGGTGGGGGCGCCGCTGGCGCTCCTGGCGGTGAAGGGCTGGCTGGAGCCCGACGCGTGGATGGGCTTCGGTACGCTGGCGGGCTCCTGGATCGGCGGCACGGGGAACATGGCGGCGGTGGCCGAGGGCCTGGACACCTCGGGGACCCAGTTCGGCCTGGCGGTCATCGCCGACAACCTGGTGTACCTGGTGTGGCTGCCCATCCTGCTGCAGTCGAAGAAGCTGGCCCCCTGGTTCCACCGGTTCACCCGGGTGACCGAGGAGCGCCTCCGGCAGGTCACCTCGGGGGCCGCCGGCCTCGGCGCCGACGAGGGGCCCCCGGCCATGCGGCACTTCGTCTATCTCATCGCGCTGGGCTTCGGGGCCGTCTACGTGGCCGACCTCCTGGCCGGCGGGCTCCCCGAGCTGCCGCCGGTGCTCACCGAGAGCACGTACCGGATCCTCCTGGTCACCACCCTGGGCCTGGGGCTCTCCTTCACCCGGGCCGGCGAGATCCCCGGGAGCCACGAGCTGGCCATGGCGCTGGTCTACCTCTTCGTGGCCCGGATGGGCGCCGGCGCCTCGGTGGAGGGACTGGCCGGGCAGGCGGTGCCCTTCGTGGCGGGGGCCTACCTGTGGATCGCCATCCACGGGGCCTTCATCCTCCTGGCCGCCCGCCTGTTCCGGATCGACGTCCACACCGCGGCCATCGCCAGCGCCGCCAACATCGGCGGGGCGGCCAGCGCGCCCATCGTGGCCGCCTACCACGACGACCGCCTGGTGCCGGTGAGCATCCTCATGGCGCTGGTGGGCTATGCCGTGGGCACCTACGCCGCCTTCTTCGCGGCCTACCTGTGCAGCGTCGTGGCCTGAGTCCCGGCCGCCGTCCCGGCCGACGTCCCGGCCGCCTCCCGGCGCCGGGCCTCGCCCCCCTCCGGGGCCGCGTCCCTTGCTCGACGCGCCGCCATCGGTGAGAGTGTGGCCCCGGGACGGTTCCGATCAGCAGAGGGAGAGGCCGGATGGTCGACGAGGAGATCGAGAAGTATCTGGACATCATCGAGGAGGAGGCCGCGGCCCAGAGCATCGAGCTGGACGTGGACCTGGCCATCGAGTTCGCCGAGGAGCTCTTCCTGAACGAGCTCGACGAGGAGGCCTTCGACGAGCTGGTCCGGCGCATCGAGGAGTCGGGCAGGTTCGAGCCCACCTTCGGCCCCGGCGAGGTAAAGCCCACCCTGGACCACACCGAGCTCATGGAGAACGGCGGCGACGACGAGATCGTCGAGGAGCCCGGAGAGCCGGGCCTGGACGACCTGCCGGAGGCCGACGAGGAGTACTGACGGCGCCGGCCGGACCGCCAGCAGCCCCTCCAAAGAGAAAGGGCCGGCGTCGCGCCGGCCCTCTCCCCACGTCCGGCCGGCCGGGACGCCCGGCCGGCTCCTTTCTACCGCTCGGGCCCGCCCTTCAGGCTCGCGGCGGGCGCCGGGGTGAACGGGTCAGTCGACGTTCACCTCGATCTTGCGGGTTCGCGCCTCGGCTGCCTTGGGCATCCGGATCTCCAGGATGCCGTTGCTGAAGCGAGCCTC
>CAZVIY010000071.1:0-2913 GCA_964627425.1 uncultured Gemmatimonadota bacterium
GGGGGAACCGGTACCAGTCGGCGGTCATCCCGTCCCGGCTGGTCACCGCCCGGAGCGCCACCGCCCGGTCGTAGGTCCGTGCATCGCCCATGACCCCCACCGAGCGCACGGGCAGGTAGACGGCGAAGGCCTGCCAGATCTCGTCGTACAGGTCCGCGGCCCGGATCTCCTCCAGGTAGATGGCGTCCACCTCCCGGAGCACGGACAGCCGCTCCGGCGTCACCTCCCCCAGGATGCGCACCGCGAGCCCCGGCCCCGGGAAGGGGTGCCGACCCACCAGCACGTCGGGAAGCCCCAGCTCCCGTCCCACCTGCCGGACCTCGTCCTTGAACAGGTCCCGAAGCGGCTCCACCAGCTCGAAGGGCAGGTCCGGCCGGAGCCCACCCACGTTGTGGTGGGACTTGATCTTCTCCGAGGAGGCGCCCGTGGGGGAGGTGGACTCGATGACGTCCGGGTAGGTGGTCCCCTGGCAGAGGAAGGCCGCCTCGCCGTGCCGGCCCGCCGCTTCCTCGAAGACGTCGATGAAGGTGTGGCCGATCCGGACCCGCTTCTCCTCGGGGTCGGTGACCCCCTCCAGCTGCGCGAGGAACCGGTCCGAGGCGTCCACCACCTCCAGGCGGAAGCCCAGGTGCTCGCCGAAGAGCCGCTCCACCGTCTCCCGCTCGCCCTTCCGCAGGAGCCCGGTGTCCACGAAGATGCAGGTCAGGGCGTCGCCCACCGCCCGGTGGACCAGCGCGGCGGCCACCGACGAGTCCACCCCGCCCGAGAGGCCGCAGACCACCCCCTCCTGGCCCACCTGCTCCCGGATGGAGGCCACCCGGCTGGCGACGATGCTCCCCGGGGTCCACTCGCCGGCGCAGCCGCAGACCCGGTAGAGGAAGTTCTCCAGGATCTCCTCGCCCCGGGGCGTGTGGACCACCTCGGGGTGGAACTGGACGCCGTAGAGCTCGCGCCCCTCGTGCCGGAAGGCGGCCACCGGCGCCGAGGGGGTGCGGGCCAGGACCCGGAACCCCTCCGGCGGCTCCTCCAGGTGGTCGCCGTGGCTCATCCACACGGCGATCTCCTCGCCCCGGCCGAAGCCGCGGAAGATCCCCTCGGGCCGGAGCACCTCCATCTCCGCCCGGCCGTACTCCCGGCGGTCCGCCCGGACCACCCGGCCGCCGGCCAGGTGCCCCAGGAGCTGCATCCCGTAGCAGATCCCCAGCACCGGGACGTCCAGCTCCAGGAGCTCGGGCTCGGCCCCTGGGACGCCCTCGTCGTAGACGCTGGCCGGACCGCCGGACAGGATCACCCCCGCCGGGTCCCACTCCCGGATCCACTCCACCGTCTGCGGCGCCGGGTGGATCTCGCTGTAGACCCGGGCCTCCCGCACCCGCCGGGCGATGAGCTTGGTGTACTGCGACCCGTAGTCCAGGATGAGGATGCGCCCGTCCGAGCGGCTCACCGGCTCAGTACGCCCGGGCCCACACGACCTCCGTCTCCGAGTCCCCACCACAGTGGACGCACGTCTCCGGCGCCTCCTCGGAGCGGAACTCCTCGTCGGGGATGGCCCGGATGGTGGCCCTGGTGGCGTCCTGCACGGCGTCCTCGCAGTCGGCGCTCCCGCACCAGCCGGTGTAGACGAAGCCGCCCTCCTCCTCCATCCGCTCGGCGAAGGCGTCCATCTCCGTCACCCCGCGGAGGGTCTTCTCCTCCCGGCGGGCGACGGCCGCCTCCAGCATCCCGGACTGGATCTCCTCCAGCATCTTCGGGATGGTGGCGAACGCCTGGGACTCGCTCACCGACTGCTTCCGCTGGGTCCCCTCGGGGGCGAAGCGCCGGACGATGACTACCTCCTGGCTGGAGACGTCCCGGGGGCCGATCTCCACCCGGAGCGGCACCCCCTTCCGCTCCCACTCGTAGAACTTCGCGCCGGGGCTCGTGCCCTCCCGGTCGTCGACGTGGACCCGGGCGTCCCGGGACAGCACGCCCTGCACCCGCTCGGCCACGGTCATGACCAGCTCCTCCTCCTGCTCGTCCTTCCAGATGGGGACGATGACCACCTGGTAGGGGGCGAGCCGGGGCGGGAGCACCAGGCCGTCGTCGTCGCCGTGGGTCATGATGAGGCCGCCCACGAGTCGGGTGGAGACGCCCCAGGAGGTGTTGTGGACGTACTCGTGCTCCCCCTCCTCGGACTGATACGTCACGTCGAAGGCCCGGGCGAAGTTCTGTCCCAGGTAGTGGCTGGTGCCCGCCTGGAGCGCCCGGTCGTCCTTCATGAGCGCCTCGCAGGTGAGGGTGCTCACGGCGCCGGCGAAGCGCTGGCTCTCCGTCTTCTCGCCGGTGATCACCGGCATGGCCATCCACTCCTCCATGAACGTCCGGTAGACGCCCAGCATACGGCGCGTCTCCTCCCGGGCTTCCTCTTCCGATGCATGGGCCGTGTGGCCCTCCTGCCAGAGGAACTCGGTGGTTCGGAGGAAGGGGCGGGTGCGGAGTTCCCAGCGCACCACGTTGGCCCACTGGTTGAGCAGCACCGGCAGGTCGCGGTACGACTGGATCCAGTCGGCCACGATGGGCCAGATCACCGCCTCCGAGGTGGGCCGGACCACCAGCGGCTCCTCCAGCTCCGAGCCGCCGGCCTCGGTGACGTTGGCCGTCTCCGGGGCGAAGCCCTCCACGTGCTCGGCCTCCCGGTCCAGCGCCGACTTCGGCATGAAGAGGGGGAAGTAGGCGTTGTCGTGGCCCGTCTGCTTGAACATCTCGTCCAGGGCGCCCTGCATGAGCTCCCACATCCGGTAGGCGTAGGGCCGGATCACCATGCAGCCCCGGACGGGCGCGTGGGAGGCCAGCTCCGCGTCCCGCACGATCTCGTTGTACCAGGCGGAGAAGTCCTCCGACTGGGGCGTCAGTCCCTCGTGTCCCGACATCTGG
>CAZVIY010000072.1:0-2712 GCA_964627425.1 uncultured Gemmatimonadota bacterium
CGTGGATCGGCGTCGGCACGCCCCGGCGTACGGTGCGGCCGGGACGGTCCTACGGTACGGCCGGGCTCCCGGTGGGGCCAGCGGTGTGCGAGGACCGCCCGGCACGACGACGGCCATGGACCCATCTCCCACCGGCGGTGTCACACTTCCGGCGAACGAACGCGTTTGCCTTCGCGCCTGGACCACTGGTCGAGTCGCGATCCCGTCGCGCTGAAACCCCCTGCGGGTACCTGCCGTACGGTGGGCTGACGGCGAGCCGGGCCGGGCTGATCGAAGGACGATCCGCCCGGTCACCGGTCGAGACGGATAGATACCGAACATACGATCAAGGAGACTATGATGATCTACCGAGCGTGGTTGAGACGGCGGCCCTCGATGCGGTTCGTGAAGCACCTGGGCTGACCGGCGAGTAGCAGCCGGAACGTACGATGCGGGTCTCCGTCCTCACGGGCGGGGGCCCGTTTCGTATTTGGGGCCGCGACGCGGCGCGGAGCGCGCGAAGGGGCTGACACGCGCGCGGCATAGCTCCGATCGCGCGAAGACGTAACGACACGCACGAGCGTGCGGATATGACGAAGACGGGAGAGGGCATGGAGCAGTTCAGGGTCACCTACCGGGACAGGAGCATCGAGATCTTCCAGGCCGACCGTCTCGTCGAGAGGGGAGGCGAGGTCCGGCTGCTCGACGAGGAGGGCCGGGAGGTGGCGTCCTGGGGCGAGGAGGAGGTCCACTCGATCCAGAAGGTGGAGCCCGACGGCGGGAGGGGCGGGCGGTAGCGACGTCCGATCGTCCCCGGCCGGCCCATCGTCAGGACCCGGCCGTCTCCAGCAGCTCCTCCAGCTCCTCCCGGGCCTGGCCCTTCCGGTTCCACTCGCCCAGGTACGGGTTCGCGTCCCGGCGCTGGAGGTATTCGTTCAGGAGTCCCCGGAACTGGGCCACCGCGGGCCAGGGCCGCTCGCCCTCCAGGATCTCCACCAGCTCGTCGATGGTGTAGTGGCCCTCCACCTGGGGGGCGATGGGGTCCATGGCCCAGAAGTACTCCACCACCACCTCCAGGTCGGCCCGACGGACGGCCGGGAGGAGCTCCTCCCGGATCTCCCGGCGGGCCTCCATGACGTCCTCGTAGGTGATCCGGTTCGCCATCGTCCTCTCCCGCTGACGGTTCCCGTTCTCCGTCGCGGCCGGCCGCGGTCCCGGCCGCGAGGCGGACGCAGCGACGCGGGCCAAGGTATCCGCCGGCCCGCCTGGCGGGACAGGGTCCGACCCCTGTCGCTCCGGCCGCCCCCTTCCCCTTGACCCGCGGGGGGGAGGGGTCCCCATCCTTTCCCGTCGTCTCCCGGCTGCCCGAAACCCGAGCCCGAGGTCACGATGGAGCTCCTGACCCAGCCCGACGCCTGGATCGCCTTCCTCACCCTCACCGTTCTCGAGGTGGTGCTGGGGGTGGACAACATCATCATGGTCACCGTCCTGGCCGACGGGCTCCCGCCGGACAAGCGGCCCCTGGCCCGGAAAGGGGGCCTGGCCCTGGCCATGGTGGCCCGGATCGCCCTCCTCTTCGCGCTCACCTGGATGATGAGCCTGCAGGAGACCCTCTTCCAGGTCCTGGGCCGCGGCTTCAGCGGGCACGACCTGATCCTCCTGGGTGGCGGGCTCTTCCTCCTGGCCAAGGGCACCCACGAGATCCACGTGGAGCTGGAGGGGGAGGACCGGGAGGCCACGGCGCAGAAGAAGAGCCGGGCGGCCGTGGGCATGGTATTGGGTCAGATCGTGCTGCTGGACATCGTCTTCTCCCTGGACTCGGTGATCACCGCCATCGGGATGGCCGACCACATCGAGGTCATGGTGGCCGCGGTGGTGGTGGCGGTCGGGATCATGATCCTCCTGATCCAGCCGGTGGCCGCCTTCATCAAGGCCCATCCCACGGTGAAGATGCTGGCGCTGAGCTTCCTGCTGCTCATCGGCGTCACCCTGGTGGCCGAGGGACTGGGCGAGCACTTCCCCAAGGGGTACCTGTACTTCGCCTTCGGCTTCGCGATCTTCGTCGAGCTGCTCCAGATGAGGCGGGCGTCGAAGAGCGAGGAGGCCGCTTCGGCGGGCGCCTGACGGGGAGAGGACCGGGTGGGCGGCGGTGGTGGAGGCCGGGCCTGGTCGCGCCGGCGATACGGGCTGCACTGGACGATCGTGTCGTCGGTATCGAAGATCAGAGACGACGTGCGGAGATTTGCCCTCTCACGCCGGATCGGAGCATCTTTCGCGGCGGCGTCGTCCGGGAGTCTTTCCCCGAGGAAGACCTCCCGGACGGCCTCTCCCTCCCTCCCGTTCGGCCGCTCCCAAGGTATCCCAGCTCCCCGGATCCGTGACGACCTCCCCACCCGATCGGTCTCCCAGGAGGACCCGGCTCCCGCGCCCGACGGTCGGTCCGACCGGGCCACCGGTCCGGACGGGGCTCGTGGCGGTGGCCGTCCTGATCATGGCGATCGGCGGCTGCGGCGAGGACGATCCGTCTCCGGAGCCCCTCCCACCGTGGCACGAGGCCGACGGGCACCGGTGGCGCGAGCTCCGGGTGACGGGCGACGGGGAGGGGTTCACGCCCCTGGAGGCCGGTCGGACCGGCGTCGACATCCGCTACGAGGTGGACGAGGAGATCCTCTACGAGAACGAGCTCCTGGCGGAAGGTTCGGGCGTGGCCGCCGGCGACGTGGACGGCGACGG
>CAZVIY010000073.1:0-2602 GCA_964627425.1 uncultured Gemmatimonadota bacterium
ATGGATCCGGAGCGTTTTCTCCAGCTTCCGGCCGTGAAGCACGCCCACCTGGATCATCCGCTGGTAAAGAAGTTGATGGAGAGCGAGGGACACGCTCCGTGAGAACGGCAACCATCGTCGATCCGAGCGACCGGCTCCCGGCTGAACTCGCCGCTCGCGACGAGGCGTGACCGTAACCATCCACGGCATGTGGTACGTCTATCTCGTTCGGTGCGACGACGACACGCTCTACTGCGGCATCACGACGGACCTCGAACGAAGGATCGAGGAGCACAACGCGGGGGAGGGCGCGAAGTACACCCGCGGCCGGAGGCCCGTGACGCTGGTCTACTCCGAGAGGACCGAGGATCGTGTCGGAGCCTCCAGGCGGGAGCACGAGATCAAGCAGATGCGAAGATCGGAGAAGGAAGACCTGCTGACATCGTGACTCCCGGGTGGATCCTGGAGCACCGGTAGAGCCGGGGGATCCGACCCGCGGCGGAGCTCAGCCCCCCTTCCGTCCCTCCAGCCAGGCCTCCATCTCCGCCAGTGGCCGGGTGTTCAGCACCTCGTCCGGCCCGAGCCACGCGCGCCGGGCCTGCTCCACGCCGTAGCGCATGAGGTCCAGCTCGGCGGTCCGGTGGGCGTCGGTGCTGATGACCACGGGGATCTCCCGCTCCCGGGCCTTGAGCAGGTGGGTGTCCTTCAGGTCCAGCCGCTCGGGGTTGGCGTTCAGCTCCACGGCCATGCCCTCGTCGGCCAGGGCGTCCAGCACGGCGTCCAGGTCCAGCTCGTAGGGATCGCGCCTGTTGATCCGCCGGCCCGTGGGGTGGGCCAGGACGTCGGCCGCGGGGTGGCGCACGGCCCGGATGATCCGCTTCGTCTGCTCCTCCGGGTCCAGGTCGAAGTGGGAGTGGACGGAGACGAGGACCAGGTCCAGCTCGGCCAGCATCTCGTCCGACAGGTCCAGCTCGCCGCCCTTCAGGATGTCCACCTCCAGGCTCCGGAAGAGGCGGATCCCGTCGCCGCCCGCCCCGTTCGCGCCGGAGAGCCCGTCCATCTCCTCCCACTGCTGGCGGAGCTTCTCCTCGTCCAGCCCGCCGGTCATGGCCAGGGACTGGCTGTGGTCGGTCATGGCCAGGTACTCGTAGCCCCGTTCGGCGCAGGCCTCCATCATCTCGGCCACGCTGTTCCGGCCGTCGGACCAGGTGGAGTGCATCTGGAGGTCTCCGCGGATGTCGTCGAGCTCCACCAGCTCGGGGAGCTCTCCCTCCTCGGCCGCCTGGATCTCGCCCCGGTCCTCCCGGAGCTCGGGCGGGATCCACGGGAGGTCCACCGCCTCGAAGACCTCCTCCTCGGTGCGTCCCGCGATGAGCTCGCCCGCCCAGGGATCGCGCTCACCCGCCGAGTCGTCGCCATCGGCGCCTTCGGACCCGGCGGAGTCGGCTTCGTCGCCGGCCCCGTCCGCCCCGTCTTCCTCCTCGCGAAACACCCCGTACTCGGAGATCCGGAGCCCCCGCTCCACGCCCCGGCTCCGCACCCGGACGTTGTGCTCCTTGGAGCCGGTGAAGTAATGGAGGGCGGCGCCGTAGCTCTTCTCGGGCACGACCCGGAGGTCGACCTGGAGGCCGTTGGTGAGGCGGACGGTGCCCCGGGTGTCGCCGGCGGCGTCCACCTCGGCGACCTTCGCGTAGGAGGTGAAGCGCTCCATGACGGCCGGCCCGTCGTCGGCCACGGCCAGCAGGTCGATGTCGCCGACGGTCTCCTTCCGCCGGCGGTAGCTGCCGGCCACCTCGATGCGCTGGAGGTCCTCCGCGCCCTCCATCCACTCCAGGAGCGGGGAGACGTGCCCGTCGGCCTCGGAGAGGCGGAAGCGCTCCTGGTGGCGCCGGTACTCCTCGATGGAGTCGAGGATCTTCTCCTGGGTCTTCGCGCCGAAGCCGTCCAGTTCCTGGACCTTCCCCGCCCCGGCAGCCTCCTCCAGGTCGTCCACGGTCTCCACGCCCAGCTCCTCCCAGAGCTTCGCCGTCTTCTTCGGGCCCACGCCCTGGATCCGGGTGATCTCGATGAGCGTGTAGGGGACGTCCTCGGTGATCTCGTCCAGAAGCGCCAGCGACCCGGTCTCCACCAGCTCCCGGATGTAGCCGGAGATGTCCTCGCCCACGCCGGGCAGCTCGGTGAGGTCGGCGTCCTCGGCCACCAGCTTCTTCATGGGCGCGGTGTGCTCCTCCACCGTCCGGGCGGCGTTCCGGTAGGCGCGGACCCGGAAGGGGTTGGCCCCCTGGATGTCCAGCAGGTCGGCCACGTCCCGAAGGGTCGAGGCGATCTCCACGTTCTCCATGTCAGCCCTCCCCCTCATCTCCGTCTCGGCTCCCCGCGGCCGGAGCCGCGCCGTGCTCCCGAAGCAGCTCCACGAACGCCTCCTCGTCCAGGATCTCCACGCCCTCCTCCCGGGCGTCTTCCAGCTTCGAGCCGGGATTCTCGCCGGCCACCACGTAGTCCGTCTCGCCGCTCACCGAGGAGGTGGCGCGGGCGCCAAAAGACTCCACCGCCTCGGTCGCCTCCCGGCGGGTGAACCGCTCCAGGGCCCCGGTGAAGACGAAGCGCAGGCCGTCCAGGGGGA
>CAZVIY010000074.1:0-2558 GCA_964627425.1 uncultured Gemmatimonadota bacterium
CCTGACGGAGCCGGATGCTCCCCGAGCCCGTGTCGATCTCCACCAGGCCGTCGCCGTCGCCCACGCTCCCCCGCAGGTGGGAGCGGTCGCTCCGGAGGTCGGTGACGGGCAGGTCCACCCGCACGCCGCCGCTGCCCGAGTCCAGATCCAGGCGGGCGCCCAGATCGGCCGGCGCGGTGACCTCCACGCCTCCGCTTCCCGTGTCGATGATCAGCTCGTCGACGTCCGAGAGGAGCCCGAGCTGCACGGAGCCGCTCCCGGTGTCCAGGGTGGCCCGCGAGGTGGTCACGCCCTCCAGCCGGATGCCGCCTGAGCCGGTGTCCATCGCCAGGTCCTCGGCCTCCACGCCGCTCCCCCGGATGGAGCCCGAGCCGGTGTCCACCAGGAGGGACGCCGCCCGCACGGACGACAGCTCCACGGATCCAGACCCCGCCTCCAGCGTCAGCTCGCCGCCGTCGACGTTCCGGAGGGTGATGTTCCCCGAGCCGGTATCCGCCGTGAGGTCGCCGCGGGCGTCGCTCACCTCGATGCTCCCCGAGCCCGTGTCCAGTGAGAGCGTGCCCCGGGTGCCGCGGGTCCGGATCGTCCCGGAGGAGCCGTCCAGGGCGAGATCACCATCGATGTCCCGGACGTCCATGTCGCCCACCCCGAGGTGCACCGCCAGTCGCGTCCCGGCGGGCACCTCGATCCGCAGGTCGGCCCAGGCCTCCAGGTCGCCGTCCCGCTCGACGGTGACCCGGTCTCCGCCCCCGAAGCCGTCGCCGAAGGTGCCGTCGTCCCGGACCCGGAGGCTGGTCTGGCCGCCGCCCATCCGGCGGTAGCCGACCTCGTCGTCGGGGTAGGTCACCCGCAGCGTCTCGCGGCCGTCGATCTCGCCGGTGCGGATCTGGAGGCGGGCGCCGTCCACGCCGCCCCGGGCGACCTCCACCCGCACGCCGGGCCGGTCGCCGGCGACGATCTCCACGTTTCCGGCCAGGTTGAAGACGGCGGGGGCGTCCCCGCGGAGCGTGAAGCGCTCGGTCTCCTGGGCGATGGCCGAGGTCGCCGCCGTCAGGGGGAGCGCGAGCGCCAGGGTGAGGGGGAGAGCGAATGCGGGCATGCGGCGGATGGTGGTCATCTGTCCTCCTTGCATCGTCCGTACGGGGTGCGGGCAGGCGGCCCCGAGGGGTGGGCCGGCGGACCGGCGCCATCACCCGGGACCGGGCGTCAGCCCACCCTACGGAGTCGGGGGGGAGCGGGTTTCGGCTCAGCCCCTCAGCCTCCGAAGTGATAGAAGAGGGAGACGAGCAGCCGGCCGTCGTACTCCTGCATGTCGGTGAGGGGGAAGCTCGCGCCGGCGCCCAGCACCAGCGGGCTGTCCGGGAGCACCTGCCAGCGGATTCCGGGCGCCACCTGCACCACGTCTTCACCCACGGGATGCCCCTGGACGCCCCCGCTCCCGTGGAGCTCCGCCAGCAGGTCGAACCGGGCCCCGGCGTGGTAGAGGACCGAGGCGTTGTAGGAGATGTTGACGCCCCCGTCGCCATCGGGCACGCTGCCCGTGGGGACGCCGAAGGTGCCGAAGCCCACCAGCTCCCAGGAGCCGCTCATGTAGCCGATGTTGAAGAAGGGCGAGAGCTCCCAGTGATCCCGGCCCAGGGTGGCGTGCACGGCGCTGCCGCCCCCGTGGAGGGCCGGGTCCGGGATCCCGGCCGGGACCCTGGCGCCGTGGTCGTGGTCGTGGTCATGGTCGTGGCCCTCCTCGCCCCCGGCGTCGCCGGAGGTGGGCAACCCGGCCCCGATCCCGTAGCCCAGGAGCAGGCCCTGCTCCTCGAGGGCGTAGTTGGCGAACTTCAGGCTCACGGAGGTGATGCCCGCGGCCCCGTCGGTGAAGCTGTAGGGGACTGCCGCCTCCACGCTGAAGGCCCGGCTGAAGGCGTATTCGAACCCGACGCTGGCCGAGTGCTCCTGCTCGTTCTCGCCGGTCAGGTCGAAGTATCCGTAGTTGAACCGGACCTTCCGGTCGGGCGAGACGGATTCGGCGAACAGGGGATGGGTGAAGTGGAGGCCGCCGTGGTGGCCGTCGTCGTGGGTGTGCTCGCCGGTCTCCTCCCCGTGCTCGTGGTGTCCTTCCTGGGCGTGGAGCGCGCCGGGTGTGAGGGCCAGCAGCCCGAACGCGGCGGCCAGGAGGGCTGCCGCGGCGGTGGTCCAGGAGGTGTGGGGCGTCCGTGTGGCGAGGGTCCGTCGATGGAGGCTCTGTCGATCGTACATGGGTGCTCCTCCCGTGCTCGTGGCGCCCTCCCGGCGCCCTCGGAGCCGTGACGCTCCGACGGACCGGCGCACGGAGGGGTCGCCGATGATCTCTCCGGGTCTGCGAGGTTCGGCTACGCCCCTGGGGCGCGGAGACCCGGAACGGGAGGAGCGTTCGCGAAGGGGAGGAAGTACGGATCGGGGATCCGGGGGAGGAGGGACGAGGTGACCGGTGCGGCCCTCGGGGGGATGGCCCCCTCCCCGGCCAGCGTCGGGGCGGTGGCGGCGGGGAGCGGTACGGTGGCCCCCGCGTGGCAGCTCCCCACGCA
>CAZVIY010000075.1:0-2496 GCA_964627425.1 uncultured Gemmatimonadota bacterium
GCCCTCGAGTGCTTCGTGGACCACCGCCTGGAGGTCATCGCCCGGCGGGCGGCCGACGAGCTGGAGGTCCGGGAGGAGCGCGCCCACGTGGTCGAGGGGCTGCTGGTGGCCCTGGACGACATCGACCGCGTCATCGAGGTGATCCGCGCCTCGGAGACGCCGGCGGAGGCCAGCGAGGCCCTGCAGGAGGAGTTCGACCTCACCGAGGTCCAGGCCCGGGCGATCCTGGACATGCGCCTGGCCCGGCTCACGGGGCTGGAGCGCGTGGGCCTGGAGGACGAGCTGGAGGAGCTCCGGGGCCGGATCCGCGAGCTGAAGGTGCTGGTGGACGAGGAGGAAGCGCGCCGCGACTACCTGGCCGAGGAGCTGGCCGAACTCCGGAGCCGCTACGGCGACCCGCGCCGGACCGAGATCCTGGACGACGACGGCGAGTTCCCGCTCCCGTCGGGCGGCGAGGCCGGCGCCACGCTGGTGCTGCTGAGCAAGCGCGGCTACGTGAAGGCCCAGCCGGTCCGGGGCGGGGCCGGGGGGCTGGCCGGGGCCGAGGCCCTCGCCGAGCGCGAGGCCGACTTCGCCCGCCGGGCCCTGCTCTGCCGCGGGAGCGACAGCCTGCTGGTGGTGACCCGGGGCGGGCACGCCCACGTCCTGGACCTCGCCGACCTGCCGCGGGCGACCCGCAGCTCCCGGGGCAAGCCCCTCGCCGACTTCCTGGAGCTGGAGGAGGGCGACGAGCCCGCCGCGGTGGCGACGGTGGAGGACTTCGAGGCCGAGGGGCGATACCTGGTCACCGTGAGCCGCCGCGGGAAGGTGAAGCGGACCGACCTCTCCGAGTTCGCCAACGTCCGCAGCGGCGGCATCATCGCGGCCGGCCTGGAGGAGGGCGACGAGGTGCTGGAGGCGCTGGTCACCGACGGGACGGCCGAGCTGGTGCTCGCCACCCGGCACGGCCAGGCCATCCGGTTCGAGGAGGACGAGGTCCGGTCCATGGGCCGGACGGCGAAGGGCGTGAAGGGGGTCGACCTGGAGGAGGACGACGAGGTCGTCTCGGCCCTGGCGCCCCGGCGGGACGGCCGCCTGCTCGCCGCCGGCGACCGGGGCTTCGCCAAGCGCGTCCCCTTCACCGAGCTCCGGCTCCAGGGCCGGGCCGGCAAGGGCACGACGGTCCTGCCCGGCCGGGAGGAGGCCGGCGACCTGGTGGGTCTGCTGGAGGTGAGGCCGGACGACCGGATCGTCTGGGAGCTGGAGACGGGCGAGCTCCGCCGGACCGAGGCCTCCGAGGTGAACGAGCGCTCCCGGAGCGACGCGGCCCTCCGGATCATCGGCAACCTGGGCGGCGCCCGCGTCCGCCGGGTGCATCCCCTCCAGGCCTCGCCGGAGGCCGGAGCGAAGGACGAGGGGGAGGGCCCGGAGGAGGAGGCCGCGGACGACGAGGAGGCCCAGGCCGAGCTCGAGCTCGAGCAGGGCTGAGCCCGCGCCGCCTCCCTACGCGTCCGCCGATTGACGAGCGCCGGGGAGCGGGTGAGATTGCGGGCGGCCGACCGGGCCCCTCGCGGCCCGGGAGACGCTCGACATCCCGGAACGAGGGGAGACGCCGTGCCACGTCCGAACGCCCTCATCGCGCTCGTGACCGCCGCCGTGCTGGCGGCCTGCGGTCCAGGGGACGCCCCGGAGGCCTCGGACGGGGAGGCCGCGGGCGGGGAGACCGCCGCCGACGCCGCCCCCGCCGACTCCGCACAGCTCGTGGCCGACCGGCTCGTGGAGTGGCAGGGCGGTCGGGAGGCCTGGGAGCGGACGCGCTTCCTCCGCTTCGACTGGATCGTCGAGCAGGGGGGCGAGACGCGGGTCCGCCGCTCCCACGCCTGGGACCGCTGGGAGGGCGACTACCGCCTCTCCTACGAGCGGCAGGACGGGACCCGCTTCCACGCCCTCTTCGACGTCCAGACGCTGGCCGACGACTCGGTGGCCGACGAGGGCCGCGTCTGGATGGACGGCGAGGAGGTCACCGGGGCGAGCCGCGACTCGGCGCTCCGGGACGCCTACGCCGCCTTCGTCAACGACTCCTACTGGCTGTTGATGCCGCTGAAGTGGCGCGACGAGGGCGTGCACCTGGACTGGGAGGGCTGGACCGAGCTCCCGAACGACTCCACCTACGCCACGGTCCACCTGACCTTCGACGCCGGGCTCGGCGTCACCGACGACCAGTACTGGGGCTTCGTCGATCCCGAGACCGGCCGCATGGCCGCCTGGCGGTACCACCTCCAGGACCAGGAGCAGAAGGGTCCCGTGATCTGGTGGCGGGACTGGCGGACCTTCGGGCCGCAGGGGCTGAAGCTCGCCCTGGACCGCCGCTGGAGCTCGGGTGACGCCCGCATCCACTTCGAGGAGGTCGCGGCCGACACCGCGGTTCCCTCCGGGGTCTTCACGCCGCCCGGCGAGTGAACCCGGAGGAGATCCGCTGCTCCGAGGAGGAGGGGCGGCAGTACCGCCGGGGCGTCT
>CAZVIY010000076.1:0-2478 GCA_964627425.1 uncultured Gemmatimonadota bacterium
CCCTCACCACCGGATCCGGTAGTGGGGCGCCACCTCCACCGGGAGGTCGCCCAGGGAGGTCAGGACCGTCTCCAGGGACGACGGCGGCTCGCCGTGGTCCCGGTGGAGCCCCTCCGCCCGGGCCCGATCGCCGGCCGCCTGGACGAAGAGGAGCTCCCGCGCCAGCTCCCCCGCCGACTCGACGAGGGCCTCCGGCTCCACCCGGTACCGGGCCCTCTCCCCGTCGAAGGAGAAGGCGCCGTTGCGCAGGTGCCAGCCGAGGGCGACCAGGGCGGCCCGGCCCTGCGGGCTTCCGTCCCCGAACCGCGCGGCGCGCAGGAGGCCCGCCAGGTGGGCCACCAGACGTCCCTCCCGGGCCCCGGCCGGGAGCTCGCCCCGATCGGCGAGATGCTCCATGGCCAGCAGCCCCACCGCGCCGGCCCGGGCCTCCTCGACCCAGGAGTGGTGCTCGCCCAGCGCCCGGTTCACCGGCACACGTTCCCCGCCGGCCGCCGCGTACCGGGGGCCGAGCACGTGGCCCATCTCCCGGGTCACGACCAGGTCGAGGTAGGCCTCCCGGCTCAGGGCGTCGCGCTGCCCCTCGGCCACGGCCTGCCGGGCGATGGGCGCGACGATGGAGTCGTAGCGGGCGTCCAGGAGGTTCTGCCAGACGATGGTCTTCGTCCCCGCAACGGCCCGGGCGAGGGGGTCCACGGGGAGGGTCATCGAGACCGGCTGCCGGCCGGTGCCGATCAGTCCGCCGCGGTAGATGTCCCGCACCATGCTGAACGTCGCGGTCGGTCTCGCGGAGTCCGCCTTCAGCGAATCGGGATAGGGGAGGGCGGCCTCCACCTCGGCCAGGTGATCGCTGAAGCGGCGCAGCTCGGAGCTCGCGGAGTCGTCCACGAGCGCGACGCTGGCCCCGTAGGCGGCCTTCAGGCCGAGCAACTCGTCCTCCCGGAGCTCGTACGGGCCGACGACCACGTCGAACCGGGCGTCCTCCACCCGGACCCAGGCCGTGTCGGCGTGAACGTGCTCGCCCGTGAGGACGGCCCGGGCCTTCAGCTCCAGGAAGCGCTCCAGGCGGGGGCCCCCGGCGTGGGAGGCGGCTTCGCGCAGGGCCTCGGCCAGGGGCTCCGTCAGCTCCCGGTACTCCTCGTGATACGGCACCGCCGCCAGCTTCTCCTCCCCCTGCTCCCCCTGCCGGCGGATCACCGTGTGCGGGTCCGGGAAGGCCTCCCGGTCCTCCGGGTGCTCATCGAGCCAGGCGTGGAACTCCTCGGCGGTGAGGTCCGGGGGATAGAACCCCGCCCCCGGCGGCTTCGGCGGCACGTCCATGTAGGGCCGGTCCTCGTCGAGCCGGTCGTAGGGCCCCCTCTGGAGCATGTAGAACTCGCGGACGATGTGGTCCCTCGGGTGGGAGGCCCGGACCTGGGCACGGTACGGCATCGCCGCGGGGGCGGTCTGGCGCCAGAAGATCTCGTCGGCCAGCCCGGCCGCCCGGAGGAGCGACTCCAGGAGCCTGCGCTCGCGCTCCGAGGCGTCGGTGAGGTCCACCCGCATCTCGGTGGGGGCGAGCTGCCGGGCGCGGAGCCGCACCTCGTTGATCACCTGGTTCTGGGTGCGCCGGGCGGTGGCCTCCAGGTAGCCCTCGCTGAAGCCCGGATCGCCGCATCCTGCGGCCGGGAGTCCGCCGGCCAGGAGCACCAGCAGGGCGGCGGCCGCGGAGGGGCGGAGGTCACGTCCGGTTCGGCGGGTCACGGTCGGATGTCTCCTCCGGCCTGCGGTGAGCGGATCGGTGCGGAAGGAGGCAAAATGACGGCTCGGGGCGGGCTCCGCGACCGGGGCGGAGGCCGGGTACCCGGCGGCGGAACCGCGTAGACGCCACGGCGTACACGGTGATGCCCGGCTCGCCCGGCCTCCCGTTGACACCCCCCGGTGGCGGACGTAGACTCCGAGCCCTCGCGAAGCCGCGCCGGGAGTCCCGGCCGGCTTCCGGGCGCGGGAGACGGGACGGAGCCGGCGAGCTACGGTGCCGTGGCCGAGTGGCTAGGCAGGGGCCTGCAAAGCCCCCTACGCTGGTTCGAATCCAGCCGGCACCTCTCTTCTCTGCGGGCCGCGCGGGCGTAGCTCAGCTGGCAGAGCGCAACCTTGCCAAGGTTGAGGTCGCCGGTTCAAATCCGGTCGCCCGCTCTCGCCGCGCCCCGGGATCCGTCCGGAGGACGGCGGCGAAGCGAGCTGTGGAGGATGCGGACACGGGGCGGTAGCTCAGCCGGCTAGAGCGCTGCGCTCACATCGCAGAGGTCGGGGGTTCAAGTCCCTCCCGCCCCACTGATTCCGCGGGCGTAGCTCAGTCGGTAGAGCGTCAGCTTCCCAAGCTGAAGGTCGCCGGTTCGAAACCGGTCGCCCGCTTGTCTCCCCCACCAGGGGAACCCCTCCACGCGGGCGTAGCTCAGTTGGCAGAGCGTCAGCCTTCCAAGCTGAAGGTCGCCGGTTCGA
>CAZVIY010000077.1:0-2474 GCA_964627425.1 uncultured Gemmatimonadota bacterium
CCGTAGCTGGTGTTCCTGTGGACGTCGCCCAGCAGCGTGATCCCGGCCCGGTCGTAGAGGGCGTTGGCGGTGACCAGCTCCGCCCAGTTCTCCAGCGGCTGGTCGAAGCCGTAGGGGTGCTTGAACTTGTGGGGCGGACGCTCGTAGAGGAGCCAGTGGCGGTCGATCCCCAGGTCCTCCAGGAGCCGGTAGGCGATGTTGGCGTGGCCCAGCTCGTCCTGGATGATGGCCGTGGCCGAGACCATGGTGTTGGTGGTGGGCGCGTCCCTGGCCGCCATGAAGTAGGCGGGGGCGCTGATGAGCTCGGTGTCGCCCTGGACGGTGAGCTGGGTGACGAGGGCCTTCTTGTAGGACTCCGTCATGTCCTTCTCGGACTCGACGATGAAGCCCTCCTGGACCTTCCGCTGCAGCTCCTGGTCGGTCAGCTCGGCCATCGCTGGTCTCCCGATGTCACCGTGAGTACCCGCCTCCGCCGGCGGCGGAGCGGGGCCCGACAGGGCACGTCAGCTCGGGGACAAATGTATCGGCCCGCCGCCCCCTCGGTCCACCCGGCGGGTGGGCGGGAGCAACGGGACGCCGGGGCCCCCTCCGCGAGCGGGCTGTCCGCTTCGCTCCCAGAGGCTCGCTGCGGGAACCCCGGCGTCCCTATGACCCCGGCCGGGAGAGGTTGGGGAGGCCGGCGGATCCTACAGGGAGCCGCCGCGGCCCTGGTCCGGATGGAGCACGAACGGTCCGGCCGCCAGGGTTCGCCGGGTGACGGTGGCGATCCGGAGGATGTAGGAGAGGAGCAGGACGAAGGGAGCCACGGCCACGGCGATGGCCAGGCTCACGATCCACACCGAGCCCGGGATACGGAGCGTCTCGCCCGGGAAGGCGGCGGGGTCGAAGTAGAGGAGCACCAGGACCGCCGCCAGGAGGGCGGGGAGCGCCAGCGCCAGCATTCCCCGGGACAGGTCGATGAGATCCCGCTGGAAGTACAGCGTCTTGAAGTGCTCCCGGGCGCTTCCGAACAGGACCAGCCCCTGGACGACGGCCTCCAGCTCCTCGCGGACCTCGGCCGGCAGATCCCGATCCGGGTCCCGGAGCAGGGACCGGCCGTCCTGGATCTGGCGCGAGTAATCGTAGTGGAGGGCGGCCCAGAGCATCCCGAAGTCCCCGAACGAGCGGCCTTCCAGCCGCCCGGCCACCGCCGCGGCCCGCTCGGCCACCCGGTCCCCGTATTCGGCGACCTTCCCGTCGTCCGGTGAACCCCCGTCACCGTTGCCTTCGACGGCGCGGACGATCGAGCGTTCCCGCTCCCCGACGCTCTCGACCAGCTCCACCAGGAAACCCGCCGGCACGGCGGGGCTGGCGCCGGGACCCGTGTAGTCGTCGGCGTCCTCCCGGTAGTCCATGGCCCCCTCGAGGCGATCCCGCTGATCGCCCAGCGAGCCGAGCTCCTGGGAGAGGACCAGCTGGTTCACCGCCAGGACCAGAGTGACCCCGGTGATGATGCCTGCCACGAGCGCCTGGAAGAGGGTCTGGACCGGGTCTTCGGCGACGAGGGACTCGAGTCCGGGGGCCGCGACCGCGCCCACGGCGAGCATCACCGCCAGGGCGGCGCCGAGCTGCAGGCCGGCCACCGCCCACCGGTTACCGGTCAGGAGCAGCCAGGTCTTCATGGATTCACACCTCCGCTTTTCAGGCGGCCCGCCGTCCCCTCGGTCCACCCGGCGGGGGCCGTGGGGGCAACGGGACGCCGGGGCCCCCTCCGCGAGCGGGCTGTCCGCTCCGCTCCCAGAGGCTCGCTCCGGGAACCCCGGCATTCCTCCGCACCGTGGCGGTAGCCGTCACATTGGGGAAATTCAGCTCGTTTCTACTACGAGATACGCACGACTACGACGGCGGCCGCTCCAGGGAAAGGAGCAGGACGAATGTTCAGTGAAGGATCGGGCGCGCCTGCTATGGCATCGCTCCTCATCGTCGGCTCCCTCCTTGCCTGCTCCGAACCCACCAATATCAATTGCCCCGACCGCGCTACCTGGGCGATCCAGCTGACGGTCGAGGACGCGGAATCGGGTTCGCCGGTCGACAGTGCCCTGGCTGTCGCGACCGATGAACCCTACACCCATGGATCCCCCTACGCTGACAGCGCATTCAGCAGGGGGGACCCTGCTTCGCGTGCGCTCCTCGCCTATGAACGGGCTGGCATCTACGACGTTTCGGTGGAGAAGGAGGGCTACGCGACCTGGGAAAAGACAGCGGTGAGGGTCGTCAGGAAAGGTCACTGTGAGACGTTGTTCCCGGTCAGCTTCACCGCTCGTCTCGACCCGCTCTCCCACTAGACGACCCGTCTGACAGTCACTCCAGGGCGGGGGAGCCCGGGAGCCCCATCGCCCCGTCGGTCCCCCCGCTCCCGACCATTGCGGTGGGAGGGGCTCCGCGGTTCCCGGAGCGAGCCTCTGGGAGCGAAGCGGACAGCCAGCTCGCGGAGG
>CAZVIY010000078.1:0-2409 GCA_964627425.1 uncultured Gemmatimonadota bacterium
ACGGTGGACGGCGCGCTCGGCTCCCGCTCGGCCTGGATGCTGGAGCCCTACGCGGACCGCGCGGACCACACCGGCCTGAACGTGACCGACATGGGTCGGGTCCGCGAGATCGCCGCGCTGGCCCTGGAGGAGGGCTGGCAGGTGGCGGTCCACGCCATCGGCGACCGGGCGAACCGGGAGACGCTGGACCTGTACGCCGCCCTCTGGGACAGCGCCGGGGTGGACGGGGACACCCTCCGCTGGCGGATCGAGCACGCCCAGCACCTGCACCCGGACGACGTCCCCCGCTTCGCCGGGATGGGCGTCATCGCCTCGATGCAGGCCATCCACGCCTGCTCGGACGCCCCCTACAACCTCCGCCGCCTGGGCGAGGAGCGGGCCCGGCAGGGCGCCTACGTCTGGAAGGAGCTCATCGACAGCGGCGCGCTGGTGACCAACGGCACCGACGCGCCCGTGGAGGACGTCGATCCGCTGGCCTCGCTCCACTGCTCGGTGACCCGCCACGTCCAGGGGGCGCCGCCCGACTCCTCCTTCTTCCCGGACCAGGCCATGACGCGGCAGCAGGCCCTGCGGACCTACACGCTCAACGGGGCGCGGGCCGCCTTCCAGGAGGAGCTGATCGGGTCGCTGGAGTCGGGGAAGCTGGCGGACCTGGTGGTGCTCTCCCGGGACGTCATGCGCGTGCCGGCGGACTCGATCCGCTCGGCGGAGGTCGACCTCACCGTGGTCGGGGGCGAGGTGATCTACCGACGCGGCGAGGGCTTCTCGGGGCTCCCGCCGGCCGACGCCCCCGCGCCCGGCGGGTCGGCACCGAGCGGCGGAGGCTGACCATCCGCACCGCGATCCCGGTCCGCGGGTCCGACCCCGCGTCATCCTCGGGGGAGAGGCGATGACCCTCGAGGCGATCTTCGTCCTGGCCGTCCTGGTGGCCACCGTGGCCCTGATGGCCCGGGAGTTCATGGGCCCGGACTACCTGCTGCTCGGGGCCCTGATGGTGCTCGCCGCGTCGGGAGTGCTGACGGCCGAGCAGGCGCTCTCCGGCTTCTCCAACCCCGCCCTGGCCACCATCGGCGGCCTCTTCCTGGTGGCCGCCGGCGTCCGGGCCACCGGCATGATCGACCGGGTCACCGCCTTCATGTTCGGCGAGGACGCCTCGCTGACCCAGGTGCTCGGCCGGCTCACCAGCCTGACCGGGGTCGCCTCGGCGTTCATGTCGAACACGGCCATCGTGGCGCTCGGGATCCCCGCACTGGACCGGTGGGCCCGGGACCGGGGGATCTCCCCGTCCAAGCTCCTCATCCCCCTCTCCTTCGCCTCCATCCTCGGCGGCCTCTGCACCCTCATCGGGACCTCCACCAACGTGGTGATGGACGGCCTGATGCGGTCCAACGGGATCGAGGGCCTCGGCTTCTTCGAGCTGGCCGTGGTGGGCGTCCCCCTGCTGGCCACGGGCGTCCTGTACCTGACCTTCGTCGCCCCGCGGCTCCTGCCCGACCGCCGGTCCGCCGAATCGGCCGCCGGCGAGGCGAGGGAGTTCGTGGCGGAGGTGAAGCTGGGGGAGGGATCGCCGCTGGCCGGCCGCACGGCGGAGGAGGCCGGCGTGCTGGAGGTCTCCGACCTCTACCTCGTCCGTATCGAGCGGGAGACCGGCGTCATCGCCCCGGTGGGTCCCGGTGACCGGCTGGCGGCGGGCGACCGGCTCACCTTCGCGGGGGAGCTGGAGCGGATCGTGGACGTCTTCCGCTTCCCGGGTGTCCGACCGGTGAGCCCCCGCGAGCCGCCGGAGGGGGAGCCGGCCTGGAAGCTGTACCGCACGGTGATCACGCCCGGCTCGCCGCTGGCGGGACAGGCCGTGGAGGAGGCGGAGTTCCGGGCCCGCTACAACGCCGCCGTGGTGGCGGTCCAGCGGCGGGGCGAGGAGATCCCGAGCCGCATCTCCGACGCCCTCCTGCGCCCCGGCGACACGGTGCTCCTGGAGGCCGGCCCCGAGTTCGGACGGGCCCACCGGGAGTCCAGCGAGCTGTTCGTCGTGAGCCCGATCGAGGGCACCATCCCCCGAAAAACGGAGCTGCAGTGGGTGGCCGGGCTCCTGCTGGTCGGCATGATCGGGGCCGCCGCGACGGGGCTGATGCCCCTGCCCATCGCCGCACCCACGGCGGGCCTCCTGATGGTGCTGACCGGGTGCGCGGACCCGGGCGAGGCCCGACGCTCGGTGAACTGGTCGGTGCTGGTCACGGTGGGCTCGGCCATCGGGATCGCCCGGGCGCTGGAGGTGAGCGGGGCGGCCGGCGTCCTGGGGGAGGGGATCTCGGCGCTGGCCGCGGTGGGCGGGAGCTGGGCGGTGCTGCTGGGGGTCTTCTACGCCACCGTCCTCCTCACCGAGCTGATCATCAACCAGGCGGCCGCGGC
>CAZVIY010000079.1:0-2312 GCA_964627425.1 uncultured Gemmatimonadota bacterium
CCCGCCCCCGGTGCCACGCCGGCCGGAGGTACTCGAAGAGCCCCTCCCGACCGCCCTCGCGGCCGTAGCCGCTCTCCCGGTAGCCGCCGAAGCCGGAGGCGGCGTCGAAGAGGTTCGTGCAGTTGATCCACACGGTGCCGGCCTTGAGCCCGCCCGCCACGTCCAGGGCCTGGTCGATGTCCTGGGACCACACGCTGGCGGCCAGGCCGTACCGGGTGTTGTTCCCCAGCTCCACCGCCTCCTCCGGCGTGCGGAAGCTCATCATGACCACCACCGGGCCGAAGATCTCCACCTGGCTGATGGTGGCGGCGGGGGAGACGTTCGTGCACAGGGTCGGGGGATAGAACCATCCGTCCTTCGGGGTGCTCCAGGAGGGCTGCCAGATCTCGGCCCCCTCCTCCCGGCCCTGCTCCACCAGCCCCTGGATCTTCTCCAGCTGGACCGGCGCCACGATGGCCCCCACGTCCACCCCCTTGTCCAGGGGATCCCCCATCCGGAGGGTCTCCATCCGGTCCCGGAGCTTCTCCTCCAGCCGCGCCTCCACGCTCTCCTGGACCAGGATCCGGGAGCCGGCGCAGCAGACCTCCCCCTGGTTGAACCAGATGGCGTCCACCACCCCCTCCACCACGCTGTCCAGGTCCGCGTCGTCGAAGACCACGAAGGGCGACTTCCCCCCCAGCTCCAGGGAGAGCTCCTTCCCGCTCCCCGCCGTGGCCTCCCGGATGATCCGGCCCACCTCGGTGGAGCCGGTGAAGGCGATCTTCTCCACGTCGGGATGGCGGACCAGGGCCTCGCCGGTGCGCCCGTCTCCGGTGACCACGTTGAGCACGCCCTCGGGGAGCCCCACCTCCCGGCACAGCTCGCCGAAGAGGAGGGCGGTGAGGGGGGTGAACTCCGCCGGCTTGAGGACCGACGTGTTCCCCGTGGCCAGCGCCGGCGCCACCTTCCAGGCCAGCATGAGCAGCGGGAAGTTCCAGGGGATCACCTGCGCCACGGGGCCCAGGGGCTCGTGGTCCCGGAGCTCGGGCTCCCGGTCCATGAGCTGGGCCCAGCCGGCGTGGTGGTAGAAGTGGCGGGCCACCAGGGGGATGTCGATGTCCCGGGCCTCCCGGATGGGCTTCCCGTTGTCCAGCGTCTCCAGGACGGAGAAGAGCCGGGCGTTCTTCTGGATCTTCCGGGCCAGGGCGTAGAGGTACCGGGCCCGCTCGTGCCCCGGCCGCCCGCTCCAGGCCGGGAACGCCTCCCGGGCCGCCGCCACCGCGTCCTCCACGTCGGCCTCCGAGCCCTGGGCCACCGTGGCCAGGGGCTCGCCCGAGGCGGGATTCACCGTCTCGAAGCGCTCCCCGTCGACGGGCTCCCGCCACTCCCCCCCGATGAAATGGCCGAAGCTCTGGTCCCGCTCCTCGAGCCACGCCAGGGCGCGCTCCCGCGACTCGGGGGCGGGTCCGTACTCCATGGTCTCGTACAGCTCGGCGATGCGGGGCATGGTGGCGGTGCGTCCTCCGTCAGGCCATGGGATGGCGGTGATGGGCCGAATACCGGCCCGTGACGTGGTGCTCCAGCTGCCGCTCGATGTCCCCCAGCAGGGAGCTGGCCCCGAACCGGAAGAGGCGACGGTCCAGCCAGGGGTCGCCCAGCTCGTCCTTCATAAGGTAGAGCCAGGCCAGGGCTTCCTTGGCCGTCCGGATCCCTCCGGCGGGCTTGAAGCCCACCCGGTGGCCGGTGCGCCCGTGGTACTCGCGGATGGCCCGGGTCATGACCAGGCCCACCGGGAGGGTGGCGTTCACCGACTCCTTCCCGGTGGAGGTCTTGATGAAGTCGGCCCCGGCCATCATGCACACGTGGCTGGCCCGGGCCACGTCGCGGAGCCGGCCCAGCTCGCCGGTGGCCAGGATCGTCTTCAGGTGGGCGTCGCCGCACGCCTCGCGGAAGGCCCGGACCTCGTCGTACAGCTCCTCCCACTCGCCCCGGAGCACCTTGCCGCGGGTGATGACGACGTCGATCTCGCGGGCGCCCGCCTCCACGCAGGCACGGATCTCCTCCAGCCGACCCCGGAAGGGGCCGAGCCCCGAGGGGAAGCCGGCCGCCACCGCCGCCACGGGAATCCCCGATCCGCGGAGCGCCTCCACCGCCGCGGGCACCAGGGAGCCGTACACGCAGACCGAGGCCACCCGGAGGTCCGCCTCCGCCATGCCCAGCTCCTCCAGGAGGTCGTCCCGGACGGGCCGGCGGGCCTTGGCGCACAGGCGCCGGACGCGTCCCGGCGTGTCGTCGCCGGCCAGGGTGGTGAGGTCGATGAAGCCCACCGCCCG
>CAZVIY010000080.1:0-2257 GCA_964627425.1 uncultured Gemmatimonadota bacterium
GGTGGCGGCCCACCATGCTCGGATACGTCTCCTCCGGCCCGGTCCGGCTCCAGTCCGAGCCCAGATGGGTGAGGAACCGTCCGGTGGCCTCGTCCCGGCCATGGCGGAGCCACGGCTCCACCAGATCGTCGACCAGTTGCTCGCGCCAACGGTCGGCATCGGACGAGCCCGCCCCCCCGGGGAGGCCCGTTTCAGCGCGAGTCCGCGTGCCGTCCCGGGTCGCCGGCTCCTCTCCCGAGCACGCCGCGCCGACGAGGAGGCAAGCGGCCACCACGACAGGGACCGCCGCGCGGAGACGCCCCCGCGACCGGGCGGAAGATCCTCGCGCCCGTGCTCGGCCCTCGCGCGGGCCGTCGTCCGGCACCCTCTCCTCCCCTGCCATGCTCGCCATGCGGCAATGCTCCATCCTCACCGGCGCCGGGGCAAGCGAGGCATCCCGCCACCGGACCTCCCGATCCTCGACAGCGGCCCCTGTCCCGCCCATACTCGAGCGTCCACTCTCCGCGCCGGGGCAGGCGCGGTCGACCGCCGACTCCAGGCTTCAGGCTTCAGGAGGACCCGTGAGCGCCCGGTCTCACTCCGCGATCGCCGGATGTCTCGCCCTGGTGGCCCTCGCCGGGTCCGCCCTTCCGACTCGAGCCGGCGCGCAGAGCGTCCCCGGCGAGCACGTCCGGCAGTTCCTTGGGGCCATCCACCTGGGAGCCGCCGAGATGCCGTGGGCGGACTCGGTGGGCGTCACCTGGAGCCGACAGGGCATCCAGTGGGGGCGCCACGAACCCCGGCCCGATGCCCTCGACCTGACGCCGGCCGACACCCTGATGGCAGCGGCACGCCGCCACGGGATCCGGGTCATGCCCGTGCTCAGCTACGCCCCGGAGTGGGCCTCGACGGCGCCGGAGGGACATCCGAACGCGACGCACTTCCCGCCCCGGGCCGACGCCGTGGACCGCTGGACGGCGTACGTGGAGTCGGTGGTGGAGCGCTACCCGGAGGTGGAGTACTTCGAGATCTGGAACGAGCCGAACATCGACTGGTTCCTGGTAGCGGAGGAGAACCACCGGGTCTACGTGGACCGGATCCTCATCCCGGCGGCCGAAGTGATCCACGCCCACGGCCGGAAGGTGGTGGCGCCCTCCTACACCCTCGAGTGGCCCATGGACGTCTGGCCGCCGGAGGAGCGGCCCTCCCGGCACCAGCGGAACCTGGCCTCGGCCATTCGCGACGTGGACCGGTGGCTCTCCTACCGGGACGCCTGGCGCCACGTGGACGTCCTCTCGGTCCACTACGCCAAGGGCGACGTGCGGCCCGAGGGCGTCCCGTACGGGGACGTCCTGCTGCCCTTCTTCGACCACGTCCACGAGAAGTGGATCGCCACCGACCGCCTGGAGGGGATCTGGAACACCGAGGAGGGCCTCACCGCCACCGAGGCGGGGAACGGCGGCTTCGTGGCCATGGAGCCGTGGGAACGGGAGCCGTATGCCCGCTGGGTCCCCCGGTACGTGCTCCCCTTCCTCCACTGGGCCATCCGCCACGACTGGGAGGGTCGACACGACTACAAGCTCTTCTGGTATCACATCGCGGATCACCGGGAGCCCCGAGGGATCCTGGATCCCACGAACCTGCTCGAGCCCGCCCTGGACCGGGAAGCGGGCGTGGCCCCTTCGTCGGCCGGCCGGGCCCTGGCCACCGTCGCATCGCTCTTCCACGGCGCGGACCGGGTCGGTGCCTTCTCCGGGCGGGCCAGGGCGGGGTTCGGGCTCCGCGCACCGGATGCCGACGCCGCCAACTACTTCCCGCCCCATGAGTTCCGAACCTGGGCCTTCACCCTGGACGGTGACCTCCTGATCGCCGTCTGGCTCGACCTGCCGGGGATCGAGCTGGCCCCGGACGAGGGGGCCGGCATCGACGTGATCGTGGAGGGATGGGCCGGAGGAAGCCCCGCGTCGGAGATCCGCGCCGAGCGGATCGGATACGTCTCCGGCGAGCATGAGCCGGTCCCGGAGGTGACCCGGACGCCGGACGGCGGCCTCCGGGTCCGGATCCCTCACACCGCCGATCCCGTCCTCTATCTCCGGCTCGCGAGGGAGTGAGACCGTGGGCCAGCTGAACGCCGTCGACCTGACGGTCATCGGGCTCTACTTCGGCGTCGTGCTCCTCATCGCGTGGTGGGCGGCCCGGAAGGGGCAGGACGAGAGCGCCGATTACTTCCTGGCGGGCCGGGACGTGGGGTGGGTCGCCGTGGGGGCGAGCCTCTTCG
>CAZVIY010000081.1:0-2136 GCA_964627425.1 uncultured Gemmatimonadota bacterium
GGGCCGGGCCTGGATCAAGCTCATCACCATGGTGGTGATCCCCCTGGTGGTGGCCAGCCTCATCGTGGGGGTGGCCAGCCTGGGGGACATGGCGAAGCTGGGCCGGATCGGGGGCAAGACGGTCCTCTTCTACGTATGTACCACCGCCGTGGCGGTGACCATCGGCCTGGTGCTCTCCAACGTCATCGTCCCCGGCGGCCGGATCGATCCCTCCGCCCTGGAGGGTCTCCGACAGGCCTACGCCGAGCAGGGCGCCCAGCGGGTGGAGATGGCCCAGGACCGGGAGGGGATCGTCCAGATGCTCCTGGGCATGATCCCCGACAACCCGGTGGCGGCCATGGCCGAGGGGCAGATGCTCCCCATCATCATCTTCTCCATCCTGTTCGGCGCCGCCGTGTCGGTGCTGCCCGAGGACACGGGCGGGACGGTCATCGCCTTCTTCGACGGCGTGAACGAGGCCGCCATGGTCATGATCGACTGGATCATGAAGCTGGCGCCCTACGCCGTGTTCGCCCTCATCGCCGCCGTCATCGCCCGCTTCGGGATGGACGTGCTCCAGAGCCTGCTGGTCTACACGGCCACGGTGCTGCTGGGGCTGGCCCTCCACCTGGGCCTCACCTACACCAGCGTGCTCCGGTTCCTGGCGAAGGTGGACCTGGGCGACTGGTTCCGGAGGATCCGCGAGGTCCCCCTCATCGCCTTCTCCACCTCCAGCTCCAACGCCACCCTGCCGGTGACCATGGAGACGGCCGAGGAGGACCTGGGCGTGAGCCGGGAGGTCTCCAGCTTCGTGCTGCCCCTGGGGGCCACGGTGAACATGGACGGGACGGCCCTCTATCAGGCCGTGGCCACCATGTTCATCGCCCAGGTCCTGGTGGGCGGCATCTCCCTGGGAGCCCAGGTGGGCATCGTCCTCACCGCCACGCTCGCGTCCGTCGGCGCGGCCGGGGTCCCCTCGGCGGGCATCATCATCCTCATCGTGGTCCTGACCCAGGCGCTGCCGGCGGGGGTGGACCCGGCGGCGGGCATCGCGCTGATCCTGGGCGTGGACCGGATCCTGGACATGTGCCGCACGGCGGTGAACGTCACCGGCGACCTCACCTGCGCCACCTTCATCGCCAAGACCGAGAACGAGACGCTCCGGGTCTCGCCCCGGACGGGCCGGTCGGCGCCGGCCGGGGGAGGCTGAGCCGGCGTGCAGGCCGTGATCCCCCTGGCGGGGAAGGGAACCCGCCTCCGGCCCCTGACCCACACGGTGCCGAAGCCCCTGGTGCGGGTGGCCAACCGGCCGGTCCTGGACCACGTGCTGGAGGGGCTCGTGGCCGCCGGGGTGGACGAGATCATCGGCGTCACGGGCTACCTGGGGGACGAGATCGAGGCCCACATGGAGCGGGCGTGGCCCGACCTGCCCGTGCGGTACGTGGAGCAGGAGCGCCAGATCGGGACCGCCGACGCCGTGGGCGTGGCTCGGGAGCACGTGGACGGGCCGGTGCTGGTCCTCTTCGTGGACACCCTCTTCGACGCCGACCTGGAGATCATCCGGGAGCGGCCCGAGGCGGACGGGATCATCTGGGCCTACGAGGTGGAGAACCCGTCGGAGTTCGGGGTCATCATGACCGACGAGGACGGGTACATGGAGCGGATCGTCGAGAAGCCCCGGGATCCAGCCTCCAACCTGGCCAACATCGGGGTCCAGTTCGTCCGCGACCACGAGCTCCTGTTCGAGGGCATCGAGCACGTCATGGCCGGCGAGCCCCACCTGGGCGAGTACTTCCTCACCGACGCCCTCCAGTACATGGTGGACCGGGGGGCCCGGATCTACACGGCTCCCGTCCGGGGATGGTGGGACTGCGGCAAGCCGGAGACCCTGCTGGACACGAACCGGGTGCTCCTGGAGCGCGGGCGGGCCACCGGCGCCGAGGGCCGGGAGCTGGTGGTGAACCACCCCGTGTGCGTGGCCGAGGACGTCCGGCTGGACGACGCCGAGCTGGGGCCCAACGTCTCGGTGGGCGAGGGGAGCGTGATCCGGGACTCCCGCCTGGCCGACTGCATCGTGGGCCGGGACGTCCGGATCGAGGGGTGCGACCTCCGGGACTCCCTGGTGGGCGACCACGCCCGGGTCCGGGGGATCGAGGG
>CAZVIY010000082.1:0-2124 GCA_964627425.1 uncultured Gemmatimonadota bacterium
ACCATCCGGTACTGCGCGTGGTTGGTGTCCTGGTACTCGTCGACCAGGACGTGGACGAACCGCTCGGCGTAGCGCTCCCGGACCTCGTCGACCCGCTCGAGCATCCGCACCGGATGGTAGATCAGGTCGTCGAAGTCGAACGCGTTGGACCGCTTCAGGCCCCGCTCGTAGGCCGGGTAGACCTCGGCCACTCGCCGGCTCATCAGGTCGAAGCCCTTCTCGGCGTACTCGTCCGGGCCCACCATCGACGCCTTGGCGTCGGAGATCCGATTGAGGACCGAGGAGGGCGACCATCGCTCGGGGTCCACGCCGGCTTCCTCCATGGCCCGCTTCACCGCCCGGATCGAGTCGTCCCGGTCGTAGATGGTGAAGTTCCGGTCCCGCGGCGCGACGTCGGCCTCCCGCCGCAGGAGGCGGGCGCCCAGGGAGTGGAAGGTGGCCGCCCACAGGCCCCGGGGCTCCTCGCCCAGCAGCTCGGCGATCCGCTCGCGCATCTCGCCGGCGGCCTTGTTGGTGAAGGTGACGGCCAGGATGCGGCGGGGGGCGACCCCCAGCTCGTCGATGAGCCGCGCCACGCGGACCGTGAGGACCCGGGTCTTGCCCGACCCGGCGCCGGCCAGCACCAGGAGGGGGCCCTCGCCGTGCTCGACGGCCTCGCGCTGCTGCGGGTTGAGGGGCACGTCCATCAGGCCGGGCTCTCCTCCTGCGGGTCGGCGTCGGCGGCCACGGGCAGCTCCAGGCGGAAGCTCGCCCCCTCCCGCTCCGGCTCCAGCTCGATGGCGCCGTCGTGCATCTCCTCGACGATCCTGCGGGTGAGCGAGAGCCCCACGCCCCAGCCTCGCTCCTTCGTGGACACACCGATCTCGAACAATCGTTTCCGGACGTCCGGCTCCACGCCCGGACCGGAGTCGGAGACCCGGAAGACGGCCCGGTCCCCCGCCCGCTCCACCAGCTCGATCCGGATCTCCCCCTCCCGGCCGGCCAGGGCGTCCAGGGAGTTCTTGACCAGGTTCTCGAAGGCCCACTCCAGCAGCGTCGCGTTGCCCCGCACCGGCGGGGCGTCCTCCGGCACCTCGTTCCGGAAGCGCACGGCGCTGCCCAGGGTGGGCAGCCGCACCGAGAAGTAGTCCTCCAGCCGCCGGAGGACGTCGGTCACCCGCACCGGCCGGAGGTCGGGGCTCCGGCCGATCAGCTCGAAGCGGTGCGAGACCTTCAGCAGCCGGTCCACGTCGGCCCCCATCTCCTCCACCAGGTCCGGCCCCTCGTCGGGTCCGATCCTGTCGCCGGCCCGCTCCTCGAGCTGCTCCAGCCAGCCCACCAGCGAGCTCAGGGGCGTGCCCATCTGGTGGGCCGACTCCCGGGCCATGGCCGACCAGATCCGCTCGCGCTCGCCCTGGAAGGAGGTGTAGATGAGCCAGCCGCCCCCGCCCACCGCCACCAGCAGGACCGCCGCCGTCAGCCAGGGCACCCACCGGAGCTGCCGCAGGAAGCGCGGCTCGCCGAAGTGGATCCGCATGTTGAACTCGGGCGCGTCGAAGGGCGGCGAGCGGGCGTCGAGGCCCCGGATGTAGCGGCGGGTCCGGGCCACGCTGGCCGAGTCGTTCACGTCGAACGTGAAGGGGACGTTGGCCGCGCCGGTCGGGTTCCCCTGGAGGTCCGACAGGACGATGGGGATCTCCAGGCGCCGGCTCTGGTTGAGGATCCGCGCCAGCGCCTGGTCCACCTGGCCCGGCTCCTCGGCGGCGGCGCCGATGAAGGCGCTGGCGTAGATGCGGCTGAAGACCTCGGCGTCGCGGCGGAGGGCCTCCTCCATCCGGTGGGTGTAGACGAGGAAGGAGACGAGCACGCCCGCGAAGACCACCGCCACGCCGATGGAGACGACCCGACGGTTCACGGCGCCTCGATGCGCTCCCGGCCCGCGTAGGGGTGGAGGGCCTCGGGCAGCTCCACCGAGCCGTCCTCCCGCTGGCCGTTCTCCAGCAGGGCCACCAGGGTCCTCGCCAGCGCCACCCCGGAGCCGTTCAGGGTGTGCGCGTACTCGGGCCCCTGCCCCGGCGCCGGCCGGAAGCGGACGCCGGCGCGCCGGGCCTGGTAGTCACCGTACAGCGAGCAGCTCGAGACCTC
>CAZVIY010000083.1:0-2072 GCA_964627425.1 uncultured Gemmatimonadota bacterium
GCTCAGGGCGAGCCCCTCCTCCCGGTCCGTCGGGGCTGCGCGCGTGGTGGTGTCGCTCACGGTTGTTCTCCTTCTCCTGTCGGTCGTCTCATCTATGGATAGACCGGGGGGCCGGCCGCCTGGCGGCCCGCCCCCCGGGTCAATCGTGGTGCGCCTCTGCTCTCGCTCTCTGGTCCGTGATGGCCTAAGAGGATCGGATGCAGGTCAAGGCGCGCGAGCCGCAGGCGCTGAGGCGTACATCGGGTACGCCGCAGGCGCCGAGGCGAAGCGCAACGCAGAGATGCGCCGATCCTCGACGGCCATCAGCCTACGGAACCCTCCATCTCGAGCTCGATGAGCCGGTTCAGCTCGATGGCGTACTCCAGCGGCAGCTGCTTGGCGATGGGCTCGATGAAGCCGCGGACGATCATGGCCATGGCCTCCTCCTCGTCGAGCCCCCGGCTCATGAGGTAGAACAGCTGCTCCTCGCCCACCTTGGAGACCGTGGCCTCGTGGCCGATGGTGGCCTGGTTCTCGTCGATCTCGATGTACGGGTACGTGTCCGTCCGGGACTTCTCGTCCAGCAGCAGCGCGTCGCACTCCACGTTGGACTTCGAGTCCTCGGCGCCCTTGTACACCTTGCACAGGCCGCGGTACGAGGAGCGCCCCGTACCCCGGGAGATGGACTTGGAGGTGATCTGGGACGTGGTGTTGGGCGCCACGTGGACCACCTTGCCGCCGGTGTCCTGGTGCTGCCCGTCGGTGGCGTAGGCGATGGACATGACGCTCCCGTGGGCGCCCTCCTCCATGAGGAAGCAGGAGGGGTACTTCATGGTCGCCTTGGAGCCCAGGTTCCCGTCCAGCCACTGCATCCGGGCGTTCCGGTGCACCTTCGCCCGCTGGGTGACCAGGTTGTACATGTTGTTCGACCAGTTCTGGATCGTCGTGTACTGGAAGTTCGCGTCCTCCTTCACGACGATCTCGATCACCCCGGAGTGGAACGACTCGGTGGAGTAGACCGGGGCCGTGCAGCCCTCGATGTAGTGGGCCTTGGAGCCCTCCTCGGCGATGATCAGCGTCCGCTCGAACTGGCCCATCCGCTCGGCGTTCACCCGGAAGTAGGCCTGGAGCGGGATCTCCACCTCCACGCCCTTCGGGATGTAGACGAAGGACCCGCCGGACCAGACGGCCGAGTTGAGCGCCGAGTACTTGTTGTCGCTCGGGGGGATGACGGTGGAGAAGTGCTCCCGGAAGAGGTCGGGGTACATCTTCAGCCCGTCCTCGATGGACTCGAAGATGACGCCCTGCTCCTCCCACTGCTCCTTCAGGGAGTGATAGACCATCTCCGACTCGTACTGGGCGCCCACGCCGGCCAGCGTGTCACGCTCGGCCTCGGGGATCCCCAGCCGCTCGAAGGTCTCCTTGATCTCGTCGGGGACCTCGTCCCAGGAGCGCTCCATCCGGTCCTGCGGCCGGATGTAGAAGAAGATCTCGTCCAGGTCCAGGTCCGAGAGGTCCACGCCCCACTCGGGGACCGGCTTGGAGTTGAAGATCTCCAGGGCCTTCAGCCGGTAGTCCAGCATCCACTCCGGCTCCTCCTTGTGGAGGGAGATCTGGCGCACGACCTCCTCGGACAGGCCCTTCTGCGTCTTGAAGACGGGCTTGTCGTCGGTGACGAAGTCGTATTTGTAGTCGTCGAGGTCGAGGCTGTCGATCGTCTCGTTGTAAGGCATCGTCTTCTACCTGTCCCTGTAGGATGGGAGCTCGGGAGCGTATCGCGGGGCGCTCGCGTCCGGCGGGGCGGCCGGCGATCAGACCGCGGCGGCGGCCTCCTCTCGGAGCCAGTCGTACCCCTCGTCCTCCAGCTTCTCGGCGAGCTCGGGACCGCCGCTGCGTACGAGCCGGCCGCCGATCATCACGTGTACCCGATCGGGCTTGATGTAGTTGAGGATACGCTGGTAATGGGTGATCAGGAGTACCCCCAGCTCCGGGCTCTGGTCCGCGATGGTGTTCACCCCTCCGGCCACGGTCTGGAGGGCGTCGATGTCCAGGCCGCTGTCCGTCTCGTCCAGCAGCGCCAGGCGCGGCTCCAG
>CAZVIY010000084.1:0-2041 GCA_964627425.1 uncultured Gemmatimonadota bacterium
AGCAGAGCGATAGCCAGCAGGCAGGCCACGAAGGGGCCGGCTCGCCCCGCGAATCTCTCCAGCTTCTCAGCCATGGTGGGTGTCCTTTTCTTCGCTGATGATGGGGTGGTCGATTCGAGCTGACGGACTCGGTCCCGGTCGCTCATCCCCCGGGGTGAATCGAAAATTCAGGTTCATCGTGGCCCGTTCTCCGTCGGCCGTCAAGGCGACACTCCGCAGCGCGTGCTCGCGCGCCTGTGATCCGGCCCCGGCTCATCCGGCCCGGCGTACCGACGAGTCGATCTCCTCCCGGACCCGTTCCAGCAGGGCCTGCTTCTCGCCCCAGTGCAGGAACGCGCTCCGGAAGCCGTGGAGGACCATCTCCGCCAGCTCGGGGAGGTCGAAGCCCAGGTGACGCCACGCCCGGACGTGCTCCTCGGTGACCGTGGTGCCGCTCATCAGGCGGTTGTCCGTGTGGAGGCTCACCACGAGACCCTCGTCGAAGTACCGGCGGACCGGGTGGTCCTCGAAGCTCTCCACCGCCCGGGTCTGGACGTTGCTCGTCAGGCAGATCTCCAGCGGGATCCGGTGGTCGTTCACGTACTGCATGAGCTCCGGATCCTCGTGGAGCCGGGTCCCGTGCCCGATCCGGTGGGCACCGCAGTAGTGGAGCGCCTGGTGGATGGACTCGGGGCCGTACGCCTCGCCCGCGTGGATGGTGGAGTTCATGTTGGCGTTCCGGACCATGTAGAACGCGTCCTTGTGCTTCTTGGCCGGGTAGTTGTACTCGGCGCCGGCCAGGTCGAAGGCCACCACCCCCCGTCCCTTGAACCCGACGGCCAGGTCGGCCAGGTCCCGGGAGACCTCGGGGCTCATGTTCCGGATCCCGCAGATGATGAGCGAGGCACGGACGTCGAAGTCCTCCTCGGCCCGGCGGATGCCCTGCAGGGGCGCCTCCACGGTGGCCGGGAGGGGGAGCCCTCCTTCGGTGTGGAGGATCGGCGAATAGCGGATCTCCAGGTACCGGACGTTCTCCCCCGCGGCGTCCTCGCACAGCTCGAACGCCACGCGCTCGAGGGCGTCGGCGGTCTGCATGACGGAGACCGTGGAGTCGAACCGGTCCAGGTAGTCCTCGAGGTTGCGGGCGTCCCGGACGTGGAAGTGATCGGCCACCTCCTCCAGGCCCTCCGCGGGGAGGCTCACGCCGTGGTCTTCGGCGAGTTCCACCAGTGTGGCCGGGCGGAGGGAGCCGTCCAGGTGGACGTGGAGCTCGGCCTTGGGCATCCGGCGGAGGGCGCGGCGGACTTCGTCCTCCGTGAGGTCCCGTCCGGGCGAGGTCGGGGGATGTTCTGACATGGAGGCGTCCTGGCTCGGGTTCGGGATCACCGGCTCACGGGGGAGATCCGGCGCACCCCGTCAGGCGGGTCGTCAGGCTCCGGGTACGTCGTAGCCCCGCTCCAGGTCCACCAGGGGTGCCTGGTAGTCGCCCGTCCAGCAGGCGTCGCAGAACGGCCCGAAGTCCTCCACGGCCGCCTTCATCCCCTCCAGGGACAGGTATCCCAGGGAATCCACCGCGAGCTCGTCCCGGATCTCCTCCACCGACCGGTCGCTGGCCATGAGCTCCTGGCGGGTGGGCATGTCGATCCCGTAGAAGCACGGGTGCCGGATGGGGGGCGAGGCGATGCGGAAGTGGATCTCCCGGGCGCCGTTCTCCCGGAGGAGGGAGACGAGGCCCCGACTGGTGGTCCCGCGGACCAGGGAGTCGTCCACCACCACCACGCGCTGGCCCTCGATGATCTCCCGGACGGGGTTGTACTTCATCCGGACCTTGAAGTCGCGTCGCTGCTGGGTCGGGTTGATGAAGGTCCGGCCCACGTAGTGGTTCCGGATGAGGGCGAGCTCGAAGGGCATCCCCGACTCCTCCGAGTAGCCGAGGGCCGCCGAGTTGGAGGAATCGGGGACGGAGAAGACGCAGTCGGCCTCGACGGGGTGCTCCCGGGCGAGCTGGCGGCCGAACTCCCGGCGGGCCCGGTCCACGCTGCAGCCCCAGATCTGGGAGTCC
>CAZVIY010000085.1:0-2019 GCA_964627425.1 uncultured Gemmatimonadota bacterium
AGGATGTCGAGGAAGAGGTTGTTGTTGTCCGGCGTGGCGAAGGCCCGGTTGAAGGTGGCCCGGAAGCTGTGCTCCTCGGCCGGCTTGAAGACCAGGGCGCCCCGCGGCGAGAAGATGACCTCGTCCAGCACCGAGTGGTAGTCGGCCCGGGCGGCGAGCGTCAGCTCCCACTGCTCGGCGAGCTGCGTCTCGGACTGCAGGTAGCCGCCGAACTCGTCGATCAGGTCCTCGTCCTCGTGGACGCCGTTGATGGACCGGTTCGTGACGGGGTTCGTGTGGATGTAGTCGACCCCGTACACGAAGCGCTGGTCGTCGCTCAGGTCCGCGGCGTGCTGGAGCTGGGCCACGGCGACGTAGGACTCGTCGTCGATGGGCTGGCCCGTCCGGAGGATGTAGGTGTCGCCGGAGCTGCTCCAGTTGACGAAGGCCTGGGCGAAGAGGTCGCCGCTGTTCACCCGGGCCTGCGCGAACTGGTAGGCCCAGTCCTGGATCTGGGCGGCCCCGATCCCCGTGAGGTCGATGCTGTTCTTCGCCTGCGTGCGGCCGTAGGTGAAGAAGGCGCGGGTGTCGTCCCCCGGCCTCCACTCCGCCTCGGCGTTCATCGTCCAGCGCTCGAGCTGGAAGTCACGCTGGGCGATCCGCTCCAGCCGGTCCCGGTCCGGGAGCTGGTCGGCCTCCGGCGCGAAGACCAGGCAGGCCGGGTTCTGCAGCGAGAAGGCCGCCAGGCAGGCGTTGGAGACCGTGTCGTTGGCCGCCTCGGCCGGATCGAGCAGCCGGAAGTCCTCGCCGGTGAAGTACTCGCCGGTGACCTTGACGCCGAACTGGTCGCTGAACCGGTGGGCCAGCCGTCCCTCGGCGAAGAAGACCCCCTCCTCGGTGGCCGTGAGGCCGCCTCCCGCCGCCTGCTCCCTCAGCCCGCCCGAGACGCTGATCACCGACTGCGGGTCGTCGATGGCCGACCGGGTGATCTTGTGGAGCACGCCGCTGGCGGCGTTCGGCCCGTAGAGCGCCGAGCCCGGCCCCAGCACCAGCTCCATCTGCGCGATGTCCAGGCTCGTGGTCGGGTCCAGGTGCGGGATGTTCGCCCGGAGCGAGGGGACCCTCGCGATCCGGTGGTCGGTGAGCGTGAGCAGCGAGCCCGAGAAGACGTTGTTGAAGCCCCGGGCCACCACGTATCCCTGCTGCAGCCCCGAGCGGATGACGTCGACGCCCGACTTCCCCTCCACGTAGTCCATGTAGCTGAGGGCCGGCTGCGACTCGATCTCCTCCTGGCCGATCACCTCGACGGAGGCCGGCGCGTCCAGCAGCTTCTGCTCCTGCCGGGCGGCCGTCACGGTGAGCGGGTTCAGGGTGTAGGCGCTCTCCCGGAGGGTCGCCTCGAGGGTGGTCGTCTCGCCGCCCCGAACCACCACGCCCGTCCGTCGGACCGTCTCCCACCCGGGCAGCTCGAAGACCACCGTGTAGGCGCCGGCCGGCACGCCCGTCATCCGGAACGTCCCGGAGGTCCCGGTGACCGCGCCGGCCACCGAAGCTCCTTCGGCGTCCAGCACCTCCACCCGGACGGACTCCAGGGTCGCGCCGTCGGCCGAGCGAACCGTGCCGGCGAGCCCGCCCTCCTGGGCGGCGGCCGGCCCGGCGGCCAGGAAGGGGAGGAGGAAGACGAGAGCGGGAAGGAGAGAAGCGCGCGCACGGGAGAAGCGCATGGCGTCACCTCGGTTCGGGGGGTTGTCGGCGGGGCCGGCCGGAGCCGGCCGTGGACCGGCTCCAATGTCCCCCCGGGGGGTGCGGAAAGCAAGGCGGCGGGCCTCAGGACCCGGTCCGCTCCAGCCCGTGCGAGGTCGCCCCCGCACGAGAAAAGGGCCCGGCTCGGCCGGGCCCTCTCCCGTGTCGACGACGGTCCGGACCGGCGGCGGGCCGCCGGGCCGGGTCAGGCGTGGCTCAGGCCGTGTCCATGGCGTGGAGGGCGTCGATCATCTTCTGGGTGCTCTCCTCCATGTTGATCACGAGCCGGTCCACCCG
>CAZVIY010000086.1:0-1984 GCA_964627425.1 uncultured Gemmatimonadota bacterium
GGAAAGAAGCTGGGCATGACCCAGATCTTCACCGACGACGGCGAGGCCGTCGGGGTGACGGTGCTGGAAGTGGGTCCCTGCCCGGTGATCCAGGTGAAGAATCCCGAGCGGGACGGCTATGCGGCGGTCCAGCTGGGCTTCGGGCGGGTCAAGGAGTCGCGGGTGAAGAAGCCCGAGGCCGGACACGCCGCCCGGGCGGGGCTGGACTACGTGCCGAAGGTGCTGGCCGAGTTCGACCTTCCCGACGACGGCGAGGAGATCGAGGCGGGCCAGGAGCTCACCGTGGAGCTGTTCCAGGTGGGCCAGCGGGTCAAGATCTCGGGGAAGACGAAGGGCCGCGGTTTCCAGGGCGCCGTGAAGCGCCATGGCTTCTCCGGCGGCCCCAAGTCCCACGGCGGCTCGGCCACCGAGCGGCTGTCGGGCTCGGCCGGGCCCGGCACCGACCCGTCGCGCGTCATCAAGGGCCGTAAGATGCCCGGCCAGATGGGGAACGAGCGGCGCACGGCGCTGAATCGGAAGATCGAACGGATCGACCCGGAGAAGAACCTGATGATGGTGCGGGGCTCGGTCCCCGGCCCCGACGAGAACATCGTCTACATCCGCACGACGTGACGAGAGGACCATGAAGGCCACGGCATACACGCCCCAGGGAGAGGCCACCGGCCACGACGTCGAGCTGCCGGAGGATCTCTTCGACGGCACGGTGAACAGGGACGTCCTGCACCAGGTGGTGACGGCCATCCAGGCACGGGGACGCCAGGGCACGGCGTCCACCAAGACCCGGGGGACCATCACCGGCGGGGGGCGGAAGCCCTGGCGCCAGAAGGGAACGGGCCGGGCTCGTCACGGCTCCATCCGTTCGCCGATCTGGCGCGGCGGAGCCGTCACGTTCGGGCCCCAGCCCCGGGACTACGACCCGAAGGTCCCGAAGAAGATGAACCGCCTGGCGGTCCGGTCGGCGCTGAACGCCCGGGCCATGGAGGAGAGGCTGTCGGTGGTGGAGGAGCTGGATCTCGAGGAGCCCCGGACCAAGGCGGTGGTGGAGCTCCTCCAGGGGATCGGCGTGGACCAGGAGAAGGTCCTCCTGCTCACCGACGGACACAAGAAGGTGGTGTACCTGTCGGCGCGGAACCTGCCCGAGGTGGAGGTCCGGCCCTGGGGCCAGGCGTCGGCGTACGACGTGCTCCGGTCCGACCACGTGATCGTGGAGCGTGGCGCCCTGGTGGAGAGCGGGACGGACGCGGACGACGACGAGGAGGACGACCGATGAGCCGCATGCCCGAGGAGATCATCGTCCGCCCGCTGGTGACGGAGAAGACCTCCGAGATCCAGTTCGACGAGAACAAGTACACGTTCGAGGTCGCGCCCGACGCCAACAAGCCGGAGATCCGCCGGGCCATCGAGCAGCTCTTCGAGGTGCGGGTCCGGAAGGTCCGGACCATGAACTACCGGGGCAAGAAGCGCCGGAGGGGCCAGCAGGTGGGCCGGACGAAACACTGGAAGAAAGCCATCGTGGAGCTCGTCGAGGGCGACTCCATCGATGTCTTCGAGGGAGTCTGAGGGGTTCGCATGGGAATCAAGAAATTCCGACCGGTCAACAACAGCAGCCGCTTCCGGAGCGTCTCGGATTTCTCGGCGATCACCCGCTCGACGCCCGAGAAGTCCCTGACCGAGGGGCTCTCGAAGCGGTCCGGAAGGAACAACCACGGCCGGATCACGACCCGGAGACGGGGGGGCGGTCACAAGCGACGGTATCGGCGGATCGACTTCCGGCGCCGGGACAAGGACGGAATCCCGGCACGCGTCGCCCACATCGAGTACGATCCGAACCGGACGGCCAACATCGCCCTCCTCCACTACGCGGACGGCGAGAAGCGCTACATCCTGCATCCCCGGGGGCTCGAGGTGGGCGACCGGGTGGTCTCGGGCTCGGGGGTCGACGTGAAGGTGGGCAACAGCCTGCCGCTGGAGGAGATGCCCCTGG
>CAZVIY010000087.1:0-1978 GCA_964627425.1 uncultured Gemmatimonadota bacterium
GTCCGGAGGCCCCGCAGGGCGAGCGTCACGTCTCCGCCGGGGAGCACCGAGACCGCCGTGTCCACCAGCATGCGGAGGGTGGCGCTCTCGTAGGTCTCGATCTCGTGGCGCTCGGAGTCGACGGTGACCGAGTCCGGGACCGTCCGGTACTTCAGCAGCGGGCGCGAGCGGAGGGCGTCGCCGTCGGCCGCCACCAGGAAGGGCGCGTCGGAGCGGAGGGCGTAGCCCGAGAAGGTCGTGTCACGCCAGACCGCCATGTCCCCGGGCTCCAGGACCACCTCCACCGTCTCGGCCCCCTCCGAGCCCTCCGGGCCGGGGCCGACGAGGGCGTCCTCGGTGCACCCCGCCGCCAGCAGCAGGGCGAGGGCCGCCAGGAAGCACGCCGGCGCCGAGGGGGCCCGGTCCGGGCCCGCGGCCGTCGACCGGCCGACGCTCACGCGGCCCCCTCGCCGCCCGACCGCAGCTCCCGGCGGCCGAAGCTGTCCGGGAGCAGCTCGTCCAGCGTCCAGCGCCGGCGACCGCCGTCCGAGCCCTCGCTGAGGATCTCCAGGTCGGCCCCGAACTCGGCCAGGGCCTGGCGACACCGCCCGCAGGGGGAGGCGGGCTCCTCGCCCGAGACCACCAGCGCCAGCCGGCGGAAGACGCGGGCCCCGGCGCTGGCCGCCGCCCCGAGGGCCGCCTGCTCGGCGCACATCCCCACCGGATAGGAGGCGTTCTCGACGTTCGCGCCCGCGAAGACGCGCCCGTCCTCGTCCTCCAGCGCGGCTCCCACCCGGTAGCCCGAGTAGGGCGCGTAGGCGGCGTCCCGCGCGCGGCGGGCCGCCTTCATCAGCTCGTCGACGTCCTCAGGCGACATCTTCCTCCTGTCTCTCTCCTCCGTCTCCCGTCCGGCCGATCCGGGGGAGCCGGCGGCCGAGGCCGGTGAGGATCTCGTACGGGATCGTCCCGCAGGCCCGGGCCAGCTCGTCCAGCGTCAGCTCCTCCTCGCCGTCGCGGCCCAGGAGCGTGGCGACGTCCCCGGGCTCGACGTCCTCGACGTCGGTGACGTCCACCACGGTCACGTCCATGCACACGGCGCCGCGGATCGGCACGCGGCGGCCGTCCAGCAGGGCCTCCCCGCCGTCGGACAGCTCCCGCCGCAGCCCGTCTCCGTACCCGATCCCGAGCGTCGCGAGCCGTGACGGCCGCGAGGTCCGGAACCGGGCGCCGTAGCTGACCGTGTGGCCAGCCGGCACTTCGCGCACCTCCAGCACCCGCGCCCGGACCGAGACGACCGTCTCGCCGCCCAGCCCTCCGTAGAGGTAGAGCCCCGGACGCGCCAGGTCCTCCACCGTCTCCGGGTGCTCCAGCAGCGCCGCGCTGTTCGCCAGGTGCAGCGGGCCCGGGTCCAGGCCGGCATCCTGCAAGTCCGCGACCACCGAACGAAAGGCCGCGGCCTGCGCCCGGGTGGCCTCCGGATCCGACTCCGCCGAGTGGAAATGCGTGAACGTGCTCGCCAGCTCCAGCGGACGGGTCTCCAGCAGCCGCCGCACCTCGGGAATCCAGCGGTCCCGCTCGCCGGCCACCAGCCCGAGCCGGCCCATCCCCGTGTCCACCTCCAGGTGGACGGGGAGGGGCTCGTCCGGAGCGGCCGCCCGGCCGTAGGCCTCCAGCCCCTCCAGGCTCGCCACCGACGGCTCCAGCCCCAGCTCCGCCGCCCGGTCCGCGTCCAGCGGCGGGCAGGGCGAGAAGACGACGATCCGCTCCTCCCGGCCGGCCCGCCGCAGCTCCGCCCCCTCCTCCACGGTGGCCACGCCGAACGCCCACGGCCCCAGGTCCGACAGCGCCCGGGCGACGCGCGCGGCGCCGGCCCCGTAGCCGTCGGCCTTCAGCATGGGGAGGAGTCGCGCGCCGGACCCCGCGCGCTCGGCGAGCCTCCGGTAGTTCCGTCGGAGCGCGCCCTCGTCCACCACCACCCAGGCGCGCCGCCGATGCTTCT
>CAZVIY010000088.1:0-1941 GCA_964627425.1 uncultured Gemmatimonadota bacterium
CTCCTCCGACCACCTCGCCCGGACGGCCCGGTGGACCTCCTCCGGCACCCGGCCCGTCCCCGCCGTCATCGCCTCGGCGAACCGCAGCGCCGCCAGCTCGTCCTCCCCGTAGAGGGACGGGTCGAGGGCCTCGCCCTGCAGGTCGCGGATCTGCTCCTCGCTCGCCCGGAAAGCAGCTGCCAGCTGCGTGTGGGAGGCCAGTCAATACCCGCAGTCGTTGAGGGCCGAGACCCGGACCGAGACCATCTCCTTGAGCCGTCGCGGGACCCGGCCCTCCTCCATCACGGTGGCGAAGTGCTCGATCATGGTGGCCAGGTGGTCGGGCAGGCGTCCCACGATCCGGAACATGTTCGGGACGTTCCCCCGTTCCTCCAGGAAGCGGCGGAAGACGTCCTGCACGGCCGGCGGGTTGCCTTCCAGCGGCAGGCGGTCGACCCGGGGGGTCTCGTCGCTCATGGGGCTCCTCGCGTGCGGGAGGGAGGCCTCGGCGGCCGGCGGCGTTGGAGCGCTCCGACGGCGCCACTATGTTAGGCGACCGCCCCGTGCCGCGCAGGCCGCCCCCGACCCCCGGAGCCCCGACCGCATGACCCGCCTCCTCCACACCGGCGACCTCCACCTGGCCGAGGGCAAGCCGGACCGCTGGGCGGCCCTGGACGCCGTGCTCGAGGCCGCCGCCGACCGGGACGTCGACGCCCTCCTGGTGGCCGGCGACCTGCTGGACCGCGGCGGGGACCATCGGGCCCTCCGGGCCCGCGTCCGCGAGCGGCTGGAGGGGGCACCCTGCCCCGTGCTCCTGCTCCCGGGCAACCACGACCTCGAGGCCTACGACCCGGGCCAGGACTGGGGCGGGCCGGTCCGCCTGATGCTCTCCGCGCCGGTGCACGAGACCGGGGTCGACGGGCTCCGCGTGCTCGGCGTGCCCTTCCCCCGCGAGCGCACCAGCTTCGCCCGGGTCCGCCGGCACGTCGTGGACCGCCTCGCGGCCGGGGACGGGCCGGCGGTCCTCGTCCTCCACGGGACGCTGGTGGACGCCTCCGACCCCCACATCCAGACCGAGAGCCAGGAGGACGAGCCCGACGACCGCTACTTCCCGGTGCGGACGGGCGAGCTGGCCGGCCTGGAGGTCGCCTACGTGGCCCTGGGCCACTACCACCGCGCCGAGGAGCTCCGGGCCGGCGGGGTGCCGGTGGCCTACGCCGGCGCCCCCGCCGCCATCGGCTCGCACGCGCTGGGCCCCCGGACCGCCACGCTCGTGGAGCTGGACGGGGACGGGGCGCAGACCGAGCGGGTGCGGCTGCCCGTCCCCTGGCGGGACCGGGTCGAGCGATGGCTCACCCCGTTCGAGGAGGCGGAGGAGCTGGACGCCCTGGAGGAGGAGCTGCGGGACCGGGCCGACGCCGACTGCACCCTGACGGTGGAGCTGGAGGGGGTGCTGGCCGGGCTGGACGAGGAGGAGCTCCGCCGCCGGACGGAGGCGATGGCCGGAGAGCTGGCCGGGGCCTACGCCGACGTGAGCTTCGAGCGCCGGGGCGTGGGGCTGGATCCGGCGCGGGCCGACCTCTTCCGCGAGTTCCGCCGCCGGCTCGAGGGCTGGGAGGGCGAGGACGGGGAGCGCCCGGAGGAGGCGGTCCGCCGCCTGGCGCTGGAGCTGGGCGCGAAGGCGCTGAAGGGATGAGGGGGCGGCCGTGAGGATCCTCCGCGCCCACGTCCCGGACTTCGGCCCCCTCCGGGGCCTCGAGTGGGAGCCGGGCCCCGGGCTCAACGTCGTCCACGGCGGCAACGAGGCCGGCAAGACGACCCTGCTGGACTTCCTCCTCGCCCATCTCTTCCGCTGGGAGCGGCGCGAGGGGACCCGGCTCTCCACCGTGCTGGGAGAGATGGACCGTTTCGGCGACGCGAGCGAGACCGGCGGCGTGGAGCTGCGGCTGGAGGGCGAGGTGG
>CAZVIY010000089.1:0-1847 GCA_964627425.1 uncultured Gemmatimonadota bacterium
CGGGTGAACCGCTCCAGGGCCCCGGTGAAGACGAAGCGCAGGCCGTCCAGGGGGAGTTCCTTCGCCTTGGCCTCCCGCTGGCCCTCGCCCTCGTCGATCAGGGTCACCTCCTCCAGCAGGGCGTCCAGGGTCTCGGCATTCCGAGGCTCCTCCAGGAACTCCCGGATGGCGTCGGCCATCTTGGGGCCCACGCCGTCCACCTCCTGCAGCTCCTCCCGGTCGGCCTCCCGGAGGGCCTCGAAGCGGCCGAACCACCGGGCCAGGTCCCGGGCCACCGTCACGCCCACCTCGGGGATCCCCAGGCCGTAGAGGAAGCGGGCCAGCTCGGTCCGGGAGGCCTCCTCGATGGCGGAGATCAGGTTCCCCGCCGACTTCTCGGCGAAGCCCTCGAGCTCCTCGAGCTCCCCGGCCTCCAGGTCGAAGAGCTCGGGCACGCCGGTCACCAGGCCCTCGGCCACCAGGAGCCTGGAGATCTCCTCGCCCAGTCCCTCGATATCCAGGGCGTCCCGGGAGGCGAAGTGCTCGAGCCGGCCGGCGAGCTGGGCCGGACACTCGAAGCTGTTGGGGCAGACGGTGTAGGGGCCGCGGCGGAGGAGCTCCGTCCCGCAGGAGGGGCACGCCCGGGGCATCTCGAACTCCGCGGCCCGCTCGTGGTCGCCGCCTTCCTCCACCACCTCCACCACCTGGGGGATGACGTCGCCGGCGCGCTGGACCCGGACCCGGTCGCCTTCCCGGACGTCGAGCTTCCGGACCTGCTCCACGTTGTGGAGGTTGGCGCGGCTCACCGTGACGCCGCCCACGTCCACCGGCCGGAGCATGGCCACCGGCGTCACCACCCCGGTCCGGCCCACGCTGGGCACGATCCCCTCGACCCGGGTCACCTCCTTCCGCGGCTCGAACTTGAAGGCGAACGCCCAGCGGGGGTGCCGGGAGGTGGCGCCGAGCTCCTCGCGGGCCGAGAGGTCGTTCAGCTTCACCACGATCCCGTCGATCTCGTAGTCCAGGCGGTCCCGCTCGGCCTCGAGCTCCCGGTGGTAGGCGGCGATCTCCTCGACCGACGCCACGAGCCGGCTCCGGCCGTTCACCGGGAAGCCCCACGCCCGGAGGGCCTCGAGCACCTCCTCCTGGGTCTCGAGCCCCAGCTCGCCGGGTGCGTCGGCGGGGGCCAGGACGTCGTAGGCGTACAGGTCCAGGGGACGCTCGGCCGTGACACGGGAGTCGAGCTGCCGGATGGAGCCGGCGGCGGCGTTCCGGGGGTTGGCGAAGGGCTCGCCCCCCTCGTCCATCAGGCGCCGGTTCAGCTGCTCGAAGTCGCCGATGCGGATGAAGACCTCGCCGCGGACCGCCAGGAAATCGGGGACGGAGCGCTCGTCGTCGCGGAGCCGGAGGGGAAGGGCCCCGATCGTCCGGGCGTTCTCGGTGATCCCCTCGCCCCGCCGCCCGTCGCCCCGGGTGACCGCCCGGGCCAGCCGGCCGCTCTCGTAGACCAGCTCCAGCGAGGCGCCGTCGAGCTTGGGCTCCACGGTGTAGGCGAGGGCGCCTTCGGCGTGCCCGTCCGCCGCGGGCTCGTCCGCCCCCTCCGCCTCCAGGCCCAGCCCGCGAAGCACCCGGTCGTGGAACTCCCGGAGGTCGTCCTCCCCGGTGCCCGACTGGAGGCTGAGCATGGGGGCGGCGTGCTCCACCGTGGGGAGCTCGTCGCGGGGCGGCGCGCCCACCCGCTGGGTGGGGGAATCGTCGGTCCGAAGATCGGGGAAGGCCTCCTCCAGGGCCACGAGCTCGTCGAAGAGACGGTCGTAGGCGGCGTCGGAGATCTCCGGCGCGTTCTCGACGTAGTAGAGGTGGTCGTG
>CAZVIY010000090.1:0-1839 GCA_964627425.1 uncultured Gemmatimonadota bacterium
TCCCGGTCCAGCTCGGCGAAGACGTCGTCCAGCAGGTAGATCGGCTCCCGGTCCATCGTCCGGGCCAGCGTGTCCGACTCCACCAGCCGCAGGGCCAGGGCCGCCGTCCGCTGCTGTCCGCCCGAGCCGTACGTCCTCAGGTCACGGGGCTCCTCGTCCCGGTCCACCACGGCGCGAAACGCCACGTCGTCCCGGTGCGGCCCCACCACCGTCACCCCGCGGCGTTGCTCCCTCCCGGCCGACTCCTCCAGCGCCCGGTGGAAGCGGGTCTCCCACGGCTCCCGGTGGGCGCGGCGGGCCTCCCGGTCGTGGACCTCCAGCCGTCCCGACGGGAGCTCGGGGAGGTCCTCGGGCAGGCCCACCGACGGCTCGTACCGCATCCGGGCCGTCGCCCCGCCGGCCACCCGGGCGTTGTACCGCCCGAACGCCTCGTCGTAGCGACGTACCCAGCGGCTCCGTGCCGACATGATCCGTCCGCCCATCTCCACCAGCTCCTCGGTCCAGGGCTCCAGGACCGCCGGTCCGGCCCCTTCCTTCAGCGCCTCGTTCCGCTGGGAGAGCACCTTCCGGTAGCGACTCAGCGCCGAGACGTACTCCGTCTCCACCAGGGAGAGGAGGATGTCCAGGAACCGCCGGCGCTCGCCGGGCGATCCCCGGACGATCTCCACGTCGTCCAGGCTGAACACCACCGCCCCCAGCGTGCCGATGGCGTCGGAGAACCGGTCCACCGTGTGTCCGTCCCGCTCCACCTTCTTCCGGGAGCCCGTCCTCTGGTACGCCGCCGCCAGCTCTCTGCTCTCCTCTCCCTCGCGGAGCTCCGCCTCGATGCGGAACACGTCCTCCCCGAAGCGCACCAGCTCCCGGTCGTTGGCGCCGCGGAAGGAGCGAAAGATGTCCAGGTAGTAGATCCCCTCCAGGAGGTTCGTCTTCCCGGATCCGTTGGGTCCGATGATGACGACGCCGGCCGGAGGGAACTCCAGCTCCAGGGATCCGAAGTTGCGAAAGTCTCGAAAGGAGAGCCGGCCGAGGGAGGCCGAAACATCCGCCTCCTCAGCCACGGTCGGACGGATCTCGGAGGTCCCCATTCTCAGGCCCAAACATAGACCGAAATCCCTTGTGCCGCAACGGAAAAACGGCGACGTTCCCGGGCATGCTCCGATCCCCCGACGAACCCCGTCCGGCTCCCTTCCTCGCCTCCTTTCCGCCCCCCCTCTCGTCCCTCCGGCGACGCGGGCTCCGGGCCCTCCTGGTCCTCCTGTGCTCGGTGGGCGCGGAGCTGTCGGCCGGCGGGGGCGAGGCGAGGGGTCAGGAGCTCGGGGACCTGCAGCGGTCGGGCGCTTCCGTCGAGACGTCCGTCGAGGCCTCTTTCGAGGCGTCCGTCGAACGAGCCCCCGCCGGGGTAGCTCCCGCGTACCAGGTCGCCGCCGCTCCCGACCCGGAGCCGCCGGGCTGGGCCCGTGACGCGGCGCTGCTGGTGGGACTCCTGGGCTTCGACCGCGGCCTGGAGGGGGCCATGGAGGAGGTCCGCCTCCAGCGGGACCCCTTCCTGGAGGACGCGGCCTCCACCGCCAAGACGTTCGGGAACTGGCAGAGCGCGCTCCCCGTCTTCGCCGGGGGGGTCGCGCTGGTGGGCGGCGCCACCGAGGGGAGCGACGGGCTGAAGAAGGCGGCGGCGGTCCTGGGAGGCGTCTTCGCCGGCTCCATGGCCAACGAGGGCGTCAACCAGCTCGTCGGTCGGAACCGGCCCTCCTGGGGCGAGGGCGCCTTCACCTTCGACCCCCTCCAGGGCCACGCCTCCTTCCCCTCGGGACACTCCGCCTTCGCCTTCAGCATGGCGGG
>CAZVIY010000091.1:0-1805 GCA_964627425.1 uncultured Gemmatimonadota bacterium
CGCGCCGAAGTTCCACCCCGTCTCCATCTCCGGCTACCACATCCGGGAGGCCGGCTCCACGGCGGCCCAGGAGCTGGCCTACACGCTCAAGAACGGCTTCACCTACGTGGAGCGGGCCATGGAGCGGGGGCTGGACGTGGACGACTTCGCCCCCCGGCTCTCCTTCTTCTGGGACGTCCACAACGACTTCTTCGAGGAGATCGCCAAGTTCCGGGCCGCGCGGCGCATCTGGGCCCGGCACATGAAGGAGGTCTACGGGGCCGAGGACCCGCGGAGCTGGCGCCTGCGGACCCACGCCCAGACGGCGGGCGTGACGCTCACCGCCCAGCAGCCGATGAACAACGCCGTGCGGGTCGCCTACCAGGCCATGGCGGCGGTGCTGGGCGGCACCCAGTCCCTGCACACCAACGCCATCGACGAGACGCTGGCCCTGCCCACCGAGGAGACCGCCAAGCTGGCGCTCCGGACCCAGCAGATCCTGGCCCACGAGACCGGCGTCCCGAACGCCATCGACCCGCTGGCCGGCTCCTACTACGTCGAGGAGCTCACCGACCGGCTCGAGGCCGAGGCGGAGGAGATGTTCGAGGAGATCGACGAGCTGGGCGGGGTCGTCGAGGGCATCCACGCGGGCTACTTCCAGTCCGAGATCAACCGCTCCTCCAAGCGCTTCCAGGAGGAGGTCGAGTCCGGCGAGCGGTCCATCGTCGGCGTGAACCGGTTCGTGGACGAGGACGACGAGCGCACCGAGGTCGACATCCTGAAGATCGGCGAGGAGGCGGCCGAGAAGCAGCGCGGGCGGCTCGACGAGCTCCGGGAGCGGCGGGACGACGACCGGGTGGAGGCCACGCTGGGCCGCCTGCGGGAGGCCGCCCGGGAGGACGAGAACCTGATGCCCCCGATGCTCGACGCCGTCCGGGCCTACGCCACCCTGGGCGAGATCCGCGAGACGCTCGAGGACGTCTACGGCCGCTTCCAGGAGCCAGTCACCTTCTAGGCGCCGGTCCCGGCCGGTCCGGTCCTTGCGGCCGGTGGCGGCCGGCCGGCGGACCCCCGCCGGACCCTCCGCGCGACGCGTTCCGACCGAGGAGGCGCGCTCATGAACGACCGAAAGATCCGCGTGCTGGTGGCCAAGCCCGGCCTGGACGGGCACGACCGGGGCGCCAAGGTGGTGGCCTCGGCGCTGCGCGACGCCGGGATGGAGGTGGTCTACACCGGCCTCCACCAGACGCCCGAGATGATCGCCGCCACCGCCGTCCAGGAGGACGTCGACGTGGTGGCCCTCTCGGTGCTCTCGGGGGCGCACATGACGCTCTTCCCCCGCGTGAAGAAGCTCCTGGACGAGAAGGGCATGGAGGACGTCCTGATCTCCGGCGGCGGCATCATCCCCGAGGAGGACATCGAGGAGCTGCGCGAGGAGCACGGGATCGGCGAGCTCTTCGGGCCGGGCAGCTCCACGCAGGACGCGGTCGACTACATCCGCTCCTGGTTCGAGGAGCACCGGGCCGAGGAAGTGGCGTGAGGGGCGGCTCCGGCCGATCCGGCCCGGCGCCCGCCGACCCCGACACCGTCGGGGGGGAGGACGACGGGAACCGCCTCCGGCGCCTCGTGGAGGAGGTCCGGGAGCTGGAGGAGGAGCTCCGGCGGGGCGGCGGCGAGGCGAAGGTCGAGAAGCAGCACGGCCGCGGGAAGCTCACCGCCCGGGAGCGCGTCGAGCGCCTGCTCGACCCCGGCGGCGGCTTCCTGGAGGTGGGCCTGCTGATGGCCCACGACCAGTACGACGGCGAGGCGCCGGCCGCCGGCGTCGT
>CAZVIY010000092.1:0-1749 GCA_964627425.1 uncultured Gemmatimonadota bacterium
GACCGCCTCCTGGTCATGGCCGAGCTGAACGGGCTCCACGCCTTCGTGGTGGCCAACAAGACGGACCTCCTCCGGGGCTCCGACGAGCCCGACGACGCACCCGGCGACGGCGAGGCCGCCGACCGGGCGGCCCGGGAGCTCCTGGCCGAGTACGGGGACGCCGGCTACGACGTGATCCCCGTGAGCGCCCGTAGCGGCCGGAACCTGGAGGTCCTCGACGATCGCCTCTCCGGCCGGTCCACCGTCCTCACCGGCTCCTCCGGCGTGGGCAAGTCGGCCCTGCTGAACGCCCTGGTGCCCGGCCTGGACCGGCGGATCGGGGAGGTGGGCAGGCGGGGCCGCCACACCACCGTCTCGGCCACCATGCTCCGGTACGACGGCGGCGGCCACGTGGCCGACACCCCCGGCCTCCAGTACCTGTCCCTGTGGAGGGTGGAGCCCGCCGAGCTCTCGGCCGCCTTCCCCGAGTTCCACCCCTTCCTGGACGGCTGCCGATTCTCCGACTGCCGGCACCTGCAGGAACCGGGATGTCCCGTCCGGGAGGCCGTGGACGACGGGCGCCTCCCCCGTCGGCGCTACGACAGCTACCGGAAGCTCCTGGAGGAGGCGGAGGAGGAAGAGCACTGGTGACTCCTCCCGACGGACGGGAGGAGGAGCTCTTCCATGAGCTCGCCCGGCGGCTGGAGGACCGTCCCACCACGGTCCTGGGCCCCGACGAGGCCGCGGGCCGGGCGGCGGTGGCCCTGCTGCTGGCCGGGCCCGAGCGGACGCCCGGGCTCCGGACGCTCCGGGAGCTGGGGCCGCCGGCTGAGCCGCAGATCCCGCCGGAGCCGGGGCAGGACGAATCCGGGACCGACTCCCCGACCACCTCCCTCCCCGCCCGCTGGCGGGGCGTGCACGCGCTCCTGATCCTCCGGACCCGGGTGGAGGGCGATCCGTGGGCCGGCCACGTGGCCCTTCCCGGCGGAAAGCGGGAGGCCGGCGACCGGGACCTGCTGGCCACGGCCCTCCGGGAGACGGCCGAGGAGACGGGGCTGGAGGTGGCCCGGGACGACGTGCTGGGGAGGCTCAGCGACCTGCACCCCCGGAGCGCCCGCCTGCCGGACCTGGCCATCCGGCCCTTCGTGGCCCGGTGGCGCGGGCGGGGAGACCTGTCGTTCAACCACGAAGTGGACGACGGCTTCTGGGTCCCCCTGGCCGCGCTGGCCGACGCCGGCCGGCGCTCGGAGCTGGTGCTGGACCGGGCCGGGGGGAGGCGCCGATTCCCGACCATCGAGCTGGGCCCGCACACGGTGTGGGGCCTCACCCACGCCATCGTCCGGGAGTTCCTGGACTCCCTCAGCGGCCCGGAGACCCCGGCCGGTTGACGCGGGCCGGTTGACGCGGGCCGGCCATATCGCCTTTTTGGCCCGTGGCCGCACGCACGTTGCTGGATGCGGCCGGAGAGGCGGCCCCGCCGCCCCTCCTCGGACCGGGACGTGATGAATCCCCTCAGAAGGAGCCCTCCCATGGTTGATCGTTCCTCGCCGACCGCCGCTCGCCGTTCCGGATGGACCGTGGGACCGGGGGCCCTGGCCACGACGGTCCTGGCCGGCCTCCTCGGAACCCTGGCGCTCGCCGCGCCGGCGCCCGCCCCGGCTCAGCAGGGGCTCGAGGCCAACCGGCTGGACGCCCTGGAGGCCCGGGAGATCGGACCCGCCGCCATGAGCGGCCGGATCGCGGCCATCGCCGGCGTGCCGGGCCGTCCGG
>CAZVIY010000093.1:0-1743 GCA_964627425.1 uncultured Gemmatimonadota bacterium
CAGCCGCACCTCCCAGCCGGGCGGCGGCGACTCCACCAGGGGCCAGGCGTCGGTCTCGAAGAAGCTCTCCAGGAGCCGCTCCATGACGTCCCAGTCCAGGCGCCAGCGGTAGGCGCCGTCGTCCCGTCGCTCCAGGTTCGTGGTCATCCACCGGGCCACCGGACGGGCGATCCCCTCCCCCGCCAGAGCCCGGACCGCCACGTCCCGATCGGCGAAAGGGCCCGAATGCTCACGGACGACCCGGAGCATCTCCACCGCGGCGCCGCCGGGCTCCCGCGTCCCGGGGGGCGAGTCCACGACCCAGGCCTGCCGCCTTCCCGCCGGTGCCGGGTCCCCGTCCACCTCCCGGCCACTCCCGTCCCCCAGCAGCTCCATGGCCAGCAGCGCCACCTTCCCCCCGAAGGAGTGCCCGAGGATCGCCCCCGGCGGGGATTCCGCCGCCTCCTCCTCGCCCGGCCCGGCCACCAGCCCGGTCACGTCCCCGGCACACGCCTCCACCGTCTGGGGAGGCGGGAGACGGGGGGAGTCGCCGTGGTGCCTCAGGTCCACAAGGAGCACGCCCCAGTCCGGCCGCCGGTCGGCCACTCGGGAGGCCACCGACCGCCAGTTCCGCCCGGCGCCGTAGATCCCGTGGAGGACGTAGAGCCAACGGCCGGGCGAGGGAGATCCCGTCACCCGCTCGGTGTGGAGCACCCGCTCGGCGGGGGGCGAGGCCTCCGACCGCTCGCCGGCACCGGAGACGGAGCCGGAGCCCGAGCCGGATCCGGAGGCCACTACTTCACCGCCCGGTAGGGCCCCATGATCTCCTCGATCCGCTCCAGGGCCTCCTCCGGGAGCTCCACGTCGGCGGCGGCCACGTTCTCCTCCACGTGGTCCGGCGAGGTGGCCCCCACGATGGCCGAGCTGATGCCCGGCTGGTCGAGGATCCACGCCAGGGAGAGCTGGGCCACGCTGATCCCCAGGGGCTCGGCCACCTCCGCCTCGAGGCGCTTCACGGCCTCCAGCACCTCGTCCCGGAGCGCCGACTCGATGAACCGCCGGGTGTGGGGATCGTCGCCCCGGCTCCCCTCCGGCGGGGGCTCTCCCGGCTCGTACTTCCCCGTGAGGACGCCGCCCCCCAGCGGGCTGAAGACCACCTGGCCCACCCCCTCCTCGACGCAGAGGGGGAGCACGGCGTCCTCGATGTGACGGGCCAGGAGCGAGTACTGGGGCTGGTTGCTGGCCAGGCGGGCCCAACCGCGCGCCTCCTGGAGACGGAGGGCGTCGCCGATCTGGTCGGCGGACCACTCGGAGACGCCCGTGTAGAGCACCTTCCCCTGGGCGACCAGGTCCTCCAGGGCCCGGAGTGTCTCTTCCAGCGGGACGGAGTCGTCGTACCGGTGGCACTGGTAGAGGTCCACGTAGTCCAGCCCCAGGCGGCGGAGGGAGGCGTGGCACTGCTCCATGACGTGCTTCCGGGAGAGTCCCCGCTGGTTCGGGCCCTCCCCCATGGGGAAGTAGACCTTGGTGGCCACGACGACCTCGTCCTGGGGCACGTCCTCCAGCCACTCCCCCAGCACCCGCTCCGCCTCGCCGCCGGCGTAGACGTTGGCGGTGTCGAAGAAGTTCACACCCAGCTCGCGCGCCCGGTCCAGGCAGGCGTGGGCCGTCTCCCGGTCCACCTTTCCGCCGTAGGTGAGCCAGGAGCCGATCCCGATCTCGCTCACGCGAAGGCCCGTCTCTCCGAGGCGTCGGTAGTCCATG
>CAZVIY010000094.1:0-1722 GCA_964627425.1 uncultured Gemmatimonadota bacterium
CGGGGCTCCAGCAGGTCCACGTCCTCGTCGCCCTCGCCCCGGATGGCCCGGCGCGCGGTCCGGTATCTCTTTCCGCCCATCAGCCCTCGACCTCCTGGGCCATGCCCTCGACCTCCTGAGTCATCCCCTCGACCTCGAGGCCCATGGACCGGGCGGTGCCGGCGATCATCCGCATGGCCGCCTCTTCGTCCCGTGCGTTCAGGTCCTCCATCTTGATCCGCGCGATGCTCCGGAGGTCGTCACGGGTCACCGTGCCGACCTTGTCGCGGTTCGGCTCTCCCGATCCCGTCTCGATCCCGGCGGCGTCCTTCAGGAGCTCGGCCGCCGGCGGCGTCTTCGTGATGAAGGTGAAGCTCCGGTCGGCGTAGACCGTGATCTCCACCGGGATCAGCGTCCCGGCGTCCGCCTTGGTCCGCTCGTTGAACTGCTTGCAGAACTCCATGATGTTCACGCCGTGCTGGCCGAGGGCGGGCCCCACGGGCGGCGCCGGGTTCGCCTGTCCGGCCGGGATCTGCAGCTTTATGAACCCGATCTGCTTCTTGTTCGCCATCGCTCCCCGTCCTGGTCAGTATCCTTCGAGCTGCGTGTAATCGAGCTCCACCGACGTCGGCCGACCGAAGAGGCTGACCTCCACCCGGACCTTGCCCTTGTCCGGGAACACCTCCTGCACGGTGCCGCTGAAGTCGCTGAAGGGGCCCTCGATGATCTCCACCGCCTGGCCCTGGTGGAAGGGGATCTCCTCCTTCGGCCCTTCCTCCTCCATCTCCTCGCTCACGCCCAGGATCTTGTTGATCTCCGAGCGCTTGAGGGGCTGAGGTTCCGACTCACCCCCGCCCACGAAACGGATCACGCCCTGGATCCCGTTGATGAGGTGCCGCGTCTCCTGGTTGAAGACCATCTGCACCAGGACGTATCCCGGGTAGAGCCGCTTCTCCTTGGTGACCTTCTTCCCGCCCTTGATCTCCACGACCTCCTGGGTGGGAACGATCACCTGATGGATGAGGCGGTCCTCCGGATCTCCGGGGCCCCCCTCCTCCATCTTCTGCTCGATGAGCTTCTTCACCTTGTTCTCGTGCCCCGAGTACGTCTGGAGGGCGTACCAGCTCACCCCCGGGAGATGCTCGACATCGGCACCGGACTCCGCCCCGCCGGCCTCCCCGCCCCCCTCGGTCTTCACGTCAGCCACTGAAGGCCCCCACGATCATTCGGATGAGGAAGGAGAACACCGCGTCCATGGCACCGATGATCGCCGCCGTGATGATGGTGAACGCCAGGATCACGATGGTGGCGTTCCTGAGCTGGTCCTGATCCGGCCAGGTGACCTTCCTCATCTCCACCTGGACGTTCTCCACGAACTGCCGGAGCTGTGCGATGGCGGTCATGCGTGACCTACTCTCCCTCCACCTCTCTCGGTGCCGGTCCCGGCTCGATGGTCTGCCGGGAAGCCAGACGGCACACGGCTCCCGTCCTCCATGGATCGGGAGCTCGCTGACCGTCGTGCTCCGCGCCGTAGATCAGCGCGTCTCTTTATGGGCGGTGTGCTCGTCGCAGCGTGGACAGTATTTCTTGTACTCGACCCGCTGCGGATGTTTCCGCTTGTTCTTCGTCGTGGTGTAGTTCCGCTCGTGGCACTGCTCGCACTCGAGCGTGATCTGGTCGCGCATCTTAATCCAGGATCTCGGTGACGACGCCGGCGCCCACGGTGCGGCCGCCCTCGCGGAT
>CAZVIY010000095.1:0-1684 GCA_964627425.1 uncultured Gemmatimonadota bacterium
CGCCCCCGACCGCTGAGCCGGTCCGCGAGTACAGCCCACGACCCTCCGAGCCGCCGACCCCCGAGAGCGAGGACCGTCCGATGGAGATGACGCCCGACGAGTTCCGCGACGCCGCCCGCCGCGCGGCCGAGTGGGTGGCGCGGTACCGCGAGGAGGTGGATCGGAAGCCGGTCAAGGCCCGGGTGGATCCCGGGGACGTGGCGGCCCGGATCCCGGAGGAGCCCCCCGAGGAGGGCGAGCCCTTCGAGGCGATCCTCGCCGACATGGACGAGGTGGTCGAGCCGGGCCTCACCCACTGGAACCACCCCCGCTTCTTCGCCTACTTCCCGAGCTCCGCCTCCGCCCCGGCCGTCCTGGCGGAGTTCCTGGCGGCCGCCCTGAACCAGAACGCCATGCTCTGGCGGACCGCGCCCGCCGCCACGGAGATGGAGGAGCGGATGACCGGCTGGGTGCGGGACCTGGTGGGCCTGCCGCCGGAGTTCGAGGGCGTGATCCTCGACACCGCCTCCACCAGCTCGTTCACCGCCCTGCTGGCCGCCCGGGAGGCCACCGACCTCGAGGTCCGGCGCCGCGGGCTGGCCGGCCGCACCGACCTTCCGCTTTTCCTCCTCTACGTCTCCGAGCAGGCGCACTCGTCGCTGGAGAAGGCCGCCGTCGCGGCCGGCCTGGGCCGGGACGGCGTCCGGAAAGTGCTGGCCGACGACCGGTGGCGGATGGACCCGGAGGCGCTGGACGAGCGGCTTCGCGAGGACCGGGAGGCCGGCCGGATGCCGGTGATGGTCTGCGCCACCGTGGGGACCACCTCCACCGCCGCCGTCGACCCGGTGGACGAGATCGCCGACGTCTGCGAGGAGCACGACGTCTGGCTCCACGTGGACGCCGCCTACGCCGGCCCGGCCGCCATGGTGCCGGAGCTGCGGGAGCGCTTCGCCGGCTGGGAGCGGGCCGACTCGGTGGTGCTCAACCCCCACAAGTGGATGGCCACCCCCCTGGACTGCTCGGTCCTGCTCTTCCGGGACCGGGACGCGATGCGCCAGTCGCTGGCCCTGACGCCCGAGTACCTGGAGAGCGACGAGGGCGCCCGCACCGACCTGATGGACTTCGGCCTCCCGCTGGGCCGCCGCTTCCGGGCCCTGAAGCTCTGGTTCCTGATCCGCTGGCACGGGGCGGACGGCCTCCGCTCCATGCTCCGACGCCACGTCCGCTGGGCCCGGGGCTTCGCCGAGGAGATGGAGGCGGATCCGCGCTTCGAGCTGGCCGCCCCGCCCTCCTTCTCCACCGTGTGCTTCCGGGCGCTCCCGCCCGAGAGCGTGGAGGGGACGCCCCGGAGCGGACACGACCGTTACGCCTCCACCGTGGACGAGCTGGAGGAGGCGGACGGGAGCGGGCCGCCCGGCGCGGAGGAGCGCGCCGCGAGCGGAGACGGGGGGGACGGGGCGCCCGAGAAGCCAAGCGCCCGGCCGCTCGACCGGGACGAGGGCGTCGACGAGCTGGCCGCCAACGAGCTCAACCGCCGGCTGATGGACGCGGTGAACGCCTCCGGCGACGCCTTCCTCTCCCACACCGAGCTCTCCGGCTCCCGGGTCCTCCGCCTGGCCGTCGGCGGGCCCCTCACCCGCGAGGAGGACGTCCGGCGGGTCCGCGAGCTGCTGGCGGAGACCTACGACGAGCTGACCTCGTAGCG
>CAZVIY010000096.1:0-1540 GCA_964627425.1 uncultured Gemmatimonadota bacterium
CTGGCCGGCGTGGTGGAGAACATGGCGGGGTACGTCTGCTCCGACTGCGGAGAACGGGGCGAGCTGTTCCCGGGGGAGGCCGGATCGGAGCTGGCCGACCGGTTCGGCCTCCCGCTCCTGGGCCGGGTGCCCTTCGACCCCCGGGCCGCGGGTCTGGCCGACCGGGGGCGGGTCCGGGAGCTCCTCCGGGAGACCGAGGCCGGCCGGGTCCTGGCGGAGCTGGCCCGCGGGCTGGAGGAGCGGACGGGCCCGGGAGGAGCGGGCGGCGACTCACTCGAGGGGGATCCATGAAGTTCCTGTGCGTGGAGTGCGACGAGCGGATGGAGTTCGCCGACCGCGAGGTGCCGGGCGACGGCACCCTGGCGGCGGTCTTCGAGTGCCCTTCCTGCGGGCGGGCCACCGGCCTGCTCACCAACCCCATGGAGACCCAGCTCGTCTCCTCCCTGGGCGTGAAGATCGGGGGACGCACGGTGGACTCCCGGCCCATGGAATCCACCCGGACCGGGGTGGCCACCGGCCGGGACGACGCCTTCGACGACGATCCCCCCCCCGACCCGGCGGAGGCGTCCTCCGACCCGGCCGGCGACGGGACCGGCGGCGGCAGCGGATCCGCGCCGACCGGGGGCTCGACACCGGATCGCTCCGGGAGCGTGGAATGGACTCCCGAGGCCGTGGATCGCCTCCAGCGCGTGCCCAGCTTCGTCCGGGGGATGGTCCGGCGGATCTACACCGACTGGGCGAAGGAGCGGGAGATCCGGGAGATCACGCCGGAGATCATGGACCGGGCCCGCAGCGACCTCGGCCTGGAGGGCATGTGAGCGACGCCCCGGACGCCCCGGAGGATCCCGACGCCGCCCCGGACGGTCGCTACCGCCGCCGGGTCCACGGGCTCACGGTGGAGATCGATCCGGACCTCTGCGTCGGGTTCGGCGACTGCGTGGACGTCTCGTCCGGGTCCTTCCGGCTCAACGACGAGGACCTGGCCGAGTTCACGGCGCCCGAGGACGTGGATCGGGAGACCCTTCTCCGCGCCTGCCGGGCCTGTCCGGTGGACGCCATCACCGCCCGGGACGAGGACGGGGAGGTCGTGGCGCCGTGACCGGACGGGACTCTTTGACTCGCGCGACAGGGTCCCGTATATACCTTCGCGACAGAGTTGAACTTAGCGATGGATCTGACCCTGCGCGGTCGGATCCGTTTTTCGTGCCTCGCTCTCCCTCCGGGGAGCGCTGAAGGCATCAAGAAGCCGACGACGACGGGCCGGCAGCGGCCCGTCCCTCCATAGATCTCAGCGTCTTCGAGTTCGGGAACCGTCGTCCGTCTGCCGTGGGGTCTCGGCCCGTGCCGTCCCCGTCCGGCGAGAAGCTCTACAGCTTCGATCATTCAGGCTTCGAGGTGTCGATGTACCGCGAGCTCCTCGTCCCCGTGGACAACTCCCAGCACTCCGACTGGGCCGTGGATCGGGCCATCGAGATCGCCGATCGGTCCGACGGCCACGTCACCGCCAGCCACGTCTACGCCGCCCGGCTCCACGACATCC